>DASRAN010000024.1:0-4027 GCA_035638115.1 Patescibacteria group bacterium | reverse complement strand
CGGCGCCGTCGAGGGCGGTCCTCAGCGCCTCGACCCGCGGCTTCTCGGCGAAGCGCACCTCGACCGAGGTGCCCCCGGCGAAGTCGATGCCGTAGTTGAAGCCCTGAACGGCGATGATCACCATCGCCGAGAGGGTCATGAAGGCGGAGAAGGTGAGCGCCACCCACTTGGTGCCGTACATGACCTTGAAATTGGCGTGATGGAAGACCTGCAGCATGCGTCCCTCAGATGCTCAAGCGTTCAAGGCGCGGCCGGATCGTGAGCAGGGTGTCAAACAGCGCCCGCGACATGAACAGCGCGGTGATCAGGTTGGCGACGATTCCGACGCTGAGCGTGACGGCGAACCCCTTCACGGGGCCGGTGCCGAACCCCAGGAGGGCGAGTCCGGCGATGAGCGTGGTGCAGTGGCTGTCGATGATGGTGGCGAAGGCCCGATCGAACCCGGCGTGGATCGCCGCCTTGACCGAGCGCCCCATCCTCATCTCCTCGCGGATGCGCTCGAACACCAGGACGTTCGCGTCCACCGCCATTCCGACAGTCAGCGCGATCCCCGCGATGCCGGGGAGCGTCAGCGTGGAGCGCAGCGACGCCATCGCCGCCAGCAGGATCAGGATGTTGACCACCAGCGCCAGCGTCGCGTTCACGCCCGCGAAGCGGTAATAGATCAGCATGAACAGGATGATGATGACCGAGCCGATGATCGAGGCCACGATCCCGTCGCGGATCGAGTCGCTGCCGAGCGACGCTCCCACGGTGCGCTCCTCCAGGATGTCCATGCCCGCCGGGAGGGCGCCGGAGCGCAGCTTGAGCGCCAGGTCCTCGGCGCTCTCGACGGTGAAATTCCCCCCCTCGATGATGCCGCGCTCGGCGATCACCGCGTTGATTCGCGGCGCCGAGATGACCTTCTGGTCGAGGACGATCGCCAGGAGCTGCCCCTGGTTGGCGCGTGTCAGCTCCTGAAAGCGCTGACCCGCCTCGGCGGTGAACAGGAAGTTGACCGCCGGGCCGCCGAATCGATCCTGGTCGCGCCGGGCGTTCTTCAGGTCGTTGCCGGTGAGCGGCGACGAGCGGGTCACCGGCCAGTAGAGGGTGAAGCGCCGGCCGTCGTCGGCCTTGACCTCCTGCGGCAGGGCCTCGATGTCGGGCGGGAGGGTCCCTCCGAACGCGGTGGCGAGCGCCTGGGGGTTGTCCGGCGGCCGGAACTGATCCGAGGTGACACCGGGCGGGACCTTGACCATCTTCCATTCGAGGAAGGCCGCCTGGCCGATGAGATCCTTGACGCGCTCCGGATCCTCGACGCCCGGGAGCTGGATGACGATCTGATCCGCCTGCGGGCCGACACCCTTGCGCTGGATGGTGGGCTCGGCGACGCCGAACTTGTCGATGCGGGTGCGGATGGTCTCCAGCGCCTGGCGCACCGCGGAATCACGGATGCCGGATTCGTCCTGCGGGCGCAGCGTCAGACGCAGCGTCGTGCTGCCCGTCCCCTGGACCGCGTACTGGGGATACTGGTCGCGCACCAGCTGGCGGGCCTCCTCGAACCGCGACGGCTCGATGCCGCTGAAGACCGCGGTGGTGGTTCCCTCCGCCTCGATCTTCGCGGGCACGATCCCCTTCTCGGCCAGCGCGGCCCGGATCCGCTCGCGCGACAGATCGAGCTCCGCCTTGACGGCGTCATCGGTGCGCACCCGCATCACCATGTGGATGCCGCCCTTGAGATCGAGACCCAGGTTGATGGTGCGATCCACCGGATGGACCATCCACACGCAGAGCCCCGCCAGGGCGAGGACGATCGCGAGCCGCACCCGAACATCGCCGAGATTCATGTCCGCTCCTACTCCGACGCGCCGGCCAGGGGCGATTCCCCCTGGAGCCCGACCACCGAGCCCTTGGTCACGTCCACCTTGATCTTGTCCGCGACGCGCAGCTGAACGATGTCGCGATCGATCGCGACAACGGTGCCGATGAGCCCCCCCGACGTGACCACGCGATCACCCGGCTTGAGGGCCTCGAGCATGGCCTGGACCTGCTTCTGGCGCGTGCGGGCCGGCCGAATCAGAAGGAAATAGATGACGACGAAAAAGAAAACGAGCGGGACGAGCTGAAGCCACGCACCCGACTGTCCCTGCCCCGGCGGCGGGGCCATCATGCCCAGTGGTTCCACTTTTGGCCAGACCTCGCGCAACCGATCGGTGACGTTTCTGCCCGCTCCGCCGGCGCGGCAGGGCACAAGGACAGCGTTCTTCGAACCCCCTAACCCTCGCCGGCGCCGGTCGCGCCGGCCATTGCGAGCGCGGGAAGGGCGATAGATTGCCGCAACCCCCCCCTCTTGTCAAGGCGCGCCGGGGCCCCCGTTGTCATCACCCGAGGCTCCCCCTACACTTGCGTCGCATGAGCGATCGCGACAGCCGCGAACGGACCGACACGGAGCGCCGCCCGCGCGGCGCCGGCTCCGCGCGGCACCTGACGCTGCCCCTCCTCGACCGCCTGCCGGGCCTGGTTCACGCCTTCACCGTCGCGGGCTCAGGGGAGCACGAGGTCCTGCGCGCCGTCGCCGGTCGCGCGCTGCCTCTCTGGACCCTCCGGCAGGTCCACGGCCGCACCGTGCGGACCCTCGACGGCTCCGGCTCCGCGCCGTGGCCGCCGCCGGGTCCCGACGGCGACGCCCTGGTGACGACGCGGCGCGGCGAGGCGATCGCCATCCACGTCGCCGACTGCGTGCCGATCCTGCTGTGCGATCCGGGCGCCGGCGTGCTCGGCGCCGCGCACGCCGGATGGCGCGGCACGGTCGCGGGCGTGCTTGGCGCGACCATCGAGGCGATGATCGCCGCGGGCGCGCACCGCGGGGCGATTCATGTCGCCATGGGGCCGGCCATCGGGGCCTGCTGCTTCGAGGTGGGTCCGGAGGTCGTGGCGGCTTTCCGCGACGCCGACCCGGACGCGGATTCTTCCATCCGGCCGGGAGCGAGGACGCGCATCGACCTGCTGGACGCGAATCGCCGCCAGGCGATCGCGGCGGGCGTGCGCAAAGACCGGATCGAGACCGCCGATCTGTGCACCGTCTGCCGGCCCGATCTGCTGATCTCGTACCGCCGGGGCGGAAAGGGGTCGGGACGGATGACCGGTCTTATCGCCTGGAGAGCGTGAGGCGGCGCCTCACTTCTTCAGAAGGGCGATGTTGTCCTGGATTTCCTTGGCGTCAGGGGCCTTCGGATTGATTTTCAGGTACTCCTGGAAGTGCTGCAGGGCCCCGTTGAAGTCCTGCTGCGCCATCAGCGCCCGCGCCAGCTCGCGATGCGCCTGGGCATAGTTGGGATCGATCTCGACCGCCTTGCGGTAAGCGATCACCGCTTCCTTCGGCCGGTTCTCGTTCCACGACTTCACGCCGGTGTTGAAGAAAAGAATCGCCGCGTTGCGCGGGTCGATGGCGGCCACCTTCTGATACATCTGCTCCGCCATCACCTTGTCGCTCTTCTGGTCGTAGACCGTTCCCATCAACATGTAGATCTCGGGCTTGGTCGAATTGACGGTGGCGGCATGATCGAGGGCGGCGAGCGCCTTGTCCAGATCCCCCGCCTTGAAGTAGGCCTGTCCGAGGTTGTACAGGACCGTGTCGGATTCGGGGGACAGCTTGAGCTCCTGCTCGTATTCGGCCACGGCGGTCGTCGCGTCGTCGCCGCGCAGCCCGATGTTTCCGAGGAAGAAGTGCGCCCCTTTCATGTCCGGCTTGAGCTCGAGACCCTTCTTGAACGCCTGCGTGGCGCCGGCGTCGTCACCCGACTCGAACAGGCTTTTCCCGAGATAGTAATAGACCGCCGGGTTGTCCTTGGGATCCTTCGCCAGGTAGGCCTGATAGAGCGCGATCGCCTGGGCGTGGTTCCCGGCGTCGGCGAGCTGCTTCGCCTGCGTCAGCTGTTGCGCCCCTTCCGCGCTGATCTTGGGAGCCGCGGGTGCCGCCGGCGCGGCGGGTGCCGCTCCGGCCGCGGGCGCGGCGCTGGCGGTCGGTGTGCCGCCGTCGGCGGCGTCC
>DASRAN010000023.1:0-26606 GCA_035638115.1 Patescibacteria group bacterium | reverse complement strand
ACCGCCCGGAGATCGTGCGCGATTTCCTGGCCTACACAGCCACCGACCCGAACAGCAATCGCATCGGCGAAATCGCCCTGGGGACGAACCTGGCGGTGCGCGACGTCATCGGGCAGATCCTGCAGGACGAGAAGATCCCCGGGCTGCACGTGGCGTTCGGGCACCCGTACAGCGAGCACACCGGGGCCGATTGGCGCAGCACGACCCACATCGACATCGTCGGGCGGCATTTCGACGTCGAGCTGGACGGGGTCCCGATCATGCGCGACAGCCGGTATCTGGTCGACCACGACCAACTGAACTGACCGGCCCCGCCGTGGACGCGCGTCTGAGGACCCTGTTCAACCGCAGCTACGACGACGATCTCTATGCCCGCATGGCCGCGCTCATGGACGAGCGCCTGCGGACCCCGCAGTTCGGCTTCCGGCTGGCCGAGACCCCGGTCTTCCTTCCGGACGACCTGAGGTCGCGCTGCGAGCGGACGGCGGAGGAGATCCTCGCCATCATCCGGCGCCCGGCGATCGTGGCCGCCTGCCAGGAGGCGGTGCCGGAGCGGTATCGGACCCCGCGGCCCGACGCGCTGCCGCATTTCCTCGCCATCGACCTGGCGATCGTCCGGGGCGCTTCGGGGGCGCTGGAGCCGCGGCTGATCGAGCTGCAGGGGTTCGCGTCGCTGTACGGCATGCAGCTGGTGCAGGGCTCGGTCTGGAGCGACGTCCTGGGCGCTCTGCCCGGGATGCCGCGCCGCCTGACGCCGCTGTTCTCGGGTCTGACCCCGGACACCTACGTCGGGCTGCTGCGGGACACGATCATCGCGGACGCCTCCCCGGACGAGGTCATCCTCCTCGACCTCGACCCCGAGAACCAGAAGACCGTGCCCGACTTCCGCGCCACGGCGCGTCTTTTGGGGGTGCGCGCCGTCTGCGTGAGCGCGCTGCGCCGCGAGGGGAGGCGCCTCCTGGCCCCGGACGACGCCGGACGGATGATCCCGGTGCGCCGGATCCTGCACCGCGTCGTGTTCGACGAGCTGGAGCGCCGGCGGGTGCCGATGTGCTTCGACTACCGCGACGACCTCGACGTCACCTGGGCGGCGCACCCGAACTGGTACTGGGTCTGGTCCAAGTTCACCCTGCCGTTCATCGACCATCCGCAGGCGCCCCGGACCTGGCGGCTCTCCGACCTGAATCGCCTCCCCGACGACCTGTCGCGCTTCATCCTGAAGCCGATCTTCTCGTTCGCGGGCCGGGGGGTCCAGGTGGACGTCGATAGCCGGGTCCTCGACGCCATCCCGCCCGCCGAGCGGGGTGGCTACCTCCTGCAGGAGAAGGTCGAATACGCGCCCGCCCTGGCGGCCCCCGACGGCGCCGGGGTCAAGGTGGAGATCCGCATGATGTTCCTGCGGCCGGAGGGGTCCGACCGCATGGTGCTGGCGGTGAATCTCACCCGGTTGTCGCGCGGCAAGATGCACGGCGTCGATCACAACCGGGACCTGCGCTGGGTCGGGTCGTCGGTGGCGATCTGGCCCGAGGTGACGCCGGCGGCGATCTGATCGGCGCCCGGTGTTATGATCGGCGCTTCCGGAAAGGACACGAGGGCGAGACGGTGGGTCTTCTCGATCGATTCAGGCCGCAGGGCGGGCTGACGGATCCCGATCCCGATGCACGGGTTCAGGCCGTGCAGCAGCTCGCCCTGTCCGATCTCGAGCTGCTGATCCCGGTGGCGCAGTCGGACGCCGAGCCGCGCGTGCGGCGGGCGGCGGTGCGCCGGCTGCGCGATCCGCGGCTGCTCGCCCAGGTCGCGACCGCGGACGGCGACGGAGGCGTGCGCGAAACGGCGGCCGCGATCCTGCTCGGGCTGGCCCTCGAGGGGCGGGACGAGGACGCGGCGGGCGCGGCGCTCGGCGGTCTGAGCGAGGTCCGCCATCTCACCGCGGTGGCGCGATCGGCGGCGCTCGAGAGCGTGGCGCGATCGGCGCTCGAGCGGCTGGCCGATGCGCGGGCGCTCGGCAACGTCGCGCGGCACGCCGAGCACGCCCCCTTGCGCAACGCAGCCCTGCAGAAGCTGGACGACCCGCGCGAGATCGCCGCCGTCGCGCTGAAGAGCGAGGATCGCGACGTGGCCCTTCTGGCCCTCGACCGGGTGACCGACGCCGAGGCGCTGCAGGCGATCGCCGCCCGGGGGCGGAACCGCACCGCCGCTCGACGGGCGCGCGAGCGTCTGCGCGACGCGGCGCCCCAGGAGGGCGACGGAGAGGATCCCCGGCCGGCGACCGATCGCGAGGCCCAGATGCGTCTCATCGAGACGGTGGAGGGCCTCTCGATCCCGGCCGAGGGGGACGGCATCGCGGCGCGCCTGGCGGAGCTGCAGGACTCCTGGATCGAGGATCTGACCGAGGTCGACGACGATCTCGACGAGCGCTTCCGCGCCGCCTGCCGTGCGGCGCGCGCGCGATACCAGGCCTGGGAAGAGGAGCGGGTCGAGCGCGAGAAGCGCGAGCGCGAGGTCGAGGAGCATCTCGTCCCGCGTCGCAGGCTGTGCGAGGCGGTGGAAGGGTCGGCCGCCGGCGGCGGGCGCGCGGCCGTGGAGGAGGCCCGCGCGGCCTGGGCCGGCCTGATCGCCAGCCTCGAGCCCGGCATCGACGCTCTCGAGGAACGCTTCGAAGCGGCGTGCAAGGCGGCCCTCGATCGGGACGAGGCCCAGACACGCGCCGGCGAGGAGGCGGCCGAGCGCGCCCGCGCCGACGCCAGGACGAAGGAAGCCGAGAAGCTGCGCAAGGACAACGCCACCCGTGTCGAGCGTCTGTGCGCCCAGGCGGAGAAGCTGGCGCAGGGGGAGAAGACGCCGCTCGGCAAGCTGGAGCGCGCCGCGCGCGAGCTGCGGATCCTGACGCAGTCCCCGCCGCCCTTCCCGTCGCAGCGCGAGCACGATCACCTCGTCCAGCGTCTGAAGGCGGTGCAGGCCGAGCTGCTCCCGAAGATCCAGGCGCTGCGGGACACCGACCGCTGGCAGCGCTGGGCGAACGCGGCCGTCCAGGAGGAGCTTTCGGCGCTGATGGAGGACCTGGCGCGCGCGGCCGAGGAGGAAGGCGCCGACCTGACGACCGCCGGCAAGGGCCTGAGGGACCTGATGGAGCGCTGGAAGGCGGCCGGACCGGCGCCGCCCGATCGCTCCCTGTCCCTGTGGAACCGCTTCAAGACGGCGCGTGATCGGGTGCGGGCGCGATGCGACGTCCTCTACGCGCAGCACGCGGAGGAGCTGACCGCCAACGTCAAGCGCAAGGAAGCGCTGTGCGAGCAGGCGGAAGCGCTCACGTCGTCCACCGACTGGATCAAGACGACCGAGGCGATCAAGGTCCTGCAGACCGAATGGAAGGCGATCGGTCCCTCCTCGCGGGGTCACGAGAAGGCGCTCTGGGAGAGGTTCCGGAAGGCCTGCGACCTCTACTTCGCGCATCGCGACGAGGACCTGGCCAAGCGCAAGGACGAATGGACGAAGAACCTGCGCGCCAAGGAAGCCCTCTGCGTCCGCGCCGAGGCGCTGGCCGACTCCACGCAGTGGCGCGCGACGGCCGACGAGATCAAGAAGCTGCAGGCGGATTGGAAGGCGATCGGTCCGGTCCGGCGCAACCAGTCGGAGACGATCTGGAAGCGCTTCCGCGCCGCCTGCGATCGCTTCTTCGAGCGCTACAAGAACCGCGACGCGATCGAGGCGCAGACGTTCGTCGCCGAGAGGGAGACACTCATCGTCGAGGTCGAGTCGCTCGCACCCGCCGTCGCCGCGACGGCGACGCCCCCCGAGGAGGTCGTCGGGCGCCTGCGGGCCTCCCTCGAGCGCTGGCGGCGGATGCGCGGCCTGCCGCAGGACCAGGCCGAGGCGCTCAACGGCCGGTTCTACTCCGCGTTCGACGCCGTGCTCGCGGCCCACCCGGAGGCGTTCGCCGGGACCAGCCTGGACGCCGGCGCCAATATAAAGAGGATGCAGGACCTCGTGACCCGGGTCGAGAAGCTCGCCCCCACGCAGGACGGTCCCGACATCTCGGAGCTCTCGCCCGCCGCGCGCCTGGCGACCATGTGGCGCGAGGCGCTCGCCAGCAACACGATGGGCGGCAGGGTGGCGGAGGAGAGCCGCTCGAAGGCGGCCGCGGACGAGGTGCGCAAGGCACAGGCCGCCTGGCAGCGGCTCGGCTACGTACCCGAGCCGGCGCGACGCGAGCTCCAGGCCCGGTTCGATCGCGCCTGCCGGAAAATCCTCGATCGGCGCACGGCGGCGGCCCCGGCCCGCTGACCCTCAGGCCTGGGCGTCCTCGGGCGCGAACCGGTATCCGACCGCCTCGAGCACCTCGACCCCGGTCCGGTACCTTCCGAACTGCGGCATCAGGTAGGCGCCGACCACCAGCTCCTTCACCTCGTCGAGCATCTCGCGCGCGATCAGCATCCCCTGGCGGCGCCCCGCCTCCGGGGTCGCCGCGGCCGCCATCCGCTCGCGGATACCGGTCGGGATCTGCATCCCGGGCACTTCGTTGTGGAGGAATTCGGCGTTGCGGGTGCTCGCCAGCGGGCAGAGACCGACGAGGATCGGCAGGGACAGCTCCCGCGTGTCGCGCAGGAAGCGGCGCAGGACGGCCGGATCGTAGACCGGCTGGGTCATGACGAACTCGGCGCCGGCGCGCTTCTTCTCCTCGAGGCGGCGCAGCTCGCGGTCGTAGTCGTGCGCCGCCGGCTCGGCGCCGCAGGCGAGCAGGAACCCCGTCCGGTCGGCCAGCGAGCGGCCGGCCGGATCGACCCCGTGATTGAGCGCGTCGGCCATCCGCAGCAGACCGATGGCGTCCAGATCGAACACCGCGGTGGCGGCCGGGTAGTCGCCCATCTTCGGCGGGTCGCCGGTGATGATCACCAGGTTGCGGATCCCGAGCACCCAGGCACCCAGCAGGTCGGAGTGGAGCCCGAGCAGGTTCCGGTCGCGGCAGCAGACGTGCAGGATGACGTCGAGACCGACCTCCTGGCGCACCTTCACCGCCAGGGCCAGGTTGCTCATCCGCGCCACCGCCCGCGGTCCGTCCGCGATGTTGATCACGTCGCAGCCGGCGCGCTTGAGCATCGCCGCCGCTTCGAGCGCCCGGGCGGGGTTCAGGCCGGCCTCCGGGTTCACTTCGACGCTGACGGCGAAGTCGGCGGGGCCGCCCAGGGGGCGGCGCGGACCCGCGGGGTCGATCCGGTCGCGCCAGATGGCCGCAAGACGGGCGCCGAGCGGCGACTTCTGCTCCGCCGGCGTGGAAGGCTGCCGGCCGAGCGCGACCGGCGCCGCGGCCGGCCGGGCCGGTGCCGCGACGATCCGGCCGCCACGCAGCATGAGGGCCGCGTCGACCACCGTGCGGATGTGCTCGGGGCCGGTGCCGCAGCATCCGCCGACCACACGGACACCCGACTGGAAGAGTCGCCGCGCGTAGACCCCGAAATACTCCGGCGTCGTCATGTAGATGGTCCGCTCATCGAGGCGGCGCGGCCGGCCGGCGTTCGGCTGGATGCTGACCGGCGCGCCCGCCGCCAGCATGTCGCGCGCGATCTCGAAGTGGAACGCCGGTCCTTCGGCGCAATTGGCCCCCACGACGTCGGCGCCCCACTGGCGCAGGCGCTCCGCGACGCCGGCCGGGGTCAGGCCGTCGATGGTCCGGCGGTCCTCGCCGAACGCCATCTGCGCGACGATGGGTCCCTGGAATGCGGAGCGCGCCGCGGCGAGCGCCTGCTCGATCTCTCCGAGGCTGTAGAAGGTCTCCAGGACCAGGAGGTCGACTCCCTCCGTCACCAGGGCCTCGACCTGCTCGGCGAACAGCGAGCTGAGATCCGCGCGGCGCTCTCCGGAGAGAACGTCGACCATCAGACCGCTCGGTCCCACCGAGCCGGCCACGTACGCGGCATCGCCCGCCGCCTCGCGCGCCAGCCTGACCCCGGCCTGGTTGATGGCGCGCAGCCGGTCCTGGGCTCCGTAGCGCGCCAGGCACTCGCGGTTGGCGCCGAAGGTGTTGGTCTCCAGGACCTGGGCGCCGGCCGCGACGTAGTCGCGGTGGATGTCGCCCACCAGGTCGGGGCGCGCGAGATTGGCCTCGTCGAACGATCGGCTGATGAAATAGCCGCGCTCGTAGAGCTGCGTTCCCATCGCGCCGTCGAAGACGACGGGGCCGCGTGCGAGGGTCTCGAGAAACGGCGTTTGGCGGAGGGGCATCGCTGTGGCCGGAGGCGGATCGATCCGGATGAGAACGGAGCCGACGGCCGGGGTTGAACCGGCGACCTACTGATTACGAATCAGTTGCTCTACCACTGAGCTACGTCGGCCCGGAAGAGGCCGTAGTCTATGCGGACGGGGGGTGCGATGCAAGGTCGCGCGGCATCCGGCTGACGCTGAGTGGCATCGTCTGGGCCGAACGTGGACGCGGATTGGCAGTCGGGTGGATTGCGATTTCGACATCGGAGCCGGTTCCCGTTGCTCCGCAATGGTTTGTGCGATCGGGGCCGCCGTCTCGGAGCGTGGCACAACGCTTGCCCTTGAAGGAGGCGAGGAGGGGCGTCCCGATGTGCACGGCACGGCGGTCAGGTCGGCGGGGGAACGAGGCCGGCTTCACTCTGATCGAGCTCCTGATCGTCGTGGCGATCATCGGCATCATCGCGGCGGTGGCCGTGCCCAACCTCCTCAATGCCGTCGACAAGGCCAAGCAGAAGCGCACCATGGCCGACATGCGGACCATCGGGGCGGCGGTGGAGGCCTATGCCACCGACAACGCCCTCTATCCGGTCGGCGTCGCCAATTGGGCGGGGCTGAAGGCCGTGATCAACCCGCACTTCATGAAGGCTCCGCCCGACGCGGACGCCTGGGCCAACACCTGGGACGTGGACTCCGTGACCGGCGTCGACTACTCGGTGGCGAGCGTCGGGAAGGATGGCATCCCCAGCGCCCGGAGCGGCGGCCAGACGAACTCGTTCGATTCCGACATCGTCTTCTCGAACGGCCACTTCTTCCAGTGGCCCGAGGGCCCGCAGAGCTAGCCGGCGATTTCTCCGGCGCCCGCGCCACGACCCGACTCCCTCCGTCCCGGATCGCGCCTCGCCGTATGATGCGCGCATGACGCTGCGCGCCCCGGCGCGATCTGCTCGCTTCACTCTCCTGGTTCTCGGCTCGCGCTTCATCGCGCAGGCGGCGCCGGTCGACGGCGAAGAGGAGGCGCGGGCGGCGCGCGAGGCGATGCGGCGCGAATTCCCGGACGCCACGCATCACTGCTGGGGTTTGATCCTGCGCCTCCCCGCGGGGGAGCGCGCTCTCTGCGACGACGCTGGGGAGCCGGCCGGCACCGCGGGGCCGCCGATCCTGCAGGCGATCCGGCGCGCGGGGGTGACCGACGCCCTGGTGATCGTGGCGCGCTGGTTCGGCGGCACCAGGCTGGGGAAGGGGGGGCTCGCGCGCGCCTACCGGAGCTCGGCGGGCTCCGCGCTGGCGGCCGCCGGCGTGGTCCAGGTGGTGCCGATGATCCGGCTGCAGCTCGCCGGCCCGGTGGAGGGCGACGGCGCGGTCCGCCACCTGATCGCGCGGCGGACGGGACGCCTCCGGGACGCGTCGTACGACGAAAGCGGCGGCGTGCTGCTGCTCGTCGAGCTCCCCGAATCGGAGCGCGCCGCCCTGGAGGACGATCTCGCCGGGCTCACGCGCGGAGCGTGGAGGGCGGCCGCGGCGCGGGGCGGCCGGAGCGGCGGTTGAACCGAAGGAGGTCGCCTGCTATCATCCGCCCCGCGCCCGGGACGAGCACGCCGGCCGCGACACCGCCATGGCCTCCCGCAAGGATTACGCGCGTTCCGGGGCGTTCGAGCCTCCGGTGGCGTTCCTCACGGTCATCGAGGAGGGCGCGACGCTCGTCGGGGACATCGTCTCCGAGGAGAACATCCGGGTGCGCGGCCGCGTCGAGGGGAACGTCTCGACCTCCGGCTCCGTCGTCATCGAGCCGCGCGCCTTCGTCGTCGGCGAAATCACGGCGGCCAACCTGATCCTGGAGGGATCGCTCGAAGGTCGCGTGACCGTGGCGCGCAAGTTCGAGCTGCGGCCGAGCGGCCGCATGCGCGGCGACATCAAGGCCGCCATCGTCGCCATCGCCGAGGACGCGTTCCTGCAGGGGAAGGTCCTGGCGACCGAGAGGATCTCGACCACCCCTCTGCCGCGGCGCGCCGATCGCCGTTGACCGCCCGGGACGGGCGAGTGGCCCCGGGCGTCGTCGTCTTCCTGGCGCTGGCCGGATCCCTGGCGGGCCTTCTCGTGTACTACACCGTCTCGCATCGCCGTCCGCCCATCCCCGCCGACGCGGATCACGCCGGCGTGGTCGAGCCGGCGCGCTGCCTGACCTGCCACGGCCCCGGGCGGAATCACGCGCGCGGACCCAACCACCCGCTCAACGATCAATGCTTCAACTGCCACGAGCGCAACTGACCGTCGGGCCGCGGCGCCGGCCGGATCGCCTGCCACGCGATGACCGGCCCGTTCGCCAGCAGCCGCAGGGCCAGGGTCCGGTAGCGCTGCCGGCCAGACACGAGGTCGGAGAGGATCCCCGCGGTCCGGGGGCTGCGGGCGCAGAGCGCGACCAGCCGCTCGATCGTTCGTGGCGCGAAGAATTCGGCCGCGTGCCGGCCGGCCCAGGAGAACTCGCGGCCCATGTTCCGTCGCCAGAGCGTCGAATAGGTTTCGGGCGCGCCGGCGATCAGCGCCCCGGCCAGGAGCTCGCCCGACTCCATCGCGTAGTGGATCCCCTCGCGGGTCAGAGGGTCGACCGATCGGCTGGTGTCGCCGACCAGCGCCCAGCCCTCGCCCTGCAGCCGGAGGCCCTGCGGATTCACGGGAGCCCCGGGAATCAGCGCCGCGTACGCGGTGGCCCGCGCCAGGCACCCCGGCCCGTAGCGCTCCGCCAGGAAGCGATCCAGGATCGTGCGCAGCGCCGCGACCGGCATCGCGCCGAGCGGACCGCAGATGCCGGCGGCGTCGTGATCGACCCGCGGAAAGACCCAAAGGTAGCCCGGCACCTCGGCGCAGAACTTGAGGACCGCCGTCTGCTCGGTGGGCTCGGGGAGGTAGTAGCCGACCGCCTGCGTGAGCTCGGCGGCGGGGATGCCGCCGGCCAGCCTGCGGCGGGAGAATCCGCCGGCGCCGTCCGCCGCGATCAGGAAGTCGAACGGGGCGTGGGCGGCCCGCCGTCCCCCGGCGTCGATCGAGGTGATGGTCCAGGGCGGAGCGGAGCCGCCCCCTGCGGGCCCGAACGCGACGACACGCTCGCGGACCAGGCGCGCGCCGGCCGCGGTCGCGCGCCCGAGCAGGAACTGGTGCAGGTCGGCGCGGCGGAAGACGCGCAGAGGCTCGCGCAACGGGATCGTCGCGGCGGCTCCCGAGGGTGCGATGACCTGGCAGGTCCGGAGGGTCCGGGCCGGAAGCCGCGCGTCGTCGAGGAACGGGAAGGAATCCAGACTCCGGGCGGGGAGGCCGCCGCCACATGGCTTCTCGAATCGCGTGCGCGGCTCGAACAGGGTGACGTCCCGCCCCGCCTCCGCCAGCCGGCTGGCGCAATGGGCGCCGCCGGGCCCGCCGCCGATGATCGCGATGCGCCGCACGGCCGCATTTTAGTCGAATCGGAACGGGTCCCGGGGCGCCCGGTCCTTGCTCCCTTCGGGGATTCGCGGGGAACCCGGAGCGGTCGCCATCCGTTGTAGATGGCGCCGGAGGGGAGGGCGTGGAGCCGGACGATTTCGCCCTGATGGAGGCAGTCCGGGAGGACCGTGAGGGAGCCTTCGAGAGATTCGTCGCGCGCTTCCAGCGAAGACTCTACAGGCTCGCCTGGGGCTATCTCCGTCAGCACGATGACGCGCTCGATGCCGTGCAGGAGACGATGGTGAAGATCTACCTGGCCCGCGCCACCTACCGGCCGGCGTCCCACCCGTTCACGTGGGCGTCGCGCATCCTCGCGAACCAGTGTCTCGATCACCTGAGGCGGCGCAAGGCGCGCCCTTCCGAGTCTCTCGAGGCGGCGCAGGAGGCGAGACCGGGGAGCGATCTGACGGCCGGCGACCCGCGCGACACGCCGGAGCACCATCACGAGCAGTCGGAGTTCCGGCGCCGCGTGCGGGAGGCGGTCGCCCTGCTCCCCGAGAGCCAGCGCGAGGTGTTCGTGCTCCGGCATTTCGAGGACATGACGCTCGAGGAGATCGCGGTGACCCGCGGCTGCGCGCTCGGGACGGTGAAATCGTCCCTGCATCGCGCCGCCGCGGCGGTGCGCGAGCGGCTCGAGCGTGGCGCGCGCGAGCCCAGGGCGGGGGAGGGACGCGGATGAGCGACAAGGGCCGGCCCCCCGCGTCGACCTGCGACTCGGTCCGGGAGCGGATGACGCTCCATTTCTACGGTGCGGCCGAGGAGCCGGAAGCGCTTCAGCGCCACCTGGAGGGCTGCGCCGGTTGCGCCGCGCTCTGGGCCCGAACCGTCGCGACCCTGCGCTCCGTCGATGCCGCCGCCGTCTTTCCGCGGGAGCACGAGGTCGACTGGGCCGGGTTCGCGCGCGGCACCGTGGCGCGTGCCCGGGCCGCCGAGCAGGCGCAGGGGGCGGTCGCGGTCACGCCGTTCCGGGCGCGCACGGCCGGCCGCCGGGCGTTTGTCTGGGGCGGAGCCCTGGCCGCCGCGGCGATGCTCGTCGTCCTCGCGGGCCTGCGGATGAGACATGGGGCGCCGCCGCCGCTCGCCGCCGCGCACCAGCCCGGCCCCGCCGCCGAGCGGCGGGATGGGGCCCGCTTCCTGCAGGAGAGCGTGACCCGACAGGCGGCGGCGCGCTCGCTGCGGGACGGCCGGGCGCTGCTCGTGGACCTGATGCAGGCCCCGGTGCGCTGCCGCCGCTCCGACGGGTCGTACGACGTCGCGCTCGAGAAGACGCGCGCCAACGACCTGCTCCGGCGCGTCAGTCTCTATCAGGGCAGCCTCGCGGGACCCGGCGATCGCCGCCTCGCCGAGCTCCTGGGCCAGCTCGAGAGCCTGCTCCTCCAGGTCTCCGCGATGGACGATTGCACCGCGGTGCAGGCGATTCACGACCTGCGTGCGGCCATCGAGAGACGTCAGCTGCTCCTGCGCATCGATCTGGTCACGCGCGAGGTCGAGGAGGGAGGAACACGTGCCTGATCCGTCGCCATCGGGACCGGAGGGAACGGGGGGCGCGGTGGGCGTCGGACGCGCGCTGCGTTCGTGTCGCCGGCGGATCACCGGCGCGCTGGTCGTCGTCTCGCTGGCCGTGGTCGCGCTCGCCGCCGCGGCCGCCACGACCCCCGCCGGGGCTGCCGGGCCCGCCGAATCCGACCTCGTCCGCCAGATCAAGGTGGACGTCTTCGACGAGAGCTGGGACGCCGTGCTCAAGGGATGCGAGGATCTGCTGGCGCGCTATCCGGCCAGCCCCTCCGCCACCCAGGCCGCGTTCTACCGGGCGCGGGCGCTGTCGCGCATCCCGGGGCGCGAGAAGGACGCCGCGACGGCCTTCCGCGATTTCGTCTCGCGGCACGCGGGCGACAAGATGCTCAGC
Organism: Patescibacteria group bacterium; assembly: GCA_035638115.1. Lineage (GTDB taxonomy): Bacteria > Acidobacteriota > Polarisedimenticolia > Gp22-AA2 > Gp22-AA2 > DASRAN01. The sequence goes on along the minus strand of DASRAN010000023.1, from coordinate 15,031 downwards.
GAGCAGGCCTGGACCAGCCTCTTCTCGCTCGCCTGCGACGCGCGTCGGACCAGGGGATCCGCCTGCCAGGAGACCCTCGACGAGGGTCTGTCGAACCCCTCGGCCTACGTCTCGACGCTCGCCGCGATCCGGGCCGCCGACACCAAGGATGAATCGCTGCGCGGCCGCGCGCTCGTGGTCCTCAAGAAGGCGCTCGCCACCCAGAGCGAGCAGGACATCCGCAACGAGATCCTGATCGCGATCCTGAAGATCGATCCGAAGGAGGTCCCGTCACCCGCGCCGCGGTCGCAGCCGGCGGCGGGGACCTCCGCGGTCGCCGCGTCCGGTCATGCGCCATCCCTGATCCGGATGACCATCTTCAACAAGGAAGAGGGGCGATTCGAGCTGAAGATCAGCCTGCCGGTGGCGTTCGCGCAGATGCTCCTGAATTCCCTGGACGAGGACGCCAGGTCGGAGATCCGTCGCGAAGCGCGACGCCAGGGGATCAATCTCGACGACGTGTTCGACGCCATCCAGAAGGCCGGGGCCGGGCGCTTCCTCGAGGTCGACACCGAGGAGTCCCGGATCGAGGTCTGGATCGAGTAGGTCAGCCCTGCTGGGCTTTGAGGAACCGCCGGCAGCCGGCGTCGACCGTGTCGATGAGGGTCAGGATCGAGGCGCGCCGCCCAGGATCGGTTTCGAGATCGCGCGCCGCCATGAGGGACTCCTTGGCCTCGCAGTCCTTTCCGGTGGCGTGAAACATGTTCGCCAGCCGGAGGCGCGGCTCCACCGAACGCTCATCCAGGCTGGCGGCGCGCTGGTAGTACTCCAGGGCCATCTCGTAAATCCCCTTGTGCTCGTAAGCGTCTCCCAACCCGAGGTTGACGCGCGGATGCCGGGGATTCTTGCTGGAGCAGGTTCGAAACGCCTCCAGAGCGGCGTCGTACTGGCCCTGCCTCGCGTAGATCTCCCCGATGTTGTACCAGGCGTCGGCCAGGGTCGGCGTCAGCTCCGCCGCCCGCCGGTAGTCGGCGATCGCCTGTTCGAGGCGGCCGCGGCGCGTGTCGAGCCTCCCCAGGCTCATGACGAGGTCGGAGTTTCCCGGGGCGATGGCCAGAGCCGCCTGCAGATCGTCGTCCGCGCGATCGTACAGACCCAGCTCCTGGTAGGCCGCCGCCCGCCCGAGAAAGGCCGACAGGTACCAAGGAGAACGGGCCAGCGTGGCGCCGAACGCGGCGGCCGCATCCTGATAGCGGCCGGCGCGCAGGCAGGCGTTGCCGAGGAGCACGTGCGGCAGGTGGTCGGGGGCGCGGAGGACGGCGGGCTCGGAGAGAACCGCGATGGCGCCCTTCGAGTCGCCGGCGAACAGCAGACTCTGGCCTTCGAGCGTGCGCGATTCCCGCACGAAGCGCGCGCCGATCCAGACACCGGCGGAGACCGCCACGATCGCCCAGACCGCCGCCAGCGACCAGCGCAGGGGAGCCGGCGTCCGGCCCGTTTCGGCCGGCGTCCCGGCGCCCGGACTCGTCGCGGGCGCGCCGAGGCCCGCCGAGGCGGCCGCGAGCCCGGCGGCGATCCAGAAAAGAAGCGCGGGAGTCGCGTCCTGGAATGGCGAGCCGAAAAAGGAGACGACGACGGTCGCGAGCATCACGTCGAGCGCCGCCAGCGCCACCGTCCCCGCGGGTCCGGGATCCCGCAGCGCCGTCCGCGCGGCGCCCAGGACGACCAGGAGCAGCAGCGCGAGGAAGAGCGCTCCGCCAGCCACGCCGTACTCCGACGTCAGCTCGAGCAGGCTGTTCCCCACGTGCACCGCCTGATGGCTCAGCGTGAAGGGCGACGCGGCCGCCCCTTTCCAGGCCACCTCGAGGAATCCGTGCCGCCAGTAACCGGGTCCGACACCCAGGGGATGGATCGCCAGGAGCGACGTCGTTCCCTGGATCGCCGCATGGCGATCGGCAGTCGGGTCGCCGGTGGTCGGCGCGAGCAGACCCACATGCGGAAGAGGCGCCATCGGCTCCGTGCCCGATGAGAGTCCGGGCATGCGCGACACGGCGACGATGAGCAGCACCACGGCTCCTGTCACCAGTGCCGCGCGCAGAGCTCCGCCGCCCAGATCGGGCGTCAGATCCCGCCAGCCCTCCCCGGTCGCGAAGGCGCGCGCCACGCGCGTCGCGATCAGCGCCGCGGTGATCAGGGCCGCGGCCATCCAGCCCTCCGGGCGTCCGGCGTAGATGACCGCCGTGATCACGACACCGAGCGCCGCGGCGGTGAGGAGCCGCCCCGACGAGCCCGAGAGCGCCGCCGCTCCGAGCCCGAGCGGCGCGGCCAGGAGCAGGAACTGAATGGCCAGCCCCGGATCGCCGAGCGTCGCGCCCGCGGGAACCGCGGGCAGGAGGGAGACGCCGGCGATCGAGACCCCGTATCCGGGGATCGCGACCTGCGCCAGGGTGCCGGCGGCCACCAGGGTCGCCGCCGCAATTGCGGCGCGCATGGGCCATGCCGCGTGGCGCGCCTCGCGCACGAAGCGCACGACCCCCCAGGCGAGGACGAGGAGCGCCGCGGTCCGGACCAGGTCCCAGAGGGCGAACGCGCGATTGGCCGAGACCAGCGTCGCCGCCACCCCGGCCAGCATCAGACCAAGACCGGACAGCGCGATGGAGCGCGGCAGGGGGCCGGCCACGCGGCGGGCGCCCGCGCCGGCGATGGCGAGCAGGCCGACCAGGAGCGCCGCCACGATGATGGCGGTCTCCTTCGGCAGATCGAATGGGTCGGCGATTCGCGGGCTGTGGAGCAGCGGGACCGCGAACAGGAGCACCGTCAGGAGGGCAACGGCCCAGCGATTAAGGCGCGCAGTGTGCATCGAGACGGCGGCGGACCCCGGTGAGAAAAAGCGCGTGATGCTAGCATACGGTCGGAACACGTTCAATCCCGGTTGACCGCTCGGTTCGGCGCTGGCTAAGATGCGGCCCCATGCCGCGCCGCGTTGAAGCCCGCGCCCCGACACGCGTCGATCTCGCCGGTGGCACCGTCGACCTCTGGCCTCTCTATCTCCTCCTGGATCGACCGCTGACGGTGAACGCGGCCATCGATCTGGACGCGAACGCGTCGATCGAGATCGCGGCGGAACCGGGCTGGGAGATCGTCTCGCGCGACCGGGGCGCCTCCGGTCGCGTTCCGGCGGGCGCCTCGCTGCAGGAGGCGCTCGCCGCCACCCCCGCGGGGCTGTCCTTCATCACGCGCCTGGCGCACGAACTCCTCGCAAGCGGCCCCCCCCGATCCCGGCCGACCGCGCTGCGTATCACCACCGCGTGCCGCGCACCGGCCGGCTCGGGACTGGGAGGCTCGTCGGCGCTCGGGATCGCTCTCGCGACCGCGCTCGATCGGTTCGCCGGGACCGGGCTCGGCGCCGATCAGATCCTCCACCTGACCCGCGCCGTCGAGACTCAGGTTCTGGCGATCCCGACGGGGGAGCAGGATTACCATCCCGCTCTTCATGGCGGGGTGCTGGCGCTCCACTACACGGTGAGGGGAACCCGGATCGAGCGTCTCGATGTCGACACGGCCGCCCTGCGCGAGCGCATCCTCCTGCTCTACACCGGCGTGTCGCGCAATTCCGGCATCTCGAACTGGGACATCTATAAGCGCTACCTCGACGGCGACCAGGTCGTCCGGTCTTCCCTGCAGGCGATCAGCGACGCCGCGCACCAGGTCCGCGACGCGCTGATCGCGGGGCGCTGGCAGGAGGTCGGGGCAGGCCTGGCGGACGAATGGGCGGCGCGGCGCCGCCTGTCGCCCGCCGTCACCGACGAGCGGATCGACGCGCTCATCGCGGGCGCCTGCGAAACGGGCGCTAGCGCCGGAAAAGTGTGCGGGGCCGGAGGGGGCGGTTGTCTCGTCCTCTGGCTCCCGGGGGACGGCGTGAGGGGGGCGGTCGAGGGGAGAATGCGTTCGATGGGGGCGGAAGTCCTGCAATTCGACCTGTCGGCCTCCGGGGTCCAGGTGACGGAAACGTAAGGCGCACCGATTCCGATTGCCTCCCCCCGGCCCTCGCGGTAGACTTTGGCCATCCTGCAACGGGCCCGCCACCCCCAAGCACCGGCCCGGCCAGGGTGAAATTCCCGAGGCTCAAGAAAAGAGGTCGTCTTATGAAGCGCCCACGTGTCGCGTTCCTGATCCCGGCCGGTCTCCTGCTCACGGCTTTGGCGGCCGCGGTCCCGGCGCGCGCCGATCAGATCGTCTACTTCGTCAACGGCAAGGCCATGACCGTGAAGAGCGTCGAGCGCGGGGATCGCGTCACCATCCTCGAGATCGAAGGCGGCGGTCGCATCGGAGTCCCTTCGGTTCAGATTGACCGTGTCGAGGAGCTGCAATTGTCCGCTCCGGCGGCAGCGACCGCGGCCGTGGTGGTTCCGCCGCCCGCTCCGGCCGCGCCGGTTCAGCCGGTCGCCAATCTTCAGGCGAACGCAGCCGCCGGCGGCAATCCTGCAGGTCCGGTCGCGACGGCTGCCGTGGCGACGCCCCAGACGGCTCCCGTCCCGGATGGCAAGTCCTCACCGCCGGCCCAGGCGTCGGGGAAGGTCAATCCGGTGGGTCTCGGCGAGCTGGATGCGGTCCCGCCTCAGGCGCTTCCTCCGTCCTACAATCCCGGCGGCATGGGTCCGCGTGGCGGTCAGTACGGAGCCCAGGGGGGGGCTATCGGGGTAGGCGCACGCTTCAACAACAACCTGAACGGCGTGATCGGACGCCCAGACGGTCCTGGTCGCAGACTCAACGCGCGACTGGGCCCGTTGGCCAGGGTGAGACCGCCCGTATCGGCCCCGCCGCCGGCGTTGCCCGGACAGGCCCAGCCCCCCTCGAATCAGGGCCCCGCGGCGCCAGGCTCCGCGCCGGCCGGTGCACCGGCCGCCACGCAAGCCCCGGCCGCACCGCAGCCGCCGCCGGCGAATCCCGATCCGCCTGCCGATGCCTCGCAGAGCGATCAGGGCGCCGACAACGGCGCTTCGGCTCCGCCGGCGCCGGAAGAGCCGGCGCCCAACGATCCGCCCGCGGACGAGAATCCTCCCGACGGGGAGAATTGAACCCAATCGCAGCACCGAATCAAGCCGCTGTCATCGTCGGCCTCACCGGTCCCAACGCATCGGGCAAAGGTGAGGTCGCGCGTTTCCTGTCCGAGCAGGGATTCGGCGTCCATTCCCTCTCCGACGTCGTCCGGGAGGAGGCCACTCTCCTCGACCTCCCGCACACGCGCGACAATCTCATCGCCGTGGGGGTGCGTCTGAGGGAGCGCGATGGCCCGGGGGTCCTGGCGCGGCGCATCCTGCCGCGCTTGGGAGAGCGCAGCGTGGTCGATTCGATCCGGGGTCCGGCTGAGGTCGAGGTGCTGCGATCGCACGTCCGGTTCGCGCTCCTGGGAATCGACGCGCCGATCGGGATCCGCTTCCACCGATCGCTGGTGCGCGGCCGGACCGGCGATGGCGAGACCCTGGAGGAGTTCCGCTTCAAGGAAGAACGTGAGAACTCCGTCACCGACACCGGTCAGCAGCTGCAGCGAACATTCGAGCTCGCCGATCGGGTGGTGTGCAACGACGGCAGTCTCGATGTCCTTCGCCAGCGCACCCGCGACGCGCTCTCGGCACTCGGCATCGTCATCTGACTGCGGGCTGCGCGCGGTTCAATAAAGGCTGTGAGGCACCCGCCTCCGTCGCAGCAGGGCCACCAGCACCAGACCCGCGAGGAACCCTCCCAGGTGCGCGAACCAGGCCACCCCGGCCTGGCCCGCCCGTCCGGCGTTCATCAGCTGGATGAGCAGCCAGAACCCCAGGACGATCAGGGCCGGCACCTCGACCAGACGGGCGAAGAAGACGACGAAGATCAGGGTCGACACGCGGGCCGCCGGAAAGGTGACGAGGTAGGCGCCCAGGACGCCGGCGATCGCGCCGCTGGCGCCGATCATCGGGACGCGCGATCCGGGATCGGCCGCGATCTGCGCGGCCGCCCCCGACAGTCCGCACAGGAGGTAGAAAAGCAGATATCTCCCGTGCCCGAGAACGTCCTCGATGTTGTTTCCGAAAATCCAGAGATAGAGCATGTTGCCGAGCAGATGGAGCCAGCCGCCGTGGACGAACATCGAGGTGAGCAGCGTCAGGAGGTTGTAGGCGACGAGATCGATCCGGCCGGCGACCGGTTGCGTGAGATCGTGCGGAATGAGGGCCAGCCGCATCAGCAGGGTCTGCTGCACCGCCGGCGGCAGGAAGAGCGCGCGCACGAACACCGCGCAGTTGACGACGATGATCCCGACGGTGATGAACGGGACCGTGCGGGTCGGATTGTCGTCTTTGAGGGGGATCACGTCCGCGGCACCCGGCGCGGGACTATAGAGAGCTTCGGCCGGGAGATCAACCCGCGCGCGGCCCGCGGGAGATCCGCCCCGCGGCGCGAACCCGCGCCACGCTTGACCCCTCCGGCAGGGGCGTCTAAGATACCCGCCCATGTCGTCGTCCGTCCCTGTGTCGCCGCCCGATCGCGAACACCGGTCTTCCTGAAGGGGTCCGTGGCCAGCATGTCCGAGGCGATCCGCCGCACGATGAGCGCTCCGTTGTCGCGCCATGGCGCGCGCGTCGAGCCAGCGGTCCGGCGGGCCGGCGCGTGACCGCCGCCACGCTGCGCCTGGGCGCCCGGGCGGGAAGCCTGGACGACGTCGAGGCCGACATCGGCATCGTCTATCGCCTGCGCTCCGACTCCGGGATCGCGGGCCCGGTCGGCGACGCGCTCGCGGCGCGCCTGATGGAGGTGGCGCGCGAGGATCGCTTCCACGGCCGCTCCGGCCGGCTGCTCCTGTGGCACGCTCCGCAAACGGAGGGCCTCCGATGCCGGCGCTACCTGCTTCTCGGGCTCGGCGCGAAGGAGGAGCTCACGCTGGAGCGATTCCGCCGCGCGCTCGGCGACGCGATGGTCGAGGCCGATCGGCTGGGCGCCGCCACGGTCGCCGTGCCGCTGCCGACCGGCGCCGACCTGCCGTTTCCCGCGCGCGACGCCGCGCAGGCGGTCGCCGAGGGGGTCCTGCTCGGGACCTACCGCTTCGACCGCTATCGCTCCGAGCCGCGCTCGGGCCGGCGCCATCTCCGGCAGATCGTGGTGGCGTGCGGAAACGCGCCGGAGCGCGACGTCAAGGCCGCCCTGGCGCTCGGCGAGACGGTCTCGAACGCGACCTGTTTCGCGCGCGACCTGGTCAACGAGCCGGCCGGTGCGCTCACCCCGGTGCGCATGGCGGAGATCGCCGAGGAGGCCGCCACCCGCGCCGGCATCGAGATCAAGATCCTCGGACCCGACGAGATGCGCGCCATGGGCATGGGCGGCATCCTCGGGGTCGCGCAGGGCTCGCACCAGCCGCCGCGGCTGATCCACCTGACCTATCGCCCGAGGACGAAGCCGGACCGGCGCGTCGCGCTGCTCGGCAAGGGGCTGACGTTCGACTCCGGCGGCCTGTCGCTCAAGACGGCGGACGGCATGGAGACCATGAAGTGCGACATGGCCGGGTCGGCCGCGGTGCTCGCCACGCTGTGCGCGCTGCCGGAGATCGGCTCCCGCGACGAGGTCACCGGCATCATGGGGATGGCGGAGAACATGCCCGGCGGCGGCGCGATCCGACCGGGCGACGTCCTCCGGATCATGAGCGGCAAGACGGTCGAGGTGCGCAACACGGACGCCGAGGGGCGGCTGGTGCTCGCCGACTGCCTGTCGTACGTCTCGACGCTCGACGGCATCGAGTCGGCGATCGATCTGGCGACGCTCACCGGCGCCTGCGTCGTGGCCCTCGGGCCGATGGCGGCCGGGATCCTGGGCAACCACCAGCCTCTCGTCGACGAAGTGCTGCGCGCCGCGGGCGAGGCCGGCGAGGCGTTCTGGCAATTGCCGCTCTACGCCGAGTACCGCGAGCACATCCGCAGCGACATCGCCGACATCAAGAACACCGGGATTCGCTGGGGCGGGGCGATCACGGCGGCGCTCTTCCTCCAGGAGTTCGTGCGCGAGGGATTGCGGTGGGCCCACCTCGACATCGCCGGGCCGGCGTTCGGCGAGAAAGAGTATTCCTACCTCGGGAAGGGCGGCTCGGGGGTCGGCGTGCGAACTTTGCTTCGCTGGCTCTCACCGCGCGCCTCCTGAGCGGGCCGGTCGCCACGACCGGAGCCTCCCGATGAGCCACCGCCAGCATCGACGCAGCGGTCCGGTCTCGGTCACCTGCGCCGTCGTCACGGTGAGCGACACGCGCACGGTCGCGAACGACCGGAGCGGGCGGCTGATTCGCGCGGCGCTCGAACGGGACGGTCACGCCGTCGTCGATGACGGGATCGTGAAGGACGACCCGCGCCGTCTGCGGACGCACCTCGCGGCGATCCGGCGTCGCGGCATGGCGCGCGTCGTCGTGATGACCGGCGGCACCGGTGTCGCGCCGCGCGACCGGACCTTCGAGGCGGTCGAGGCGCTCTTCGAGAAGCGCCTGCCCGGATTCGGAGAGCTGTTCCGGATGCTCAGTTATCGACAGGTCGGATCGGCGGCGATGCTCAGCCGCGCCACGGCCGGCCTCTGGCGGGGGATGGTGGTGTTCTCGTTGCCCGGATCGCCCCGGGCCGTCCGGCTGGCGATGCGGCGGCTGATTCTTCCGGAGCTGCGCCACGTCGCGGGCCTGCTCGGCCCGGCCCGAGGAAGGCGCGCGTGAGCGCCGGCGCCGGAGTCGATCCCGCTGCGGTCGCCGCCGACCTGAAGCGGCGCGTCGAAGGGGAGATCCTGTTCGACGATCTGGGCCGCACGCTCTACAGCACGGCGGCCTGCATCTACCAGATCCGGCCTCTCGGAGCGGTGGTGCCCCGGCATGAAGCGGACGTGCTCGCGGTGCTCGAGTACGCGCGGCGCCACGGCATCCCGATCACCGCGCGCGGCGGCGGGTCGGGGCTGGCCGGACAGACGCTCGGCCGCGGCATCGTCCTCGATTTCTCCCGGCACTTCCGGCGGATCGGCGAGGTCGATGCCCGGGCCCGGACCGTGCGAGTGGGGCCGGGGGTGGTGCCCGCGCGGCTCAACCGGCGCCTGGCGGAGAGCGGGCTGCAGTTCGCCCCCGATCCCTCCTCGTCGGCCTGGTGCACCATCGGCGGGATGGTCGCCAACAACGCGGGCGGCTCGCACACCGTCGGACACGGCGCGACGCGTGACAACGTTGCGAGCCTCCGCGTCGCCCTCGCCGACGGACAGGTGATCGAGACGCGCCCGCTGGCGCGCGCCGGGCTCGGCGGGAGCCTCGGCGCCGGCGCGGCGATCGAGCCGGACCCCGCCCCGGATCCCGGCGTCGCACAAGGCCCGGACGCCGCGCACCGGCGCCTGGCGGCTGGGCTGATGCGTCTGGTCGATCGACGGCGCGACGTCATCGACGCCCGGCAGCCGAGGACGCGCCGGAACTCCTCGGGCTACGCGTTGCGCGAGTCGCTCGGCGAGTCGATCGACCTGGGAAAGGTCCTGATCGGCTCGGAAGGGACTCTCGGGCTGGTGCTCGACGCGACGCTCCGTCTGGTGCCGATTCCGAGGACCAAGGCGACGGCGCTGGTGCTGTTCGACGATCTCGAAAAGGCCGGCGCGGGCGTGGTCGAGATCCTCCGTCTCGCCCCCGCCGCGGTCGAGCTTCTCGACCGCACCTTCGTCGAGGTCGTGCGCGACGCCGATCCGCGGCTCGGCGCGACGTTTCCGTCCGGAACGGAGGCGATCCTGATCGTCGAGCTGGACGGCGACGATCCGCGCGAGGTCGGCGACCGGCTCGAACGCCTGGAGCAGTCGCTCGCCGGCCGCCTCGGGCTGGCGACGGAGGTGCGGCGCAGCACCCGGCCGGAGGAGACGGCGAAGATCTGGGCCATCCGCAAGGCGGCGTCGCCCATCCTGTCGCGGCGCGAAGGCCGGGAGCGCAACACGCGCTTCATCGAGGACGCCGCGGTGGATCCGGAGAGGATGGCGGAGTTCGTCTCCCGGCTGCGGGCGCTCCTGCGCCGCCACGAGCTGAAGGCGGCCATCTTCGGGCACGCGGGGGACTGCAACCTGCACTGCAATCCGCTCATGAATCAGAAGGACCCGCGCGACCTGGGCCGCATGGAGGCGGTGGCGGAGGAGTACGTCGACCTGGTGGTGGGGCTCGGTGGCTCGCTCTCCGGCGAGCACGGCGACGGCCGGCTGCGCACGCCGTACCTGAGACGCGCCTACGGGCCGCTGGCGGACGTCTTCGCCGAGGTGAAGCAGCTGTTCGATCCGGAGGGGATTCTCAATCCGGGGATCATCGTCCACGACGGGTCGTACGGGCTGACCGACGACCTGCGTTACGGCGCGCGTTATCAGCGCACGACCACGGCGACCGCCCTCGACACCGAGCTCTGGCAGAACGAAATCGAGAAGTGCCACGGCTGCGGCGCCTGCCGCAACTACTGTCCGGTGGCGGTCGAGACCGGGGAGGAGGCGGCGACCGCGCGCGCCAAGGGGAATCTCCTGCGCGCGGTGATCTCCGGCCGGATCGAGCCCGGCGCGCTGACCACCGATCCGTTCAAGGACATCATGGACCTGTGCGTCAACTGCCGCCTCTGCCATTCGGAGTGCCCGACCGCGATCGACATCCCCGGGATGGTGGTGATGGCCAAGGAGATCTACGTCCGTTCGCGCGGCAAGCGGAACACCGACCGGGTGCTCACCGCGTCGGGGCCCCTCCTGAAGCTCGGGACCGCCATGGCGCCGCTCGCCAACGCGGTCCTGGAGTCGCCCCTCGCCCGCCGGCTGATGTCGGCCGCGACCGGTGTGGCCGCGAGCCGCCGCATGCAGCCGTTCGCGCCCGAGGCGCTCGCGACCCGGATGCCGTCGGTCGATCCCGGGGGACGCAAGGTGGCCTACTTCCACGGATGCTTCGGCGGTTACCAGGACGTCGCCGGCGAGGGACGCGCCGCGATCGAGCTGCTCGAGGCGCTGGGGTGCGCCGTGGCGGTGCCTCCGCAGGAGTGCTGCGGGATCGCCGCCATCACCTACGGCCATCTCGACGACGTGCGTCCCGCAGCCGCGCGCAACGTCGCCACGCTCCTGGAGCTCGTGCGACGCGGCTACACGCCGGTGTACAGCGCGCCGTCCTGCGGCCTGGCGCTGGTCGAGGACTATCCGCGGCTCCTGGGGACGCCGCAGGCCGACGTCCTGGCGCGGCACGTGCGCGACGTCCACGAGGTGGTCCTCGAGATCCTGGAATCGGACGACGCGCTGCGCGCCCGCCTGCGGCCCGTGCCGACGCGACTGACCTATCACAATCCGTGTCATCTCCAGGCGCGCGGGCTCGGGGACGCGGTCGTGAGGCTCCTCCGCCTGGTGCCGGGTGTCGATCTGGTCGCCATTGGCGAGGACCATTGCTGCGGCATCGCCGGCACCTTCGGCATGAAGACCTGCCATTTCGATCAGTCGATGCGCATGGGGCGCCCGTTGTTCGACAGCATCGAGCGCACCGGCGTCGGGGTCGTGGCGACCGGCTGCGGCACCTGCAAGATCCAGATCGAGCAGGGGACCGGTCTTCCGGTGGTCCATCCGCTGAAACTGGTGCGTGACGCACTCTCGGCGCCGTCCGGCGCGCCCGCGCCGGCGATCGCGCGCGGTTGACATCCCTGGGGGGGCCGGCCTATATTCGCCGGCCCGTCCGCAGACGATCGACCGACGCCGGCAGCGCCGCGCGAGGCGTGGCGGATCCCAGGAGAATCGTGACCGAATCCCGTTGCCTTCCGACCCGGCTGAGTCTCGATCCGACCGCGTACATCGCGCCGGGGGCGGCGCTGGTCGGGACGATCACCATCGGGGCGGAGTCGTCGGTCTGGTTCAACGCCACCGTGCGTGGCGATCTCGACGCCGTGTTCATCGGGGAGCGGAGCAACGTGCAGGACAACTGCGTCGTGCATGTCGATCGCGGCATGCCGGCGCGGATCGGCTCCTCGGTCACCATGGGTCATGGCGCCATCGTGCACGCCGCCACCATCGAGGACGAGGTCCTGGTGGCCATGAAGGCGGTGGTGCTGAGCGGCTGCCACGTCGGGCCACGCTGCATCATCGGGGCCGGCGCGGTGGTGCCCGAGGGGACCACGATCCCCGCCGGTTCGCTCGTCCTGGGCGTGCCGGCCCGCGTGGTGCGCCCGCTCAAGCCGGAAGAGATCGAGCGGGTGCGCCAGAACGCGCAGTCGTACGTCGAGCTGGCGGCCGCCTATCGCGCCGCCGGGCCGCGGGCGGGAGGACAGGCATGAACGATCGGGATCGCAGCTTCATCGCCGACGCCGCACAGCGCCTTCGGCCGCTTCTCGACGGCGCGCGGACCGCGGTCCTTCTGACCCACGTCACGCCGGACGGCGACGGCATCGGCGCCGAGATCTGCCTCTACGGCTACCTGACCTCGCGCGGCATCGAGACGCGCATCCTCAACACCGAGGCGATCCCGCCGAGGTACGCCTTTCTCGACGCGCGCGGCGCGGTCGAGGTGTTCGACCCGGCGCGGCACGACGCCTTCGTGCGACAGGCCGATCTGATCTTCATGCTCGACAACTCGGCCGTCAGCCGTCTCGGACCGATCGAGCCGGCCACCCGGGCGTCGCGCGCCACGACGATCTGCATCGATCACCACAACCTGATCGAGCCGTTCTGGAAGGTCAACATCGTCGATTCCGAGGCCAGCGCCACCGGCGAGCTGGTGTTCCAGATCATCAAGGCGCTCGGCGGGACGCCCGATTTCACCGCCGCCCAGGCGGCCTATGTCTCTCTGGTGACCGACACCGGTTACTTCCGGTTCGGGAAGACGTCGCCGCGCGCTCACGTGGCGGCTTCGGAGATGCTGGCCTGCGGCGTGAGCCCCCCCAAGGTGTACGAGGAGGTCTTCGAGCGCAACAGCGTGGCGCTGATCCGTCTCGGTGGCATCGCCCTCGGCGCGCTGCGCACCGGCGAGGACGGCCGGCTCGCGTGGATCACGCTGACGCACGACCAGGTGATGGCGTGCGGGGCGGAGAGCGAGGACACCTCCGACATCGTCAACGAGCTGCTGGCCATCGACGGGGTGCGGATGGCGGTCCTCCTCAAGGGCCTCGGCGGCGATCGCGTCAAGCTCTCGTTCCGCAGCAAGGGGCCGCTCGACGTGAACCGCATCGCGCAGACGTTTGGCGGCGGCGGACACACCAATGCGTCGGGCGCCGTGATCCCCGGGCGCCTCGACGATCTGATCGAGCCCGTCCTGGCGCCATGCCGCGAGCTCCTGCGCCGCACGGCGTGAGCCGCGCCGCGGGGCCCGACCTTCCACCGCTGGTTCTCTCCTGCCGCCCCGCGTGGCGCATGGCGTACGGTCTGGCGGCGCCGTGCCTGCTCGGGCTCGGCACGACGGTCCTCGCGGGCGCCGGCGAGCCGATCGGTCCGACACCGGCGGGGCTCGCCGCCGGCGTGGTGCTCCTGCTGTTCGGGGCCGGATGCGCGCAGTTCTTCCTGCGCCACTGCCTCACGAGCCTGTCCCTGGACGACGGCGGTTTCGCCTTGCGCGGGCCTCTGCGGACGGCGACCGAGGTGCCGTGGAGCGCGGTCATCGCCTGGCGTCGCGTCCGCCTCGGGGCGGGGCCGGCCACCATACGCGTCGTCTACGGCGACACCCGCCGGCGACTCTCCGTGCCCGCGATCTACGAGGACGTCCATCTCCTGGAGATCGGGCTGCAGCAGGGCCGGTTCCCCCTCGTCTGAAGGGCTCGTACGAATTCCTCCCGCTCGCCACGCCGACTGGACATGCCGCGGCGCATCGCGTAGAACGTCTGAATTCCAGGCGATCGAGATGGTCCCGATGACGACGCGGCTCCCGAACTCCGTTGCAGCACTCGTTGCGATCTGCGTCGCGGCGATCACGCTCCCGGCCTGCTCGACCCGGACCGGGGGGGATCCGGAGCCGGCCGCCGCGCCATCCGGCGGCGTCGCGCCGCTCTCCGCATATCTCCCGACCGTCGAGAACCAGACCGGGCCGCATGGCCCGGCGCCCGACGGGATGACCTGGATTCCCGGCGGGGAATTCTCCATGGGAAGCGACGCGGCGGGGGAGTCGCTCTGCGCGCTGCCCGGCGTGACCCGCGACGCGCAACCGATCCACCGCGTCTATGTCGACGGGTTCTGGATGGACCGCACCGAAGTGACCAACGCGCAGTTCGAAGCGTTCGTGCGCGCCACGCGGTACGTCACCGTCGCCGAGCGGGCGCCGACCAGGGAGGAATTCCCGAACGCGCCCCCCGGCAACCTGGTCGCCGGATCGACCGTCTTCACGCCGACTGCGGGACCGGTTCCCCTGGACGACTACTTCCAGTGGTGGCGTTACCAGAAGGGGGCGAACTGGCGGCACCCCGAGGGACCGGCCACCGACTTGAAGGGGAAAGAGAAGCTTCCCGTGGTCCACGTCGCCTACGCCGACGCCGCGGCCTACGCGAAGTGGGCCGGGAAGCGCCTGCCGACGGAGGCGGAGTGGGAGTTCGCGGCGCGCGGCGGTCTGACCGGCAAGGTTTACGCCTGGGGCGACGAGCTCAAGCCCGGGGGGCGGTGGATGGCGAACATCTACGAGGGCCGTTTCCCGGTGCAGGACGACGGCGAGGACGGATACGCCGGGATCGCGCCGGTGGCGCAGTTCCCTCCCAACGGCTACGGCCTGTATGACGTGGCGGGAAACGTCTGGGAATGGGTGAGTGACTGGTATCGACCCGACACGTTCGCCCGGCTCGCCGCGGCCGGCGGCGTGGCGCGCAATCCACAGGGCCCGGAGGCGTCCTACGATCCCGCCGAGCCGGCGGAGAAGAAGCGCGTCCACCGGGGCGGCTCCTTTCTGTGCACCGACCAGTACTGCACGCGTTACATGGTCGGAACGCGCGGCAAGGGCGAGATCAGCACCGGCAGCAATCACCTCGGCTTCCGGTGCGTGAAGCCGGCGCCGCCGGCCGGCTGATCGCCGCGCGCCCGGCTCAGGCCGACGAAAGACGGCGCGCGATCGCCGCGATGTGAG
>DASRAN010000022.1:0-15323 GCA_035638115.1 Patescibacteria group bacterium | reverse complement strand
GCCGCCGACCCGGCATTCACCGTCGTCTTCGGCTCGATCAGCAGGACATGCACTTCCTCCTCGGCGATCGGGCAGTGGGGAATGCCGCGCGGGGCGATGACCCCCTCGCCCGGGTTCAGCTCGATCACGCGGTCGGGGAACTGGAACTTCAACCGGCCCTTCAGGACGATGAACAGCTCGTCCTCCTTCTCATGGGAATGCCAGACGAACGTGCCGAGGAACTTGACGAGCTTGACCTGAAAGTCGTTCACCTCCCCGACGATCTTCGGGGCCTGGTGCTCGGTGAACAGGGCCAGCATCTCGGAAAAGACGATTTTCTCGATCGCCTTGGTCATCCGCGTCTCCTTCGTTCGTTCAATGGGTGGCCGCGCGGTCGATCGCGAGCTCGACGAGATGGTACTCGACCGCGGCCCCCTCGATGCTCATCCGCGCCAGGCCGATCGGCAGGTTGAACCGGCGCGGCCCCGCCGAACCCGGGTTGAGGTAGAGCAGCCCGTCGCGGCGCTCGGCCTTCGGCTTGTGCGAGTGCCCCGAGATCACCACCTGGATCCCCGCCGCCTTCGGATCCAGATCGAGCGTCGCGAGGTCGTGCAGGACGTAGATCGACACCGCGCCGACCTGCACGACGTCGGTCTCGGGGAGCGCACGCGCCCAGGCGTCGCGATCGTTGTTCCCCCGGACCGCCCGCACCGGCGCGATCCGCCCGAGCTCCGTCATCACCTCGGGACCGCCGATGTCCCCCGCGTGGAGGATCAGCTCGACTCCCTGCAGCGCGGCGACCGCCTCGGGACGGACGAGGCCGTGGGTGTCGGAGATCACGCCGATCAGGCGCGGCGGGCCGGGCATCACCCGCACTGTCCGAGGACCAGGACGTGGCCGTCCGGGTCGGTGACTTCGAATTCCCGGCATCCGTACGGCCGCAGAACGATCGCGCCGACGTCGGGGACCGTCGACCGCACCGTCTCGCGCAGCCGGCGCGCGTCGTCGACGCGCAGGTAGAGATCCCAGCCGCCGCCCGCGCGCGCCGCGCCCCGCGGCTCGCCGACGCCACGCTGGACCTTCTGGATCATGATCTCCACCCGATCGCGGCGCAGGATCGCGAACACCGGATCGTCGGGCGGGCCGACCGCGTCCGCCTCGAATCCGAGCACGGACTCGTACCACTTCGCCGAGCGCGCCACGCTGGCGACGCGGAAGACCGGCACCGTGGCGTCGATCGTCCCCTGGCGCGGAGTGTCGTCGGGCATCGTGTCGGCGGGGTGGACCGGCCCGGTCAGCGGCCGGGCATCAGCCGGCGGAGCGGCGCGCTCATGTCAGTACTTGACCATGTATTTCTTGGCCTCGAGGCAGACGCTGAACGCCTTCTTGAAGCCCTCGAGCTGCTCCGCCGTGGCCTGCTGCGCCTGCTGGCCCTGCTGCTCCGCCTGGGCGGTGGCCTGCTCCTTGCCCTTCCTCGCCTTGCGGCGACCGGCGACCACCCCGACCGCCGCGCCGTACGCCGCGCCCCGGCCGGCGTCGTCGCTGGCGATCTCGCCGATGAGCGCTCCCGCGGCCGCGCCGCCGACCGCCCCCTTGGCCCCCGCGCCGGCGCCCGAGTTCGCGATCTGCTCCTTCTGCTGCTCGGTCTTCTGCTGCTGGGCCTGCGCCTGCTTCTGCAGCGCGAACGGATCGGTGCCGGTGTTCTGGACCGCCCAGTTGTAGCACTCCCCTTCCTCTTTCGACTGCGTCGAGGCGTCCTGCCCGTTGTTCGGGAAGACATAGACGCTCATCGTCGAGGCGATCGACTTCTGCGCCGGCGGCGTGCCGGACGCGGGGGGCGGCGTCTGCGCGGCGAGAAGCGACGCGGCGAGGAGCGTGACGGCGGCTGCGATGCCAATGGGCCTCTTCATGGTGAACTCTCCATTGCTCTGTCGGGTGACCGGATTCCCGATCCTATGTCACAGCCCGCTTCCGGGTGTCAAGGCTTTCCGGCCGAATGGCCGCGGGCACGCCCCACCTGGGATAAGATGCCGCTGCTCTCCCGTCCATGCTTCGAGATTTCCGCGGAGGTCCTGCCATGACCATGCTTTCCACGACCCGACGCACGTCGACGAACGCCGCCCTGCTCTTCGGGGCGCTGGCCTGGGTCCTGGTCGCGACGCCTTCGGCGTTCGCCCAGACGGTCAAGACCGACTTCGACAAGAAGACCGATTTCGCCAAGTACAAGTCGTTCGCCTTCCGCAAGGGGACCGATGCGCCCACGCCGTTCGCGCAGCAGCGCATCGAGGGCGCCGTCGCCACCCAGCTCAAGACGCGCGGCATGACCCCCGCCGAGAGCGCCGACCTGCTGGCCTACACCCACACGCAGATCTCGAGCGAGAAGCGCATGGACGTCTCCAGCTTCGGCTACGGCGGCTACGCCGGCTGGGGCGGATGGGGCGGCGCCTACGGCACCTCGTCGGTCACGGTGAGCAACATCCCGGTCGGCACCGTCGTCGTCGACCTGGTGGACGGCGCCTCGAACGCGCTGGTCTGGCGCGGCATCGCCAGCGACACGCTGTTGACCAATCCGACTCCGGAAAAATCCGAGAAGCGGATCAACAAGGCGATGGAGAAGCTGTTCCGCGGCTTCCCGGTTCCCCCCGTAGAGTCCAAGAAGTAGCGCCGGCCGTGCCCGGCGCCGTGCCTGGTCCGCCATCGCCGCGTCGTCTCGCGACCGCCGCCGTCGTCGTGTGGGCCGCCCTCGCCGCCGGGCCGGCTCCGCTCCCGGCATGCGCCGCCGTTCGCGCGGCCGCCGGGGAGCGCGCACCCGGCGACGCCGCCACGGCGAACGTCGCGGCGGACTTCGACGCCATGGCCCGCCGGCTCACGGAGTCGATGTCGAAGGATCTCGGGCTGTCCGCCATCCAGATTCCCGAGGTGGAGAGGACGAACCTGGCGGCGGCCCGGAGCATGCGGGACGCGGCGCTGCAGTGGCAGGCGGGGGACAAGGCGTCCACCCAGACCCTCGTGCAGCAGGCGGTGAAAGCCTTCACGACCCGCGAGAACGACCTGCGCGCCATCCTGACGCCGGATCAGCAGGAGCTGTTCCAGCAGCAACGGACGGTGCGCGGCGCGGAGATGCAGACCAGGCTGATGGGTCTGACGCTCAAGCTCGACGAAGCCCAGACGGCGAAGGTGTCACGCCTCAATCTGGACAGCGCCCGCAAGATGCAGGGTGCTCTGGCCCCGGCGCGCAATCCTTCCGCCACGCCGGCGCAGAAGTTCCAGGCGATGCGCGCCGCCGAATCGGTTCAGAAAGAGAAGGACGACGGTCTCCATGAGGTCCTCGACAAGGATCAATGGAAGGCGTATGCGAAGCAGAAGGAGCAGATGAAAGAGATGCTGCGGGAGTCCTGGCAGCAGCGCGGCGGGTCCTGAGCCGGGGTCACCCCCTATCGGTCCCGGTGGCTCTTGCGGTAGCATGCCAGCCTCTCGGTAGAATCGATTCGGAATCAGGCGGTCGGCCGTCGAAAAAGGGAGGCTTTCCATGTTCGTTCGATCCAAGCACACGCTGGCTCTCACGCTCCTCCTTGCCGTCCCGGCCCTCGCGCTGGCGGCGGCGCCCGACAAGGCCGAGAAGGTCGCTGCCGGAATGCTCAAGTTCGACCAGGCGCTCGGCGCGGCCAGCGCGCAGATCGACCTCACCCTCAACGCCATGAACGCCATGACGAAGACCGACGGCAGCCTGGTCGACAATTACAAGACGTTCACGAAGGAAGTCGAAAACCTCGACAAGATGGCGCAGAAGGCCAAGGGCAACTCCGAGAAGGCCAACGCCGCGCGCGACGAGTACCTCAAGCAGTGGCAGGCGTCCCAGGCGAACATTCAGAACGCGCAGCTCAAGGCGGCCTCCGAGGCGCGTCGCGCCGAGCTGGGCCCGAAGATCGAGGCGATCAAGAGCTCGCTGGCCTCCGCCTCCGCGACCTTCAAGCCGTTCATGCAGGACCTGAAGGACCTGACCGTCTTCCTGGGGAACTCGCTCAACGCGGCCACGGTCGCCTCGGCGTCGGACATGATGACCAAGTGCAACACCGACGGTGCCTCCGTCAAGGCCGACATCGCGAAGGGCTCTGCAGCGCTCAAGGATCTCGCCGGCAGCATCCAGCCCGGCGGGCCCGCGAAGAAGTAGCCCTCTAGACCGCCCGGCGCAGGTAGAGCGCGACGATCCCGATCGCGATCCCGATCGACGCCACGTCGCGCACCAGCCGCGCGGCGTGCGCCGGGCCCGGTCCGACCAGCCTCTCCAGCACCACCGCCACCGTGGCGCAGGCCGCCCAGACCATGAACGCCAGGAACGCGTGCGGGCGCAGCGACCAGAGCGCCTCGGCCGCGACCACGCCCGCCAGCGTCATGATCGCGGCGGCGATGAGAAAGCTCCGGTATCGGTGCGAGCCCGCATGGGCGGCCGCGTGAGAGAGCGTCCAGAGCGAGCACCCGAGCAGGGCCGGGGCGATCAGCGTCACCCCGATCGGGCGGCTCATCGCTTTTTTCCCGCGGGCGGCCGCGCGCGTAACGCGATCAGGGCCGCGAGCGCCGCGTCCTTCTGATCCTTCCCCCAGGGCGGGCCCGCCGTCCTGCCGAGCGCCGCGATTTGTCTGTCCAGCGCCCCGGCCGGGCTGCCGAGCGCGCGCGCCGCGTGGGCGCCGAGCTCCTTCTCCGGGACCGGCACCAGCCGCAGGCCGCACTCCGTCGCGGCCGAGGCGAGCGCCTCGCGGAACAGCACCCCTTCGGCCTTGTGCATCCGGAAGTGGACGGCCAGGATCTGATCGACGCTCCAAGCCGGCATCGGCGACCCCATCAGAACGGCGCAGCCGGTGATGGCGTGGCCGTCCGCCGCGGCGCGCTCCACCGCCGCGCGCATCTCCCGCAGCCCCCGGCGTCCGGCCGCCGCGATGCCGCGCTCGACCATCCGGCGCGCGTCGGCCGCCGGCAGAGTCTCCGCGGCGTGATACGGCTGCTTCGCCCAGTCCGCCTCGCCCTCGCCGACGAGCTCGATCCGCCGCCGGTCGACGAGCTCCCATCGCCCGCCCGATTCGCCGCAGACGACGAGGGCCGCCCACCCCGAGTGCGCCTTCAGCCCGAACGCGACCTTCATCCCGCCCCGACGCTCACCACGATCTCAGGCCGGTGAGCGCTTGAACACCATCCTCAGGACGGCGAGCAGGATGACCGCGCCGACCGTGGCGGTCACCAGCGCCCCCAGCGTGCCGAACGACTGCAGCCCGATGAGCGAGAAGACGAACCCGCCGACCAGCGCCCCGACGATGCCGATCACGATGTCGCCCACCAGCCCGAACCCGCGCCCGCGTGTGAGCAGGCCCGCGAGCCAGCCAGCGATGGCCCCGATCAAGAGAAACCAGATCCAGTTCATAGGACGATCCTCCCTGGCGCGACGCGCGTGGAGATTGCGGCGACTGCGTTCGAGTGCGGCTGCATCGGATGCGGCGGCATCGGAATCAGAAGATGAACGGCACCATCCGATAAGTGCCGCGAGAGTACTCGACATAGTCCGGGTAATCAATCACCACCAGCCTCTCCTCCGCCAGCATCCGCATCAGGGCTCCGCCCAGGACGACTGTGACCAGCAGGGCCGTCCGCCACGACGGGTGCGGGATCGCGCCGGCCACGGCGAACAGACAGACGGCCGTGTAGATCGGATGACGAATGACCCGATAGGGGCCGCGGGTCACCAGCCCGCCCGCCGTCGGGGTCGCGCTCGCGTGGAAGCTGCGGAGCCCGAACGCGACGCGCGCCCAGACCATCAGCGCGAACGCCGCGACCTGCGCGCCGACGACCGCCGGGTTCGGCGAGAAGAGCGAGTGCGTCACCGCCAGCGCGGCGAGGCCCGCCACCATGATTCCGAATCCGAGCTTCGAGATCAGGTCCAGCATGCCGCTTCGCCCCGGCGCCGGCATCAGGCCTCGCCGACCCGCGCGACATCGACGCGACGGTCGCTCACGCGAGCCGCTCCCTGCGCAGCAGTCCGGCGACCAGAAGCGCCCAGGCCGCGATCAGGAAAATTCCCGGGATGACGTGGCACAGAAGGACGAGCGCCTCCTGCCAGGGCGCCCCGCCTTTCGCGCCCGCCTGCGCCGCGGCGATCGGCAGCGCCTTGGTCGTTCCCCAGACCGCCCCGGCCACCTCCGACAGGCAGACCGCCCAGGTCGTGACGTGCCCCATGACGATGATCGCTCCGCCCCGGCCGCTGACGACCGACAGCCCCGTCCGCAGCAGCAGTCCCGCGAGCACCGACACCATCCCGTTGACCAGGAACTGGATGTGCGCGGTCAGCATCAGCCGCGGAAGCGGGGCGGATTCGACGGTCAGGCCGCAGAGCAGTCCGGCCAGCATCAAGGCGGCCCCGTTGATGACCAGGAGACGGGCGGAACCCGCCAGCATGGCGGCGATCGACGACCGGCCGTTCATCAATGCGGCAGCCCCATGGCGCAGCGATCGGCTTTCAGGTTGACGTAGGTGTTCTGGAAGACGTGCCGCTTCCAGCCGTCGGTCTCGCGCGTCCAGACCGAGGTCCAGCGCGAGTGGGTGACCAGGTCCTTGGGCTGCTGGTGCGCCGTGTAGATCCAGCCGCCGGTCACGACCGCGACCGACCCGTAGATCCGCACGGCGACGTCTTCGCAGGTGACGGTCAGCTCGCTGGGCCGCTTCTTCACGAACTGCAGCCACTCCTTCCGCCGCGAGACGACGCCGCGGACGTCCGTCTGGACGTAGTCGTCGGCGCTCAACCGCTCGAGGGTCGCGAGGTCACGGCTCGCGTAGGCCCGTCCCGCCTCGCACGCCAGGCTGGCCAGCACCTCGGAATCCCCGCGCTCCACCGCGGGCGCGTCCGGCGAGACCGAAGCGGTGGCGGGCCCGGGCGGCAACGCCGCCGCGCAGACGGCGATCGCCACGCAGGCCCCGATCGTGCGCCCGTCCGCCCATCGCGCCGCGTGTCGCATCCGGACCTCCTGGTCCGGAAGGATACATCGCCGCGCGGCGTCGCGTCGCGCCGCGCGGCGTCGCGCGGCGCCTCACCCCGTCCGGTCGAGGCGCTTGTAGAAGATGACCGTGGGGCTCAGCCCGCCGGCGGAGTTCACCGCGTAGTCGGGGATCGCGCCGACCCGGACGTAGCCCATCGATTCGTAGAGCGGCTCCGCCAGGTCGCCGAGCCGGGTGTCGAGGATCAGAAGCCAGCGGCCGAGCCCCGCCGCCCGCCGCTCCACCGCCGCCATCAGCGCCCGGCCGATCCCCCGGCGTCTCTCCGACCTGTGCACGAAGAGCTTCTGCACTTCCGCCCGGTGCCGCCCGTTCGTCTGCCAGGCGCAGCGGAGCTGGACGGAGCCGACCAGGCGGCCGTCCATGTAGGCGCCCATCAGGATGAGGCGTTCGCCGAGCGCCGCGCGGATCTCCTCCCAGTAGGCCAGCGCCTGCTCCCTCGCCAGCGGCGCCACGAACCCCACGGCGGCCCCCGAGTCGACCGCGTCGATCAGCAGCGCCGTCAGGGCCTCGATGTCGATCTGATCGGGCGGGATGTCGCGAATCTCGAGCATCGGTTTCGGTGATTCGATCTCAGCAGCCCGCGGCCTGTTCCTCGACGGTCCGAGGCCGGATGGTCTTCATCGCCGATGCGCCGGGATGTCCCTGATACCGGCCGCGAACCGCGCATGACTCACGGGATCGACCGGCCGGTGCTTCACCGTGGTGCCGGCGGGATTCTTCCCCAGGTGATTGTCACCCTTCCAGTTGCGCGACGGGCGGATCGGCCTCGGCGCGAATCCACCGCCGCAGTTGGGGCAGACGTTGTGGAGCACCTCGTCGACGCACGTCGCGCAGAACGTGCACTCGTAGCTGCAGACGCGCGCCTCGACCGCGTCGGGCGGCAGCGCCTTGTTGCAGTTCTCGCAGGTCGGTCTGAGCTCGAGCATTCCGTCCCTCCGCCCCCGGGCGCCGCCGGTCCCCGGATCTACGTCTTGCTGAGATACTTCGTGCCGGTGTCGACCATCACGGTGACGACGGTCGCGCCCGGTCCGAGCCGTTCGGCCACCCGCAGGGCGGCGATCACGTTGCCGCCGGTCGACGTGCCCGCGAACAGGCCTTCCTCCCGGGCCAATCGCAGGGTCATGGCCACGGCCTCCTCGGTCGACACCGTCTCGATCTGGTCGGCGACGCCGTCCTGCCAGAGCGGCACCACGAAACCGGCGCCGATCCCGTCGATCTTGTGCGCCCCCGGCCGGCCGCCCGAGAGGACCGGCGACTCGGCCGGCTCCACCGCGACCACCCGGACGCGCGGATTGCGGCGGCGCAGCGCCTCGCCGGTGCCGCGCAGCGAGCCCGCCGTCCCGACGCTCTGCACGAAGCCGTCGATCCGCCCGCCCGTCTGCGCCCAGATCTCGTCCGCCATCGTGCGATAGGCCGCGAGCTGGTCCCGGTTCTTCAGCTGATCGCTCCAGAAGCTGCCGGGAGCCTCCGCGATGCGGCGCGCCGCCTCCACCATCTCGCGGGTCAGCTTCTCCGTCATCCGCCCTTCGTCGCTGCGCACGATGTCGAGCGTGGCCCCGAGCGCCTTCATGTGGGCCAGCTTCTCGCGCGCGAAGGCGTCCGACGTCACGATCCGCAACGGGTATCCCTTCACGGCGCAGACCAGCGCCAGCGACACCCCGGTGCTGCCGCCGGTGTACTCGACGACCGTTCCGCCGGCCGACAGCCGCCCGTCCGCCTCGGCCGCCTCGATCATCGCCAGCGCCATCCGATCCTTCATGCTGCCGGTGGGGTTCTCGCCCTCCAGCTTCACCAGGAGGCGGGCGCCGTTCCCCGGCACGACCCGGCGCAGCGCCAGCAGCGACG
Source organism: Patescibacteria group bacterium (assembly GCA_035638115.1). GTDB lineage: Bacteria > Acidobacteriota > Polarisedimenticolia > Gp22-AA2 > Gp22-AA2 > DASRAN01. The sequence continues at coordinate 6,461 of DASRAN010000022.1, read as the reverse complement.
TGTCGCCGATGCAACGCAGGATGTCGGGCCGCGCGCCGCTCATCAGATGTCGTCGTCGAGACGCAGGGTCTGGAGCAGCTTCTGCCCCATCGGCGACACGCGATCGACTTCGTCCGCCGGAACGTCGAAGCGGATGACGTACAACGTCCCCGTCCGCTCGTTCGCCGCGGCCGTGAGCGCCGTGCTCACCGGACCGCCGCCCGCCGCACCCGCGGCGAAGGTCGCCGTGGAGGAGAAAATCGTCAGCGCCCCGGCCGCCCCCTGATCGACCGGCTGGGAGTCGGCCGCGCCGGTTCGCGCCGCCTCGATGGCCTCCCTGGCGCGCGTCACGACGTCGGCCTTCTTGATGCCGCGCCGCACCTCGAGCCGGTATCGCGCCTTGACGTTCTCGAGCCCCGGTCCCGCCGGCTGGACTTCGTACGACAGGATGAGACCGGCCGACGTGTCCCGGAACAGCCATCCCTCCGGAATCGCCAGATGGGCCTTGAGCACCGGGATCTCCTGCCAGTGACAGCCGGCCGGCGGCGGGATCTTGTCCTTCTCTTTCGCCGCGATCGGCGGCGTGACGAGAGCCGAGGCCAGGGCGGCGGCCAGGGCGAGTGCGAGCATGACGGCGGGCGCGGCGCGATTCATTCGACTCCTTCAGCGAGAGAGCCCCCTACAATATCGCGTCTGCCGCGCCGGTCAACGTCTCCTCGTCCATGTCAGATCCTCCTGCCGGTTTCCCGAAGCCAGGCGGTCACCGCGGGCGCGTCGGCGGTCGACGGAAAGACCGGATAGACCACGTGCGCGATTTTCGACCCTTCCAGGATCAGGCTCAGTCGCTTGAGGAGCGTCCACTCGCCGTAGCGGAAGGTCGGGAGCCGCAGGGCGCGGGTGAGCTCCAGCCGGGCGTCGCTCAGGATCGCGTAGGGCAGGTGGAGGCGCTCCGCCATCTCCCGCTGGTAGTCGCTCGTCTGGGTGCTCAGGCCGTAGACGGTCGCTCCGAGGCGCTGCAGATCCGCGTGGTGCTCGCGAAAGGCGCAGTTCTGCGGCGTGCAGCCACGCGCGCCTGGAATCGCGTCCCACCCCGGCGGCGAGTCCTGGGTCGGGACGCCGGTCCTGGGATAGGCGTAGACGACCGTCCACCTCGTCGTCGCGGCCCCCAGACGGACGGTGCCGCCGTGGGTGCTCGGCAGCTCGATCGGCGACACCTCGAGACCCGGCAGATGGTCGCAGGCCCCGTCGTCCTTCGGGACGGGAAGGTCGGCCGGAAGCGAGTAGAGGTCGTCCGATCGCATGGATTCAACCGCGCCTCGCGACGTTCAGGTTGCGCGCTTCCTTGAACAGCTTGATGAACGAGAGCGAGCTGTAGAACGCGAAGACGAGACCATACAGGACGATCCCGGCCCCGACCCAGAACGCGAGCTCCTCGGCCGGATCCGGGTAGAGCAGCAGGACGACGCCGCCGAAGAGCACGACGAAGAACGCCGACACGAAGACGGTCGCGAGCGCGTCGCGCAACCGGCTTCTGGCGGCCAGGGCCAGCATCATCGATTTCAGCTGGCGCTCGCCCATGGTCCGCGCGATCCAGATCTTGCCGGCGTTGGAGGCGGACACGAGCAGCGAGGGGATCAGGATCATGACGGCCGCTTCGACGCTGAAGTAAGGCGCCGCGCAGATCGCGAGCGTGAGGAAGGCGAAGCGCCAGCCCAGTTTTCGCACGATGGGATTGGCTTCCAGCGCCAGTGTCGGGGTGACGAGGAAGGTGGTGCCGATATCACCGATACGCGACACCAGAATCAGGGCGCAGAGCACGTGCTTCAGGTGCGCGTGGCTGAATTCGAGCATCGGAACCCCTTCGCGTCCGGCCGCTCCGCCCCGCTCACGATTGCTTCCCCTCGATCATGGACCGCGCCCGATCCCGAACGTCGGCCGGCAGGGCGCGCGCCTTGCGCGCGACCGTATCGAGGTGGACGGCGACGAGAATCGTCGTCGCGGCCACCACTCCCGACTCGTCGTTTTTCATCTCGTGAGCGAAGCGAATGACCTTCTCCTTGACCTCGAGGATCGTGGAGAAGACCGTGACGACGTCGCCGGCGTGCAGCTCGCGCTTGTATTCGATGTGCTGCTCGACACCGGCCATGCCCACCTGTTCGGCGCGCAGGCGCGAGGGCGTGAGGCCGATGGCGGAGAAGAGCTGCCAGGTCGCCTCATCGAATTTGGAGACGTACCACATGACATTCATGTGGCCCATGTGGTCGCACTGCGACGGATAGACCGTTCCCCGGTAGGTGACGAGAGGCGGGGTCGAGCTGCTCCTCGGGGCCGTCGTCATGGCACCGGACCGGAACCGACGTCCACCGTCAGCGGCATGTGATCGCTCTTCGAGGCCCAGGCCCCATGGCCACCCACCGTCACGTCACGGACCCGGTCCAGCCAGGTCGTGGGCAGGAAGCAATAGTCGATATGGTACGGCCTCTGCTGGTGCCGGTACAGGAAGAAAGTGGGCCGCGTCTCGCTCCCCTGCGCTTCCGCGTAGCGGCTGTGATACGCGCTCACCAGGCCCATCCCCCCCAGGTACCGGACGAGGGCGCTGTGCGAGCGCTCGGCCGGGTGCTCGTCGTCCCAGATGGCGTTCGAATTGAAATCCCCGAGAAGCACCGTGGGCTGGTCTTCCATGAGGCGCCGGCAGGCCCGCAGCGCGCGATGCGTCCCCCGGACGTACGGGACGGTCGGATGCGGCTGCGCCCAGATGGCCAAGAGCAGGAACGACTCGGGTCCCGAGACCCGCACGGGGAGCGCATACCGGGGAAGCCCCCGCGGCGCCGGGACGCGATGCACCCGCCATGGCCCCGCGGCGAACACGGCCAGCCCTTTCGCCGGCCTGGCCCCGACCCAGACCGTGGCGCCCGGCCGCTCCTCGATCCGGGGACACTCCGGCACGACGGCGATGTCCGCCTCGAGCGTCGCCAGGTCGGAGAGCTTGCGCGCCAGCGGTCCCGAGCAGCAATTCCAGGTGACGAGTCGCACCCGATCTACTCGAGACGGCGCGACAAGTCGGCGACACGCTCGCCCCAGGCTGCATAGTCGTCGGAGTCTTTCCATAGATCGTTGAGCTCCGAGCTGTTCGCAACCGCTGCGATCGCTTCCCGGCCACGAGACAGAAGGCCGGCGGCCGCCGAGCCGAGTCGAGGTCCAACCCACTCTCTGACCGCGTCGGGCAGGTCCGCGCCGGGACGTCCCTTCAGCGCGGCCACCACTTCTGCGGCGGCCAGGCCGATACAGCAGTCGGGAGCTTCGAGGTAGTCGCCCGAGCTCACAAGGAGCTGGGCGAACGCCTCGGATATCAGCTCCATGTCATCGGACTCGATGAGCGTCGCGACCCAGTCGAGCGCGTCGTCGTTTTCGAAGCACCCCACACCCCAAGCGCCCATGGTTTCTTCTCCATGAAGGTTCTATGCGTCATCTGCCCTCCTGCCCTCTTTGAAGGCGTCGAAATAGTGGTTCTGCCCCTCGTCCTCGTACTCGCTGGTGACCGTCAGGCCTGCTGCGGAAAGCAGTGTGCGGTATTCCACGCCGCCAAGCGACCGCGACTCCAGTCCGGTCATCGCGTCATTCCACACCAGGGGATCCGTGCCGGCGCACGACGTGAACAGAAGACGGCCGCCCGGCACGAGGATGTCGGCGATCCTCTTGATGAGGCGCCGTTGCGCCCCGGGAAGAAGCAGAAAGATGAGCCCCCACGCGACGACGCCATCGAACGTCCGATCGAAGAACGCCGAGTCCTCCACGGACTCGCATGCGACGGGTCTCCCTGGGAGGTTGTGTCGAAACGCCGCGACGAGGGTCTTCGCCGCATCGACGGCATACACGTTCAGACCTTCTCCAACCAGGACCTTCGTGATGGGAAGGCCAGACCCGCAACCCAGGTCGATGACGGTGGCGCCGCCGGGCAGAGCTCGAGCCCAGTCGCGCACGAACCTCGCGCCGACGGCCGAGGAAGGCGCGCGGCCACGACCAGCGAGAAACTCGGCCGCCACTCCTTCGTATCCATTGGACGGATCGGTCATGAATTCCCTGGGTCGCAAACCAGACCGCGGCCTAACTTGCGCCCGACGCAAAGAGACGCGAACGGACATGACGCGCCACACGGAAAAGCGGCCCGGTTCGCGCGGTGCTCATGAAGCCCTGGCCGGCACCCATGGCCCAGCCCACCCGCCAGCCTTCCCAGAACCCCGCGAGAGACATCGCCAGGACGATGATGAAGGCCAGAACCAGCGTGAGCAATGAGATCGCGATGACCGCAGGGTTCGAGGTTGTCGTCCCGGGTCCGGGCTCAAGCGTCTTCCAAAACAGCCACATGGTCAATAGAAGCGCCGCGACGACCGGAGCCGCGAGGGCCTGGTACGCGATGACCCCGGGAAATGTGACGGCCATGGCGCAGGCCAGGCGTCGCCCGGTCCGACGCATGCCCGGGAAGATCATCAGTATCGCCGCGACCACCCACACCGCGACACCGAAGCCGACCCACAAGATCAGAGCCACGAGGTACAGGAACGTAGGCGGCATGCGGCACCCGTCATTCGCCCCACAGGTGGTACACGGCCATTTCCCGGCCGTCCTGACCGAGATGGATGAACCCGTACGCGGTGACGAGATCGGGGTCGTGCCCGACGGGGTCCGATCGCATCCATCCGCTGTCGCACTTCAGGACAACGGAGTCCGACGAGATGTGTCGAGGAGCTCTTTCGGGCTGCTGGTAGTAATCGGGCCCGCGATCCATAGGCTCGAGCAGCGGGAAAATGGGTTGACCCTTCCAGGTCACCCATGTTCCGACCTCCTTTGCGCTGTACTCGTCTCTCTGCACGCATTTCCAACCCTTGCTTTCGGCGAACGCTCGAACCGCCGACTCCTGGAAGGTTCCGGGGCTGTCCGCCCGCCACTGGATCCAGCGCCAACCACCCCACGGACCTTGATCGCTTTGCTGCGCGACGATGAATTCACTCCGATAACCGTTCCAGAATCGAGCAGCCCCGCCCACCGGCCCGCATGCGGAGGCACCCACCAGGCAGACCGCGAGAATCGCGCCGGAATGGGTGCGCGGCGGCGGCATCCGGACGGTGTTCATTTCTGACTGAGCGTGTTCAGGATCGCGCCATTGCGGGCTTCACGTCGAACAGTCGTCCGGCCGATGACTGCAAACAGGACCAGAATGACGCCCGTGTACCATGCACCGACACTGAAACTGCTGGCCCAGTACATCGCGATGACCACCCCGCCACCGATAAGCGCGGCCGCCAGGACCGCGAACATCCGCATCCCGTAGAGAAACACGAACGGAAGATAGTGAGCCCCCAAGAGGATCATGAGCGCCGGATAGAACCAGTTCAAACGATATAGGCCAACCGGCAGAAGGAGGAGCATCGAGAGGGGCAGGACGAACGCCACCTGCATACCCAGGCCGTGAAGAGAGTTCTGCGCGCTGAGCGGACCCCTCCCGCCGGCAACACGGATGAGCAGCTCCGTTGCAAGAAAAATGAAGAAGCCGCTGATCACCAGCATCGTGATGGCCGCGTGGGGCGTGCTCCACGTCGCCAGGCCCGCCGACACGAGCCACAGCACCCCGGAGACGAGCTGTCCATAGAAGCCACCGACAAATCTGGTTCGCACCTCCCGCTGTGCCTCGCCGATGTCCATTTCGATCGGTCTCCGTATCCTCGATGGAGATTTAACGCTCGGCGGCAGCCGCTGGGTCCCGGCTCTTCGAGCCTTTTTGGGTCACTGACCTTCCGGAGGCTGCCAAAGCTCGACCTTGTTTCCTTCTGGATCCATGACCCAGCCGAACTTCCCGTATTCTGAGTCGTCAGTCTTTTCGAGCACCTGGCAGCCCTCTTCGCGCAGTGCTTTCAGCAGACTTTGCAGGTCGGCTACCCGGTAGTTGACCATGAAGGGCGCCTTGCTCGGTGCGTAGTGGTCGCCACCTCCGCCAATCGACCAGACTGTCGTTCCTCCGACGGGCTTGCCGGAGTCGTCGGTCCATCGGAAGGCCGCGCCTCCCCATTCCAGGACGTCGATCCCCAGGTGCTTCTTGTACCAGGCGCGCAGGACCACAGGGTCCTGTGCCGTGAAAAAAATGCCGCCGATGCCTGTCACTCGCTTCATTGTGACCTCCAAGGTCCGGTGAATGCCATTCCTAGGTCGTCATCGATCCTTTTCGTTCAACCGAGGCCTTGATGTCGTTCAGGTCCTGCAGGAGGGCTTTTTTCGCCACGCCCTTGAACAGAAGTCCCATCGGGATCGACATGACTTTTGCAACGATACTTTGAGGCTTGGAATCATGGACGCTCGTCAACGTCACGCCCGCACTGCTCTCTGAAAGGCTCATGGTCGACAAGAATACGAATCCATCGCTTTCTGCTCGGGTCTTGTAGAACCTGTTCTCAGCAGCATCCGTGATCCACTTGTCCGCGGTAGCTGGC
>DASRAN010000021.1:0-2477 GCA_035638115.1 Patescibacteria group bacterium | reverse complement strand
CCCTTCCGCTCGGTCTGGGGGGCGCGCTTCAGGACCTCGACCAGGACGTCGCGCGGTTTCACGCGGGCGCCGCGCACCTCGACCGGCTCGGCGGACGCCAGGCCGATCTGCGCCAGGAACTGCAGCTGGCGCAGCGCCTTCTCGGAGTAGCCGAAGAAGGAGATCTTGAAGAAACAGTCCTTGATCCCTTTCGCGCCGTACGTCAAAGGCAGCGTGGCGACCTCGGAGTGCAGGGACAGGTGCACCTTCGAGACGCCGATCGGGTCCTGGAAGCGGTACAGCTCCTCCTCACCGAGCGGCTCGGTCTCGACGAACCGGCCGTCGCGGAAGACGAACGGCGGCTGTGTGATCTCGTCGAAGATCGTCTGGATCGAGTACGCCCAGGCGAGAGAGTCCCCCATGTCGGGCGTCGCGCCGTTGAAGATCCGGATCGACTCGACGGTGTCGAGCGTGTCGGCGACGGCCCGCGCCTGCACGTTCGCGATGCCGGGGCACGATCCCAGCCCGAGGACGGCGAGGACCCCGGCCTTCCTGAACTCGTCGTGCAGCTCGAGCTGCTTGCGGGTGGTGTGGAACAGGCCCCCGAGGTCGAGGTAGTGCGCCTTCGCCTCGAGGCAGGCCTTCATGACCGGGATGTTGAAGTAGTACTGCACCGAGTTGATGACGGCGCCCGCCCCCCGGACCAGGCGGACCAGGGCGGCGTGATCGGCCACGTCGGCCTTCACCGCGGTGACGCCGGGCCGGCCGAGAGAGTCGGCCACCTTCCGGGCCCCGTCGAGGTCGAGATCGGCGATCACGATCTCCTGGACCTCGCGGTCCATGGCCAGGTCGCGGGCGATGACCCGCCCGATGATTCCGGCCCCGCCCAGCACCACGATGCGCACCGTCGCCTCCCCGCGAATGGCGCGCATGCTAGCGTTTTCGGCAAAGCCGCGTCAATGGCGGGGACCGGGCGGTATCCGGGAGCCGGCGGCGACCGCGGGCCGGCCCGTCAGGCGATCAGGTCCTCGCCGTACCCCCCCTGCTCGCTGGCGAGGTCGCTGACGCGCACCATGTTCGCGTCCTGGTTGTGCGTGACCTGGTGCAGGCGCCGGCGGATGCGGCGCCAGGCGGCGTTGCCGAAGGTGCGCGTGAGCAGGATGTCGCGCTTCGCCTTCGCGGCCCCTTCCTCCTTGATGCGGGTGTTGGCGCGGGACAGGCAGGCGATCAGGGCGTACAGGTCTCCAGCCGCCTCGGAGAGGCGCTCCTGGACGAACTCGCGCTCGACGATCTGCTTGCCGTGCTCGCGCAGGGCCGCCTCGGCGGTGGTGGACAGGGCCTCGGCGTAGTGCGCGGCGCGCACGGCCGTCTTCTTCAGCAGAGGGTCGATGTCGGGGAACTGCTCGTCGGTGACCGCCTGGCGGATCTTCTTCAGGGCGAAGTCGGACAGGACACCGATCTGGGAGATCGGGTCGCGCAGGGCGCGCCCGACCTTCTTCAGCTCCTCGCCGAGGTTCTGCACGCCGGCGAGGGCGACGAAGACGCGCAGGATCTCGTTCGTCCCCTCGAAGATCATGTTGATGCGGCAGTCGCGCAGGTAGCGCTCGTACGGATATTCCTTGATGAAGCCGTTGCCGCCGGCGATCTGCACGGCATGGTTGACGACACGCCAGGCGTTCTCGGAGGAGAAGATCTTGCACAGGGCCGACTCGATCGAGTAATCGACGCCGCCGCGCTCGGCAAGGCCTGTGGTCAGGTAGACCATGCTCTCCGCGGCGTACGTGTCGATCATCATCCGGGCGAGCTTCTCCCTGATCATCTCGAACTCGGCGATCGGCCGTCCGAACTGCCGGCGCCCACGGGCGGTCTCGACGGCCCGGTCGATCATTTCCTTGCAGGCGCCGACCGCGCCGGCCGCCAGGGACACGCGGCCGTCGTTCAGGATCTCCATGGCGTACTTGAAGCCGCGCCCCGCCTCGCCGAGGAGGTTGTCCTTCGGGACCGGAACGTTCTCGAGGTAGAGATCGGTCGTCGACGATCCCTTGAGGCCGAGCTTGTCCTCTTCCTTGCCGGTGGAGACGCCGGGGAGGTCGCGCGTGACGACGAAGGCGCTGATCTTGTCCGCGCCGCCGACCTCGGTGCGGGCGAACACGGTGAACAGGCCGGCGTGGCCGCCGTTCGTGATGAAGCGCTTGCCGCCGTTGAGGATCCAGACCTGGCGCGTCTCGTCCCACACGGCGCGCGTCTTCAGCGACCCGGCGTCCGATCCGGCCTCCGGCTCGGTCAGGGCGTAGGCGGCCAGGAGATCCCCTTTCGCCACGGCGGGCAGCCAGCGCCTCTTCTGCGCGTCGCTGCCGTACAGGACGACACCCTTGCTGCCGATCCCGAGGTGCGCGCCGACGATCGTCGCGGTGGCCGCGCAGTGGCGGCAGATCTCCTCCATCAGGCGGCAGTAGGAGGTGATCGACAGGCCGGCGCCGCCGTACGCCTCCGGCACG
>DASRAN010000020.1:0-7762 GCA_035638115.1 Patescibacteria group bacterium | reverse complement strand
TCCGCACCCGCCCGATCGCCGGCACCCGTCCGCGCGGCCGCGACGAGCAGGAGGACGAATCGCTGGAGCGGATCCTGCGCTCCGATCCGAAGGAATGCGCCGAGCACGTCATGCTCGTCGACCTGGGTCGCAACGATCTGGGCCGCGTCTGCCGCCCGGGCAGCGTCGCGCTGTCGCGCTTCATGCAGGTGGAGCGCTTCTCGCACGTCATGCACCTGGTCTCGGAGGTCGAGGGTCGCCTGCGCCCGGGACGTGACGCGTTCCACGCCTTCGAGGCCTGCTTCCCGGCGGGGACGGTGACCGGCGCGCCGAAGGTGCGGGCCATGCAGATCATCGACGAGCTCGAGACGACGCGTCGCGGCCCGTACGGCGGCGCGGTGTTCTATGCCGACTGGTCGGGCAATCTCGACTCCTGCCTCACCATCCGGACCGTGCTGATGCGTGACGGCGTCGCGCACCTGCAGGCGGGCGCGGGGATCGTCGCCGATTCCCGCGCGGCGCGCGAATACGGCGAATGCATGAGCAAGGCGCGGGCGCTGGTCGAGGCCGTCGAGCGGGCGGAGGCGGCGCCGTGATCCTGATGATCGACAACTACGACTCCTTCACCTGGAACCTGGTGCAGTATCTGGAGGAGATGGAAGCCCGGGTCGAGGTGGTGCGCAACGACCAGATCGGCGTGGAGGAGATCGAGACGCGGGCGCCCGAGGCGATTGTCATCTCGCCCGGCCCCGGCACGCCCGACGGCGCCGGGATCACCCTCGAGGTCATCCGCCGGTTCTCGGGCCGGCGGCCCATCCTCGGCGTCTGTCTGGGGCACCAGGCGATCGGACAGGCGTTCGGGGGCCGCATCGTCGGCGCCCCGACGCTCATGCACGGGAAGACGAGCCCGATCCGCCACGACGGCGCCACCCTGTTCGAGGGGCTGCCGAACCCCTTCGACGCCACCCGTTACCATTCGCTCGTGGTCGACCCCGCGCGGGTTCCGCCCGTTCTGGAGGTCTCCGCGACGACGCCGGACGGGGTGATCATGGGTCTCCGGCACCGGAGCCATCGCACCGAGGGGGTCCAGTTCCACCCCGAATCGGTGCTCACCCACGCCGGCAAGGACCTGATGCGCAACTTCCTGCGCCTGGCGCGCCGCCCATGAGCGCCACGGACGATTTCGCCACGATCCTGCGTCGCGCCATCGAGGGCGCGGTGCTGACGCCCGCCGAGGCGGAGACCGCGTTCGCCGCGATCGTGGACGGCTCGGTGTCGCCGGGCCGGCTGGCCGCCTTCCTGGTCGCCCTGCGGATGCGCGGCGAGACCGCCGGGGAGATCGCGGCGTTCGCGCGCGCCATGCGCTCGCGCGCCGTGGCCGTCCCGACGCGACGCGGGTCGCTGCTCGACACCTGCGGCACCGGCGGGGACGGCGCGGGGACGTTCAACGTCAGCACCGTCGCGGCGCTGGTGGCCGCGGGGGCCGGCGCGTCGGTGGCCAAGCACGGCAACCGATCCGTGAGCGGCCGCTGCGGCAGCGCCGATCTCCTCGAAGGTCTGGGGGTGCGCGCCGACGTCGACGCCGAGACGGCGGGGCGGATGCTCGACGAAACCGGGTTCGGCTTCCTGTACGCCCCGCGCCTGCATCCCTCCATGAAGCATGCCGCGGCGGTGCGCCAGGACCTCGGCTTCAGGACGGTCTTCAATCTGCTCGGCCCGCTCGCGAATCCCGCGGGCGCGGCGTTCCAGCTCCTCGGGGTCTATGATCCGCGCTGGGTCGTGCCGGTGGCGGAGGTCCTGGCCGAGCTCGGCTCGTCGCGGGCGCTGGTGGTTCACGGCGGCGGCCTCGACGAGATCGCGCTGCACGCCGAAACCCGGGCGGCCGAGGTGTGCGATGGCAAGGTCCGGACGATGGTTCTCAGCCCCGAGGACGCCGGACTGCCCCGTGCTCCGCTGGAGGCCATCCAGGGCGGCGAGCGTTCGGGCCACGTGGCCCGCGCGCTCGGCGTGCTGCGCGGCGAGCCCGGTCCGCATCGCGACATGACCCTGCTCAACGCGGGCGCCGCGCTCTGGGTCGTCGGCGCGGCGGCCGACCTGGCGGCGGGCGCCCGGCTGGCGGCGCGCGCCGTCGACGGGGGCGCCGCCCTGGGAGTGCTGGAGCGTCTTCGCGCCCTTTGTCCGGCGCAGGAGTCGTGAGGAGCCGACACGCATGGATGTTCTCGAGAAGATCGTCGCCAGCAAGCGGACCGAGCTGGAAGCGGAGAAGCGACAGGTACCGATGCGCCGGGCGATCGAGCTGGCCAGCTCGGCCCCGCCGCCGCACTCGTTCGGCGCCGCGCTGCGGAACCCCGGCCGGCTGAACGTCATCGCCGAGGTGAAGCGGGCATCGCCTTCGCGCGGCGAGATCCGCCGCGGAGCCGATCCGGCGGACGTGGCGCGCGCCTATGCGCGGGCGGGGGCCGCGGCCATCTCGGTCCTGACCGACGAGCGTTTCTTCCTCGGCTCCCCGCGGCACCTCGAGCAGGTGCGCGCCGCGGTGAATCTCCCGCTGCTGCGCAAGGACTTCCTGTTCGACGAGTACCAGGTCTACCGCAGCCGGGCCCACGGCGCGGACGCGATTCTGCTGATCGCGCGCATCCTCGAGTCGCGTCTCCTGAAGACGCTCCTCGGCGTCGCCCTTTCGCTCCACATGGAGGCGCTGGTGGAGGTCCACGACGAAGACGAGCTGCGCCGCGCCCTCGACTGCGGGGCGACCCTGATCGGCGTCAACAACCGCGACCTGGGTTCCCTCACCGTGTCGATCGAGACCTCCCTCCGCCTTGCGCCGCTCCTGCCCCGGACGGTGCTGCGGGTGAGCGAGAGCGGCATCGAGTCGCGCGCCGATCTCGATCGACTCCGGGCCGCAGGATACGAAGCCTTCCTGGTCGGCGAGCGGCTGATGCGCGAGGAGGACCCGGGCGCCGCGCTGGCCGCGCTCCTCGGCGGGGCCGTGACATGAGGATCCGGGTCAAGATCTGCGGGCTGACCCGGCGGGACGACGCGATCGAGGCCGCCGACCTCGGGGCCGACGCGCTCGGGTTCAATTTCGTCGCCGCCAGCCCGCGTCGCGTCACGCCCGAGCAGGCGGCCCGCATCGTCGAGGAGCTCCCGCCGTTCGTGACCCGCGTCGGCGTGTTCGCCGACGCGCCGATCGACGAGATGGTCCGGATCGCGGGTCTGGCGGGAATCCAGATCCTGCAGCTGCACGGCCACGAGGACCCCGACGCCTGCTCGGCGATCCCGCTTCCCTGGTTCAAGGCCTTGCGCGTCGATGGGTCGTTCCGGGCGCGCGACGCGCTGCGCTGGGGTCTCGCGCCGGTGCTCCTGGACGGCGGCGCCGGCGGCCTCCTCGGGGGAGGCGGGCGGCCGTTCGACTGGAGCCGGGCGCGCGAGGTGTCGCAGCGGGTGCGGGTCATCGTGGCGGGCGGGCTGGATCCCGACAACGTCGCCGCGGCGATCCGCTCCAGCCTCCCCTGGGGTGTCGACGTCGCCGGGGGCGTGGAGACGGCCCCGGGCGTGAAGGACCGCCGTCGCATGGCTCTCTTCATTCAGCGGGCCCTGGCCGCGGGCCTCGAGGAGCAGGGACCATGAGCCGATCGGGGGAGGGCGGGCGGTTCGGTCCGTACGGCGGACGGTACGTTCCGGAGACCCTCATGACGCCGCTCCTCGAGCTGGAGGAGGCCTGGCGGGTTCACCGGGCGGACTCGGCATTCATCAGCGACCTGCGCCGCCACCTCGCCTCCTACGCAGGACGGCCCACGCCGCTGTTTCGCGCCGATAACCTCGCCGCGAAGATCGGCGGCGACCTTCGCGTCTACCTGAAGCGCGAGGACCTGACCCATACCGGCGCGCACAAGATCAACAACTGCATCGGGCAGGGACTCCTGGCGCGCCGGATGGGGAAGTCGCGCCTGGTGGCGGAGACCGGCGCCGGCCAGCACGGCGTGGCCACCGCCAGCGTGGCGGCGCTGTTCGGGTTCCGTTGCACCGTCTACATGGGCGAGGAGGACATGCGGCGCCAGGCGCTCAATGTTTTCCGGATGCGTCTTCTGGGCGCCGAAGTGTCGGCGGTGACGGCCGGCAGCCGGACGCTGAAAGAGGCGATCAGCGAGGCGATGCGCGACTGGGTCACGAACGTGCGCGACACCCACTACGTGCTCGGGTCCGTCCTCGGTCCGCATCCTTACCCGACCCTGGTGCGCGATCTCCAGGCGGTCATCGGCCACGAGGCGCGCCAGCAGATCTTCGAAGCCGAGGGCCGGATGCCCGACGCCCTGGTCGCCTGCGTCGGCGGCGGGAGCAATTCGATCGGCCTGTTCCACGCCTTTCTCGACGATCCCGAGGTGCGGATGTTCGGCGTGGAGGCGGGCGGCGCGGGGCCGGGACCGGGACGGCACGCGGCCCGCTTCGCGGGTGGCAGCCCGGGGGTCCTGCACGGCACCCGCACCTTCATCCTGCAGGACGCCGACGGCAACGTGGAGGCGACCCACTCGGTGTCCGCCGGCCTCGACTACGCCGCCATCGGTCCGGAGCACGCCGCCCTGCACGACGCGGGCCGGGTGACCTACTCGCAGGCGTCGGACGAGGAGGCGCTGGCGGCCTTCCAGCTGCTCGCCGGGACGGAGGGGATCCTGCCGGCTCTCGAGTCGGCGCACGCCATCGCCTATCTCGTCCGCGAAGCGCCTTCCGGATCCCTGGGCCGGGTCGTCATCGTCAATCTCTCGGGGCGGGGCGACAAGGACGTCTGGCAGGTCGCGCGTCTCCTGGGGCACGAGGTGCCCTCCCCGTGAGCGGACGGATCGCGGCGGCGTTCGCGACGGCGCGGGCGGCGGGACGCGCGGCGTTCATCCCCTATCTCACCGCCGGGGATCCCGACCTCGCCACCACGCAGACGCTGGTGGGGGCGCTGGTGCGCGGCGGGGCCGACATCGTCGAGCTGGGGGTGCCCTTCTCGGACCCGATCGCCGACGGGCCGGTCAACCAGCGCGCGGCCGAGAGGGCGTTGCGTTCCGGCACGACCCTGGCGCGCATCCTCGACTTGTGCGCCGGGCTGCGGGCGTCGGGCGGACCACCGATCGTCCTGTTCACCTATTACAACCCGATCCACAGCCTCGGACCGGCGGCGTTCGCGCAACGCGCCGCCGCGGCAGGCGTCGACGGCGTGCTGGTGACCGATCTTCCGCCGGAGGAGGCGGGCGAGCTGCACACCGCCCTCGCCGCGCGGGACATCGATCGGATCGGCCTGGTCGCGCCGACCTCGACCGAGGAACGCATCGACCGGGTGGCCGCCGCGGCGTCGGGGTTCCTCTACTGCATCTCCCGCACCGGCGTGACCGGCGAGCAGGCGCATCTCCCGGCCGGTCTCGAGGCGCTGGTGCAGAGCGTGCGGCGCCGCGCGGGTTCGCTGCCGATCGCGGTGGGGTTCGGAATCGCGCGCCGCGAGCAGGTGGTGGCGGTCGGGCGCTTCGCGGACGGCGTCGTGGTCGGCAGCGCCCTGGTGCGTGCCATCGAGGAGGGGGCGGGCGCCGGCGATCTGGCGGCGCGCATCGAATCGCTCTGCCGTTCGCTCCTGGATGGCTGACGTACGGGTCGAAGTCCGGGTAAGATGCGGCCTCCGGGCCTGGTGGCCCACGACGCGACGAGGGGGACGGCGCGCATGAGACGACTGCATCGAACGGCCCGCCCGGCCATGCCGCTGTTGACGCTGGCGCTTGCGGCGCTGGCCACGGTCGCGCGCGCCGAGGCGCCGCCCCTGCCCTCCGAAGGCCACCTCCTGGTCCTCAACAAGGGCGACGACAGCCTGATGGTGTTCGACACCCCGTCGAACACCCTGCTCGCCACCATCAAGGTCGGTCACGAGCCGCACGAGGTGGCGGTCACGCCCGACGGCCGCAAGGCCTACGTCTCGAACGTCGGCGATCGCAGCCTCACGGTCGTCGACCTGACGCGCAACGTCGTGGCCAAGACGGTGCGGCCGGATCGGGTCGACAAGCCGCACGGCCTGGCGATCACCCCGGACGGCCGCTGGCTCGTGCTCACCAGCGAGGGAAGCCATCGCGTCTACCTTTTGAGCGTCGCGCGCGACTCGGTCGAGCGCGTCGTCACCACGACCCAGTCCGGGTCGCACATGATCGCGCTGTCGAGCGACGGCCATCGCGCCTGGATCGCGAACCGCGAGTCGGACACGCTCACCGAGTACGAGGTCTCCTCGCTGCGACTCCTGCGCACCCTCAAGGTCGGGCCGGGCCCCGAGGGAATCGCCGCCAGCCCGAACGGGCGGTGGGTGGTGACGGCGCTGCAGAACGCCGGGCAGGTGGCGGTGATCGACGCGGGGCGGGGACAGGTCGCCACGCGTCTGCCCGCCGGCCAGGTCCCGATCCGGGTCGCCTTCCCGCCGCGCTCGCCGATCGCGCTCGTCACCAACCGCGAGAGCGACGATGTGACCATTCTCGATCTGGCGGCGCGCCACGTGATCGAGACCGTGCCGCTCGGCAAGCATCCCGGAGGCGTGGTCACGAATCAGCGCGGCAACCGGGCCTACGTGGCCCTCAGCCAGGCGAACAGCGTCTCCATCATCATGATCCCGGGCTGGGAGATCAGCGGCGCCATCGCGACCGGCGCCGGACCGGACGGTCTCGCCTTCGTGCCTCCACCGCCGCCCGCCAAGACCAAGGCGCAGAAGGGCTCCAAGGAAGGCGCGGCGAAGCCATGATCACGAGCAACAACGGCGGCTTTCCCTGGCGCGGCCTGCCGGGTTCGGATGAGCTGGTGGAGGCTATGGCGAAGGGGGACAGGGACGGGACCGCCGCGGACGGGCTGCGCGAGCTCCAGGATCGCGTCAGCCGGCTCGCCATCGAGGCGCAGATCGCGGCGGGCTGCGACCTGGTGACCGATGGCCTGACCCGCAGCCGCGACCCGATGAGCGAGATCGTCGCCGGAATCGAAGGGCTCGAGGCGGGTCCGGCGCGCGAAGGGTTCCCGGGCGGCGGAGGGGGGTATCGGGTTCCCCTCGTGCGGCGCGAGCTCGCGTGGAAGTCGCCGATCTTCGGGGAGCACTTCCTGTTCGGGTCGCAGGGGCACGAGGGCCGGCTCAAGGTCGTCCTGACCGGACCCTACACGATCGCCGTGCTCGCCGAGGACGACGCCTACGGCGAGCCGATGGCCCTGGCGATGGCGCTCGCGACCGCCCTGAACCAGGAGCTGCGATCGCTGCAGGGCGCCGGGGTCCCCTGCATTCAGGTCGACGAGCCGGCTCTTCTCGGCCGCCCGGAGGACTTTCCGGTCTTCACCCGCATCTGGGAGGTCCTGGGTCGCGGCGTGCAGACCCGCCTGGCGCTGCACCTCGAAGGCGGGCCGGTCGGCACGCTGATCGCGGGCGCCGGGCGCCTGAAGCGTCTCGGATGCCTGAGCGTCGATTGCGTCACGGTGCCCGGGAATCTCGCCGCCCTCGGCGGGGCCCCGGTTCCCGACGGGGTCGTGCTGGGGCTCGGCCTGGTGTCGGGGAACACCGCGGACGTCGAGGACCCGGCCACGATCGCCGCGCGGGTGCGTTCCACCTCGGGGCTGCCGCCGGCCGAGCGTCTGCAGCTCGGAACCGGCACGAGCCTCGCCGCCCTGCCGCTCGCCACCGCCGTCGCCAAGCTGAAGACCCTCGACGGCGCGCGCCGCCTGCTCCTGGCTTCATAAGACGCTGATTTCCGCGTGATATACTCCCGCCTCACATGAAGCGTGGCGCGAGGACCCG
>DASRAN010000019.1:0-11246 GCA_035638115.1 Patescibacteria group bacterium | reverse complement strand
GCTCGGCGCCGTGATCCTGGCGTTCGCCGTCGGGCTCCTGCTGGGGGAAAAGCCGCGCACCCTGGTCGACCAGTTCGGCGGGGGATTCTGGAGCCTGGTGCCGTTCACCATGCAGATGGCGCTGGTGATCGTCGGCGGCTTCGTCGTGGCGAGCAGCGCGCCGGTGGCGCGTCTGATCGCGCGGCTCGCCGCGATCCCGCGCACCCCGCGCGCGGCCGTGGCGACGGTGGCGCTGTTCGCGATGCTCGCGTCGCTCGTCTCGTGGGGGTTGTCGCTGGTGTTCACCGGCCTCCTGGTGCGGGAGATCACCCGGCAGGTGCCGCGCGTCGACTATCGCGCCATCGGCGCGGCCGCCTACCTGGGACTCGGGAGCGTCTGGGCGCTCGGCCTGTCGTCCTCGGCGGCCCTCCTGCAGGCGAGCCGGACGTCGATCCCGGCGGCGCTTTTGCCGGTGACCGGGGTCCTGCCGCTGTCGGAGACCGTGTTCCTGTGGCAGAGCCTCCTCCTGGCCGCGGTCCTGATCGGCGTCTCGGTCGCCATCGCGTGGCTCTCCTGCCCGCCGGCCGCGGCGGCGCGCACCGCGGACGAGATGGGGATCCGCTTCGAGCCGCTGGTCGCGGCCCCGGAGCCGCCCCGCACGCCCGGCGAGCGCCTCGACCGCAACCCGGTCCCCGCCCTCGCGGTGGCGCTTTTGATGGCCGCCTTTCTCTGGCTCCAGGTGCGCGAGAAAGGATTCGTCGCGGCGCTCGACCTGAACAATTTCAACCTGGCGTTCCTGGCGGCGGGCCTTCTCCTTCACAGGCGGCCGCAGAGCTTTCTCAAGGCGGTGGGCCGGGCGGTGCCGGCCACGGCCGGCGTCCTGATCCAGTTCCCGTTCTACGCGGGCGTGTTCGGGCTGATCGCGAACACCGCCATCGCGCCGGCCCTGGCCGGCCTGTTCGTGCGCGCCACCACGCGCGGCACCTTCCCGATCGTCGTGGCGGTCTACTCCGCGATCCTGGGGTTGTTCGTCCCTTCGGGCGGCGGGAAGTGGATCATCGAGGCGCCGTACGTCATGGCGGCGGCCAACACCTGGAAGGTGCATCTCGGCTGGACGGTGCAGATCTACAACGCCGCCGAGGCGCTGCCCAACCTGATCAACCCGTTCTGGATGCTTCCGCTGATGGGGATCCTGAACGTGAAGGCGCGCGACCTGGCCGGCTATTCGATCCTGCAGCTCCTGGCGCACGCGCCGATCGTCCTGCTGCTCGCCTGGCTGCTGTCCTGGACGCTGCCGTACGTCCCGCCGGTGATCCCCGGGCCGTGAACGGCGCGGCCGGGCGGCGCCGCCGGGCTCAGGCGCCGCGCGGCGCGAGGAAGCGGGTGAGCAGGTAGCGATCGTGATCGGCGAAGCCGGCGCGATGATAGAAGCGGCGGGCGCGCAGGTTCCGGCGCTCCACCTCGAGATGCAGGGCGCGGACGCCGAGACGGCGGCAGGCGGTCTCGGCCAGGCGGACCGCCGCGAAGCCGACGCCGCGCCCGCGCCAGGCCGGAGCGAGATAGAGCTCGTCGACGAACGCGTCGAGCCCGAGATACTCCAGGCTCCAGCCGAGCGTCACGACCAGGTATCCCGCCGGAACGCCGCCCGCCTCGACCAGCCAGGCGCGTCCGCGCCGCGGATCGCGCAACAGACCCAAGAGCGCGGCGCGCGCCATGCGTCTGCGCCAGACGAGACCGTCCTGGGCGTACAGGCCGCGCATCAGGGTCAGCAGGCGAGGGACGTCGAGCACGGTGGCGGCACGCAGACGCACCGGCGCGCCGTCTTCAGTGGCGCGGGGCTCAGTCGAATGGCGCTTTGTCGAGCGGCGCCTAGTCGCGCGGCGCGAGGATCGTGCCGCGACAGTTCGGCGCGCCGCAGCGGCAGGGGTAGCGGGTCGCGGCGACCGCGTCGTCGCCGTCCTCCCACTCGTACGCGTAGTCATAGGTGAGCTCCTCGCCCGGCTCGATGTCGACCAGCGCGTCGATGAAGACCCGGCCCCGCTGGACCACGATCTCGCAGTTGGGATCGCACGAGTGATTGATGAATCGCGCCTCGTTGCCGCCCACCGCCGCGTCGATCACCCAGCGGCGGTCGACGGTCATCAGAAGCGTGTGATGCTGCTCCATGGCGTCGTCGTCGTAGCGCCGGTCGGCCTCGGCGTGGGAGATGCGCTCGCCGGTGTACTCGACGATGCGCGTGCCCTTGCGGATCGGCGCGACGGCGAAGGCGCCGCGGCCGTGCAGGGGCGACCGGCGCAGGACGAACGTGCGCGCCCGGCGGGGCACGGACCGGGCCTCAGTGCCCGGCCGGCGCCGGCTGGACCCCGTCGGGGGGCGTGACCGGCGCCTCCTCGGACGGGCCAAGATGATCCGCGAGCCAGCCGGTCCACTCCCGGTAGACCGTCCGGGTGCGGACCGGGTCTCCCGGGAAATGGCCGGCGACCGGGAAGGCGACGAAGCGGGTCTCCACGCCGTTGTCCTTCAAGGCGTGGAACAGCCGGTACGACTGCGTCACCGGCACGCGCGCGTCGCCCGTGTCCGACAGGATGAGCGTCGGCGCCTTGGCCCGCGCGGCGTAGGTGATCGGGGACTGCGCCACGTACTGCTTCATGAGATCGCCCACGAACGGGGAGCGGCCGTCGAAGATCCAGCGCTCCTGCACGTTGTAGTCGGAGAGGGCGTACTGATCGACCAGGTCGTTGACCGAAGCCCCGGTCACCGCCGCCTTCCAGAGGTCGTAGTGCCCGATGAGCCACGACGTCATGTAGCCGCCGTACGACCATCCCGAGACCCCGACGCGGGCGGCGTCGACGAAGCCGCGCGTCTTGAGCGCCTCGAGACCCGCGATCACGTCGCGGCCGGGACCGTCGCCCGCGTCGCCGGCGATGGCGCGCTGGTAGGCGTTCCCCAGGTTGTCGCTGCCGCGGTAGTTGGGCTGGAAGACGACCCAGCCGCGCGCCGCCAGGATCTGGCCGAGCGGCGAGAAGCCCTCGGTCGAGGCGGCCTGCGGACCGCCGTGAATCAGGAGGACGAGCGGATACTTCCGCGCCGGGTCGAATCCCGGCGGCTTGATCACGACGCCGTTCTCGTTGAGCCCGTCCGGCCCCTGCCACTCGAAGCTCTCCACGGCTCCCAGGTCGAGCGCCGCCACCGGATCGTTGAAGGAGGTCAGCCGCTTCGGCGCCGCGTCGGGCGAGGACATGTACCAGAGCTCGGCGGGCCGGTGCGGCTCGCTGCCGGTGAAGGCGATCGCCCCCTTGGGGCCCACCGCGACATCGACCCAGAACGACCAGGAGGGGTTGGCCTGTCCGAGACCGAGGCGGCGGGCCGGCCCCTCGAGAGGCTGCAGCCAGAGCGAGACGCGCGTGCCGTCGTTGCCGCCGACCAGGATCGATTTGCCGTCCGGCATCCAGATCGAGCGGTACAGGCAGCGATCGAGCGCGCGCGTCAGCACGCGCGGCGTCCCTCCCGCCGCCGGGACGAGGTTGATCTCGTTGACGCTGTTCTGATCGCCGTCGCGGTTGTACCAGTAGGCGATCTGCGTCCCGTCCGGGCTCCAGGCCGGCACGCTCTCCAGCAGCTTGCGGCCGGTGAGGGCGCGGATCCCCCCGGTGGCGACGTCGAGCGCCTGGATGGCGACGAAGTCGCCGTCGCCGAAGTGCGGGCCGTTCTGCTTCGCGAACGCGAGGGTCTTGCCGTCGGGCGACCAGGCCAGCGGCGACGAAGGCGGACCGGGCGGCTCGCTGACCGGCAGGCTCCAGGAGCCGGAGGTCAGCCGCTGCGCGGCCCCGCCCTCGGCGGGCACCAGCCAGATGTGCGACGGTCGCGGCGCTTCGGTGGCCAGGAAATCGTTGTCCCCCACCACGAACGCGTCCTCGCCCTTCTTCATGGCCTCGCGGTCGGCGGGCTCGTCTTCCGTGACGTAAGCGATGGCGCCGCCGTCCGGACGCCAGGCGAACTGCTGCACGCCCTCGGGGGCCTCGGTGATCGGCAGCGCGTCGCCGCCGGCCATCGGCATCACGAAAATCTGCAGCCGAGGCTGGTCCGAAGCGCCCGCCGCGCCGGTCGTGTCCTTCTTCGTCCCGCCCTTTTTCGCGCGCGGCTCCGCCTGCGCCAGGAACGCCAGCCGATCGCCGGCCGGCGACCAGCGCGGCGAGCCGACCTTGAGACGCCCCCGGGTCAGGACGCGCTGCGCGCCGGTGCCCACATCGACCAGCACCAGCTCCGCGGCGTGGCGGTTCTCTTCGTAATCCGGGCGCGACACGACCACCACGATCGAGCGGCCGTCGGGTGCTATCTGCGGGTCGCTGACGCGGACGATCCTGGCGAGGTCGTCGATCGTGAAACGCCGCGGCTGGGCCGCGGCGTCCGCGGCGAGCAGGGCGAGGCAGGCGGCAAAAGCGGCGCTGGTCCGGGTCATCGATTCGTCTCCTGTGCGGGTGCGGAGGGACGAATTATATCCGCTCCGCGGGCGGGCGCGGCGGCGAAGCCGGGGACGCGAGCGGGAGCAGGATCACGAGGGTGGCGCCCCACCCGCCGCCGGTCTCGTCGGCCGGCCGCCAGGAGGCGACCCCGGGCAGGCGGTCGAGAATCGCGTGCACCGTGCGGCGCAGGGCGCCGGTCCCCTTGCCGTGGACGACACGCACCTCGAGGATGCCACGCTCCCGGCAGGCGTCGAAATAGTCGATCAGCAGCGGCTCGACCTCGCGCGGGCGGAAGGAGTGCAGGTCGAGGGTTCCGTCGATCGGGATCGCGACCGGCTCCACGGCTCAGCGCGGCGGGTGGCGATAGGTCGTGGCCAGCACCTCTTTCCACGCGCCGTCCTGCTGGGTGCGCAGCGACCAGGTGAAGGCGTCCTTGCCGGCCCGGGTGACGACCGAACGGGTGCCGCCGTCATCGATCTCGTATCCGAGAGAGTCGGCGCGGGGGATCGCGGCCTCGCCGATCCCGCCGGAGCCGCGGATGCTCCAGAGCATGAACTGGTGCCGCCGCTCGTCATGGAACAGCAGGCCGTCGTACAGCCGGACGCGTTTCTCGCCCTGGAGATTCCAGGAGGTGAAGCGCACCGTGCGACGCGCCGGGCCCCACTCGTAGGTCTCCTCCACGTGCACCGTCGCGCCGGTGTTCCAGGCGCCGCGCCCCTCCCAGCGGCCGCCCACCAGCCAGGAGAAGACCCCGATCCCCGAGGTGGGCTGGGCCCCCGAAGCGGCGGCGGCCGGGGAGCGGTCCCGAAGCGCAGGGTGGAAGAGGACTTCGCCGGCGGGTCCCGCCGGTGCGCTGCCGCGCGCCGTGTCGGGGGTCACGCCCGGGCAGCCGATCTCGCCCGCCTTCTTCACCAGCCCGCGCGCCACCGCGAGATTGTCCACGCCATCCTTGTCGATGCGGAACAGGCTCGGGAAGTGATCGAGCAGCCAGCCGGCGCGCTCGTCGCCCGCGAGCGTCTGGACCAGGATGTCGTCCGTCAGGCGAACGAGCGCGTTCGAATCGGGCAACCCGGTTTCCGCGGCCTGGCGCACCCGCGCGGTGTCGTCCCGATCGGGGCTCGGCGTCAGCGCCAGGACGCACTCCTCCGCCTCCGGAAGGCAGCTCCCGCCGCGGCAGACCACGTCGAGGGACGAGAAGGGGAGCCACTCGTACGGGCCGCCCGCGCGCGGCAGCATCACCTCCAGGCGGACCCGCACCGCGCTCTCGCCGAGCACCTCGACGCGATAACGGCCCGGGTCGGCGTTCCCCGACCAGATCACGGCCGGCGCCGCCGGGTCGCGGAAGTCGACGACCGACACCTCGCTGGCGGCCAGGGTTCCGTCCTGCCCGGGCGAGTCGTCGGCGCAGACCGCCAGCCGCGCGCCACCCGGAGGCAGGATCAGGATCGGCGGCGGCGCCGATTCGTGCGGTCCATCCTTGGGACAGAGAAGGCCCGCCGGGGCGGAGGGAGCCGCTGCCGGGGCGGAGGGAGCCGCGGCCGGCCCGGACCCGGAAGCCAGGAGTGCCAGCAGTGCGGGGAGAAGATGCAACGGTGCCAACGCGGACCTCCGGACCCGGACGCGAACTCGGATGCGTCGACCATGATAACCGGCCCGCGGGACCGGCTTCTAGCTGAACAGGCGGGCGAGAAAGAAG
Source organism: Patescibacteria group bacterium (assembly GCA_035638115.1). Classification (GTDB taxonomy): domain Bacteria; phylum Acidobacteriota; class Polarisedimenticolia; order Gp22-AA2; family Gp22-AA2; genus DASRAN01. Next base: position 5,108 of record DASRAN010000019.1, on the reverse strand, counting down.
GCGGCGCCCGCGGCGATGCCGCCGATCGCCATCGTCTGCCAGGCGCTGCGCAGCGGCCGCCCGGTCGTATAACGGCCCTTGACGTAGCCGAACACCGCGAGGGCCAGCACCGTCACGACCACCGAAGTCCCCAGGGCGCCGGCGGTGGTGGCGCTGAAGAAGTACGGGGCCAGGGGGATCAGGCCTCCGACGACGTACGCGGCCGCGATGGTTCCCGCGCTGCGCGGCGCCTGGCGCGGATCGGGGGGATCGAGCCCGAGCTCGTGGCGCATCATGAATTCGACCCAGGCCGCGGGTCGTGACTGGAAAGCGCGCACGACCGGGGCGTACTCCTCGGGACGCAGGCCGTATTCGCTGAACACCTTCTCGGTTTCCGCGATTTCCGCTTCGGGCTTCTCCACCACCTCGCTCTCCTCGCGGGCGTGCTCGGAGGCGTAGTGCTCGGCGTCGCCGAGCGCGGCGAGATAGCCGCCCAGGCCCATGGCGATCGAGCCGGCGGCGACCTCCGCCAGGCCGGCCAGCACCACGAGCCGGCTGGAGTCGACGGCTCCCGACAGTCCCGCCGCGAGCGCGAACGGCACCGTGAGGCCGTCCGACATTCCGATCACGACGTCGCGGACCAGACGGCTTCCGGAAAAGTGCTGCTCGATGTGAGGCGTGGCGGGCATCGGAGCCTCCCAGGGCTCCCGATTCTACTTTGGCTCCGCGGGCCCCGCTCCGGGCCGTCATGTGAAACGTCCCCATATTCCCTATGGCGACAGCGCAAGGCGGCGTAAACAAATGATTCGTCTTTAGTTGACAGGCCGCTCGGATCACCGTAAATGACCGAAATCATATCGGTCCGACGGCCAGGGCAGTGGTTGCCCGGGTTGGCCCGCAACCCGGACCGGCGCATGCGTTCTGGCGCTTGGGGTCAGGACCCACGTCGATCATCAGCATTCAACCGCAGACCATCCACTCGCGACCTCCGAATCCGGAGGCAGGGAGGAGTGCATGAACTCTCGCCAGTCACGCCGAATCGCGCCCGCGGTCCTCTGGACCCTCCTGGGCCTTACCGGGCTGCTGGCCCTGCCGGGCCTGCTCGTCTGGGGTCAGCGCGCGCCCAAGACCAGCGCGGACACCGACGTGATCGGCGCCGCGGAGGCGCAGTTCGCCCGCGGCCTGCAGGGCCCCCCGGGGACCGCGCGTCCGGCCGGGCGCTCGCCGCTGAACGATCTGGACCCCCGCTGGGACGTGCCCGACGAGGCGCGCCACCTGAGCCTCGAGACGCCGCTCGGCCTGATCGACCCCGGCCGGGTGGAGGAGCTGCGCGGCCGCGTGCCGCTGGTGGCGGGTCCCCACGGCCGCGCCCTCGGACACGGCCGTCGCGGTGAGATCGGCGCCGGCTTCAGCGCGCTGCAGATCGACGCCGCCGCGCTCGCGTCCCGCACCCCCGAGGGGATCGACGCCGACCTGGCGGCGATGGGGGTGAAGATCTACGGACGGATGGCGGAGCGCGGTCTCCTGGTGCGCGTTCCGGCGGGCGCGGTCGAGACGCTGGCGCAGGCCGGGTTCGTCGAGGCGGCGATGCCCTGGGAGGCGGAGTTCCGCATCGACCCGATGCTGGCGCGCAACCCGATGCTGCAGCGCTCGCGGGCGACGTCCGACGACCTGACGCTGGTCCTGGACTTCTTCGACGGCGCCGACATGGCGGCGGCGAAGCGGGACGTGGAGCGGATCAGCGGTCACGCGCCGGTCGAATACTCGATCGACGGTCAGTCGTTGCGCGTCGACGCGCACTACGCGAAGGTCCCGGCGCTGGCGCGCCTGGACTGGGTCAAGTACGTCTACGAAGAACCCGAGCACCTGCTGATGGACGCGGAGATCCCGACCATGGCGATGGTCGGGAACGTCAAGGAGAACCTGCCGTTCCAGAAGCCGTACTTCGACGTCAAGGTCGACGGCGGCGGCATCGACACCAACGGCGACGGCCAGCGGCTCAACAACGGACTCGACACCGTGCCGCCGCAGATCGTCGCGGTGACCGACAACGGCATCTCCTACGACTCGGTGCAGTTCTCGCAGTCGGCGACGCTGCCTGCCGGCGGGCTCACCCCGATCGGCCCGTCGCACCGGAAGATCCACTCCATCCAGACGGTGACCGACAGCGGCGACGGCTGCGACTCCCCGCTGTCCGGCGGGGGCACCCACGGCAACGTGGTGGCCGGCGTGATCGCGGGCGACGCGTCGCCCTTCGGCTCCAAGGTGTCGAAGCACATCTACAACAACCGCCCGCGGGTGGACGGCATCGAGCTGAGCGGCGTGGCGCGCGGAGCGCGCATCATCATGCAGGACGCCGCGACCTCCGCGCAGTGCCTGCTGAACGACCTCGTCGAGCGCGGCGGCAACGTCTCGCCGGGCTCCCTCGCCACCCGCCTCGCGCTGGCGATCTGCCCGCGCGCGGGCGGCACGGGGGCCTGCTCCGGGATCGTGGGCGGCGGCTCCGAGGTCCACCTGCACGTGCTGCCGTTCGGCATCCCGAACTTCGACCTCACCCTCAACAATCTCGAGGACGGCACCTACACGGCCGACGCCCGCGACATCGACACCTTCCTGGTCAACAACAGGGACTACATGGTGTTCGCGCCGGTCGGCAACACCGGGACGCAGAAGGTGCAGTTCTTCTTCTCCTCGCTCAACAGCCAGGTGAAGAACCGGTACCCGGATCTGTTCGACGGCACCGCCCTCGACAACGATCCGAACATCGTCAACCCGCTCCAGGTCGCTCCACCCGCGACCGCCAAGAACCTGGTCTCCGTCGGCAGCCATTTCGAGGACGTGCAGACCGCCTTCTCCGCCAACGAAGAGGAGAACATCGTCAACTTCAGCTCCAAGGGGCCCGCGACCGCCGGGTCGCTGCGCATGGCGCCGATGATCGTCGGCGTCGGCGCCGACCTGAGCGGCTTCTTCTTCGGGCCGAACACCGTGTCGGTGGCGGTGTGGAAGAGCCGCGACAACGACAATGCGCAGCCGGTCGACGCGGTGCTGGACGAGACCAACTACGGCACCTCGTACTCCTCGGGCGAGATCGCCGGCGTCGCGGCGCTGATCCGCGATTACCTGGCGCAGGGCTTCTACCCCACCGGCGTCCGGGTCGACGCCGACCGGATGCCGAGCATCTCCGGCGCGGCGGTGAAGGCGGCGCTGGCCGCCTCGGCGAACTTCGAGGAGCTGCTGGAGGCCGACTATCCGTCGGTCACCGATCGTCACGTGGCGTTCGGTCGCTCGGTGAACCTCGGGACGGTGGCGGGGACGAACATCGGCGTCCTGGGCAACATGGAGCAGGGGTACGGCCGTCCGGTGCTGACCTCGGTCCTCCCGCTGGCGAACTGGCCTGTGTCGAAGGGAATCGGCGCGCCGCAGACGGTGGAGTACCCGGCGGCCGGCCTCATCCTCTACGACACGCTGGCCACCGGGGAGGGCTCGATCAACAACACCACCCGCACCCAGATCGAGCACACCTTCACGGTCGATTCGGAGACCACGCGCCTGGTCGGGCCTTCGCGCGTCGTCGACCGGGGCCAGCTGCGCATCGCCGTGGCGTGGCCGGACCCGCCGTCTTTGGCCGGCTCGGCCGGCGCGCTCATCAACGACCTCGACCTCGAGGTCGAATCGCCCGGACCCGACAACAACATCGCCACCACCGCCGACAACGTCACCTATGACGGCAACGTCTACATCTCCAACACCGTGAAGGACGGCCAGTGGTCGCAGGGCCGGGCCTCCGGGTCGCTCGACATCTCCGACAAGCGCAATCCGGTCGAGGCCGTGCACCTCACCGCGGACCCGAACGGCGACGGCGATCCGTCCGACTCGCAGCTCTACACGGGCACCTGGAAGGTGCGCGTGAAGCGCGGCAGCGGCGGGGCCACGCCCGGCCAGATCTCGGCGCTCACCGGCGCCATCGAGGACGCCAACGGCAACGGCCGGCTGGATCCCGGCGAGGACACGGACGCCGACGGCCTGCTCGACGCCGACGGGCAGCCGTACGGCCTGCTGGTCGCGGGTCCGGTGTTCGGCTCGGGAGCGCAGACCTTCAACGGCGCGGCGCACGACTTCCCGGCCAGCCGCGCCAGTCTCGACAAGAGCCTCTACGGCTGCGCCGATCAGCTGAGCGCGACGATCTTCGACATCGGCACGACGGCGGGCGCCGTCACCGGCGCCGCCATCTTCGAGGTGACCGACAAGAACGGCAACGTCATCGACAGCGAACACAACCTGGCGTTCGCCGCCGGGACCGGCACCTCGTCGTACAAGTCGGCGGCGATCCCGGTGCGCGAATCGAAGCCGGCCGCGGTGCCCGACAACGGCATCCTGGAGACGGCGGGGAACACCGCCGACGAGCCGTACTTCGTCCGCGTCCGCTACCCCGATACGCCGCGCGATGCGCTGGCCGCGGCGCGCATCTCGTGCTCGCCCAACCTGGTCGCCTGGCGCTGGCAGACCGAGGGCGAGAACTGGGACCAGCAGGCCGCCCTGTTCGGCGGCTGCGACAACGACCAGTACCCGGACGCCGGCGAGACCGTGATCTACTCCGTCGCCTTCGGGAACTCGAACGTCGATCAGGACTTCAGCGACGTGAAGGCGACGCTGACCGTCACCGGGCCGGGCGCGGCGGCGGTCCGGGTGCTCAATTCGCCGACCAACATCGGGCGCATCCCGGGCGGCCAGATCACCGCGGCCTCGTTCTCGCTGGCGATCGACGCCACCGCGCTCAACGCGATCCTGGTCAACAACCGGGTCGTGGACATGACCGTGACGTTGCAGTCGTCGAACGGCAACATCCAGCTTCCGCGCCAGACCTTCACCTTCCACCAGGCGCTGAACTCCGACGACGAGCGGTTCCACTACTCGACCGACTACCCGGGCGGCGGCCGCGAGATCCGCGACTTCAACCGGAACCTCCAGATCGACAAGCCGGACAAGATCGACCCGTTCACCGGCATCCAGCTTCCCGACGAGGACATCACCTTCAACAGCATGTTCATCGCCGGCACCTCCGGCGGGCTGGTCACCAACACCCTGGGTGAGGACCTGAACAACAACGGCGTCCTCGACGCGGGCGAGGA
>DASRAN010000018.1:0-33440 GCA_035638115.1 Patescibacteria group bacterium | reverse complement strand
CGGCGACTCCCGCAGCGGTCGGGCGTTGCGCAGCGCATAGAGCGACAGCACCGGCACGAGCGTGAAGCTGACCAGGAGCGCGCCCACCAGCGCGGAGACCACGGTGTTCGCCATCGGGCTGAAGATCCGCCCCTCGACCCGCTGCAGGGAGAAGATCGGGATGTAGGCCGCGATGATGATGAGCAGCGAGAAGAGGGTCGGCTTCGCGACCTCGCGCGCGGCGCCGAGGATGCGCGCCTCCAGGGTCTCCGCCGCCGCGCCATGCGCCGCCGCGCCGTGGTCCGCGGCGCCCTGGGTCGCCGCGCGGTGGAACAGATGCTCCACCAGGATGACCGCGCCGTCCACGATGATCCCGAAGTCGACGGCGCCCATGGACAGGAGGTTCGCCGACAACCCGCGCAGGTGCAGGTAGAGGAACGACGCCAGAAGGGACAGCGGGATGACAGCCGCGACGATCAAGGAGGCGCGCACCGAGAGCATGAACAGGAACAGGACCAGCACGACCAGAAACGCGCCCTCGACCAGGTTGTGGAACACGGTGTGCAGCGTCGTGTCGACCAGCTCGGTGCGGTCGTAGAACGGGGTGACCGCGATCCCCTTCGGGAGGATCCGGCCGTTGATGTCGCCGATCTTGTCGCGCAGCGCGGCGAGGACCACGGACGGGTTCTCACCGCGCCGCATCAGCACGATCCCCTCCACCGCGTCCTCGTTGGCGTCGCGCGACACCACGCCCTGGCGTGGCGCGTACCCGACGCGCACCGTCGCGACGTCCTTCACGGTGACCGGCACGCCGTGATGCCAGGCGACGCGCACCTGCTCGATGTCGCCGAGGTCCCGGAAGATCCCGAGACTGCGGATCACGAACATCTCCGCGCCGCGCTCCAGGTAGCCGCCCGAGGCGTTGTCGCTCGCTTTCTTGAGCGCCTCGAAGACGTCCTGGAGCCCGACGTTGAGCGACGCCATGCGGGTGGGGTCGGGCTCGACGTGGAACTCCTTGAGCAGCCCGCCGTAGGAGACCACGTCGGCGACCCCCTGGACCTGGAGGATCTGCGGACGCACCTGCCAGTCCTGCAGCGTGCGCAGGGTCATCGGATCGGCGCCCCCGCCGTCGAGCGTGTAACGGTAGACCTCGCCGATCGGCGTCGCCATCGGTCCGAGGCCCGGCTGCACCCCTTCCGGCAGCTCGGCCTGCGCGATGCGCTCCAGGACCTGCTGCCGCGCCAGCCGCGGGTCGACGCCGTCGTTGAACGTCAGGGTCACGAACGACAGACCGAACAGCGACACGCTGCGCTGGCGGAACAGACCCGGGATGCCGTTCAGGACGCGCTCGAGCGGGATGGAGACGCGGCGCTCCACCTCCTCCGTCGGTTGCCCGGAGAACAGGGTGATGATCTGGACCTGCGTGTCGGTCGGGTCGGGGAACGCCTCGACCGTCAGCTGCGAGAAGGCGTACCAGCCGCCGCAGGCCAGGACCGCGGCCAGGACGAACGGCGCCAGGCGGTTCTTCAGGCAGGAGCGGAGGAGGAGGTCGAGCATCGCGCCGGCTCGCTAGTCGCTCAGGGAGATCTGGTTGTCCAGGAGGATCGCGCCCTCGACCACGATGGTGTCGCCCGACTGCAGGCCGCGCAGGATCGGAACCCGGCCGTCGTGCGCCGAGCCGGCCACCACTTCGCGGCGGGTGAACGTGCCCGGCTTGGTCTGGAAGTAGACGTACTGGTGCTCGCCGTCGGTCACCAGGGACGTGGCCGGCACCTCGACCGAACCCGCCCCGTGGGAGACGCCGAAGCGGACGCGCGCGAACACGTTGGGACGCAGCGCCCCGTCGAGGTTCGGCAGGCGGACGCGGATCGGCACGGTGTGCCGCTCGGGGTCGACCACCGAGGAGACCATGTCGACCCGTCCCTCGAGCGTGAGGTCCGGGATCGACGGGCTGGTGACCTGCGCCTCGGCGCCCTCGTGGATATTGCTGGCCTCCGCCTCGAACAGGTCGGCCACCACCCAGACCGTCCCCAGGTCGGCGATCTGCATCGCCGCCCCGGAATCGGGAGAGACGGTCTGCCCGGGCAGGACGTTCTTCTCCACCACCACGCCCGAGCGGGGCGCGATCACGGTGAACTCGTTCTCGGTGGTGCCGGAGACGCGCAGCGACTGGAGCTTGGCCTCCGCCAGCTTCGCCGAGACCTCCGCTTCGCGCGTGTCGCGCTCCGCCGACAGCTCCTCCTTGGCGGGCAAGGCGCGGCTGGCCACCATCGCCTTGACGCGCTCGAGCGCCGCGCGCGCCGCCTCGAGCTCGACCGCCGCCTTCTCGCGCGCCGCGCGCAGGTCGGCGATGTCGGGGCTGGCGACGGAGAACAGGCGGTCCCCCTCGCGGACCCGCTGGCCGAGCTCGACGAAGACGCTGGTGACGCGACCGGCGAGAGGCAGTCCGATCTTCGAGGAGCGGGCTTCGTCGATGACGATGCGGGCCGGAACCGGGTCGGTCAGGTCGGCGGCCGAGGCTCCGGCGACGCCCAGCTTCACGAGCGCCCACTGCGGCGCGTTGCTGGTCAGGCTGATGGAATCCTGGGTGGTGGTCAGGTCGCCGGAAGGCGGCGTCTCGGCGCGGGTGCCACGGGTCCAGGTCGCCGCGACGCCCAGGAAGACGAGCCCGAGGCAGGCGGCGCCGACTCCGCTGAGCAACCGCCGCCGATCGGGAACGAAGCGCGGCTCCGTTCCGGGACCCGGCGGGATGGGATGGTCGATCATGGCTCTGTCCCTCCATTGATTCCCGGCGCGGCCGGGACGAGCGGACGCGCCACGGCCGCGTCGAGGCCCAGGCCGCGCCGCAGGTCGTTGCGCACGTTGAATGCGTCGAACTCCAGATCGATGACCCGCAGGAGCAGGTCGGTGTGCGTCCTGCGGGCGAGCAGGAGGTCGGTCATGCTCAAGCCTCCCTGGCTGACCGCGCTCACGGTCGCGTCGAGGACCCCCCTGGCCCGCGGCACCGCCTGCCCCTGCAGGTCGCGCAGCGTCTGATCGAGGAAGGCCTGGCGCTCCAGCAGGCCCGCGAGATCGGCGCGGGCGCGGGCGCGGGCGTCGCGGGCCGCGGCGTCGATCTCGGCGGCCGCCGCCCCGGCGCGCTCGAACTCGTGCTGGCCGCGGTCGAACACCGGCAGGGCGAAGCCGACCCCGAGGGCGAGCGTCTTCGGCTGGTCCCCCGAGATGACCAGGTTGTCGTGCACGTAGGTGAGGCTCAGCGTCGGATCCGGGACACGGCGACGCCGGCCCAAAAGCGCGTCGTCGCGCGCGGCCTCGGCCTGCAGATCGAGACTCCTGAGATCGGGGCGGCTCGCCAGCGCCGCCTCGACGTCGGGCGCGGCGGGGACTTCGGTGGTGCCGACGACGGCGGCGAGCTCCGGGGCGGCGCCGTCGCACGGCGCGTACAGGATGGCGCCGCAGGTGGCGATGGCCTCGCCCATCTCGGCGCGGGTGCGCGCCACGTCCGACTCCAGGAGCGACGTGTCGACCAGCAGGCGATCGAAGTCGCTGCCGCTGATGTCGCCATTGTCGAGACGCGACCGCTGCAGCGTCTCGATCTGCCGGCCTGCCAGGAGGCTCTCCTCCAGGAACGCCTGGCGCGCGCGCAGGTAGACGACGCGCACCAGCGCCGCGCGCGCCTCCCCCGTGACCCGCGCCACGGTGTCGGCGTACGACTCGCGCTCGGCCTCGAGACGGTTCCCGGCGGCGGCGATGCGCGGCCCGCGCTTGCCGATCTCGACCGTCTCGCCCAGCGCGGTCGTGTAGACGGCGGTGTCGGAGTAGCCGAGCCCCGGGGGGTTCGTCTCGCCGACGGCGTAGTCGCCGGCCGAGGCGAACAGCGTCGGGTTCGGGACCAGGCGCGCCTGCGCGAGGCCGGCCTCCGCCTGGCGCACGCGGGCGGCGGCGGCGAGCACCTCCTGGTTGCGCGCCGCCAGCCAGGACGCGAGCGTGGACGGGTCGGACAGAAAACCGCCGGGGGCCGCGGCCGCGCCGGCGTCACCGGCGGGGGCGGAGGGGGAATGGGTGTCCACCACCGCTCGGTCCTGCGCGAGCAGCGGTCCCCGGCGGAGTGCGGCGATCAGCACGAGCAGGACGATCGCCGCGCGAACCGCGCGCGGCCTGCCTGTCTCGACGATCTGTCTCGCCCGCATCCTGGCTCCTTGGACTTGACTGGCTGGACGAATTCCCGCTGCCGTACTTCAAGCGACGTGCCACGCGCGGAAACCCGCGTTAAGCGATTGACTGGCGGGAGGTTGGCCGGAGATCGGTCGTTCGACGGCGAGGCCCGATCGTGCAAGAAACTTTCAGGCTCGCTTTCAGGAACGGCGGAGCGTCAGCTCGCGGGCGGGGCCGGCGTCGGGCCCGTTCCCCCCGCCGCGATCGAGACGCCGTAGCGCGCCAGCACGATCGCCCTGATCCGGGCGGTCATCTCCCGCTCCAGTCGATCCCGATCACGGAACAGGCTCCAGACGTCGCGCTGCCCGTCGGTCTGGCGAACGACCTGGTCCGCGGGCACGCCGCGGACGTAGGCGAATCGTTCCGAGGGGGTGGGATGGCTCTGGTAGGGCGAGGGCACGGCCGCGAGGGCGGCCGCGATCGCCGCATCGATCGCCTTCGCGTCCGGCGGCGCCCCGGGGCGGCAGGTGTAGATGTTGTCGAGCGCGGACTTTCGATCGACGGCCTCCTTGACCGACGCGTCGGCGTGCGCGCTGAACCTCACCTGTTGCCCGATGACGTGACGCAGGCCTTCCTCGAACGCGGCCGCGCCATAGATGGCCGCGGCCCAGCGATCCGCCAGGACCTCCTGGAGCCGCGTCGCCCCCTGCGACAGCCGCAGGAAGACGCGATGAAATCCCTGGACGAACAGCCAGGCCGGGTTGTACCAGCGCGCGGCGCGGCCGGTCGAGAGGTGGATCGCCATGACCGTCAGGGACTGGCGCACCGCCAGGGCGAGCCGGCCGCCGGCCGTGTCCCGGTTGGAGAGATGCCCGTACTCGTGCGCCAGGACCGCCCGGAAGGCCCCGCGATTCATTCCTTCGAGGACGCCGATCCCCAGGATCAGGCAGCGCTCGCTGCGTCCCGAGAGCTGACGGACCCATCCGCCGCGCTCGGTGACCGCGAGATCGGTGCCAGGCGTCAGGTAGACGGCCTCGATCGAGGGAGTCTCGAGCCTGGCCGCCACGTCCCGGAGCACGGCGGCGAATTCGGGGTGCTCCTCGAGCGTCAGGCGATCCCCGGGCGCCTCGTCGCGCGCCCGGACCACGAGGCTGCGGACGATGGCCCACAGGCTGGCGACGGTCAGGCCCAGGACGGAGACGAGCAGCCCCAGCGGAAGGCGCCCGATGAAGAAGAACAAGTAGACGACGCCGGCCGCCGAGAGCACGACCGCGGCCAGGAGGATCGGGATCGACGCGTAGTAGTAGGCGCAGCAGAGCCACAGGGTCGCCGCGTAGGCGCGCCGCACCACGAGATCGAGGCCCCCGGCGCGGCCATGAACGGCGGCCGCCGGACGCGCCGCGGCGCGCAGCGCCAGGCGGCTGAGCCCCAGACCGACCAGGAACAGCACGGCCATGACCCCCAGCCAGACGAGACCGATCGTCTCGGCGATTCTCTCCAGCTTCGGCATCCGGGGACGCGAGCTCTGCAGGGAGGCGAGGAGCCGGCGATAGACATCCTCGGGGAGTCCGCGATCCCGCGCGCGCCGCAGCTCGTCCTCGGCCGCCTCGAAGCGCCCTTCGCCCGCCGCCGCGATGAACAGGAAGTAGTGGGTGCCGATTTCGTCCGGAGCGATCGACTGCAGCCGGAGCGCGCCGGCCTTCAGAGCCGGCAGGTCGTTGGTGGCGAGGGCCGTCTCGCAGAAGGCGAGCTGGGCGAAGGCGTCGTCCGGCCGCGCGTTGGCCGCCCGCCAGGCGAGGTTCGTCGCTTCCGTCCTCTCGGCTTCCGTCGGTGGGGAGTCGCCGGGCTTTCGAATCAGCGCGAGAGCGAGGGCCGCCTGGTTCTCCGGGCTGTCGTCGATGCCGAGAGCCTGCCGGCAGAGGGGCAGCGCCGCCGGGCGGTTCCCGAGCTCCATCTCCTCGGTGCACTGGCGGCGCAGAGCGTGATCAAAGTGGGGGACGAGCGCGTGCACCTGGGCATAGAGATCGGCGGCTTCGCGATGCCGGCCGGCGGCCCGCGCCGCGTTGGCCTGCTCGAACAGCGCGGCGGCGGCCTGGTTCTGGCCGCGCAGCTCGGCGAGGATGCGGCGATCGAACTCCTCGAGCGTCGCGGCGCGGGTCCGATCCTGCGCCACGATGCATGGGAGAACGAAACACAGGACGAAGAGGACGACACCACGGGCGGATCGGGTCATGGCCAGCCCATCCGCGCCCAGTCTAACCGACTCGGCGCAGCTCGGAGCCTGCCGCCGGGGGCCTGCGGGACGGCACCCTCGTTCGGGGCTTTTCCGCTATAATCCCGCCTCTTCCCGCGCGCCCAAGAACGTCCTGTCTCGGAGGTCAACGTGGCGGAACAGCAGTCGTACGACGTGACGGTCATCGGCTCCGGTCCGGGCGGCTACGTGGCGGCGATCCGTGCCGCGCAGCTCGGCCTGAAGACCGCCATCGTGGAGAAGTGGGCCGCCCTGGGCGGCACCTGCCTGCACATCGGCTGCATCCCGACCAAGGCGCTCCTGCACAGCGCCGACGTGCTCGAGACGGCGCGCGAGGCGGCGAAATACGGCGTCACCACGGGGAAGGTCGGCCTCGATCTCGCCGGCGTGCACAAGTTCCGGGTCGACGTCGTCCGCCGTCAGGCGCGCGGGGTCGAGTACCTCATGAAGAAGAACAACATCACCGTGCTCTCCGGTCACGGTCGTCTCAAGGGCGCCGGGCGGGTCGAGGTGACGCCCGGGAGCGGCCCGGCGCAGTCGGTGGCCACCCGCAACGTCATCCTGGCGACCGGGTCGACGGTGAAGCTCCTGCCGGGCATGAAGCCCGACGGCCACCGGGTGATCACCAGCACCGAGGCGCTGGCGCTCGAGACCCTCCCGAAGTCGATGCTCATCCTCGGCGCCGGCGCGGTCGGCGTCGAATTCGCGTCGATCTACGCCCGCTTCGGCACGACCGTGACCATCGTCGAGATGCTGCCGCGCGTCCTGCCGATCGAGGACGAGGAGATCTCGGCGGAGATGCTCAAGGCTCTGAAGAAGCGCGGCATCGAGGTGAAGGTCGCGACCCGTTTCGAGTCGATGAAGGTCGGCGACAAGGACGTCGAGATCAAGGTCACGTCGGACAAGGGCGCCGAGACTCTGAAAGCGGAGGTGCTCCTGGTCGCGGTCGGGCGCAAGCCCGTGACCGAGGATCTCGGTCTCGAGACCACGAAGGTGGCGGTCGATCGCGGCTTCGTGAAGGTCGACGCGATGATGCGCACCGCCGAGCCGTCGATCTACGCCATCGGCGACATCGTTCCGACGCCGATGCTGGCCCACCTGGCGTCGCACGAGGGGATGGTCGCGGCGGAGGCGATCGCCGGGAAGAATCCGCGGCCGATCAACTACGACCACGTGCCGAACGCCACCTACAGCGATCCCGAGGTCGCCAGCGTCGGCCTGACCGAGGCGGCGGCGCGCGCCCGCGGGTACAAGGTGAAGGTCGGCAAATTCCCATTCCCGCCGCTCGGCAAGGGACGGATCCTGAACGCGCAGGAGGGATTCGTGAAGCTGATCGGCGACGAGCGTTACGACGAGCTGCTCGGCGTGCACGCCATCGGCCCGCGCGTGACCGAGCTGATCGCCGAGGGTGGCCTCGCCCTCACGCTCGAATCGACCGTCGAGGAGATCCATCACGCCATCCACGCCCATCCGACCCTTTCCGAGGCGATGGGCGAGGCCGCGCTGGTCCTGCACGGCCGCGGCATCCACCTGTAGGCCGGGAAGCGGCGAGCGTCGTGGCGTCGAAGCGAACGACGAAGAAAGCAGGTCGCAAGCCGCCGCGGCGGCCGGGGACGTCCCGCGCCGCGCGCGCCGCCGCGCGACCGGCCCGCGCCGCGCGACCCGCACGCTCTCCGCTTCCGCCGGGGCTGATGCCGGGACCGCTCGAGCCGATGCGCAACCCCGGGCTGTCGGGCGCGCAGCTCCTTGCGCTTCACCGCTTCATGCGGCTCAACCGGATGCTCGAGGACAAGCTGACCGCTCTGTACCGCCAGGGGCGGATCACGGGCGGCCTCTACTCGAGCCTCGGTCAGGAGGCGATCTCGGTCGGCACGGCGTACGCGCTCGCGCCGACCGATCTCCTCGCGCCGATGATCCGGAACATCGGCTCGATGCTGGTGCGCGGCGTCACGCCGCTCGATTTCTTCCTGCAGTTCATGGGACGTCACGACGCGCCGACGCACGGCAAGGACGGCACGCTGCACTTCGGCAACGTCGAGGCGCTGGCGCTGGTCGGCCCGATCAGCCACCTCGGGACGCTGGTGCCCGTCATGGCCGGCACGGCCCTCGCGGCGCGTCTGCGCGGCGAGACGCGCTGCGCCCTGACCTATGTCGGCGACGGCGCCACCTCGACCGGGTATTTCCACGAGGGGCTGAATCTCGCCGCCGTCCTCCGGCTGCCTTTCATTCTGGTGGTGGAGCAGAACGGCTACGCCTACTCCACCACGACCGACAAGCAGTTCCGGGTGGACTCGATTGCCGAGCGCGGCCCGGCGTACGGCGTGGCGGCCGAGTCGGTCGACGGCACCGACGTCCTGGCGGTCTACGACGCGACCCGCCGCGCGGTCGAGCGCGGGCGCGCCGGTGAGGGAGCGACGCTTCTCGAGTGCCGCTGCATGCGGATGAAGGGGCACGCCCAGCACGACGACCAGCGCTACGTCCCGAAGAGCGTGCTGGCGGCCTGGGCGAAGCGCGATCCGCTCGACCGGTTCGAGCGTTTCCTGGTGGACGAAGGCCACGCGACGGCGCAGGACCTGAAGGCGACGGCGGAGTCGATCGCTCCGATGCTCGACGCGGCGGCCGATGAGGCGCAGAAGCGGCCCGGGCCTCCCGTGGAGGAGGCCCTCCGGGGCGTCTACAGCGAGCCGGGATACGAGCGTCCCTGGTGGCCCGCCGCATGACCACCACCTACCTCGAGGCGATCCGCCGCGGCATCTGGGAGGAGATGGAGCGCGACCGCGACGTCTTCATCCTGGGAGAGGACATCGGCGCCTACGGCGGGGCGTTCAAGGTCACCGAGGGGATGCTGGAGCGCTTCGGCGCCGCGCGCGTCATCGACACGCCGATCGCCGAGGGGGCGATCGTCGGCGCCGCCATCGGCGCCGCGCTCATGGGGATGCGCCCGATCGCCGAGATGCAGTTCATCGACTTCATCTCCTGCGCCTTCGATCAGCTCACCAACTTCGCCGCCAAGAACCGCTACCGCTGGGGCGCGGGCGTGCCGATCGTCGTGCGCGGGCCGTGCGGCGGCGGCGTGCGCGGCGGGCCGTTCCACTCGCAGAACCCGGAGATGTATTTCGTGCATACGCCGGGTCTCAAGGTGGTCGCGCCGGCGACGGCCTACGACGCAAAGGGGCTCATCAAGGCCGCCATCCGCGACGACGACCCGGTCATCTACCTGGAGCACAAGTTCCTCTACCGGCGCATCAAGGAAGACCTTCCGGCGGAGGATTACGTCGTGCCGATCGGCCAGGCGGCGGTCCGCCGCGCCGGGGGCGACCTGACGATCATCACCTATGGCGCGATGCTCTACCCGTGTCTCGAGGCGGCCGAGACACTGCGCGCGGAGCGCGGCGCGGAGGCCGAGGTGATCGACCTGCGCACCCTCCTGCCGCTCGACCGCGACGCCATCGTCGCGAGCGCCAGGAAGACCGGGCGCGTGATGGTCGTCCACGAGGACACGCGCACCGGTGGGATCGCGGGCGAGATCACCGCCACGATCAATGAAGAGGCGTTCGATCACCTCGACGCCCCGGTGCTGCGCGTCACCTCGCCCGACACGCCGGTGCCGTACAGCGCGCCGCTGGAGGATTTTTTTCTGCCGAATTCAAATAAGATTCTCACACAGGCGCAGCGCCTTCTGAAATATTGAAAGCCTCATGTACTGCAGTGCTCCACGATTCGGGATTACTTTAAAGGGTGACTCCTCCAGCCGTGAGGTGAGTTTTGAGCGCGCAACCTTGACTAGGTCTCGCAACTCTTAGGGACTTCGAAGATGGCCTCGTTTCTGCTGTTCGAGAAAATGCGCAATCGACTCGAAATCGATCTGCGCGATTCAGATGTGGCCGCGTTCTATTCGCTACTTTATTTCGGCGAGTTTCTATTGAAGACAACGGTTCTCGGGATGGCGGCCGCAGTCCAAGAGGATCGAGACCGCAATCGATACCGGCTGCTCCATGGAATCGTTCGTACAGATGGTCTTGGGACGTGGGCCGACGCCCTTGATGACATCCTGACGGGACCAGCCTCGCAGCGACTCCATCCTTCGGCCCGACATGAACAAAAGCAGTTGACCCAACTTGTTCGTGATGACAGTTGGCAACACAAGTCGGTGACGCTCCTGAGTTCATGCTTTCCTGCTCTGGGCCTCGAGCCACCAGTTCTAGGGACCAAATTGGCGGGGCGGCAGTGGTTCAGGCTCTTCGCAGAACTACGAAACAAGACTAGGGGCCATGGGGCACCAAAGGGAAGTCAGTGCGCAAAGGTCTTCCAGACCCTGGAGAAGTCGATCGAGTCAGTGGCGACGCATTTTGGCCTATATGAGCGACCCTGGGCCGTGATTCATCGAAACTTGTCAGGGAAGTATCGAGTCATTCCTCTAACGTCAGATGAATCCCCGTTTGAAGATCTCAGGAAAAGCGCAAATCATCACCTACCTGACGGGACATACGTAGCTTTTGACCAACCCGCGCGTGTTGAACTTCTCGGGTGCGATATTGACGCATCCGATTGTCTAGTTGCGAACGGCGCATTCGACGGCAAGCAATACGAGGTGCTCTCCTATATTACGAACGACAGGCGAAAGCTTCCTGCCGACGACTACCTGACTCCGGTTGATGCGTTGCCGCCAAGCGAGACCGAAGGCAAGGGCAGTCTTGAGGCGATGGGGGAGTGTCTCGCCAATCTGCCTACTCGATCAGGAAGATATGTCAGCAGGCCAGAGCTAGAAGAGAAGCTATCCGCAGAGCTCCGACTCGAACGCCATCTAATAATTACGCTGACCGGTGCCGGTGGCATCGGTAAGACGTCGCTCGCGTTGGAAGTGCTTCACAGGCTGACCCAGCCTGAAAATAGGCGGTTCGACGTATTGCTGTGGTTGAGTGCACGAGACGTTGACTTGCTTTCAGGGGGCCCCAAGCGAGTCCGCCCGGATGTGCTGTCATTGGAGGACATAGCGGGGCTATACGTTCAGCTTGTTGGGCCGCTCGATAGTTCTGAGCATGATCGGAAACCGATAGACATCCTGGCAAGTGGGTTATCGAAATGCGGGCTGGGTCCCACTCTGTTTGTATTCGATAATTTCGAAACACTGGTGAGTCCTCTTGAGGTGTTCACTTGGCTGGACACCTACATTAGGGCACCGAACAAGATTCTGATTACCACCAGAGTGCGTGAGTTCGTCGGCGACATCCCGCTCGATGTACCTGGCATGAATGAACGCGAAGCGGATTTGCTCCTTCGCAACGTAGCAGAGCAACTTGGAATTACTAGACTCCTGACTCCTCCCTACATTGAAGAGGTTTACCGGGAGGCTCATGGACACCCGTACGTGATGAAGATCCTCCTTGGGGAAATGGCGAAAGCTGGCCGTATCGTGAAGCCAGAGCGCATCGTCGCGTCCCAGGAGGAGATGCTAACGGCCCTCTTCGAGCGGACGTTTGCGCATCTCTCGCCGTCAGCGCAGAAAATCTTTCTCCTGCTTTGTAATTGGCGATCAGTTGTCGCAGAGGTTCTCTTGCTCGCGGTACTCCTACGACCCGAAAACGAGCGCGTTGATATTGAGGCGTCTCTCGACGAACTCAAGCGCTCCTCTCTCGTTGAGGGAATTCCATCTCCTCGTGATGGCCAGCTGTTCTATAGCGTTCCTTTGGCTGCGATGGTGTTCGGCAGAAGAAAACTCTCCGTCAGCCCCATGAAGGCATCTGTGGAAGCCGATTCCTTATTGCTCCAGGAGTTTGGGCCTGCGAAGAAAGAAGATGTTCGCAGTGGAGTCTTGCCGCACGTTCAGTGGCGGCTAAAGCGTATCGCATTAGCTGCCGCACCAATGAGGGAGATGCAAGAGCGCAACCGCGGCATGCTAGAGTTTGTAGCCCAGAGAGTTCCGGCGGTATGGCTGGAAATTGCTGACTTCTATATGGAGATTGGTGGACCTTACGCACTTGGCCTAGCCAAGGATTCGCTGCGTCGATTCCTTGAAACACCGGATGGGAGCGTGCCCGTTGAAAATGTCTGGCGGCGCATGGCCGATTTGTGTCGGCACTCGGGAGACGCCGCGGGAGAGGTGCAGGCGCTCGTCGAAATGAGCAACTCCCCAGCGATTACGCTCGCGGCTATTAGTAGTGCCGCCAACAGGATTAATGAAATCAACCGGCAACTTCGGCGCTCGGGAGCGTCGGTGTTCGATTCGCAGGAAAAGCGAATCTTGGTGCGGCGTGTGGCAGAAGCGATGGAGCGAAGAGTGAAGCATTTCGATGCTACAGACTGCTCCAGACTCGCTTGGCTTTACCTGCAACTGGGCGATGATGTTAAGGCTCGTTCGCTTGCAGCTCGAGGGCTGCAGCTCGAGCCCGACAACTTTCACTGTCGTGGACTTCTCGATAAGAAGAGATGAATCGATTCGTGCCTACGATAGCGGCAACCAAATTGGCAACCAATTTCGGTGGTTGTGGAAGGAAGGGGATCTCATGCGCGTGGACGTGATCATGCCCCAGATGGGGGAGAGCATCGCCGAGGGAACGCTGACAAAGTGGCTCAAGAAGGCGGGCGACAAGGTCGCGCGTGACGAGCCGATCTTCGAGATCTCGACCGACAAGGTGGACGCGGAGATCCCGTCCCCCGCGGCCGGGGTGCTGGCGGCGATCAAGGTGAGCGAAGGGCAGACGGTGCCGATCAACACCATCGTGGCGCTGATTGAGACGGAGGCCGGGGCGGCGGTCGCCGCCGAGGCACCGGCGCCGGCCGCCAAGGCGGCTCCCGCGCCGGCCGCGAAGCAGGCGCCCGCGCCGGCGCCCGCCGCGGCGGACGTGGCGGCGTCCCCGCGTCCGGCGGCGCCGCCCGCCCGCCCCGCGGCACCCGCGTCCGGCGGTCCGGTGGAGTTCCCCAAGGCGTCCGACATGGCGGCCGCGGGGGCCGGCGCCGAGGAGATCCGGCGCGTGCGCTCGTCGCCGGTGGTGCGCAAGATCGCCTCCGAGCACCAGATCGACATCGGGCAGCTCGAGGGCACGGGTTCGGGCGGCCGGGTGAGCAAGAAGGACATCCTGGCGGCGCTCGAATCGGGCGTGACCCGCGCCGCGGCGCCCGGCGCGGCGGCGCGGCCGGCGGCGGCTTCCGCGGCGGCGCAGGCCCCCGCCTACGCCCCGGGCGAGCGGGTGTCGATCGTCCCGATGACGACGATGCGCAAGCGGATCGCCGAGCACATGATCCTGTCGCGGCGCACGTCGGCTCACGTCACGACCGTCTTCGAGGTCGACATGCACCGCACGATGCAGCTGCGCGCCGCGAAGCGGCAGGCTTTCGAGGAGCGCAACGGCGTGCGGCTGACGGTCACGCCGCTGCTGGTCCGCGCGGCGGTCGATGCGCTCAAGGCGTACCCGGTCATGAACTCGTCGATCGACGGCGAGTCCGTGGTCTACAAGAGGGACATCAACATCGGCGTGGCGGTGGCGCTCGACTGGGGCCTCATCGTGCCGGTGGTGAAGAACGCCGACGATCTCAGCCTGTCGGGGATCGCCAAGGCGGTGAACGATCTCGCCGATCGGGCCCGCGCCAAGAAGCTCACCCCGGACGAGGTGCAGGGCGGCACCTTCACCATCACCAACCCGGGGATCTTCGGCGCGCTGTTCGGCACGCCGATCATCAACCAGCCCCAGGTCGGCATCATGGGCGTCGGCGCCATCGTCAAGCGGCCGGTCGTGATCGATGACGCCATCGCGATCCATCCGATGGTGCACATCACGCTGTCGTTCGATCACCGGCTGATCGACGGCGCGGTCGCGGACCAGTTCCTGGCGCACGTGAAAGCGACCCTCGAGGAGGCGCGCTTCCCGGAGCTGGGATGAGCGTGGGATCGGAACGCGGGGCCGGACGGATCGGATGACGCGACGCTGCGAGGTCGAGTGGCTCGGGCGGATCGGCTACCGCGAGGCGGTCGTCCTCCAGGAGGACTGCGCCCGCGCCCTCAAGACGGCGCAGGACGGCGGCCCGCCCGCGACCGAGAGGCTCTTCCTGCTGGAGCACCCGCCGGTGATCACGCTCGGCCGCAACGCGGACGCGGCGGACGTGCTGGCCGACGCGCCGACGCTTCAGGCGCGGGGCGTGACGGTCGAGAAGACGAACCGGGGCGGCCAGGTCACCTATCACGGCCCCGGTCAGCTGGTCGGCTATCCGATCCTGGATCTGCATCCCGATCGCCGCGACGTCGGGCGCTACCTGCGCGATCTCGAGGAGGTCCTCGTCCGCACCCTCGGCCATCTCGGCATCGAGGCCGGCCGCCAGGCGGAAGGGACCGGCGTCTGGGCGGGCGGCTCGAAGATCGCCGCCCTGGGTGTCCACCTGTCGCGCTGGGTGACGACGCACGGCTTCGCGCTGAACGTCGCGACCGATCTCACCCACTTCGACCTGATCGTGCCGTGCGGCATCCGGACGCGCGGCGTCACCTCGATCGCCAGGCTCCTGGGCCGGCCGGTGACCTTCGCCGAGGTCGTGGCTCCGCTGGTCGCCGAGTTCGGCGCGCGGTTCGGACGCGAGATGGTGGTCGGCATCGAGCCGCCCACCGTCGATCCGCCCGCCGTCGAACCCGCCGCCGTCACCGCGCAGAGCGGACCTGTCCTCCGCTCCGCGACGGGGGTGGCGTGATGGCGCGCACCGGCGCCGGGGTCCGCGACCAGCCGGCGGGGCCGAAGCCGCCCTGGATCCGCATCCGCCTGCAGACGGGCCCGAACTATCAGGAGGTCCGCGGACTGATGCGCGGTCTGCGTCTCAACACGGTCTGCGAGGAGGCGCGCTGCCCCAACATCTACGAGTGCTGGGGCGATCGGACGGCCACCTTCATGATCCTCGGCGAGATCTGCACGCGGCGGTGCGGCTTCTGCGCCGTGACCAGCGGCCGGCCCGGCGGGGTCGACGCGAGCGAGCCGGAGCACCTGGCCGAGGCGGTCGAGCGGCTGGCGCTGGAGCACGTGGTGATCACCTCCGTCGATCGCGACGATCTGCCGGACGGCGGCGCCGCCCACTTCGCCGCGGTGATCGCGGCGGCGCGCGCCCGGACTCCGCGCTGCGCGGTCGAAGTCCTGACCCCCGATTTCCGCGGCGTCCCGGACGCGGTGGCCACCATCCTGCGGGCGGGGCCCGCGGTCTTCAGCCACAACGTCGAGACGGTGCCCCGTCTCTATCCGGTGGCGCGGCCTGGGTCGAAGTTCGAACGCTCGGTCGGGCTCCTGCGCGAGGCGGCGGCGCAACGGGCCGGCGCGCCACGGCCGCTCATCAAGACCGGTCTGATGGTCGGCCTGGGCGAGTCGCGGGACGAGCTGCTCGAGACGTTCGCCGTGGTCCGCGCGGCGGGGGTGGAGATCCTCACGGTCGGGCAGTACCTGCGGCCGACGATGGAGCACCTGCCGGTGGAGCGCTACTGGAGGCCCGAGGAGTTCGACGAGCTCAAGAAGTCAGCCCTGGCGCTCGGGTTCAGCCACGTCGAGGCGGGACCGCTGGTGCGCTCGTCCTACCATGCCAAGCGGCACACCGACTCGGCCGCGGGCGGCTCGGGCCGGTCACCCGGGGTCGCCGCCGCTCCTTGACACCTCCGCGCCCGTCCTTTTAATATAGGACCGTCTCTGTCGCATATTGAGCCAGCGGGACCAGGTGCGGGCGCATGTTTCGACTCTCCAAACGAACCGATTACGGCCTGATGGCGATCCGGTGCCTGGCGCTCCTGCCGCGCGGGACCTGCCGGAGCGCTCGCGACATCGCGGCCGAGCACCGCATCCCGCCGGCGCTGATGGCCAAGCTGCTGCAGCGGATGGCGCGCCAGGGGCTGGTGGCCTCGCATCACGGAACCAAGGGGGGCTACCAGATCGCCCGGCCCGCGGCGTCGATCTCGCTGCGGGAGGTGATCGAGGCGATCGAGGGGCCGACGGCGGTCATGGGATGTCTCGACCCGTGCGCCGCCCACTGCCCGCAGGACGGCACCTGCACGGTCAAGGGGCCGCTGCACCAGGTGCAGAGACGGATCATCGAGGTTCTGGGCCGGACACGCGTGAGCGATCTGGCGGGATGAGAAAATGACGCACGCGATCTACATGGACAACCACGCCACCACGTGCACCGACCCGCGCGTGGTCGAGGCGATGCTGCCGTTCCTGGGCGCCGAGTACGGCAACGCCTCCTCGCGGACGCACGCCTTCGGGTGGCGCGCCCTCGAGGCGGTGACCCGCGCGCGCACCCAGGTCGCCCGGATCCTCAACGCCGACCCCAAGGAGATCGTCTTCACCTCGGGGGCGACCGAGTCGAACAACCTGGCGATCCGCGGCGCGCTGCGCGCCCGGGCCGCCGACGGCGATCACGTCGTGACGGCGGCGACCGAGCATCCCGCCGTCCTCGACCTGGTGCGCGATCTCGTCGATCACGGGGTGCAGGTGACGGTGCTGCCGGTCGATCGGCACGGCGCCGTCGACCTGGGCGCGTTGCGCGACGCGCTGCGCCCCTCCACCGTCCTCGTCACGCTGATGGCCGCCAACAACGAAGTGGGCACGCTGCACCCGATCGCCGCCGTCGGCGCGCTCTGCCATGAGCGCGGCGTCCTGTTCCACACCGACGCGGCGCAGGCGGTGGGGAAGGTGCCGATCGACGTGCAGGCGGCGGGCTGCGACCTGCTGTCGATCTCCGGTCACAAGATCTACGGACCCAAGGGGGTCGGCGCGCTCTACGTGCGTCGCAAGAATCCCCGCGTGATCCTCGAGCCGCTGCTGTTCGGCGGCGGCCAGGAACGGGGTCTGAGGCCCGGCACGCTCAACGTCCCCGGCATCGTCGGCCTGGGCGCGGCGCTGGAGATCGCCCGGGAGGTCCTGCCGGACGAGGCGCGGGCGGTCGGGGCGCTGCGCGACCGGCTGCAGAAGGGGATCCTGGCGCGCGTCGAGGACGTCGTCCTGAACGGCCACCCGACCGAGCGGCTGCCGAACAACCTGAACCTGAGCTTCGCGTACGTGGAGGGCGAGGCGCTGCTCCTCTCGCTCGACGACGTGGCGGTCTCGTCGGGCTCCGCCTGCACCTCGGAGAAGCGCGAGCCGTCCCACGTCCTCAAGGCGATGGGCGTCTCGGACGACATGGCGCAGACCTCGCTGCGCTTCGGGCTCGGACGGTTCAACACCGAAGCCGAGGTGGACGAGGTGATCGAGCGCGTCGCGATCGCGGTGGCGCGTCTGCGGGAGATCTCGCCCCTGTATGCGAAGGCGAGGGGCGAGCGGGGAACCACAACCACTCAACACACGACACGGCCTGGAGGGCTTGAAGCATGATTCACGTCACCGAGAAAGCGGCGGAACAGATCAGGGCGATCATGAAGAAGGAAGGGCTCGAGGACCATATGCTGCGCGTCGCGGCGGTCGGCGGTGGCTGCTCGGGCATGTCCTACAAGCTCGAGTTCGACAAGGAGCCCGGCACCGAGGACAAGATCTACGAGGAGCAGGGCGTCAAGATTCTGGTCGACAAGAAGAGCTACATCGTGCTCAACGGCACGACACTCGACTACACCGACGGGCTGCAGGGGACCGGGTTCGTGTTCCAGAACCCGAACGCCAAGTCGACTTGTGGTTGCGGCACGTCCTTCTCGTCCTGAGAAGAATCCCGACCGCACCGCCATGCCGAGCGCGTTCTACGACGAGGGGCTGCGTCTCCTCGAGGAGCAGGACTGGGTGGGCGCCATCCGCAGCCTCTCCTGGGCGAAGGACGCCGAGCCGGGGGTTGCGCGGCCGTGGCTCGCCCTCATCGGCGCGTACGAGACCGCGGCCGCGGCCGAGGACGAGCCCGACCTCCTGCAGCAGGCGTTCAACGTCTGCCGCGATCTGCGCGATCGGCGCCTGCCGATGAGCGACGAGGAGCGGCGGGCGTTCTATGAAGCCTTCGTGCGTGTGCGCGACAAGGTCGTCGCCGCGCGTGCCACGGGATGGACGCCGCCGCCACCCAAGGAGCGCATGGGCTCCGTCTGACGCGCGCGCCGCGTCGCGCGCCGCGCGCGGCGTTCCATCGCTCCTTGCGCCGTTGCGCCTCGGAAATCGAGCGTGCTATCATCCGCGCCACTCGCGCGCTGGGCGCGCATTCGCACTTCAATCCCGGGGGGCGTGCGATGGCGCACAAGAAAGAGTTCCTGTCGGGCCAGAGGATCTGGCCCGATCCGATCCGCGGTGACGAGAGAGTCGATCGCCTGATCGACGAGACGTTCCTGGCCTACAACGGCGGCCGGCTCCAGAAGGCCTGCCGCCTGCTGTGCGAGAAGATGCTCCAGGACGGGGTGACCCTCGGGGTCAGCCTCTCCGGCGCGCTGACGCCCGCGGGCGTCGGCCGTTCCTGCCTGATCCCGCTGATCAAGGCCGGATTCATCGACTGGATCGTCAGCACCGGCGCGAACCTCTATCACGACACCCACTTCGGGCTCGGCATGTCGCTGCACCGCGGCACGCACCAGATCGACGACGCCGTGCTGCGGCGCGAGGGCGTGATCCGCATCTACGACGTCCTGTTCGACTACAACGTCCTGCTCGACACCGACAACTACCTGCGCACCATCATGGCGGAAAAGGCGTTCTCCAAGGACATGGGGACCGCCGAGCTGCACTACCTGCTCGGGAAATACCTCGCGGCGCGCGAGAAGGAGCTGGGCGTCGAGGACACCTGCCTCCTGACCGCGGCGTACCGCGCCGGCGTGCCGTGCTATGTCTCCTCCCCGGGCGACTCGTCGATCGGCATGAACGTCGCCGAGCTGACCATGCGCGGCTGCGGACCGCGCATCGACGTGTCGCGCGACGTCAACGAGACGGCCGCGCTGGTCTACGCCGCCAAGAACGGCGACGGCCGGAGCGCGCTCCTGATGCTGGGCGGCGGATCGCCGAAGAACTTCGTCCTGCAGACCGAGCCGCAGATCCAGGAGATCCTCGGTCTGAGCGATCGCGGTCACGACTATTACGTGCAGATCACCGACGCCCGTCCCGACACGGGGGGGCTCTCCGGGGCGACGCCGGCCGAGGCGGTCTCCTGGGGCAAGGTCGATCCCGACAAGCTGGCCGACTCGATCGTCGTCTACACCGATTCGACCATCGCCGTGCCGCTGATGACCGCGTACGCCCTGGCGCGCGTCCGGCCGCGCACGCCGCGCCGCCTGTACGATCGACGCGACACGCTGGTGGAGAAGCTGCGGCGCGACTTCCTCGCCGAGCACGAGAAGCGGACGCGCGCGGCCGTCAAGCGCTGAACCGCCGGGGATCGAACGGACCCAGATCCGTCCCCGGCGCGTCCCCGGCGAGGAGACGCGTCACGATCCGCGCCGTCAGCGGCGTCAGGACGATCCCGTTCCTCAGATGGCCCCAGGCGTGGAACAGCCCCTCGGGCCCGCCCTGCCCGAGGAGGGGCAGTCCGTCGTCGGAACCCGGGCGCAGGCCGGCCCACGCGCCGTGCAGCGCGGCCCGGGCCAGCGCGGGGACCAGCGCGATGGCCGCGGCGGCCAGCGTCTCGATGCCCTCCGGGGTCACGCTCCGATCGAATCCGGCGCGCTCCATCGTGCTGCCGACGAGGATCCGGCCGTCGCCGCGCGGCACCAGATAGCAATCGTCCGCCGCCACCACGTGGCGGATGAGATCGGCCGCCCGGAAGCAGACGATCTGCCCGCGCACCGGCTCGGAGCGCGGCATCGTCCACCCATCCACGACGATCGAACCGGACCAGGCGCCGGCCGCGATCACGACCCGCGGCGCCGCATACGAAGCTCCGTCGGCGGTCGTGACGCCGCTCACCCGCCCGTTCGCGGCCGTGACGCGCGCCACCTCCACCGACGTCAGGACCCGGGCGCCCGCCCGCTCCGCCGCGATCCGCAGGGCGCGCAGCAGAGCCGGGGGATCGAGGGTGTGCTCGAGCGGCAGGTGCAGACCGAGACGGGCGTCGTCGCGCAGCGCGGGCTCGGCGCGGCGCAGGGCCGCGGCGTCGAGCAGCTCCACCGGGAGCCCGCGCTCCCGCTGGCGCCCGCAGGAGCGTTCCAGCTCTTCCGCGGCCGCGGCGTCGCGCGCCACCTCGATCGCGCCTTCCACCCGGCGATCGACGCCGAGCCCGCTCTCCTGCTCGACAGCGTCGAGAAACGCCGGATAGAGCGCTCGGCTGTCGAGGCAGAGCCGCGCCAGCGGCCCCTCGTCGTGCCCCTCGAGCTGCGCCGCGAGCATTCCGGCGGAGGCGCCGGAGGCCTCGCGTCCGGTCTCGCCGCGCTCCAAAAGCGCGACCGCCAGGCCGGATCGCGCCGCCTCCCGGGCGATCGCCAGGCCGATCACCCCTCCGCCGACCACCAGGACGTCCATCTGTGCCGTCATCGCCAGCGAGAGTCTGCCACACCCATCCCTCGAGCCGGCCCGCGGCGCCGCGCCCGCCGCGCGGACGCGGTTGACACCCGGAGGGGGCGCCCCTATCATCGCCCCTCGCCGCGGCCGGGGCCGCCACGACGCCGATGCTCGACCGCAAAGCCCTCCTGGTCCTTTTCGTCACGCTGTTCATGGTGATGCTGGGCGTCGGCATCATCATTCCGAACATCGCCTACCGCGCCTCCGAGCTCGACGCCTCGCCGGTCGAGATCAGCCTGCTGTTCACGCTCTACTCGCTCATGCAGTTCCTGTTCGCGCCGCTCTGGGGTCACCTGTCGGATCGGATCGGTCGCAAGCCGATTCTTCTGGCCGGTCTGTTCGGCGGCGGGCTGGGGCTGCTGGCGTTCGCGATGGCCGATGGTCTGCCGATGCTCTACGCGGCGCGGGCGATCTCGGGGTTCATGTCGTCGGCGGCCCTGCCGACCGCCATGGCCTACGTGGCCGACCTGACCGACGACGCGCACCGCGGCCGCGGCATGGGCGCGCTCGGCGCGGCGATGGGGCTGGGCTTCATCTTCGGTCCCGGCATCGGAGGCGTGCTGTCGCATTTCGGCCACTCCATGCCGTTCGTCGTGGCCGGAACGATCAACATCGTCACCGGGCTCGCAGGCTGGATCGTGCTGCGCGAGAGCCTGCCGCGCGAGCGGCGCCACGTCGACGCCGGCCCCTGGCTCCGTCTGCCCGCGCCCTGGAAGGCGATCGGCAGCCCGCTGCGCGCGTTCTACGGCGTCGCCTTTTGCGTGCCGTTCGCGATGGCGGCGCTCGAGACCACCTTTCCGCTGCTGCTGCGCGATCGGCTCGGCATGGGCGCGCGCGAGATGGGAGTCATGTTCCTGTTCATGGGGACGGCGGTCTTCCTGGTGCAGGGGCTCGGTCTCGGCCGGCTGATCAACGCCTTCGGCGAGGAGACCGTCCTGCGCGGGGGGCTGGTGCTCAACGCCGTCGGATTCCTCCTGGTGCCGATGGCGTCGGGGCCGGTCGGGATGACCGCGGCGCTCCTGCTGTGCGGGGTGGGGAACCAGGTGATGCGGCCGACCAACGCCTCGCTGATCACCAAGCGCACGCAGGCCGGGCAGGGCGCGGCGATCGGGGTGATGGACTCGTTCGACTCGCTGGGGAGGATTCTCGGACCGATTCTGGCGGGTCAGATCTACGCGGCCGATCCGCGGCTGCCCTACGCCGTCTCGGCGGCGATCCTGGCGCTGGCGTGCGTGGCGCTGACGCTCAGGGGTGCTCTGCGGGGGCCGCGGAATCGGGTCCGCCCGTAGCGGGGGACCCCGATCCCTGGGGCGCGTCCATCAGGTGCTTCTTGATCGACTCGAGGCGGTTGATCACCATCCGGACCACCATCGCGTCCTTGATCACGAAGTAGGTGACCGTTCCGCCGTCGGCGCTGTGGTAGATGTAGCGTGTCGGGTCGGCGGGCGCGGGCGGCGCGCCGGCGCCCCCCTGGGGCTGCGACGGGGTCAGGCTGACGTGGCGCTTCTCGGACGCGGTCTCGGCGGGCTTGCCGTAGGTGCCGAGCATGTCGTTGATCGTCGAGCCGGGACCGATCCCCTCCACCGTCCGGCGCCGGCCGGCGGCGACGCCCTCGTAGGTCCCTTCGAAGTTGAAGCCGATCGATTCGATCGTCATGGTGGCGGGCGTCGCCCCCATCGCCAGCGCCGAGATTCCCTCGCCGGCGACCTGGAGCCGCACGACGTCGTCCTGCTTGGCGAAGGGCAGCGACTTCGTGCCGGGAAACCGGGCCAGGAACTCGGTCAGGGGCTGGCCGATGTAAGCCTTCCCCGGCACACCCGTGTGCATGGCGATCGACTCTTCGGCTTTCGCCGGGCGGGGCGCCGCGGCGCCGGAAGGCGCCACCATCGCCAGGGCCAGGAACAGCGTCATCATCGCCATGAAGACGCGACTATATCACGCGCGCCGCGCGGTCCTGCCTGCCCGCCGTCGGCGCGGGGCCGCGCCGCGCGCTGTGCCGGGCGCCGCGCCGGCCGGGGGGCGATGCGGTAAGATCCTGCCTCTCCAGCGGAGGACGGCGTGGACCACGAACGGAACGACGCCCGGAGCGATCGCTTCGAGCGCGAGGCGCGGGCGTTCGCGCAGAGCCCTCTGCACCGCGACCCGCTGCGCCTGCGGCGGCTGGTCGAGTTCGCGCGCGCCGCGCCCGGCGAGTCGGCGCTCGACGTCGCGTGCGGCCCGGGCATCCTCGCCGCGGGACTGGCGGCGGCGGGATGCGCCGTGACCGGCGTCGACCGGTCGGCGGGGATGCTGCGCGAGGCCGGGGATTCGGGGGCCCGCCGGGTGCGCTGCGCGGCGGAGCGCCTGCCGTTCCGCGACGGCACCTTCGATCTCGTCATCTGCCGCAACTCGTTCCATCACTTCCAGGAGCCCGTGAAGGCGTTGGCGGAGATGGCCCGGGTGGCGCGACGCGGGGGCCGGGTGGTGATCGAGGACATGGTCGCGGCCGAGGATCTGAAGGAGCGCGACGCCCAGGAGGTCATCGAGCGGCTGCGTGACCCGGCGCATGCGCGCACCCTGCCGGGCTCCGAGTTCCGGGCGATCGCCGCCGGCGCCGGTCTGCGCGACCCGGAGGAGACGCGCTGTCTCCTCCAGGTCGACTTCGACGAATGGATCGACCGGCCCGGGGCGGCGCCGGAGCGGCGGGCCCGGGCCCGGAGGCTGATGGAGCAGCGCGTCACGGCGCCGGAAGGCGGTCTGCGGTCGTGGGTCGAGCAGGGGCGCCTCCGGTTCGAGCGCCCGAGCATCCTGCTGCGCGCGGTGCGTGCGTGAATCCCGACGTCTTCCACGACGACGGCACCGTGGCCTATCGCCACTGTCCGCGCTGCGGCGGCGTGCTGGAGGAGCGCGTCGTCCTCGACCACGACCCGCCGCGCCTCGTCTGCTCCGCCTGCGGCTTCGTCTTCTACCTCGACCCCAAGGTCGCCGTCGGCGCCGTCTGCCGCACCGAGGGCGGCATCGTCCTGCTGCGGCGCGGCATCGAGCCGGGATACGGCCGCTGGGTCTTTCCCGGCGGCTACGTCGACCGCGGCGAGACGCTCGAGGCGGCGGCGGTGCGCGAGGCGCGCGAGGAGATCGGCGCCGCGATCCGCCTCACCGGGCTGGTGAACGCCTACTCGTACGCGGGGCGGCCGGTGGTGGTGATCGTCTTCGGGGCGGTCATCGTGGGCGGCAGCCTGCGCGGCGGGCAGGAGGCGCTCGAGGTGAGGACCTTCGAGCCCGCGGCGATCCCGTGGGACGATCTGGCGTTTCGCAGCACCGCCGAGGGGCTGCGAGACTTTCTCGCAAGGGAACAGGGGAGGACGTGATGCGATTGCAGGACCGGGTGGCGGTGGTCACGGGCGGCGGTCGCGGGATC
Organism: Patescibacteria group bacterium; assembly: GCA_035638115.1. Classification (GTDB taxonomy): domain Bacteria; phylum Acidobacteriota; class Polarisedimenticolia; order Gp22-AA2; family Gp22-AA2; genus DASRAN01. Next base: position 9,253 of record DASRAN010000018.1, on the reverse strand, counting down.
GGCCGCGCCATCGCCGAGGCGTTCTACCGCGAGGGAGCCAGGGTGGCCATCGCCTCGCGCAACGCCAAGGTGCTGCAGACCGTGGCGATGGAGGTCAACAAGGGAGACCACCGCATCGTGCCGTTCCGCTGCGACGTCACCAACCCGGACGAGATCGAGGTGATGATCGGCAACGTGATCGAGGTCTGGGATCGGGTCGACATCCTGGTGAACAACGCCGGCGTGAGCGGCCCGACGCCGGTCGTGGGGGCGCGCGAGGGAGACGACGTCGGGAAGCGCTGGCGCGACATCCTGGACACCAACCTCACCGGGATGTTCGGGTGCGTCCGCGAGGCGGTGCCGCACATGCCGGAGGGAGGCCGCGGACGGATCCTCAACATCGCCTCGATCCTCGGCAAGATCGGCGCGCCGGGCCGCGCCGCCTATTGCGCCAGCAAGCACGGCGTGATCGGGCTGACGCGCGCGCTCGCCCTCGAGCTCGCCCCGAAAGGGATCACCGTCAACGCCATCTGCCCGGGCTGGGTCGACACCGACATGGCGCGCGACAGCCTCGGAGGCTCCGCCGCCGCGGGCGGAATCACGGCGGACGAGGCGCGTCACGCCGCGCAGGCCGCGATCCCGCTCGGCCGCTTCATCCGGGCGGACGAGGTGGCGGAGCTGGCGGTCTTCCTCGCGTCGGACGCCGGCGCCGGCGTCACCGGGCAGGCGATCAACATCGACGGCGGGGAAGTGGCCTGGTGAGCGAGGCGCCCGGACCGGCCGCGATCGCGCCGCGGCCGCGGATCGGCGCCTCGAGCTGGTCGGCGCCGTCGTGGGAGGGGGTGTTCTACCCGCCCGGCACCCCGCCCGCGCGGTTCATCGAATTCTACGCCCGCCGTTTCGACACGGTCGAGATCGACGCCACCTTCTATCGCATCCCGGCCGCGCGCACCGTGGACGGCTGGCGCGACAAGACGCCGCCCGGCTTCCTGTTCGCCGCCAAGGTCCCCCAGACGATCACGCACGAGAAGCTGCTCGAAGACTGCCGTGACGAGATGCTGGAGTTCGTGCGCGTCATGGACCGGCTAGGCGAGAGACTCGGCCCGTTGCTCCTGCAGTTCCGCTACTTCCGCAAGGAGGAGATGCCCGATCCCGGTCCGTTCCTCGATCGCCTCGAGCGCTTCCTGCCGATTCTCCCAAGCGGGCTCCGGTTCGCCGTCGAGGTGCGCAACCGCGCCTTCCTGACCGATCGCCTGTTCGGGATGCTGCGCCGCCACGGCGTGGCCCTGGCGTTCATCGATCATCCCTGGTTCGCGCGCGTCGACGAGGTGATGCGCCGCCCCGCCGCCCGAACCGCCGGGTTCTGCTATGTCCGCTGGCTGGGGGACCGGCACGGCATCGAGAAAAGAACCACCGCCTGGGATCGGATCATCGTCGACCGCGCCGCCGAGACGCGGCGCTGGATCGGCGCCATCCGGACGCTCCTGGCGGAGGAGCGCACGGTCTACGGCTACTTCAACAACCACTACGCCGGTTACGCCGTCGGGTCGATCGAGCTGTTTCGCGATCTCTGGGAGAAGACGGCGGGCGCCGTCTGACCTGCGCGTCCGGCGCATCCGACGCGCCCGGAGGGCCCGGCACGCCCGGAGGGCCCGGCGCGCTCAGACGCGTCTGAGGATCCGCGCGACGGCGCCGCGCGGGCCGCGTCGCACTCCGGCGCGCCGGGACGGCCTGCGGACACGCGGCAGGGCGCGGGCCAGCAGGGCTCGGATGCCGGCGCTCGCCACGTCGCGATCCTGGGCCACCGTGCCGCTGCTGCAGCCGATACCGCCGACCACCTGACCGCCCAGGACGATCGGCAGTCCGCCGCCGACGATCATGAACCGGCCGCCATTGCTGACGTGAATGCCGAACGCCGGCTTCCCCGGGCCCGCGATCTCGGCGTACTCGTGGGTCCCGCGCCGCGTGCAGGCGGCCGTCCAGGCCTTCGAGATGGCGATGTCGATGCTGCTCAGCTTGGCGCCGTCCATCCGGTTGAAGGCGAGAAGGTGGCCCGCGTCGTCCACCACCGCCAGATCCATCGGCACCCCGACCGCCATGGCGCGGCGGGTGGCGGCGGCCAGCACCAGCCTCGCTCCCTGCAAGGTCAGCCGGGGCACGGATCGAGTGATGAAAACGGGCTTCGGCATCGAGGCTCCCCCTCCTCCCCGGGGCTTGATGCCTGCCCGGGCCGCGCACATGGTAGCGAACCGGGCATGCAGGAGTCTAGATATCGGACGCGCCCCGGGATTCGTGAGGCGACATGCAGGCACAGTCCCGTCATCGGAGCCGAGGGTCACCCCGGGGGCCCGCCGGGCCCCCATCCGGGGTGCCGTAAAGTGGTGCACCCACAGGCCCGACACTATATTGACCGCGCCGTCCGGAGAGCGCTCGAACCGGACTGGGAGGGGCCTGCATTGCTGCAGTTCAATGACGATGCGCCAGCGACACGGCGCCGCCGGCCGAGGTGCGGCCGGTGGGCGACGCGTGCCATCGTCCTGGCGCTGATCGCGGCCCTCACCCCGATCGCCACCCGCGCCCCGGCGGCCGACAGCATCCTCCCTTCGGACCTCGAGTACCAGATCAAGGCGTCGTTCGTGTACACGGTGGCCAAGTTCGTCGAGTGGCCGGTCGGCTCCTTCGCCTCGGCGAGCGCACCGTTGACCCTCGGCATCGTCGGCGGCGGCGACGTCAGCGACGAGATTGCCGCGGCGCTGCGCGGCAAGCGGGTGCACGATCGCGAGCTCATCGTGCGCCGCCTGGCCGATCCGGCCGGGGCCTGCGACTGCCAGATCCTGTACGTCATCGGCACCGCGGGCGAGAGCCCGCAGGCGGTGTTCGATCGCACCTCCAGCGCGGGCGTCCTGACGGTGGGGGAGACGCGCGACTTCGCCGCCCGCGGCGGCATCCTCGAGCTGGCCATGCAGGAGAGCATGGTGCAGTTCGAGGTCAACATCGCCGCGGCGCAGAAGGCGGGTCTCATCATCAGCTCGAAGATCCTGCGGCTGGGACACGTGATCAAGGGCACGCCGCCCTCCGAAGAGGGGCGGCCATGACCCGGTTCCGCGACCGGTCGATCCAGCAGAAGCTGACACTCATCGTCCTGCTGACGTCGGGCGCCGCCCTGCTGGTGGCCAGCATCTCGGTCCTCGCGTACGAGTGGTCGACGGCGCACGCCGGTCTGGGACGCGAGATGGCGACGCTCGCCGACATCATCGGCGCCAACTCCACCGCGCCGCTCGCGTTCAACGACGCCAAGGCGGGGACCGAGACGCTCTCGACCCTGTCGGCGCAGGTGGAGGTCACGGCGGCGGCGCTCTACACCCGCGACGGACGGCTGTTCGCGTCCTACCATCGCTCGACCCAGGCCGGCCTGCTCCCGCCCCGGGCGCCGCACGAGGGGCCGCCGCAGTGGGGCGGCGGGGTCCTGACCTTCACGCGGCCGCTCTTCCTCGAAGGGGACATGGTCGGCAGCCTCTGGCTGGAGGCGGACCTGGCCGAGATGGAGCACCGCTTCTCGCGCTACGCCGCCATCGTCATCGCGACCATCATGTTCGCCGCCGGCGTGGCGATGGCCCTCAGCGCGAGGCTGCAGGGCTTCATCACCCGCCCGATCGGCCACCTGGCGCAGGTGGCGCACGACGTGGCGGAGGAGAAGAACTTCTCGGTCCGGGCGCGCAAGTTCGGCGACGACGACGTCGGCGTCCTGATCGACGCCTTCAACGAAATGCTGACCCAGCTTCAGGCGCGCGACGAGGCTCTCCGATCCGCCAACGAGGTGCTCGAGGAGCGCGTCGAGGAGCGCACCCGGGAGCTGCGCGAGAGCGAGATGGTGATGCGGTCGTTCTACGACAGCACGCCGCTCATGATGGGCGTCGTCGAGCTGCTCGAGGACGACTGCGTGCACGTCTCCGACAACGCCGCGAGCGCGTCCTTCTTCGGCACCACCCCGGCCCTGATGCGGGGGCGGCGCTCCACCGAGAACGGCTGCCCCCTGCCGCTCGTGCAGCACTGGATCACCCAGTTCCGCGAGTCGGCGCGCACCGGCAGCCCGGTGCACTTCGAGTACGAGCACGTGACCCGCGGCGGCAGCCGCTGGATGTCGGCCACCGCCTGCCGCATCCCCGCGGCCAAGGACGGGCCGGCCCGCTTCTGCTACGTCATCGAGGACGCCACCGGGCGCAAGCAGGCGCAGATCGAGCTGCAGCGCGCCAAGGAGGCGGCCGAGGCCGCGAGCCGAGCCAAGAGCGAGTTCCTGGCCAACATGAGCCACGAGATCCGCACCCCGCTCAACGGTGTCATCGGCATGACCGAGCTCCTGCGCGACAGCGAGCTGGCGGCGGAGCAGCGCGAGTACCTCGAGATGGTGCACACCTCCGGCGAATCGCTCCTCGCGGTCATCAACGACATCCTCGACTTTTCCAAGATTGAGGCCGGACGGCTCGACCTCGACCCGATCGAGTTCCGCCTGCGTGACAGCCTGGGCGAGACGATGAAGGGGTTGGCGCTCCGCGCGCAGTCGAAGGGTCTCGAGCTGGCGTGCCACGTCGCGGCCGACGTGCCGGACGCCGTCGTCGGCGACCCGAGCCGGCTGCGCCAGGTCCTGACCAACCTGGTCGGCAACGCCATCAAGTTCACCGAGAAGGGCGAGGTGGTCGTGCGCGTGGCGCGCGCCGCGTCGTGGGAGGGCGGCGTGGAGCTGCGTCTGTCGGTCCAGGACACGGGGATCGGCATCCCGGCGGAGAAGCAGGGCAGGATCTTCGAGGCGTTCACCCAGGCGGACGGCTCGACGACCCGCAAGTACGGCGGCACGGGGCTCGGGCTGACGATCTCGACCAAGCTGGTCGAGATGATGGGCGGACGGATCGAGGTCGAGAGCGCCCCGGGGCAGGGAAGCACCTTCCACTTCCTGGTCCGCATGAGCCTGCAGGCCGGACACGCCGCGTCCTCCGCCCCCGAGCCGAGCATCGACCTCTCCGGCGTGCGCGTGCTGATCGTGGACGACAACCGGACCAATCGCTGGATCCTCGAGGAGCTGATGTCCCACTGGGGTCTGAGGACGGCGGCGGTGAGCAACGGCGAGGCCGCCCTCCAGGCGTCGGCCGATGCGCGGCGCGCCGGCGATCCGTTCCGCATCCTCCTGCTCGACGGCAACATGCCGGGCATGGACGGGTTCGAGGTGGCGGCGCGTCTGCGCGCCGAGGGCCCGGAGCATCGCGCCGCCATCGTTCTGCTGACGTCGGCCGGCCGGCGCGGCGACGCCGCCCGCTGCCGCGACCTCGGGATCTCCGGCTACATCACCAAGCCGGTGAACCAGTCCGATCTCCTCGACGCGCTGATGAGCATTCTCGGCCCCGGCCGCGACGAGGCGCCGCGACAGCCGCTGGTCACCCGCCACTCCGTGCGCGAGGACCGGCGCCGCCTGCGCATCCTCCTGGCCGAGGACAACGCGGTCAACCGCCGCGTCGCCGTCGGGCTCCTGGAGAAGCGTGGCTACGACGTGATCACCGCCACCAACGGCGTCGAGGTCCTCGCCTACCTGGCGCGTGACACGGTGGACGCGATCCTGATGGACCTCCAGATGCCCGAGATGGGCGGTCTCGAGGCGACTGGCGCCATCCGCGAGCGCGAGAAAAGCACCGGCGCCCACCTGCCGATCATCGCCATGACGGCGCACGCCATGAAGGGCGATCGCGAGCGCTGTCTCGATGCCGGCATGGACGACTACGTCAGCAAGCCGGTCAAGCCGTCCGACCTGTACGCCGCGCTCGAGCGCGCGGTGCCGCGCGGCGCCGGGCACGAGCCGGCTCCGCCCGCGGCCATCACGATCGCGGCGACGGCGCCGATCCCGATGGCCGGCGGCGCCGACGATCCGCCGGTCGACCGCGCGCAGCTCCTGGAGCGTCTGGAGGGGGACACCAAGCTCATGGAGGAGATCATCCACCTCTATCACGAGAGCTGCCCCGATCTGCTGCGCGACCTGCAGGAGTCGGTGGCGCGCCGCGACGCCGGTGCGATCTATCGCGCGTCCCACTCCCTCAAGGGGATGGTGGCGCACTTCGGGGCGCCCGCCGCCACGCAGGCGTTGATCGACATCGAGGCGATGGGGCGCGCCGGCCGCCTCGAGGGCCTCGAGCCGGCCCTGCAGACGGCCGTCGCCGAGATCGGCCGGCTCACCGAAGCGCTGAGCCGGTTGCTGCGCGACGCCGCCTGATCGGAAAGCGGCCCCGCCCCGGCCTCCCGGGACCGCTCACCCGGCCGCGGGGCGCGCGGCGAAGAACCGGGCCACCTCCACCAGACTCGCCGTGCGCGGGCAGTCGGGCAGCGACTCCAGGAACATCGCGCCGTAGCCGCGCGTGGCGAGACGCGGGTCGAGCACGGCGACCACGCCCCGGTCCTCGTGCGAACGGATGAGGCGCCCGAATCCCTGGCGAAAGGTGAGGATCGCCTGCGGCAGGGCGTCGTCGAGGAACGGATCGCCGCCGCGCGCGCGAATCGTCTCGGCGCGCGCTTCGGCGAGCGGGTGGTCGGGCACCTCGAACGGCAGCCGGGTGATGATGACCGAGCGCAACGCCTCGCCCGGCACGTCGACGCCCTGCCAGAAGGTGAGCGTCCCGAGCAGCACGCCGCGCCGTCCGGCGCGGAAGCTCTCCAAGAGCGTGGTTGCGGTGCCGTCCGGCGCGTGCCGGAACAGCGGCCGTCCGCGCATGGCCGGGTCGGCCGCGAGCGCGTCGTGCACCCGGTTGAGCAGCGCGTACGAGGTGAACAGCACGAGCGCGCCGCCGTCCGACGCCTCGATGAGCGCGCGGCACTGCCCGACCACCGCCTCCGGGTAGGCGGAGGCCTCGCCCGCCGGATCGGGCATCGCATCGGGCACGTAGAGGAGCGCCTGGCGCGTGTAGTCGTAGGGCGAGCCGAGCGAGGCTTCGGCCGCCGCGGTCAGCCCCAGCCGGCCGCGCAGGTGCGAGAACGAGCCGGCCGCGGTCAGCGTGGCCGAGGTCAGGATGACCGTGCGCCCCGACTCGAACAGCCGCTGGCGCAGGAGCGGCGCGACCTCGACCGGCGCGAACCGCAGCGCCGCGCCGCCCCGCGCCCCCGGCTCGGCTTCGATCCAATAGACCGCGTCCGGCTGGCGCTGGCTCTGGAACAGGTCGACCCGGTCCGCGAGGTCCGACGCCCGCAGCGCCAGGGCGGCGAGCGTCTGCGCGCGCGCCGGATCCGGCGCCAGACGCGCGGCCTCCTCGACGGCCGCCACCAGGCTCAGGAGCGGACCGCGCAGCACGCCGGCCGGGAGCGAGCCCGGCCGCAGCCGGACCGCGACGACCGCGTCGCCGCGCGTCTCGCCCCCGGCGCGCCGCACCTCGTCGAAGAAATGATCGGCATCCCGGGCCACCCGCTCCGCTTCCTCCGTCACGGCGTGCGACCCGCGCTCGAGCGGCCGGAGGTCGCGCAGGAGCCGCGCCAGGGCCGAGCGTCCGAGGCTGGCGCCGAACTGCGCCGCGGCCGCCTCCTCGGCCCGGTGCCCCTCGTCGAGAATCGCGACGTCGTGCGGCGGCAGGATGCGGCCGCCCAGGGCCAGGTCGAGGAAGAACAGGGCGTGGTTCACCACCACGATCTCCGCCTCGCGCGCGCGCAGGAGATCGCGCCGGTAGAGGCAGGCGTCCCAGTAAGGTCCGCGGGCCCCGAGACAGACGTCGCGCTCCCGGCGCACCGCGGCCCAGACGGCGTCGGGGACCGGGAACGGGATCTCCGATCGCAGCCCGGAGTCGGCGATCCCGGCATGCCGGTCGAGGGCCTCCAGCACGTCGCGGCCGGACGCGGGCGGCAGGCCCGGCGGCAGGCCCGGATGCAGACGCGCCTGCGACAGGCGCTGCACGCACAGGTAGTTCTCCGATCCCATCAGGAGCGCGTGGCGGAAGGCGATGCCGAGCGGCGCCAGCGCCCGCTCGAGCAGCGGCAGGTCCTTGCGCGCCAGCTGCTCCTGCAGCGCCCGCGTGTAGGTCGAGACCACCACGCGGCGTTCGCCCGCGCGTCCCGCGGCCGCCCAGAGGACGGCGGGCACCAGGTAGGCGAGCGACTTGCCGACGCCGGTGCCGGCTTCGGCGAGCAGGTGTCGTCCCCCGGCGATCGCGCGGCGCACCTCCTCCGCCATCCCGACCTGCGGGACGCGCGGCTCGTATCCCGGCAGCGCGCGCGCCAGGGGACCCTGCGGGGCGAACACTCCGGCGACGTCGATCATCGGGGAATGGACGTCAGTTCATGACCGGGGAGAGGGCCTTCAGCCGGACGATCTGCGAGCGGATGGCAAGGGCGTCGGGCGCGCGCGGGGCGGCCGCCAGATACCCCTCCAGGTCGGCGGCGGCCTCGGCCAGGAGGACCGCGCGGTAACGGAGGAGGCCGCGATCCCGCAGGTGCGCCGGCGAGTCGGGCCGCAGGATGAGCAGCACGTTCTGGGTCCGCAGCGCGCGGCGGACGTCGGACGCCCGGTCCCAGATCACCCTGAGGTTGGCGAGCATGCGCTCGAGGATCTCGCGGTTGCGGGCGCGCCTCAGGATCTCCGGCCGGAACTCGACGCCGCCGCCGAACATGGCGTCGAGACGCTTGCGACAGTCCTCCGGCGTCAGCATGATCCCGCGATTGAACGGGTCGACCAGCAGGTCGGTCCCGGTGTCGACGCCGGTATCGCGCACCAGGAAGTGCCCCGGGAACGACACGCCGGCAAGCGGAAACCCGCAGCGCCGCCCGACCTCGAGATAGACGGTGGAGAGGCTGATCGGGATACCGGTGCGTCGATCGAGGACGTCGTTGAGGAACGAATTGCGCGGGTCCTCGTACTCGTCGACGTTGCCGCGGAATCCCAGATCGTCGAACAGGTAGCGGTTGAGATGCGCGATCCGGCTGGTGGCGCCCTCGCCGCCCCGCAGCCGCGACCGCAGCTCGGTCCCCATGTCGTCGAGCACGCCAAGATAGCGATCCACCTCGAGATCGGGGTATTCCTGGCGGGCGATCAGGAGCGCGGCCTGTCCGAGGTCGATGGCGTCGTCGGGGAGCCGCAGGATCGCTTCGAGCGCCCGCATGGCGGAAGGGGAATCGCTCATCGGCGCGCCGTCTGCGTCATCCGCTCATGATACCCGGTTGACAACGCGCGAGACAGGTCACCATACTCGGCCGGGATGGCCCGGATGCGTCCTTCCGCCGCCCTGAGTCTCTTCTACGCGTCGTCGTTCGCGTTCCT
>DASRAN010000017.1:0-21114 GCA_035638115.1 Patescibacteria group bacterium | reverse complement strand
TGGAGTGCACCTCGCGCCGGATCTCCACCTTCGTACCGCGGAAATCGTAGCGCTGGCCGATCTCCTTCAACGCCTGGTGGATCGCGTTGTCCACCTCCTGGAGATCGACCTTGGAGACGACATCGAACGAGCTCTCGGACGCCACGGCGACCTCCGGACAGGCCGGAAAGTCCGCATGCTAGCACCGCGCTTCGTCGATTGGCAAGAACGCGCCGGGACCGGAACCCAGCGGGCCGCCGCCTCTTCAGCGCCCCATTTCCTGCACGCTGACGCCGGCGGGCGGCGTGAACCGGAACAGCCCCGGATCGAGCGTGTCGACGAACTTCAGGTCGGAAAAGCGGTAGACGATACGGCCGCCGAGCGGGTCGAGGACCGTGAGCGCGACGGGGAACCCGCCCGCGTCGGTCTCGACCAGGATCCGATCGTAGGACGCGCCGGCGGAGCGCGGCGTGAGGGCGAGGATCGGGCGGTCGTCCGGGCCGCGCTCCCGGCTCCACGAAGGCTCGAACTCGGCGGTCAGGTCGGGCGTGGCGCGCATCAGGAGCGCGGCGCCCGAATCGGTGCCGTCGCCGAGCGGCGCCGAAATCGCCTGGTGATCCTCCGGCAGGTAGAGCCAGGTGCGCACGCCGTCCGCCAGCGCCAGCTTCCCCGGCGGGACGCTGTACTCCCAGCGCATCTTCCCGGGGCGCAGGAGATAGAGCGTCCCCTTCTCGACCTGCGGCGCCGGCAGCGACGCCGAATCGAGCGTCTGGGTGAAGCGCGCGGTCAGCCCGCGCAGCGCGGCGAGCCGGGCGCCGAGGGCGCGCGCGGCGGCCACCGCGCCTCCCGGGACGGCCCCCGGGATCGGCGCGGCGCCCTTCGCCGGCGCCGCCGGCGCGGCGAGCGCGAAGGCGCCCGCCACGGTCGCGAACAGGAGCGCGAAGGCCGCGAGCGGGCCGCCCGCCGCCGGGAGGATTCGTTGACACCGATCGGGGCGTGGGCTAAACTCCCGCCCCGTTTGCGCGCACCCGGGCCGCTCGTCCCCGTGTGCGGTCCGGACCGGAGATCTCCCGCGCATGCGCCGTCTCATCGTCGTCATCGCCCTTCTCGTCGTCGCATTCCTCTGCGTCACCTGGGTGGGAGGCGGCGAGGTGGTGGTGCGCGAGTCCATGGGCGGCGCCGCCGTCGTCCTCGCGCCCGGGATTCACCTGCGCGTGCCACTCTATCACCGGGTTTATCACTACAGCACGACGCCGGTCGCCCTCGACGAGCCGATGCCGATCGTCACGCGCGACAACGCCTCCTTCAAGCTGCCGTGCCGGATCGCGGTGCGCGTCTCGGCGGGCGACGTGCTCACGTTCCACCGTGGCCGCAGCGGCCGCGAGCTGGTCCCCTACCTCCAGGAGACGGCGCGCAACGCCATTCGCGACGCCGCCAAGGAGATGTCGTCGGACCAGATCCTCGTCGCCGGAGCGGGGGCGCTCCTCGGCCAGCGCGTCTCGGCGGATCTGATCGGACGCGGCATCTCGGACGACGGTCTGGTCCTCTCCCCCCCCGGACCCCAGGTCATCTTCAACGCGGTCGTCGACTACCTCAACCGCAAGCTGCCCGCCTCGGCGCGCCAGCTGGCCGAGGCGTCGCTCAAGACCGACCCGAACGTGGCGCTGCACCACGCGGCGATGGGCGCGGTGCTCGAAGCGGAGGGGAAGCCGAAGGAGGCCGAGGCGCAGTACCAGGAGGCGCTCTACCTCGACCCGTCCGCGCCCGAGCCGATGAGCCGCCTGTACATGCTCTACCAGACGAGCAAGGACCCCGAGGCGCTCGGCAAGCTGCAGCGGCTGCTGGAGGCGAGCATCGCCAAGAAGAAGGACACGCCGGTCAACCACGACTGGCTGGGCCAGGTCTACCTGCGCTCGGGGCAGCTCGACCGTGCCGAGATGGCGTTCAACACCGCCATCGCGCTGTCGCCCAAGACGCCCGAATTCCACGTCAGCCTCGGGACCCTGCGCGTCCGGCAGAAACGTCTCGACGACGCCCGCGCCGCCTACAACGACGCCCTGGCCCTGCGCCCCGACTTCCCCCTCGCGCTCTTCAACCTGGGGGTCACCTGGGCCGTGCAGGGCGACATCGACAAGGCGATTGAGGCGTTCGAGCGCGCGGAGAAGGCGGGGCCGCCCTCGGTCGCGCTTTTGAACTCCATGGCGCAGGCCTACGAGCAGAAGGGCGACAACGCCAAGGCGGCGAACGCGCTGCGCCGCTCGCTGGCGCAGCGTCCCGACCAGCCCGATCGCGCGGCCGAGCTCAAGAAGCTCGAGGCGGCGAACCGGTCGAAGAAGTAGCCTGCCCCGCGGCGGCGTCCGCGCGGCGCCGGCTCCGGGCGCGCAGCAGGCTGAACCCCACGTAGATCGCGAACAGGATTCCGATCCCCCAGGCATAGCGGCTGAAGATCGCCTGCACCTCCTCCCAGGACGAGCCGAGCCGCGTGCCAGCCCAGGCGATCAGCGCCACCCAGAGCGCGTTGCTCAGGCTCGACCAGAGGAAGACCGGCCGCGCCGGCAGGCGTCCGATCCCCGCGCCGTAGAGAAAGACGCCGCGGATGCCGGGCAGGAACCGGTTGACCGCCAGGAGCCGCGGCCCGAATCGGGTCAGCCATCGCTCCAGCCGCTCCAGCTCCATGCGCGCCCAGGACGAGCGCAGGAAGAAGTACGACCGGCCCAGACGCACCCCGGCGGCGTAGGCCGTCATCGCGCCGAGGACGCTGCCCAGGAAGCAGACGCAGACCGTCGGGATCGGAGGCAGGACGCCCGCGCCGGCGAGGAAGCAGGCGAGGAGCATCGTGCTGTCGCCGGGGACCGGCGGGAAGACGTATTCCAGCCACGCCAGGAGCGCCACCAGGAGCAGACCGCCCCAGGGATGCGCGACCAGTGTCTGGTGGATCGCCTCGCTCACGGCGGGCGGCCGGTCAGATCCGCTCGACGAGATCGCCGAGGAACGGGATCGCCCAGCGCTCGCCGCGCATCGCCTTGATCATGCAGACCAGCGCCAGCGCCATGTAGAGGAAGACGAGATTGATGAGCGCGAAGGCGAACAGCCAGGCGAACACGCGGGTCACGGTCGCGAGAATGGCGCCGACGAAGATCACCCCGAAGAACGCCACACAGGCGACGCCGCAGAGGATGAGCCCCTGCTTGGCGTGCCAGCGGACGTACTCCCTGCGGGTCACCATGAACGGCACCAGGGCGAGCACCCACATGTACGAGAAGACGAGCATGACCTTGTCCTCGTCTTCCAGATCGTCGGGGGAGATCGGGGTCTCTTCGGCGGTGAGCGGGTCGGTCGTCATGGGATCATCCGCGCGCCCGGGCGGCGAGCCACGACTTATAATGGCCAACCCCGGCCCGAGTCAAGGAGAACGATGGACGCGCTGACCCCGATGCTCCGGCAGTACCGCCAGGTGAAGTCGGAGCATCCGGACGCCATCCTGATGTTCCGTCTCGGGGATTTCTACGAGATGTTCTATGACGACGCCCTGGTCGCGAGCCGCGCGCTGTCGCTGACCCTCACCGCGCGGGGACGCGGCACCAGCACCGAGGCGCCGATGTGCGGCGTCCCCTACCACGCCGCCGACGGCTACATCGCGCGCCTGGTCGGGCGCGGCTACCGGGTGGCGGTCTGCGACCAGGTCGAAGACGCGCGGCAGGCGAAAGGGATCGTGCGCCGCGCCGTGACCCGGGTGGTCTCCCCCGGCACCTTCACCGACCCGGCCCACCTGCCGGCGCGCGAGCCGAACTACATCGCCGCCGTCGTCTCGGAGGGCGACGTCGCCGGGCCCGCCGCGGCCTTCGGCTGCGCCGTGCTCGACCTGTCGACCGGCGACTTCCGCATCTCGGAGCATCGCGGGGCCGGCGCGCGCGGCGCGCTCGCCGAGCTGCTCGCAGGGTTCGGGCCGCGCGAGATCGTGCACCGCGAAGGCGCGGCCCCGGACGCGATCCTGCCGCACGAGCGGCTCGAGGGGCTGCTGCTGACCGCGGCGCCCTCCTGGCGCTTCGCCCGCGACACCGCCTACCGCACCCTCCTGGATCGCTTCGGCACCACGTCCCTCGAAGGGTTCGGCTGCGAGGGGAAGGACCTGGCCGTCGCCGCGGCGGGCGGGCTGCTCGCCCACCTCAAGGAGACGCAGAAGGCGGACCTGAGGCACGTCACCCGCGTCGCCTGGCAGGAGGCGTCCGAGGTGATGATGCTCGACGCGGCGACGCGGCGCACCCTCGAGATCGTCGAGAACGCGCGCGACGGTGGACGCGACGGCACGCTGCTCGCCGTGATCGACCAGAGCCGGACGGCGATGGGCGGGCGGCTCTTGCGCGACTGGCTGCTGCGCCCGCTCACCCTCCGCGAGCCGATCGAGGCGCGGCTCGAAGCCGTCGGTCTCCTGGCGGAGCGGCCGGCGGAGCGCACGACGCTCGCGGCGCTCCTCGACCAGGTGCACGACCTCGAGCGGCTGCTCGGACGCTGCGCGCTGGGCACCGCCAACGCCCGCGACCTGGTGGCCCTGCGCGATTCGCTGCGCGTCCTGCCGGCGATCGCCGGACGCTCGGTCGCGCTCGAGACGCCGTTGTTCGCGCGCCTCCTGACGGGCGTCGACGTGCTCGGCGATCTTCACGCGCGGCTCCACGAGGCCGTGGCCGACGACCCGCCGGCGACGCTGCGCGAGGGACGCATGATCCGGGACGGCTTTTCCGCCGAGCTCGACGAGCTGCGCGCGCTGCGGCGCGACAGCCAGGGGGTGCTCGCGGCCATCGAGACGCGTGAGCGGCAGCGCACCGGCATCGGCTCGCTCAAGGTGCGCTACAACAAGGTCTTCGGCTATTCGATCGAGGTGAGCAACGCCAACCGCGGCCTGGTCCCCGCCGATTACGTGCGCAAGCAGACGCTGGTGGGGGGCGAGCGCTACATCACGCCGGAGCTGAAGGACCTCGAGCATCGCGTCCTGACCGCCGAGGAGCGCATCATCGCACTGGAGCAGGAGATGTTCGTCGCGCTGCGCGAGGCGGTGGCGGCGCAGGCGGAGCGTCTGCGCGCCACGGCGGGCGCCATCGCGGCGCTCGACGCCCTGCTCGCGCTGGCGCTCGCCGCGGCCGATGGCGCCTGGGTCCGGCCGCGCATCGTCGAGGAGCCGCGTCTGACGATCCGCGAGGGGCGGCACCCGGTGGTCGAGCGCCTGCTGCGCGGCGAGCGCTTCGTCCCCAACGACTGCCTCGTCGACGCCGACGAGCGGCAGATCCTGATCCTCACCGGCCCGAACATGGGAGGGAAGTCGACCTACCTCCGGCAGGTGGCCCTCATCGCGCTTCTGGCGCAGGCCGGCTCGTTCGTGCCGGCCGCGGCGGCGGAGGTCGGCCTGGTCGACCGGATCTTCAGCCGCGTGGGCGCCTCGGACAACCTGGCGCGCGGCCAGAGCACCTTCCTGGTCGAGATGAACGAGACGGCCAACATCCTCAACAACGCCACGGCCCGCTCACTCATCCTGCTCGACGAGGTCGGACGCGGCACCTCCACCTTCGATGGTCTGTCGATCGCCTGGTCGGTGGCGGAGCACCTGCACGACACGCCGCAAGTCGCGGCGCGCACGCTGTTCGCCACCCACTACCACGAGCTGACCGAGCTGGCGCTCACCAAGAAACGGGTGGTGAACCTCAAGATGCTGGTGCGCGAGTGGAACGACTCGATCGTCTTCCTGCGCAAGGTGGTCGAAGGGAGCGCCGACCGCTCGTACGGCATCCAGGTCGCCCGCCTCGCCGGTCTCCCCCGCGAGGTTCTCGATCGGGCCCGCGAGGTCCTGGCCAACCTGGAGCGCGAGGAGCTGGCCCGTGACGGGCGGCCGAAGCTGGCGCGTCACGCCGGCGACGCCTCGGGCCCGGCCACGCACGAGCCGGCGCAGATCGGGCTGTTCGCGCCGCCGGAGGATCCGGTGATCGGGGCGCTGCGCGAGGCCTCGATCGAGACCATGACGCCGATCGAGGCGCTGAACTTCCTGGCCGGCCTGAAGGACAAGCTCGGGCGCTGAGGCGCCGCGTGGCTCAGAAGCTGTTGAGGGCGTCGGTCTCGTCGCGGAAGATCTCGAAAATCTCCTGCAGCCGGGTCAGGATGAGCAGGTCCTGGACCTTGCCGCCAGGATTGAGGAGCTTCAGCTTGGCGCCCTTCTCGGCGGCGCGCTTGTAGCACGCCACCAGCTCGCCGATCCCCGCGCTGTCCATGTAGGACACGCCCTTCAGGTTCAGGATCACGGCCTTGCGGCCCTCGTCGAGCAGGGCGTTCACCGCCTCGCGCAGCTTGATGTCGCCGTCCCCGATGGTGATCTTCCCCGACAGATCGACGATCGTGACCTTGCCCTGGTGCCTGACGCTCGCCTTCATCTCTTCGCCTCCGCCGAATGCGGGCCGCGGGCGGCCGGTTGCAGGTTCTTCTCCAGCAGGACCTCGGTCCCTTTCCCCTTGATCCTGTGGAACGAGACCTCGTCCACGAAATTCTTCATGAAAAAAATGCCCCGGCCGCTGGTGCGATCGAGATTGATCGCCTCACGCGGGTCGGCGGTGTGATTCCAGTCGAACCCCTGCCCCTGGTCGCGAATCCAGACGCGGAACCGGGACTCGTTGCGCTCGAATTCGACCTCGACGCTCTTGCTCTCATCCATCTGATTGCCGTGCTTGACGGCGTTGATATACGCCTCGCGCACCGCCAGCGCCAGATCGAGGGCCGCCGACTTGGCGAACCGGGCCCGGCGGGCGAGATCCTCCGTCATCTCGTGGACCAGGTCGACATAGACGATCCGGCTGTTGAGCCTGATCCTGACCCTGTTCCCCACTCGGCTCCCCGGACGGGCCCAGATCCGACGCACGGCGTCGGCGGTTCTGTGGCCGGTCATCCCCTTGTTGACGAAGCGGCGGGGTCATCCTAGTCAATCGCTCAGAGGGGTGTCAATCCAGAGCAGATCGCGG
This sequence comes from Patescibacteria group bacterium, assembly GCA_035638115.1. GTDB lineage: Bacteria > Acidobacteriota > Polarisedimenticolia > Gp22-AA2 > Gp22-AA2 > DASRAN01. Next base: position 14,140 of record DASRAN010000017.1, on the reverse strand, counting down.
TCCGCCGGCCACGGGGCCGGTCGCCACGCATGTCGGGATCCCGAGGTCAGAAGTCGATTCAGAAGTCGATGGCGCCGCCGAGCCGGTGGTAGGTCGGGATGGCGAGCTCGAGCCCCGCCATGTGGTAGTACCCCCCCGCCCGGCCCGGCATCACGACGAACCTCATGTCCGCCCCGACCGCCCGCGCCTTGTGATAGGCCTCCGGCGCGGCCGTCGTGACGCTGTCGTCCGACAGGTGGGACCGGGTCAGGTCGATGACGACCCGCCGGGCCCCGCCGTTGAGCACGGAGGAAACCGCCTCCCGGAACAGGTGTTCCGGCTCCCCCGAGGCGAACTTCCCCCGGACCTCAAGTATTTTCCAATCCCCCAGTGTGCGGGTTTGGATCTGGCAGGGACCACGGCGCTTCAACCACGAAAGTGCTGTCATCGCTTCCCCCTCCTCGGAGAACCAGCCTCGACCTGCTCGAACCGACCGGACTGTTTTCCTGGAACACGGGACTCGTGAAGCAGCAAGTATCGAGACGTCTACACCTTAACTCGTACGGTCGTCAACCCCCCCTGCCCGGCCACGGACCAGCCGCGGCCGCCGGATCGCCCCCTGATCAAGGGGGTGGATCGGGACAGGGCGGATTTTCCACAGGATCAAGGGTCGCGATTCGATGCGCCCGGCCTCACCTCTTCCCCTCCCGGCCCGCGATCGAAGGCACGGTACTGCACGGCCTCCGCGACGTGCTCCACCCGTATGGAGTCGGAGCCGGCGAGGTCGGCGATCGTCCGGGCCACGCGCAGGATGCCGTCGTGCGCCCGGGCGGAGAGGCCGAGGCGCCGCAGGGCCAGGTCGAGGATGCGGCGTCCGTCCGGGCCGGGCACGGCGTGCCTGCGGATCAGCGCGCCGCCCATCGCGGCGTTGGTCCCCGGACCGGAGCCGGAGAAGCGCGCCGACTGGATGGCCCGTGCCGCCGCCACCCGGGGAGCCACGGCGGCGCTCGGCTCGCCGGCCGGGGCGCCGCCGAGCTCGCGCGCCGCCACCGGCGGGACGCTCACCTGGAGGTCGAACCGGTCGAGGAGCGGACCGGAGACGCGCTGGCGATAGTGGGCAATCATCGCCGGCGTGCAGCCGCAGGGCCGGTCGCTGCGCCCCAGGTTCCCGCACACGCACGGATTCATCGCGGCGACCAGGGTGACACGCGCCGGCATCCTCAACGTGCGGTTCTCGCGCGTGATCAGCACCTCCCCTTCCTCGAGCGGCTGGCGCAGGACGTCGAGGGTGGCGCGGCCGAACTCGGGGATCTCGTCGAGGAAGAGAACGCCGCGGTGCGCGAGCGTGACCTCCCCCGGGCGCGGTCCTCGTCCCCCGCCGACCAGGCCCATGCCGCTGATCGTGTGATGCGGAGCCCGGAACGGCCGCCGGCGCACCAGGGCGGCGCCGCGCAGCAATCCGGCGGCGCTGTGCACGCAGGTGACCTCGATGGCTTCGTTCGGAGCGAGCGGCGGGAGAATCCCGGGGAGCCGGCGCGCCAGCATCGTCTTGCCGCAGCCGGGCGGCCCCACGAACAGAAGATGATGCCCTCCGGCCGCCGCCACCTCGAGGGCCCGCCTCGCGTGCGACTGGCCTCTGACGTCGGACAGGTCGGGGCCGTCGCCCGGGCCCTCGGCCTCGGCGTCCGCGCCGGGCCGGATCGGCGAGCCCGCCCCCTGCAGGACCTGCGCGGCGCCCAGAAGCGTCGTCACCCCGTGCACCGCCGGTCCGGCGAGCGCGGCCGCCTCCCGGGCGTTGTCCGCCGGCAGGATCATGCCGGGGATTCCGAGCCGTCGCGCCAGAATCGCCCCCGGGAGCGCGCCGCGCATCGGGCGAACGGCGCCGTCGAGACCGAGCTCCCCCGCGATCATCAGGCCGTCGAGACGCCCCGACGGCAGTCGGCCGGACGCCGCCAGGATCCCGAGCGCGATCGGCAAGTCGAGCGCCGACCCCTGCTTGCGCAGGTCGGCCGGAGCCAGGCTGATGGTGATGCGCCGCGCCGGCAGCTCGAAGCCCGAGTTCCTCAGGGCCGAGCGGACCCGGTCGGCGCTCTCGCGGACCGCGGCGTCGGGCAGGCCGACGGTGTGGATGCCGGGCAGGCCGCCCGAGATGTCGCATTCAACTGTGAGGGGGATCGCTTCGATGCCAAGGAGGGTCAGGCTCCGGAGACGCGCGAGCATGTCGGGTCCACCATCCCGCTCCCCGAAAGGCGCGGGCCAGACGCCGGCTCTCCAGACGCGGGTCCGATCGTAGAGGAGCGCCGCCTTGCGGGTCAACGGAGAATCCCCGGACGACGCCTCATGAGGCGCGGCGGGTTCCTGGAACTCGGCGCACGCCTCCCCCGTATGCTAGGGCTGGAAGGCCCCGGAGGACGCCGTCCAACGGGGTATAATCCAGGCTCTCCGCAAGGCGAATCAACAGGCCGAACCGGCCAAACCGGGAGAACGAGTCATGACCGCCGCAACCACCCCTGCCCCTCGCCGCCGTCGCCGCCGTCCGCTGCTCTGGGTCGGCCTCCCGCTGCTGGTCGTGGGAGTCCTGGTGGCCGTCTTCTTCATCACCCGGGGGGATGCGAAGACGAACCGTGGCATCGCCTCGGACGACATCGACATCCGGATGGGCAAGTCGGAGATCGCCGACGTCCAGGTGGCGGTCAACGAGGTCGGGACGATCGAGCCGGTGGTCAAGGTGGACGTCAAGTCGACCCTGTCCGGGAAGATCACCGAGCTTCTGGTGCGGGAGGGAGACAAGGTCACGCGCGGCCAGGTCCTGGCGCGGGTCGAGCCCGACGTCAATCAGGCGCAGACCCTGTCGCAGGTGAAGTCGGCCATGAACATGGCGGCTCTGAACTCCGCCGACGCGCAGCGCAACTTCGACATGAACAAGCGGCTCCATGAAGAAGGTCTCCTCTCCGATCAGGGGCTGAAGGATTTCAAGCTCCACCTCGACACCGCCATGGAGGATCTCGAGGCCGCGAAGACGAAGATGCGGATCGTGGTGGAGAGCGGCGTGCCGATCGACAAGCCGATCTCGACCAACCAGAGCATCAACGTCGTCTCCCCGATGGACGGCTTCGTCATCAACAAGAACGTCGAGGTCGGGCAGACGGTGATGTCGGGCGTGTCGTCGTTCAACGAGGGGACCCTGCTCTACACCGTGGCCGACGTCGGCGACATGCAGATCAAAGCGTCGATCAACGAGGTCGACATCGGCCGGGTGCGCATGTCGGCGCCGGTCGTCATCACCGTCGACGCCTTCCCCTATCGCAAGTTCGACGGCACGGTGACCCACATCTCGCCGGCCGCCCATCTCAAGGACAAGATCAAGGTGTTCGACACCGAGATCACCCTCAAGTCGCAGATCCCGGAGTTCCGCGCCGGGATGACCGCCAACATCGAGATCCGCGGCGAGCGTGTCGATAAGGCGCTGTCCGTGCCGGTCGAGGCGATCTTCAAGAAGGAAGGGCGCGAGGTGATCTACGTCCTCAAGAGCACCTTCGACGAGGCGAAGCCGGGCGAGAAGCCGCCGCGCAAGACCAAGTCGGAGAAGTACGACATCTCCGGGGTCTGGCAGCGCTACTTCGAGGAGAGGACGGTCAAGGTCGGTCTGGTCAGCCTGGAGAGGGCGCAGATCCTCGACGGCATGAAGGACGGCCTGGAGGTCGCACTCGAGAACCCGACCCGCCCGCGCCAGGTCGACGACGAGTCGTAGGAGCGGTCGCCCATGACCCCCGCTCCGATCCCGGCCGGCACGCCCGTCATCCGCCTGACTCACGTGACCAAGGTCTACGACTCGGGCGACTCCGAGGTGAAGGCCCTGCGCGGCGTCAGCCTCGAGATCGAGGCGGGCGACTCGATCGCCATCATCGGTCCCTCGGGCTCCGGAAAGTCGACGTTGATGCACATCCTCGGCTGTCTGGACGTCCCGTCGGCCGGCGAGTACGAGCTGGCAGGCACGCCGGTCTCCCGGCTGTCGGATCGGGAGCTGGCGCGGGTCCGGAACCAGCGCATCGGATTCGTCTTCCAGGCCTACAACCTGCTGCCGCGCGCCTCCATCCTGCGCAACGTCGAGCTGCCGATGATGTACGCCGGCGCCGGCCGGGAGGAGCGCCGTGAGCGGGCCCTCGAGGCGCTGCGCCGCGTCGGGCTGGCGGAGAGGGCGAAGCACCTCCCCTCGCAGCTCTCCGGCGGCCAGCGGCAGCGCGTCGCCATCGCGCGGGCGCTGGTCAACCGCCCGTCGATCCTCCTGGCCGACGAGCCGACCGGCAACCTCGACACCCAGACCGGCCGCGAGATCATGACGCTGTTCAACGAGCTCGGGCAGCAGGGCCACACCGTCATCCTCGTCACCCACGACATGAGCGTCGCCGCGCACGCACGACGCATCGTCCGGATCGTCGACGGCCTGATCGCGGACGAGCCGGAGGCCGCGGCGGGAGAGCAGGCCTCGTGACCCTGCGCGAATCGATCGTCGACGCCCTGGTCGAGGTCAAGGCCAATCGCGGCCGGACCATCCTCCAGACCCTCGGGATCATCCTCGGCGTCGCCTCGCTGGTCGCGGTGCAGGGGTTGAGCGACGCCGGCCGGCGTCAGTCGCTCAAGTTCTTCGCCGAATTCGGCGGCCTGCGGAAGATCCTGGTCCTCAACCGTCCCCTCAAGCAGCGGGTCCTGTCGGCGAGTCAGCTCAAGAGCCAGGGGCTCACCTGGGGCGACGTCGAGGCGATCCGCCGCGAGGTGTCGTACGCCACCCAGGTCGACCCGATCGTCGAGGTCAATCTGATGGTGCGCACGCCGACCTACCTCAAGGAGCGCGAGATCGCCGGTGCCACGCCCGACTATCAGGCGGTCTACAAGTTCTTCCCGGCGCGCGGCCGCTTCCTGATCGACGACGACGTCAACAGCATGTCGCGCGTCGTGGTCCTCGGCGACACCGCCGCCCGGATGTACTTCGGCAACGAGGACCCGCTCGGCAAGACGCTGTTCATCGGCGACGTCGGCTTCCGCGTCGTCGGCGTCATGCGGCGCAAGGAGTTCTTCTTCAACGACGGCGACCGCAACGCGCTCGAATGGATGAACCGGATGACGATCATCCCGATCACCTCGGTGTTCACGCGCTTCAACGGCGACCCCGACCGCAAGGTCACCTACGTGAACGTCATGGTCGACAAGGTCGACAACAATCCCAAGGCGGCGGAGGCGGTGAAGAAGGTGCTGTTCCGGCGCCACGGCGGGGTGGAGGACTTCGAGGTCTACAACCGCGCCGAGCGGATGCGCCAGAGGCAGCAGCAGAACCAGGTCTTCGACGTCACCTTCATGGTGACCGGGCTGGTGTCGCTCATCGTGGGCGGGATCGTCATCATGAACATCATGCTCGCGTCGCTGCGGGACCGGATCCGCGAGGTCGGGGTGCGCAAGGCGATCGGCGCCCGCGGTCTCGACGTCGCCCTGCAGTTCCTGGTCGAGTCGGTGCTGGTGACCTCGATCGGCGGGCTCGCCGGCCTGCCGCTCGGCATCGTGTTCGCCAACGTCATCACGGCCCTTCTGGGCTCTCCGGCCGTCATCACCCCGCAGATGGCGATCGTCAGCGTGCTCGCGTCGGTGATCACCGGTCTGTTCTTCGGTCTCTACCCGGCGTTGAAGGCGGCCCGGCTGAATCCGGTCGACGCGCTGAGGTACGAATGACGAGCCTGAACCTCGGCGAGATCACCCGCACCGCCCTCTCCGAGATCTGGGGGCACAAGCTGCGCACGGCACTCACCCTCCTCGGAATCACGCTCGGGACGCTGTCGATCACCGTCATGACGTCGCTTCTGAGCGGCATCACCGACGCGGTCTGGCAGGGGTTCAACGACCTCGGCTTCGACGGCGTCATGTACGTCGTGAACCGCGCGCCCCGCGACCTGGCGGAGCAGGCGATCTTCACCCGCTCGAAGGGGCTGCAGCCCGAGGACACCGACGTCCTGCTCGATCGCGCCCGGGTGATCGACTCGGTCGCGCCGGCGCTGATCACCGAGTCGATCGTCCGCTCCGGCGACATCGAGCGCCGGGTGCGGGTCATGGGAGTGACCTCCGGGTACAACGTCGTGCGCGGCCGCTCCCTCTCGTCGGGCCGCTTCTTCAGCGACCTGGAGGAGTCCGACTTCGCGCCGGTCTGCGTGCTGGGATTCCGACTGAATCGGCGCCTGTTCGGCACGGAGAGCGCGCTCGGCCGGCAGGTCATGGTCGACTCGCGGCCGATGCGGGTCATCGGGGTCGGCAAGAAGCTCGGCAACCAGTTCGTGAACGACGACGATTTCATCGAGGAGATGGAAGGACTGTACGTTCCCCTCTCCACCCTGCGCGCCTTCACCGCGGGCAACGACGCGACCCTGTCGTTCATCGCGGTCAAGACCGGCGATCCGGACAAGCTCAGCGATCTGCGATCCGAGGCGACCGCGTCGCTGCAGCTGGCGCATCGCGGCGCCACCGACTTCCGCATCCAGAACATCGCCCAGGAGATGCTCAAGGTGCGCAAGGAGATCAAGACGGTCCTGGGGAACTGGTACATCGTGCTCGGGACGATCGCCGGCATCTCGCTTCTGGTCGGTGGCATCGGTCTGTTGTCGGTGATGCTGATCTCGATCGGCGAGCGGTTGTACGAGATCGGGCTGCGCAAGGCGATCGGCGCCACCGACACCCAGATTTTTCTGCAATTCCTGGCCGAGTCGGCCCTCCTGTCGCTCATCGGCGGCCTGGCGGGCGTCGGGGCCGGCGTGGCGATCAACATGATGGTGGCGCGTTTCTTCTCCGGCGGACTGCCGATCCACGTCCTCGGCATCCTCGCGGCGCTCGGCATCTCGATCGCGCTCGGCGTCCTGTACGGTCTCTACCCCGCGATCCGCGCCGCGCGGATGGCGCCGGTCGAGGCGCTGCGTTCCGCCGCCTGACGGCGCGCCCGGCCGCGGCAGTTGCCCCGCCGCTCGCAAGCAGGCTATAAATCGCCCGCCCGGTCCGCCGGGACCATCTCATGACGCCACGCGCGCTTATGCGCTCGACGAGGTTCGGAGCCCGGCGGGGCGGAGCCCGCCCGCCCGCCGTCGCGGGGTCCGCGCTCCTGCTCGTCCTCCTGTTCGTCCTCCTGGCGGCGTCGCTCGCGGCGGAGTGTCGCGCCGGCGAGACGGCGCCGCTGCGCTGGGCCACCGACGCCGAGGGCGGCGCGCCCTACACCTTCAAGGACCCGAAGAACCCGGAGCACGACATCGGCTTCGAGGTCGACATCATCAACGCGCTGGCGAAGGAGATCGGCCGGCCGATCGAGGCGCACCAGTACGGGTTCAGCAGCCTGATCCTCGGCGTCGAGCGGGGCGACTTCGACTTCGCCATGAACGGCCTGGAGATCACCCCCGACCGCAAGGCCAAGGTTCTCTTCAGCAGGCCGTACTACGTGTTCCGCGAGCAGCTCGTGGTGCGCGCCGACGAGAACCGCTTCGAGGACCTGGAGGGATGCCGGCGCACGAGCTGTCTGGTCGGCACGCTGGAGGACACCGCCGCCGATCGGCTGCTGCACGCCCAGGGGATCCCCGCCAAGATGTACGACGGGGTGGTGGAGCCGTATCGCGACCTGATGCTCGGCCGGGTCGACGCCGTGCTCCTCGACCTGCCGATCGCCATCTACTACGCCCGCCCGAACCCGGAGCTGCGCTTCACCGGCCCGCCGATCGCGCGCGGCTATTACGCCATCGCCTTCCGCAAGGACGAGACGGCGCTCAAGGCGACCATCGACGCCGCTCTCGACCGGCTGATCCGCGATGGACGGCTGCGCGCCATCCTCGAGACCTGGGGTCTCTGGGACGACGCGCAGGAGGCGCTCGCCGCCTCCACCGGCGACGACATCCTGACCGAGTCGCGCCGCTCCTGGACCTTCGATCGCTACGCGCCGCTCCTGCTCCAGGGCGCGGCGCTCACCGTGCTCATCGCCTTCCTCAGCTTCGGTCTCGCCATCGTCATCGCCCTGCCGATCGCGCTGGCGCGGCTCTACGGACCGCGTCCGCTGCGCTGGGGGGCGATCCTGTACGTCGAGTTCTTCCGCGGCATCCCGGTCCTGCTGCTGCTCTACGTCCTCTATTACGGGCTGGCCGATCTGTCGACCGTCTCCGGGCTCGGCGCGAGCCTCCGCCTGCAGCCGATCCAGGCGGCGGTCCTCGGTCTCGGCCTCAACTACGCCGCCTACGAGGCGGAGATCTACCGCGCCGGGATCTCGGCGGTCCCGCACGGCCAGTGGGAAGCGGCCGCCTGCCTCGGCATGAGCGGGTGGCTGGCGTTCCGCCGCATCATCCTGCCGCAGGCGGTGCGCACCATCCTGCCGCCGATGACCGGCGACTTCGTGGCCCTGTTCAAGGACACCAGCATCGTCAGCACCATCGCGGTGGTCGAGCTGAGCAAGCAGTACCAGATCCTGTCGAAATCGAGCATGAAGTACCTGGAGATCGGTCTGCTCACCGCGGCGCTCTATCTGCTGATGTCGGTGCCGCTCGGCCTGCTGTCGCGGCGCCTGGAGCGGATCTGGGGACGGGGCATCCTGTGAGCGCGGCGAACGAGACCGCGACCGCGGGCGTCGCGCTGTCCGTCACGGGGCTGCGCAAGAGCTTCGGCGGGCGGACGATCCTCGACGGGGTGGACCTTGCGGTCGCCCCGGGTCAGACCGTGGCGGTCATCGGTCCGAGCGGCGGCGGCAAGTCGACCCTGCTGCGCTGCCTGAACGGGCTCACCGATTTCGACGGCGGCCGGGTGGTCGTCGGTCCGCACGCGCTGGGGCCGGGACTCGGGAAGGGCCCGCATCGCGCCACGGCGCGGCAGATTCGCCGGATCCTCGGGATGATCTTCCAGGATTTCCAGCTCTTCCCGCACCTCACCGCGATCGAGAACGTCATCGAGGCGCCGCTGCGGGTGCTCGGCCGCCCGCGGGACGAGGCGCGGGCCACGGCCGCCCGGCTGCTCGACCGGGTCGGGCTCGCCGATCGGGGCGACGCGCTGCCGCGCCAGCTCTCGGGCGGGCAGAAGCAGCGCGTGGCGATCGCGCGCGCCCTCGCGATGTCGCCACGCGGTCTGCTGTGCGACGAGATCACCAGCGCCCTCGACCCCGAGCTGAAGGGGGAGGTCCTCGCGGTCCTCGAGACCCTGCGGCGCGACGGGATCACCCTCATGGTGGTCACCCACGAGATCGGCTTCGCGCGGCGCGCCGCCGACCGGGTCGTGGTCCTCGATCGCGGCACGATCATCGAGGACGGCCCGCCCGCCGACGTGCTGGAGCGGCCGAAGACCGCCCGCACCCGTCAGTTCCTCAGCCAGATCCTGCTGTGAGCGCAGGCGGATGGATCGCCGCCGCCGGGGTGCGCGGCGCCCTCATCGACCTCGACGGCACCCTGTGGAGCGACGACCGGCCGATCGCGGGGGCGGTGCGGGCCGTCGAGCGATTGCGCGACGCGGGGATCGACTTCCGGTTCCTGACCAACACCAGCCGCAGGAGCCGCGCCGCGATCGCCGCGGCGCTCGGCCGCGCCGGCTTCCCCGCCGATCCGGCCCTGGTGCTGACGCCGGCGGCGCTCGCCCGGCGCCTGGTCGAGCGCTCGCCGCGGCCGCGCGCGGCCTTCTTCGTCGCACCCGAGGCGCGCGCCGACTTCACCGGCCTCGCGGAGGACCGGCTCGATCCGGCCTGGGTGGTGATGGGCGACCTCGCCGACGGATTCACCTACGCCCTGCTCAACGAGGCGTTCCGCCTGGTGCGCGCCGGCGCGGAGCTGGTGGCGCTGCACCGCCAGCGTTTCTGGCGGCCCGCGGGCGGCGCCGAGGTGCTCGACGTCGGCCCCTTCGTCGCCGCGCTCGAATACGCCACCGGGCGCCCGTCGCATCTGGTGGGCAAGCCGTCCGCCGAGTTCTTCCGCCTGGCGCTCGAGGAGCTGCGTCTGTCGGCGGGCGAAGTGGTGATGATCGGGGACGACCCGGAGTCGGACGCTTCGGGAGCCAGGTCGGCGGGTCTGCGAACGGTTCTGGTGCGCACCGGGCGGCCACTGGAGCCCGGGGATCCGGGCGCGGCCGCGGCCGATCAGATCCTCGACTCGATCGCCGACCTCACCTGATCGCGGGCCCGCTCTTCGCCACCACCCCGCTCCCCTCCCTGATGGTCAGGAACTGGTCGGCGGCCTGCGGCCCGAGGGTCTCGACCTTGCGGTCCCGGGTCGGCCAGCGGATCTCGATGGCGTCGACCTTGGTGGCGGCGCCCAGGCCGAAGTGCAGGCGCATGTCGTTCTGGGACATGTAGGACGAGGCGCTGCGCACCTCGCGTATCTGGCGGCGCCCGCCCGTCGTGATCGTCACCACGGCGCCCAGCGCGTCGCGGTTCGAGCGCACCCCGACCAGCCGCAGCGTGATCCAGTGCCCCGCCGCCTGTCCCCCGTCGTTGCGCAGCAGCACCGCGGGCCGGTTGTTGGAGTTGATGGCCACGTCGAGATCGCCGTCGTTGTCGTAGTCGGCGATCGCCAGCCCGCGGCCGGTGTCCCGGGACGAGAAGTACGCGCCGCGCGCCGCCCCGACCTCGCTGAAGCGCCCCTTGCCGTCGTTGTCGTAGAGGTTCGGCCGCTGCGCGTAGGTCATCACGTCGCTGACCGACTCGATGTCGTCCATCGGATGGCCGTTGGTCACGATGATGTCGAGATCGCCGTCGTTGTCGTAGTCGAACATCGCGGTGCCCCATCCGGTCATCAGGAGGCTCGGCTCGGCGAGACCGGCGGCGTAGCTGACCACGGCGAACGGGCCCTTGCCGCCCAGGTTGCGGTACAGCTCGTTCGGCTGGTTGCTCAGGTTGGTGACGAAGAGATCCTGCCAGCCGTCGCCGTCGACGTCGCCGGCGTCGGTCCCCATCCCCGACTGCGGCTGCCCGTCCTCGCTGCAGCAGACGCCTGCGAGGAGGGTGATGTCGGTGAACTTCCCGTTGCCGTCGTTGCGGTAGAGCATGTCCGGGGTGGCGTCGTTGGCCAGATACAGGTCGTCGTCTCCGTCGCCGTCGAAGTCGACCCAGACGACGCCGAGCGTCTTGCCGTTCGGATCCCAGACGCCTGACGCGCGCGCGACCTCGCGGAACCGGCCGTTTCCCTCGTTGTGGTAGAGCACGTCGGGCAGTCCGGTGTAGGCGTCCGGGTGGCAGTACGAGCGGCGGCCGACCTTGATGTCGCCGCAGTACTTCTGGTCGTTCATGGTGAAGTCGACGTAGTTGGCGACGAAAAGATCGGGGCGGCCGTCGAGATCGTAGTCGGCCCACCCGGCGCTCGCCGCGTAGAGGCCGTTCTTCACGCCGGCCACGGCGGTGACGTCCGTGAAGGTGCCGTCCCCGTTGTTCCGGTACAGGACCGAAGGGCCGAAGTTGGTGACGTAGAGATCCTCGTCGCCGTCGTTGTCGTAGTCGGCGGCGGTGCAGCCGCTGCCGTAGCCCGCCGCGTTGGCCACCCCGGCGCGGGTGGTGACGTCCTCGAACGTTCCGTCGCCGCGATTGTGGTAGAGGCGCGAGTAGAGGGGGCCCGGCGGGCGCGGCGCGCCCGGCAGCGGCCCGCTCTGGACGATGTAGAGATCCTGGCGACCGTCCCCGTCGTAGTCGAGCCAGCAGAGCCCCGCGGCGGTGGTCTCGATGTAGTACTTGTGGCCGGTGCCGCCGTGATGGTGGACGAAATCGATCCCCGCGGCCCGGGTCACCTCGTTGAACAGCACGGCGGCCGGCGCTCCCGCGGACGCAGGAACCGGGGCCGGGACCGGATCCGCCGCGGATGCGGCCGCAAGGAGCAGCGCGGCCAGCGCCGGCGCGCAGCGTCTCAGTCTCGGGTCCATCAGTATCCCGACTTCCCTTCGGGGATCGTCTCGAGCGCCGCGAAGGTCGCCCGCTCGCGCGTGGCCGACGCGTCGTCACCCAGGTCGTGGTAGAGATTCGACAGCAGGTAGTGCGGCTCGCTCAGCTTCGGATCGAGCTCGACCGCGCGGCGCAGCGACGCGAGCGCGTCCTGGCGCTGCCCCAGCCTCAGCTGCACCCGCCCGATGTCGTTGTACAGCGGGGCGTAGTCGAGGTTGTCCTTCAGCAGCGCCTGATACTCCCGCAGCGCCTCGGGATACTGCTGCGCCATCAGGAACTGGACCGCCTTGAGGCTCTGCGCCTTGACCTGCGCGGAACGCTCCGCCTCGGCCTTGCTGCGGCCGCTGAGCTCGGCGTACGCCTTCTGCTCGCGCGCCGCCATCTCCATGCGCCCGGTGCGCGCCGCGGCGGCCGCGAGGTTGAAATGGGCGCCGACGTGCTTCGGGTCGATGGCGATCGCCCGCTCCAGCTCGGCGATCGCGTCGTCGGGCCGATCCATCGCGAGGTAGGTCAGTCCGAGCGTGTAATGCGCTTCGGGGTGATCGGGCCGCAACGCGAGGGTGGCCTTCAGCTGGGACAGCGCTTCGGGGAAATCGCGCTCGCGATAGGCGATGAATCCGAGGTTGTAGTGCGCCATCAGGTTGTCGGGATCGGAGACCAGGACTTTCTTGAGCTCGGCCGCCGCCCCCGGCAGGTCCGCCTGCCGCAGCAGGGCGCGCGCCAGGACCAGCCGCGCCGCGCCGTTCTCCGGGTGCCGCGTCAGATGGTCGCGGAGCAGCTCCTGCGCCTTGAGGACCTGGCGGGTCTTCAGCTCGCAGGTTCCCAGACCCGCGACGGCGACGGGATCGTCGGGACGGGCCTGGAGCGCCGCCTGGTACGCCACCGCCGCTTCGTCGTAGTCGCCCTCCTTGTAGGCTCCCTCGGCATGCTGCATCGCGGTGCCGTACGCCTCCGGCCCGGTGGCGGACTCGCCGTCCTGCTGCGAGCCGCCCCCGGCGCAGCCGACGAGCAGCGCGCCCGACAGGAGAACGCCGGATCGGAACGCGCCCACGGAGCGACGCCGGCGCGCGGGCGACCGGCCGGATGAAACGATCGGTGCGGGGCGCCGGAATGGGATCGCCATGGTCGGGAGGAATCGTAGCAAAGCGGGCCGGACGGTCGCTACGGGCGGATGCTCAGGACCTGCCCGGGGTAGATCAGGCCGTCGGCGCCGATCCCGTTCCAGTCGCGCACCTGGCGGACGGTCACGTCGTACATGCGGGCGATCTTGTGCAGGGTGTCGCCGCGCTGCACCTGATGCCTGATGGCCGACGACCCCGAGGAATGCGAAGACGACGCCGTGCCGTGGCGCACGGCGGGCGGCTGCGGCTGCTGGTCCCCCACCAGCAGCTTGTCACCCGGGTGGATGACGCTGTCGGTGTTGAGGTTGTTCCAGCGCAGCAGGTCGTCGACCCCGGCGCTGAACTTGCGGGCGATCGAGTTGAGCGTGTCCCCCTGCTGCACGCGGTACTCCAGGCGGCCACCGGCCACCGAGACGGCGGCGTCGGCGTCGGCCACCGGCCCGTCCCCCTTCTCGCCGTAATAGGCCACCAGCCGCTGGCCGGGGCGCAGCGCCGTGCCGGAGAGACTGTTCCAGCGCTGAAGGTTGGCGACCGTCGTGCGGTATTTGCCGGCCAGCGAGTGGAGGGTGTCGCCGCTGTGGACGCGATGCACCACCTTCTCGCCCTGGTCGTAGCTCGGACGATCCTCGGCCACGGCCGCGGCCTGGACCGGCATGCCGCTGACCAGCGGGACGTTGAGCAGCGAGCCGCGGGGCAGCCGCTTGCCGGCGTAGCGCGGGTTCGCGTCGACCAGCGTCTTCACGGGGACCTTGTACTTGCGGGCGATGGTGGAGAAGGTCTCGCCGGGACGCGACTCGTGCACGCTCCAGGAGACCCGCTTGTCGTCGGGTGTGGCGGCCAGCTTCGCCAGGATCGCCTCGCGCGTGCCGGTCGGGACGCGCGCCTTGTAGACGCCGCCGGGCGGCGTCACCAGCCCCCGCAGCTCGGGATTCAGCAGCTTGATCGCATCGAGCGTGGAGCCCGCCCCGTCGGCGATCACCTGGAGGTCGGTCGGCTTGTCGATGTCCGCCGTCTCCCAGCGCAGCGGCGGATCGATGTCGACGTCGAACCCGTAGTCACCCGGCGACTTGTCGATCAGGATCGACGCGAGGATCGCCGGCACGTACGACTTGGTCTCGGCGCGGATGTA
>DASRAN010000016.1:0-2498 GCA_035638115.1 Patescibacteria group bacterium | reverse complement strand
AGATCGATCCGATCCAGGCGCGCGCCGGGCGCGCGCGCCTGCGCGGCCGGCAGGGCCGGCTGGAGGAGGCCGCGCAGTTCTGGCGCGACGTCCTGCGGGCCGATCCGGGGAACCTGGATGCCCGCATCGGGCTCGCCTGGGTGAACCACTGGAGGGGGCTCGACCGGACGGCGTACGAGCAGGCCGGCAACATCGTCCTCGACCATCCCGAAAGCCGGGAGGCGAAGGAGCTTCAGGCCGCCATCCGCCTGGGGCTGAGGCCCTACGCCGACGCCGAAGCGTTCCGCTTCAGCGACGAAGACTCGAACCGGGTCGACGGGGCGACCCTGTCCGTCTCGTTCAAGGCGGAGCCGCAGACGACCATTCGCATCGCCTATTCGACCCTGAACGCCACATTCCGCTGCAAGGACCCGGTGCTCTGCGCCGCGGCGGGGCTCGTGCCGGGGAGCGAGGCGGACACGGGCGCGCGGTCGGTGTCGGCCGGCGTCACGTCGCGCGTCGTCGGCCCCATCCTCTTCAATGCCCGGCTCGGCGCCGTGCGGGAGGAGACCTTCGACGGCGGGTCGCGCACGGTCGGCACGCTGGGAGGGTACATGCGCCTCGAAGTCGGCCCGAGGTTCGCGGTCGGCACGAGCGGCGGCCGCGACGTCCTGGTCGACACCGCCCCGCTCATCGACCGCGGCATCCGGGTGGACGAGGCGAACGGGCGCCTCGACCTCCGCTTCGGGTCGGTGTGGCTTCTCTCGGGAACCGGGGGGCTCGCGTCGTACTCGGACGGCAACGCGCGCAAGACGGCGGGCGCGGCGCTCGAATGGCGCTCGCCGCGCGCGCACCCCCGCGTCTCGGCGGTCCTGGAGGCGCGCTGGAGGGCGTTCAACGACGACCGCGACAACGGCTACTTCGATCCGCTGCGCTACGACTCGGAGCTCCTGACCGTGGCGATCGGGGACGACCGGCAGGACGGGCGCTGCTACTGGCGCCTCGAGGGGACGTACGGCCGCCAGGCGTTCACCCTGGGCGCCGCCGCGCCGCACGACGACACCGTGCAGGGGGGCATGGCCCTGGCCGGCGTCCACTTCGCCGCCGGCCGGGCCGCCTTCGAGGCGTCCTACGCGCGCAGCGAGGATGCGCTGAAGGTCGCGAGCGGGGCCACGCACTCGCGCACCTCCTTCGACTTCAGGTACCGGTTCTGACGGAGACGAACCTCAGGCGCCCCGGCGCCGGTCTTGTCGCGGCGAACGGGCTCGACTAGACTCGCGGGGCGTCTTATCGCTGTCGCGGAACGGATGCCCGGCGTATCCATCAAGGGAGGACATGAACCATGCTCAAGCTATGCGTGTCCGTGCCACACCCTGCACGACCGGCGGCCGTTGCGTTCATCGTGGCGGCGATCGCCCTTTCGGGCGGCTGCGTGTCGAGCGGCAAGTACAAGTCACTCGAGTCGGAGCGCAAAGCCCTCTCCGACCGCAACCTCCACCTGCAGGACGAGTTGAAGGCGGCCAACGAGAAGGGTGAGGGCCTGGCGGGAGAGAAGAGCGCCCTGGCCGCCGAGAAGGCGGCCCTCGAGGCGCGCCTGGCCCAGCTCCAGGAGCAGGAGCAGACCCTCGGCTCGCAGCTGAAGCAGCACGAGGAGGAGGCCCGCCAGTCCAAGGCGACCTATGACGGTCTGCTCGGGAGCCTGAAGAAGGAGCTGGAGGCCGGCCAGATCCAGGTGCAGCAGATGCGAGACGGGCTGAGCGTCAACGTGGCGCAGGAGATCCTGTTCGCCTCCGGCTCGGCCGCGCTCGACAAGAGCGGCAAAGAGGTCCTGCAGCGGGTGGCGGAGCAGCTCAAGCAGACGAACTACCAGATCGTGGTCACCGGCCACACCGACAACAAGCCGATTGGAGCGGGGCTCATCAATCGATATCCGACGAACTGGGAGCTGGCGGGGGCGCGCGCCGCGAGCGTCGTCCGGCTGTTCGTGGACGCCGGCCTGCCCGCCACCCGCCTGCTCGCGGCGTCGTTCGGGGAGATCAAGCCCGCCGCCCCGAACGACACGGCGGAAGGGCGCGCCAAGAACCGCCGCATCGAGATCCGGCTGCGTCCGGTCGTCGTCGAGGAGTAGGACGCGCGGTCGGGCGAAAGCGCGCCGGAGGCCCGATGCTTCGCACGCTGCGGGTCGGCGATCGGATCAGGGTTGAGGCCGACGAGCTGCGCTTCCAGTTCGCGCGCAGCGCCGGCGCCGGCGGCCAGAACGTCAACAAGGTCAACAGCAAGGCGATCCTGCGCTTCGCAGTCGAGGCTTCGCCGGGGCTCCCCCCGGACGTGCGCGAGCGCTTCCTGCGTCGCTTCGCCCGCCGGATCACGACCGAGGGCGATCTGGTCCTGGCCAGCCAGCGGACGCGCGATCAGAGGCGCAACATCGAGGATTGCCTGGACAAGCTGGCCGCCATGCTGGCGCAGGTCGCCGAGGCGCCGGCGCCGCGCCGGCCGACCCGTCCGGGACGCGGCAGCAC
>DASRAN010000015.1:0-64006 GCA_035638115.1 Patescibacteria group bacterium | reverse complement strand
CGACTACTTCGCCAACGTCACCGAGTTCGGCGGCCCGTTCGTCAGCCCGTCGATCTTCGGGGGCGCGGTGGGGGGCAACGCCTTCAACAACTTCGCCTTCCAGTCCGCGGAGGTGGCGCTGCCGTTCGACACGCCGCTTCTGGTCCAGGGCCGGTACGACGCCGCCACCGAGCGTCTGACCGTGTCGGTGGGCCGTTACGTCTCGGGCGCCTCGTTCACGCCGATCCCCGGAGCGCACGCCGAGGTCGACCTGTCGCACCTGGCGCCGGGGTTCCTGGCCGACGTGACCGGCATCGCGGCGTACGGAGAGGGCTGGCCTTCGCTGCGGGCGGAGGTCGACTACGACCTGCTCTACGTCGGCGCGCTGCCGCCGCCGTTCCGGGTCACCACGACCCCGAACGGCCACGTGAGGACGAACGACCCGGGGCTACTTCTTGGCGGGAGGCTCGGCCGGCTTCGGCTTGACCGCCTCGACGTTCAGCAGGATCTCGACGTCTTCGCCAAGTAGGGTTCCGCCCCCTTCGAGGGCCTTGTTCCAGGAGACGCCGTAGTCCATGCGGTTGACCTTGGTGCGCGCCTCGAAGCCGCTGCGGAAGCCGCCCCACGCGTCCGGACCCATGCCGAGCACGTCGACGTCGAGGGTGACCGGCTTGGCGACACCCTTCATGGTGAGGGTGCCTTCGACCTGGAGCTTGTTGGCGGCGGCCGACTTCACCTTGGTCGAGGCGAAGGTGATCTTGGGGAACTTCTCGGCGTCGAAGAAGTCGGCGCTGCGCAGGTGCTTGTCGCGATCGGGGACGTTGGTGTCGATGCTGGCCGCGTCGATGCTGACGTTGACCGTGGACTTGGTGACGTCCGCCGCGTCATAGACGATCGTCCCTTCGAACTTGGTGAAGTGCCCCGGCACCTTGCTGAAGAAGTGGCGGATGCTGAACCCCATGTTGCTGTGGTTCGGGTCGATGTTGTAGGTGTCGGCCGCGCGCGCCGGCATGCCGGACGCCGCGACGGCCAGCAGGACGAGGGCGGCCCCGGCCGCGAAATGGGGTCGGCGAAGCATGGGGTTCGGTCCGGACGTCATCGGGTTTCTCCTTGATCGGTAGCGACGTTGATCCGTTGTGAGGCTCAATTGAGATGCCGTCCACCGTCGACGCGCAGGCATTCGCCGGTGACGAACTCGGTTTCGATCAGGAACAGGACGGCTCGCGCGATCTCCTCGGGGCCGCCCCAGCGGCCGAGCGGCGTGGCCCGCATCACCTCGCGCTGCTCCTCGTCCCCCATTCCGGGAGGGGCGAGGATCGGACCCGGAGCGACCGAGTTCACCAGGATGGATGGCGCCAGCTCGAGCGCCAGCGATTCGATGAGTCCGATCACCCCCGCCTTGGCCACGTAATAAGGCAGGTATCCCTTATAACGCGGCCGGCCGCTCGCCGGCAACCAGTCGGCGAACGCGACGATCCGTCCCCCGCCGCGCGACTGCATCACCGGGGCCGCCTGCAGCGCCAGGCGATAGACGCTTCCGAGGTCGGACTCGAGGTTCTCGCGCCAGGCCCGGTCGTCGAGGGCGGCGAGCGGCGTCTTGCGGTATACCGACGCCATGCAGACGAGGATGTCGAGGCCGCCGAGACCGGAGCGCACCTGATCGACCGCCGACTCGGCCGCCTCGGGACGGGCGAGATCGGCTTCCACGAGCAGGGCGCGCGGGCCGCGGGCGCGGACCGCCGCCGCCGTCTCCTCGGCCGCGGCACGCGACGAGCGGAAGGTGATCGCCACGTCGGCGCCGCGCTCCGCCAGACGCTCCGCCACCGCGCGCCCGACGCGCGCGCCGCCGGTGATCAGGGCGATCCGTCCTTTAGGATCCACGGCCCCTCCCTCAGGACACCGGGTCGATCGGCGGACGGCGCGTGTGCCAGTCGGTGATCCGCTGGTACAGCCGTCCGACGGCGACTGCCTTGGGTTCGTCGAACGCCCCCGCCAGCACCGCCAGACCGGCCGGCAGGCCGTCGTCCCCGAAGCCGCACGGCACCGACAACGCCGGCAGGCCGCAGAGATTTCCGGCCGCGCCGCCGGGGTCGGCCCAGGCGATCTCCGAAAAGTCCTGCTCCGCGCCGAACGCGGTGTGCATCTCGCTGGGATAGAGGATGGCGTCGTAACGCGCGAACAGATCGGCCATGGCGCGCTGGCACAGCGTCCTGAGGCGCTCCGCTTTCACCAGGTCGGCGCCGCGCACCGCGCGCGACGAGACGAACGACAGGCGCGCGGCAGGGTTCGCGAGCTGCGTCACCCGGCCGTCGCGCTCCAGCTCCTCGAACGCGGTCGACACCTCGGAGCTGAGGATGATCCCGGTCACCGCCTCGAACGGCAGATCGGGGAGCTTCACCTCCTCCGCCACGACGCCGCCCCGCGCCAGATCGACCAGCGCCCTGTGGAAGGCGCGCTGGACCGAGGGGTTCCCCATCTTCTCGAAGTCGAGCTTCAGGTAGCCCACCTTGTAACGGCGCACCGCGTCGACGTCCGACGCCGGTCCCTTCGGCTGGTCGGCCGAGTAGGGATCCTCCGGGTCGTGTCCGGCGATGGCGTGCAGGACGGTCTCGCAGTCGGCCGCGCTGCGCGCCATCGGACCGAGCTTGTCGAGGGTCCACGACAGCGCCATGGCGCCGTCGCGCGACACGCGCCCGAACGTCGGCCGCAGTCCGCTGATGCCGCAGAACGACGACGGACAGAGGATCGAGCCCCAGGTCTCGGAGCCGATGGCGAACGGGATCATCCCGGACCCGACCGCGGCGCCTGCACCCGACGACGAGCCGCAGGTCCAGCGGGCCGTGTCCCAGGGGTTGCGCGCGGCGCCGGTCAGCGAGGCGTCCCCCTTGGTATAGCCGAGCCCGCCCGCCAGCTCGATCATCGCCAGCTTGCCGATCAGGATCGCCCCCGCCTCGCGCAGCCTCCGGATCACCGCGGCGTCGCGGTCGAACACCTGCGCCTCGTAAGGCTTGGCGCCCCAGGTGGTGCGTACGCCGGCCGCCGACACCAGGTCCTTCGCCCCGTACGGGATGCCGTGCAGCGGGCCGCGGATCTTCCCGGCGGCGATCTCCTTCTCGGCGCGGCGGGCCTCCTCGAGCGCGCTGTCGTCCATCATCGTCACCCAGGCGTGCAGGCTGGGGTCGAGCGCCTCGGCGCGCTTCAGACAGTCGCGGGTCAGCTCGACGGGAGACAGCTTCCTGGCGCGCAGGAGCGCACCCAGCTCCGCGACCGTGGCGAACGCGAGGTCGGTTCTGATCATCGGGCGCCTCGTCCGGCGTGCTTCGACTTCATCGCCGCGAAGGTGCCGGCCGGCGGGACGTCGTTGCCGATCTTGAAGTCCCGCAGCGTTTTCAGGGCCTCTTCGAGCTGGGTGACGTCACGGCGGACATGCTCGCGCTCCGCGGACGTCAAGCCGTTCTCCTGCTTCGCCAGGAACTTGGCGAGCGGAGTCGGGGCGGGCTCGGGCGGCGCCTCGTCGGCGGCGCGCGCCGCGCGCGCGCCGAGGAGCCCGGCCACCGGGACCGCGGCGGCGGCCAGAGGCACGCCCAGGAGAAGCCGTCCGGCGGTGCGACGCGTCATCCTCATGCGCTCGTCGTTCATGCGCTCCTCCCTGGTCACTTGGCGGAGACCCGCCTGACGAACTCGCCCGTGGTGGTATCGACCATGACCGACTCGCCGGCCTCGAGATAGACCGGGACGCGGATCTGCGTCCCGTTCGACAGGGTCGCCGACTTGGTCACCTTGCCGCTGGCCATGTCGGAGCGGCCGCCCGGCCCGGTCTCGGTCACCTCGAACTCGACGAACTGCGGCACCTCGACCCCGACCACCCGGCCCTCGAACACCACCGAGGTCAGCGAGATCCCTTCGCGCAGCCACTGGACGTTGTCGCCCAGAGCGTCGCGGGTCAGGTGGAACTGCTCGAACGATACCTCGTCCATGAAGTGGAAGTCGTCCCCCTCGGCGTAGAGGAAGCCGATCTTGCGGCGCTCCAGGTCGGGCACCTCGAATTTCTCGCCCGACTTGAACGTCATGTCGAGGACCTGGCCGGTCAGGACGTTGCGCCCCTTGACGCGCACCAGGGTGGCCGCACCCCGCGCCGACGGCGTCTGCACGCTGTACTCCGTGATCACGAACGGCTTCCCCTCGACCAGGATCGCCAGTCCGCGCTTGAAATCGGAGGTCAGGATCATCGGGTCACGGCTCCAGGCGTCGGCTCCGCCGGCTGAAAGATCAGGAAATATTGATAAGGAAGCGTCGTCTTCTCGTCGGCGAGGCGGTATCCGGCCTGCGTCATCTCGTCGACCACCACCTGCCGCTCGATCTTGTGCTCCGGCGACGGCCCGACCGGAAGCGGCCGCTTGTGGAAATCGACGATCGCCACCCGGCCGCCCGGCGCGATCGAGCGCCGCATGCGGCCGAAGTAGGCCAGCCGGTCGTCGATGTGATGATAGGTGTCGACCACGAGCACCCGATCGACCCGCCCGGACGGCAGGAACGGCTCCTCGGGAAGCCCGAGGATCGGCAGGACGTTGGCGAGAGCGTCCTTGGCGGCGCGCCGGCCCAGGTAACGGACCATGTCGGGCTCCGGGTCGATCGCCAGGACCAGCCCTCCCGGCTCGACCGCCCTGGAGAGGTGCGACTCGAAATACCCGGTCCCGGCGCCCAGATCGGCGACGATCATCCCGGGTCGCAGGGCGAGACCCTCGATCACGAGCTCGGGCTTCTGCCACGAGTCGCGATCGGGCGCGTCGAAGATTTTCGCCCAGCGCTCGGCGTCCTCGAATCCGTGATGGACGGTGGCGTCGTGGCCGGTGGCATCGTGGCCGGTGGCCTCCTGTCCGGTGGAATCCTGTCCGGTGGCGGCGGCCGGCGCCGAGGGGGCACCCGCCGCGCATGCAGCCGGTGGCGCCGTGAGGGCGAGGATCAGCGCCGCGAGCGGGAACAGGGACGACCCGGGCCGGGGCGTGGCGTCGCTTGGCGCGCCGCCGGCCGGGAAGCGGCGATCGCCTCTCATCGCGCCCCTGCGCGACGCTCGGATGCGATCTCGAACGCCAGGGCCGCGAGCCGTCCGGCGAACACCACCAGCTGGTCGATGGCGATCTCCTCGTTCGGCTGGTGATAGGTCGCCTCGTCCCCCGGCGCCCACCCGACGGCGTCGACCCCCATGAGCACCAGGTCCTTGGCGAAGGTGCCGCCGCCGCTGCCGATCACCTTCGCGTCCGGCGCGTGCCGCAGAAGACGTTCCACGATCGGCGCGCGCGGAGACACCTCGCACGGCAGGGCGTCCTGCAGGACGTCCACGCGGACCGCGGCGCCCGCGACCCCGCCCGGTCCGGCGAGGACGCGATCGGCCAGCGCCTGCACCTCGGCGCGAATCCCGGCGCCCGTCTGACCGGGGACGTAGCGGATGTCGAGGGTCGCCTCGCAGTCGGCCGGCACGACGTTCGGGGCGACTCCGCCGCGCACCAGCGCGACGTTGATCGTCGGCCCTCCGAGGATCGGATGCGTCGCGTGCTCCAGCCGCAGGCCGTCGATCGCCACCAGCACGCGGGCGAGCGCCTGGATGGCGTTGATCCCCTTCGCGGGGTCCATGGCGTGCGCCTGTCTGCCGCGTGCCGTGAGGCGGAGCGCCACGCGCCCCTTCTCGGCCACGTTGATCTCCTTCATGTTGCCGGCGATGTCGGGGATGACCGCGTCGGTGCAGCGGATCAGACCCTGCTCGATGAGGAACGGGAGACCGACCCCGATGCCGACCTCCTCGTCGGCCACGGCGCCGAAGGTGAACGCTCCCGGCATCGCCGCCTCGTGGCGCTTCAGGATCCGCAGCGCGGCGAACGACGCGGCGAGCGGCCCCTTGTCGTCGAGCACGCCGCGGCCGTACAGGTTCCCGTCGCGTTCGAAGGGCTCGAAGGGAGGGAAGCGCCAGTCGGACGGGGAGCCGCTCGGCACCGTGTCGCTGTGCAGCAGGACCAGCAGATGACGATAGGCGGGATCGGCGCGGCCGACGGTCGCGAGCAGGCTGTCGCGCCCGGCGACCTTGGCGTGTGTGGTGTACGGAACGCCCAGACCCGCGAGCTCCCGGCCGAGAACGCGGCAGACGCGCGACTCCTGCCCCGGTCCCTCCATGCCGTCGGGTCCGCCGCCCGGGAAATCGTCGGGATTGTAGTTGACCGTCCGCTCGCGACAGACCCGAAGCGCCAGGTCGACGAGGAACGGCCGCAGGGCCGCGGCCTCGTCCTGGAACGCACGCGCGTCCGGCGGGGAGCTCGGAGTTGTCATGATGGGCGAGAGCCTACATGAGGCGCCCGCACCGATCAAGAACGCGTCTTGGCGTCCCCGGGGGCCGCTGATACACTGCGTCCCCTTCGCGGGAGTGCTCTTCATGGCAGAGAGTCGACGGCTCGGCCGCTTCCTCTGGGTGGCGGCGATCCTCGTGGTGGTCCTCGGAGCCGGCTGGTACCTCGTGCGCCGCCGGAGCGACGATCACCAGGCGCGCTACCGGACCCAGGCCGTCGACCGCGGCTCCGTCACCATGACCGTGACCGCCACCGGCACCATCTCCGCCGTCACCACGGTGCAGGTCGGCAGCCAGGTGTCCGGCATCATCGCGCGGCTGTACGCGGACTTCAACAGCCCGGTGAAGAAGGACCAGCTCCTGGCCGAGCTCGATCCGACGCCGTTCGAGGCACAGGTCGAGCAGCGCAAGGCCGACCTCCTGCAGTCCGAGATCCAGATGCGCAACGCCGAGATCACCTTCCACCGCCAGGAGCGGCTCCTGGCCGACAAGCTGGCCTCGCAGGCCGACTACGACGCCGCCAAGGCGTCGTACGACGGCACCAAGGCGCAGGTCGCGCAGACGCAGGCCACCCTCCACCAGGCGGAGACCAACCTGCGCTACACGAAAATCCTCTCGCCGATCGCCGGCGTGGTGGTCGATCGCAAGTACGACATTGGCCAGACCGTCGCCGCCTCGTTCCAGGCGCCCACCCTGTTCACCATCGCGCAGGATCTGACCAAGATGCAGGTGCAGGCGGACGTCGATCAGTCGGACATCGGGCGCGTCGCGGTCGGCCAGGCGGCCCGCTTCTCGGTCGACGCCTATCCGGACGAGGAGTTCCACGGCCGGATCGCGCAGATCCGCCTGAACGCGACGGTCAACCAGAACATCATCACGTATCCGGTCATCCTCGAGGTTCCGAACCCCGAGGAGAAGCTGCGGCCGCAGATGACCGCCAACGTCGTCGTCGAGGTGGCCGAGGTCAAGGACGTGCTGCGCATCCCGAACTCCGCGCTCCGCTTCCGTCCCACCGACGCGGCGGCGGGCGGCGACCCCGCGCGCGCGAGCGGCGGTGACCGGGCGGCGGGCGGCGCGGCGGCGGGCGGGGGCGGCGCGGGCGGCGCCGGGGCCGGCGCGGCGGGGGCCGAGGAGCGGCTGGCGCGCGTGCGAGCCGGGGGCGCCGCGGGCGCCGCGGGCGCGCTCGACCCCGCGACGGGCGCCGACCTCAAGGTGAAGCCGATGCAGACGATCTACGTCGAGGATGGGCGGGGCGGTCTGAAGACGGTCTCCATCCGGACCGGGATCTCCGACGGCCGCTTCACCCAGGTGGTCGAGGGCCCGCTCCAGATCGGCGATCCGGTGGTGATCGGGCAGGCGACCGCCAAGGTCGACACGTCGACGCGTCCGCCCGGCGGACGGATGTTTTGAGCCGCCCGGCCGACGGCAGCCGCCCGCTGGTCGAGGTCCGCTCGCTGGTCAAGGTCTACCACATGGGAGAGGTCGAGGTCGGCGCCCTCGGCGGAGTGAACCTGGCGATCGCCTCAGCGGAATTCGTCGCCATCATGGGGCCTTCGGGCTCGGGGAAGTCGACGCTGATGAACATCCTCGGTGGGCTCGATCGGCCGACGTCGGGCGCCTATTTCCTCGACGGCGTCGACGTCGCGACCCTCGACGCCGACCAGCGCGCCGAGATCCGCAACGCCAAGATCGGCTTCGTGTTCCAGAGCTTCAACCTCCTGCCGCGCACCTCGGCGCTGGAGAACGTCGAGATGCCGCTGCTGTACGGTCACGCCGCCCTCGGGACGCGCGACCGCCTCGAGAAGGCGCGCGGCGCGCTGCGTCGCGTCGGTCTCGAGGGGCGCGAGGGGCATTATCCGTCGCAGCTCTCCGGCGGACAGCAGCAGCGCGTCGCCATCGCCCGGGCCCTCATCACCGACCCGGCGATCATCCTGGCCGACGAGCCGACCGGCAATCTCGACTCCCGCACCTCGGACGAGGTGATGGCGATCTTCCAGGCGCTGAACGAGGAGGGTCGCACCGTCATCCTGATCACCCACGAGCCCGACATCGCGACCTACGCGCGGCGCGTGGTGCAGATGCGCGACGGCGGCATCGTCTCGGACGAGACGGTCCGCGACCGCCGCCGCGCGGGGGGCGCGGCCGGCTCCCCCGCCGCCGCTGGGTCCGCGGGCGGCGCGGGCGGTCCCGGCGGAAGCGCCGCGGGCGAGGCGCGCCCGTGAAGGCCGGTCTGGTGCGCACCGGGAACATCGTCAAGGTCGGGCTGCGCGCCATCCTGCGCAACACGCTGCGCTCGGCGCTAACCATGCTCGGGATCATCATCGGGGTCGCCTGTGTCATCGCCATGGTGGCGGTGGCCGGCGGCGCCTCGGCGTCGATCCAGGAGTCGATCTCCTCCCTCGGCACCAACTTCATCATGATCTTCCCCGGGGCCGTGACCCAGTCGGGGGCGCGCATCTTCACCGGGCAGTCGACGCTGACGCCCGAGGACGCGGCGGCCATCAAGTCCGAGTGCCCGGCGGTGGCGTACGTCTCCGCCGGGGTGCGCACGGCGGGCCAGGTGATCGCCGGCGAGCTGAACTGGGGGACGCAGATCTACGGCGCCGACGTCGACTGGCCGTTCATCCGGGCCTGGAACACCGCGCAGGGCGACTTCTTCACCGACGTCGACGTGAAGGCGGGGGCCAAGGTCTGCGTGCTCGGCTCGACCGTGGCGGAGAGCCTGTTCCCCGGGGGCGGGGCGGTCGGGTCGCTGGTGCGGATCAAGAACGTCCCGTTCCGCGTCGTCGGGGTGCTCGAGAAGAAGGGCGGCTCGATGATGGGGTCGGACCAGGACGATCAGGTGGTGGTCCCGTACACCACCGTCATGAAGCGCCTGATGGGGACGACACGCATCAGCCTGATCCAGGCGGCGGCGGCCGGGCCCGACCGCGTCGCCGAGGCCAAGACGCAGATCGAGGCGCTCCTCCGCCAGCGCCAGCGGATCGCACCCGGCCAGGACAGCAATTTCATGATGCGCACGCAGGAGGAGATCGCCGCCACAGCCGCGCAGAACACCCGCACCCTGTCGATCCTGCTCGGCTCGGTGGCCGCCATCTCCCTGCTGGTCGGCGGGATCGGCATCATGAACATCATGCTGGTCTCGGTGACCGAGAGAACCCGCGAGATCGGCGTGCGGATGGCGATCGGCGCCAAGGGAAAGCACGTCCTGGCGCAGTTCCTCCTCGAGGCGGTCATCCTGTCGGTCACCGGCGGCGCCATCGGCGTGCTGCTCGGGGTCACCGCGTCGGCCGCGATCTCGCGGCTGGCCGGCTGGCCGGTGCAGGTCGCCGCCGGCTCGGTGGCGATGGCGTTCGGGTTCGCGGCCCTCATCGGGGTCTTCTTCGGCTTCTACCCGGCCCGCAAGGCGGCGCGTCTCGATCCGATCGAGGCGCTGCGCTACGAATGAGACATGCCGCCGTCCTCGCCGCGGCCGTCCTCACTGCGGGCGTCCTCACTGCGGGGGTCATGACGGGCGACCTCCGCGCGGCGACGGGGCCGGCGTCCGGATTCGACGACTGGTCCGACGGGGCCACGCTGCGCATCGACTACGAGCACGCCGGCGCCCGGCCCGCCGCCGGCGTGGCCCTCGACGCCCTGGTGCGCGAGGGGAACTGGCCCGGCAGCCGCGCCAATCTGGTCGACCGGCTCAATCTCGGCGCCTATCGGTTCGAGGTGCGCGACCGCGCGACGCGGGCGCTGCTGTACGCGGCCGGCTTCTCCAGCATCTACGGCGAGTGGGAGACGACCGACGAGGCGAAGAGCGTGCGCCGCTCGTTCCACGAGTCGCTGCGGATGCCGTTCCCGCGCCGCCCGGTGCAGGTCGACCTCCTCGAGCGCGGACCGGACGACGCCTGGCGCGAGCTGGCGGTCTTCCTGGTCGACCCGGCCTCGCAGGCGGTGCGTCGCGAGCCGGTGAGCGCGCGCGGCCGCGTCTGGACCCTGTTCGAGAACGGCCCGCCCGCCGACAAGGTCGACCTGCTCATCCTGGGCGACGGCTACACGGCCGGCGAGATGAAGAAGTTCCACGCCGACGCCCTGCGTCTGGTCGGGATCCTGTTCGACACGCCGCCCTTCAAGGAGCGCCGGCGCGATTTCAACGTCCGCGCCATCGACCTGCCCTCGGAGGATTCCGGAGTCGATCGGCCGAGCGACGGCGTCTACCGGCGCACCGCGCTGGGCGCCACCTACGACGTCTTCGGCTCGGAGCGCTACGCCCTGACCCTCGACAACCGCGCCTTCCGCGAGGCCGCGGCGCAGGCGCCGTACGAGTTCGTGGAGATCCTGCTCAACGGCTCGAAGTACGGCGGCGGGGGGATCTACAACCTGTACGGCACCTGCGCCACCGACAGCGGCTCGAGCCCGTACGTCTTCGTGCACGAGTTCGGGCATCACTTCGCCGCCCTCGCCGACGAGTACTACACCTCCGACGTCGCATACGACACCACCGGCCCCGTCATCGAGCCGTGGGAGCCGAACATCACGGCGCTGCTCGACCCCGCGTCGCTCAAGTGGAAGGACCTGGTCGACGGCGCCACGCCCCTCCCGACGCCGTGGGACAAGGAGACCTACGACGCCGCCTCGAAGAAGATCCAGGAGCGGCGGCGGGCGCTTCGGGCCCGCAAGGCGCCCGAATCCGAGATGGACGCGCTGTTCGCGGAGGAGCTGGCCTGGTCGAAGCCGTTCCTGGCGCGCGGGCCGATGGCCGGCAAGGTCGGTGCGTTCGAGGGCGCCGGCTACAAGGCCAGGGGGCTCTATCGTCCCTCGACCGACTGCATCATGTTCACCCGCAATCTCGATCGCTTCTGCCCGGTCTGCGCGCGCGCCATCGGACGGGTGATCGACGCCGCCATCGGCCGCTAGGAGGACGTCAGGCGGCGCGCGTCTCGAGGGCGCGCGACAGCGCCGACGCGAACGCTTCGGCCGAGGGGAAGCGCCGCTCGGGCTCGACGGAGAGGGCCTTGAGGATCGCCTCCGACAGCGCCACCGGCAATCCCGGATCGACTTCGAGGGGCGTGCGGCCGACGGGTCGGAGATGGCTCACCAGCGCCTCGCGGACGTCGCGGCCGGTGAACGGCTCCACCCCGGTGAACAGGTAGTAGAGGACCGCGCCGAAGGAGTAGATGTCGGTCCGGCGGTCGACCACGTGCCCCTGCACCTGCTCGGGCGACATGTACCCCGGTGTGCCGAGCACCGTGCCGCGCGCCGTCAGCGTGTCGCCCGAGGCCTCCCGGCGGGCGATGCCGAAGTCGAGGATCTTCGCCTGCCCCGCCGAGGTCACCAGGATGTTCTCCGGCTTGATGTCGCGGTGGATGATGCCGGCCCGGTGCGCGGCCTCGAGCCCCGCCGCCACCTGAAGCGCGATATGCAGACGATCGGCGCGCGCCGGGTGGGGGGCGCGCTCCATCCAGCGCGGCAGCGGCACGCCGTCGATGTACTCCATCACCAGGTAACGGAAGTCGCGCCACTTCTCCAGCGTGTGGACACGCACCACGTTCGCGTGCACCACCGCCCGGGCGGCCCGCACCTCCTGCACGAAGCGGGCCGCGGTGTCGGCTTCGATCTCGGCGCCGAGCACCTTGAGGGCCACCGTCTCGTCCATCTCGATGTCGCGCGCCCGGAAGATGGAGCCCATGCCGCCGCGGCCGATCTCGGCCAGCACCTCGTAGCGATCCGCGATCGTCATCCCCGGGACGATCTCCCTGAGGCTCAGGTCCTGGAGCAGGGACCGGGCGTCGGGGTGCCGCTTCTCCCGTTCCTTCTCGAGACAGCGCAGGATCAGGCGCTTGAGGAACTCCGGCAGCGGCCGCTCGCCCGGTCCGGGCAGCGGCACCGGGTCGTTGACGTGCTGGTGCCCGATGTCGTGGCCGCGGAACGGCGGGTGGCCGAGCGCCATCTCGTACAGCACCACGCCCAGGGCGTAGAGGTCGGAGCGCGCGTCGACCGGCCCGCGCAGCAGCGCCTCGGGCGGCGTGTACTGGATGACGCGGCCGCTCGACAGCTCGTTCGGATCGAGATCGGACAGACGCGCGGAGAGGCCGAAGTCGGCCACCTGCACCCGGTCGCCCGCGCCGATGAAGATGTTCTCGGGCCGCAGATTGCGGTGCATCACGTTCGCGCCGTGCGCGTGGTCCAGGGCCTCGGCGATCTGCCGCCCGATGTCGACGATCCGGTTGAGCTCGAAGCGGACCTTGGCCTGGAGCAGCATGCGCAGCGGATGTCCGTCGGCCAAGGCGCTGACGATGAACGCGCCGCGCGCGTCGGTGCCGGTGTCGTAGACCGAGACGATGCGCGGATGGCCGAGCCGCGCGGCGTTCCGGGCCGCCTCCAGGAAGCGCGCCGCCTTTCCCGCCTCGCCCGGCCCCTCCACCAGGCGCCGGATGGCGACCGGCCTGCCGAGGACCGTGTCGGTGCCGCGGAACACCTCCCCCGCCCGGCCGCGCCCCAGCGATCGCTCCGGGACGTAGCGGGCCGCGCCGGCGTCCGCCGGCGGCGGCGCCGCGGGCGGCTCCGGGCGGCGTGACTTCAGCGTCGCTCCGCCGGCCCCGTGCTTCGCCCCGGGCCTGGGCGCCGCGGGCGCCGCCGGGACCGGCGCCGGGGCGGCGTCGACACCCGCCGCCTTCAGCGCGTTCATCCGCTCGAGCACGTCCTGGTAGCCGTACGACTTCGCGAGAATCCTCTCGTAGACCCGCAGCGCGTCCTTGGTGCGGCCATTCGACTCGTGCGCCCGGCCCAGGGAGTAATAGATGACCACCGTCTCGTCGTTCACGTCGTCGCCGTCCAGGGCGGCCAGGTATTTGTCGGCGGCGAGCGTGAACAGACCCTGCTCGGCGAAGATCCGCCCGAGGAGAACCGCCGCCACCCGGTGCTCGGCGCGGTCGGGGCCGATCTGCTGCAGCGCCTTGATGCAGGCCTCGCGATCTCCGCGGTCGTACTGGATGCGCGCCGCGCCGATCGGATCCCCCGCCTTGAGGAGCAGGCGCGCGGCGTCCTCCATCCGGCCGGCCTGGCGGAAATGGCTCGCCGCCGCCCCGAAGTCGCGCGCCTTCTCCAGAAGGGCCCCGGCCTCCGCGGGGTGGCCCGAACGCGCGTACAGGTCGGCCGCCTGCTCGATCTCCCCTTCCTTCTCCAGGAGCTGCGCGGCGCGCAACAGGTTGCCGTCCTGCTTCCAGGCCTCCGCCGCGAGGTACAGGTTCCCGGCGCGCTCCAGCACCTCGGCCGCATCCTTGTGCTTGCCGTGCCGCGACAGGATCTCCGCCTGCACCGCCGGCGCCAGGGTCGACAGATCCTTGCCCGCCGCGCGCAGGACCTCCCAGGCCTCCTCGGGGCGCTGCAGCTTGAGGAGGATCTCGGCCGCCTTTTCGGCCTCGCCCGCCTGCTTCCAGGCCTGGGCCGCCGGCTCGAGCAAATGGGCCGCCTCGAAGTGGGCGGCGGCGCGCGCCGGCTGACCCATCTTCATGAGCAGCTCGCCGCTGTGGCGGTGCCAGCGCACCAAAAGGGCGCGCTCCGCCTCCGACTGGAAGGAGCCGGGACCGGCCGCGGCCTCGGCCGCCTGGATCATCCCTTCGAACAGCCGCACCGCGTCGAAGCGCCGCCCGGCCTTGACGTACAAGAGCGCGGCGCGGTCGGCGAATCCGCCCCGCTCGCAGCTCTCGGCCGCCGCCTCGAACTGGTCGAGCGCCTCGAACAGCTCGGCGGCGCGCGCGTGCTGGCCGGCGCGGCTGTAGAGCCAGGCCGCCTTGTCGCGGTTGTCGAGACGGATCTCGATGTCGGCGGCGGCGCGCAGATCTCCGGCCTTCAGGTAGTGGAGCGACGCGGAGGGGAGGTCCCCCATCTCCTCGGCCAGCCTGGCGGCCAGGTCGAAGTGACCGCCCCGGAGATACATCTCGGTGGCCCGCTGCCAGTCGCCGGCCAGGCGGTAGAAGTCGCCCGCCTGCGAATAGTCGCCGGCTCGCGCCGCGCCGCGGGCGCGCCGCGTGTAGTCCCCCACGGATGCCATGGCCGGGGCAAATCTAGGGGCCTGGGGGTCGAAAAACCACCCGGGAGCCGCGCCGGGCCATCCGGATCCGGGGACCCGGAGGACGCCGAGAGGAGCATGGCGCGACTAGGTGTGGTTTCCCAGGACGGCTGAAGGGCTCGACTCCGAGGCGTGGTTCGAGCGAAACTGTGGATGTTGGGGAGCGCTGCGAGGTGGCTGGAAATACGACTGCTGTCGGAACCCACCGCGCGCATCGTCCGCCTCGGAGGTACCTGCGGGAGGAGTCCAGAGACCCATCGTTGGGATTGCTGTAGTCGCCAGGGACCACCTGTCGTCAGGCGTCATCGTACGCGAGGGAGGTGGACAGCTTGCGGTGGGCTTGGGCCTGGGAAAGCAGCGCGTTGGCCTTGGCCTCGAATGTCTGCACGGCGTCGACGCCCGCAGCGAAGCGGGTTGGCGGCTCCTCGAGCGCGACGAGCTTCACGAGGGCGTGGGCGAGTCTGGCGGGGTCGCCGCCTTGCTTCCCATCCATGCTCTTCCAAGCCGCGACGATTTCCTTCGTCTTCTCCGCATAGTCGTCGATGAAGGGCCTGGCGTACGTGGTCGAATCGTTGGTGAGCAGCTCGGTACGGAAAAAACCAGGCTCGACCAGCATCGTGCGGATTCCGAAGGGCGCAATCTCCGGCGTGAGAGACTCCATCCACCCCTCGATACCGAACTTCGCAGCTGCATACGCTGTACAGAACATCTGACCGGCGATACCCGCGGTCGAGGAGATGGTGACCACCAAGCCGGAACGCTGCTTGCGCATCACGGGCAGAACCGCGCGAGTGACGTTCATCGGGCCGAACAGCAGCGTCTCGATCTGATTGCGGACCTGTTTGGAACTGAGCTCCTCGAAGAAGCCGGCGAAGAAGTTGCCCGCGTTGTTGACCAGGATGTCGATTCGGCCGAACCTCTCGACGGTGGCCTGGACGGCCGCCTGGGCGTCCTCGCGACGAGTGACGTCAAGCTTGATTGCGAGCAGGCTGTCGTGGCCTCCGACTGCGGCCGCGACCTTCGCAGCATTGCGGCCAGTGGCGATGACGACGTGGCCGGCGGCCAAGGCGGCCTTGGCGATGTCGACGCCCAAGCCTCGACCAGCGCCGGTGATGAGCCACACTTTCTTTTCGGTCATGGCATGTTCCTCATCTGGCTCGCAGTCACCTCTTTCCCGACGGCGCACGGCCTCGGCTGTACGGCGGAGTCAGCCAACGCCCCGCTGCTTCGTGCGTGAAGCTGGGTCGTGTGAACGACCGGATAGCGAGCGGGACTAGGCGCGGGTGGCGAACGCCTTCTCGACCAGGGTCTTCAGCTCGCCCGCCTCGAACATCTCCATCACGATGTCGCTGCCGCCGACGAATTCGCCGTTGATGAAGACCTGCGGGATGGTCGGCCACTGCGAATGGGACGACAGCGTCTCGCGGATGCGCGGGTCGGGCAGGACGTCGACCACCTTGAACGGCTTCCCGATCTCCTTGAACACCGCGATGGCGCGCGCCGAGAAGCCGCAGCGCGGCTCGTCCTTGGTGCCCTTGACGAACAGGACGATGGCGTTGTCGGCGATGTCTTTCTTGATGTCGGCCAGAATCTTCTCATCCACCATGTTCGGAGCCTCCGATGAATTCGGCGCCGGTCACGGCGTGCCGATCGAAGCCAGAAGGCTGTGGCTGAGATCGCACGCCACGTCCGCCGCGCCGTCGCTGTTGGTATCGAGATCGATCGCGTCGCAGACCGACGAGATGAGGCGGCTCTGCCGATCGAGCGTTCCGATGCACTGCACCCATCCGTGGGCGGCCTCCTGCCAGAGCTGCACGAGGGCCAGGCAGGAATCGGCCTCGACGCTCGCCATCAGCTCGTTGGGCCTGGCGTTCGGCCCGAACGCGTTGGCGTTGAAGCTGGCGCCGGAAGGGCCCGGAAACGCGACCGCGCCGGCGTAGACGACGGTCGCCCCGCCCTCGGTGACGAGCGCGCCGTTCTGGGGCGGATTGTCGCAGTTCACCGTCGTGGCGCTGTCCGCGTTGAAGGTGACGGTCCAGTTCCCCGCCATGTCGGCGCGCACCAGGCCGCAGTCGAGCCCGCTGACGTTGATCGTGTCGCCCTCCTGCGTGGTGCACGAACCCAGGAGCAGGAGGCCGCAGAGAAGGGCGAGGGTGGTGGTCATCCGTTTCATGAGGGCACATTGTACACACTTGAGACCGCGGCCGCGTTGACCTACCATCCCGGCAAGCCGGGAGGGACCGATGCGATCGCAGCCGTCCGAACACCATCCGCCGCGCGCCGCGATGGCGCGCGCCGCCCTTGCCCTCGCCGGCCTCGCCCTCGCCGCCGTCGCGCTCGCCACCGCGGCGATCGGGTCCATGGCGCTCGCGGCGGCGCCCCGTGACGCCGACCCGTTCGCGGCGGCGCGCACCGTCCATCTCGACAACGGCCTGACCGTGGTGCTGGCGCGCGTTCCCGGGCGGCCGGTGGTGGCGGTGCAGGTGTATTACCGCGTCGGGGCGCGCAACGAGCCGACCGGCGTCACCGGGATCGCGCACTTCGTCGAGCACATGCTGTTCCGCGGCACCACCAGCTTCGGCCTCGCGGACGTGACCGGCGTCATCGAGCGCGCCGGCGGGGAGTGGCACGGCTACACCTGGCTCGACGGAACCACCTATTTCGAGGCGGCACCGGCCGCCCTCCTCCCGGAGCTGCTGCATCTGGAGGCCGAGCGGATGACCTCGGCGCGGATGGCGCCGGCCGAGGTCGACCCGGAGCGCGGCGCGGTGTTCCAGGAATACCGCGGCTACCAGCTCGACGCGCGCAGCGATCTCGCCGATGCCGTGGGGATGATGCAGTTCCTCGAGCACCCGTACCGCAACAACACCATGGGGTGGGAGAGCGACCTGGCGGCGATCACCCCCGCCGATCTGGTCGCCTTCTACCGGCGCTGGTACGGGCCCCGCAACGTGGTGCTGGCGATCGCGGGCGACATCGATCCCGACGACGCCGAGCGCCAGGTGCGCGATCGGTTCGGCTCCATCCCGGCCGCAGGCGACGACCCGCGGTTGCGGACGGTGGAGCCGGCGCCTGAAGGACAGAGGCGCCTGCTGATGGCGCGTCCGGGCGCCGTGCCGGCCCTTCTCGTTTCGTTCCCCGCGCCCGCCGCGCCCGACGCGCGCCCGTTCGCCGCCCTGCTCGTCCTCGACGCCATCCTGGGACGCGCCAAGGGGTTGAGCTTCGAGCGTCACTCCGGCGACCTGACGATCGGCCTGGCGGCCGATCCCGCATCGCGGCTCGGCGCGCTCCTCGGGGAGGGCGGGCCGGCCGCCTCGATCGGGACGGCTCTGGTCGCCACCGCCTATCCTTATCAATACCTGGTCGGCGCCTCGCCGGCGCACGGGCGCACGCTCGACGAGGTCGAGACCCGGCTGTTCGCGGTCCTGGCGCAGACGGCGAAAACGCTCACCCAGGACGAGGTCGCGTCGGCGCGGCGTCGCATCGCCGCCGCCGACGATCTCGAGACCGACGGGTTGGTCGAGCTGAACCACGAGATGGCCTTCTGGAGCGCTCTCGGCGGTCTCGAGCGGCGCGCCGCCGTGCGGCGGGAGGTCGAGTCGGTCCCGCTCGAGGAGGTCCGCGCCGCGGCCGCGCGTCTGATCGCGGCGCGATCGGTTGTCGGCCGTCTGGTGCCGGAAGGTTCTCCGGAGGACGACCGGCGGCCGGCGGCCGGGGCGCGACCCGCTCTGAATCCGGCCCCCGCCGGGCCTCCTTCCGGGCCGGCGATGGCCGCGACCGCTCTGTCCGACGGCGTGGCCGCCACGCCGTCCGTCGCCACATTCCAGCTCGGAAACGACGGGCGCGTCATCGTCGACGCGCGTCCGGCGCAGCGCACCTTCGTCCTGCGCTGCCTGATCGCGCCGGCCGCGGGAGATCCGGCCGGGGAGGCGTCGAGCGCCCTGCTGCGCGGCGCCGCCGCGGAGCTGCGCGCCGACGGCGCGACGCGCGGACGCTTCGCCGCCGCCGGCATCGCCGTCGCGATCACCGGGCCGGACGACGGACCTCTGGCCGAGCGCGGCACCCTGCGGATCGATCTCGCCGGCCCGGCCGCCCTCCTGGCGGAGGCCGCGCAGCGGCTCGCACCGGCCCTGTCCCGGGCGCTGCGCAAGGACGCGGCGACGGCCCCGGGATCGTCCGACGATCCCGCCGAGCGCGCCATCCGGATGCTCGAGGAGGCGCGCGGCGCGACGCCGCCCGCGACGCCGCGCTCCTGGCGCCTGCTGGTGGGTCTCGTCTCGCCGCTCGGGGAGCGCGCCGCGCGGGCGGCGCTCGCGCCGATAGCCGCGGCGGCCGGCGCAGCACCGCACGCCGCGTCGCACGCCGCGCGGCCGCCGGCCGGCCGGGACGGCGCGGCCGCGGAGGATCCGGCCAGGCCGTTCACGCCCGGCCGGCGTGACGCGGCGATCCCGGGAATCGCGCAGGGACGTCTGCTGTATGCGATTCCCGGCGACGCCGATGCGGCGGCGCAGGAGGCGGTCGCCTGGCTATTGCACCACAACTACAGCGGCCGGCTCGGGGTCAAGGCGATCGCGGAAATGGGGCTGGTCTACGAGATGGAGAGCGAATCGCTGGCCGGCGCGCGTCCGCTGGTCTACGTGTCGATGGGCGCCGACCCGGAAGCGTTGGGACGGCTCGACGCCGCGCTCGGCGCCGTGCTCGCGACAGCGGCCGGCGGCCTGACGGAGCAGGAGCTGGCCGGGTACCGCTCGTACGCCCGCGGCGCGCTCACCGTGCGGCTGGCCGATCCGGATCGCGCGACGCGCATCTGGACCGCGGCGCTCCTGCGCGGCGAGGACGATCGCGGGCCGGCGCGGCACGCCGATCAGGCCGCGTCCTTGACGCTCGACAAGGTCTCCGCGGCGGCGCGCCGGATGCTCGACCCCGCGCGCCGTCTGGTGGTGACCGTCGGCCGCGCGGCGCCCGGCGCCGCGGCGGCGAGCCGATAAGCGCCCGGATGTCGTAGTCGGCGCCTTCGATAGTCCGGTCCCGGCGCCGGCGGCGTCGCCGGAACGGCCCCCCAAGCCCTTGCGTGACGATGGTCGCCGGCGCCCTCCCCTCACGTCGTGCGTTCGCCTCCGGACGTCCCGCGATCGCGCCAGAACCACCGCCTCGGTCCAGCGCCGGTGCGCGGCATCGCGGCAAGCGCGCGTCCATCAATGGCTTGCGGACCGGCGCTAGGCGACGACTCCGCGCCGCGCGCCCGCTGGCACCTCGGTTGCCCTTCCCGGCGCGCCGCCTGAAACGCAGGGCGCCGGGGGAACGCGATGACACGACCGACATCATGCCTCGTGTGGGGGGAAGGGCCGGCGCGGACGGCGTGTCTGGGGGCGGCCACTCCGGCCCGGCCGGCTCTTCCTCCCAACCCGTCTTGCAGGACGCCACGCGGGCTCCACCTGTGTCTGGCGATCGCGCTCGCGTGCCTCCTCCCGTCGGGCGTGGCCCGCGGCTCAGGCGGCGATCCGTTCCAGGACGGCCCGCCGGCGCCGTCCGGCGCGCCGGCGATCGATCCGGCGCTGGGCATCGCCACGGTGACCCTGGCGTTCGAGGTCCCGCCGGCGCGCCGCGGCCTGGCCCCCGACCTGGCGCTGCGCTACACCTCGGTGTCGGGTCGCGGCAACGCCGGGCTCGGGTTCTCGCTGTCGATCGGATCGATCGAGCGCTCGACGCGGCTCGGGCCGCCGCGCTACGACGACACCGACACCTACGTGCTCAATCTGGGCGGTGACAGCCTCGATCTGGTCCCGATCGATGGCGGCTCGACGCGCTTCCGCACCGTGCTGCACAGCGGCTACCTGGTCGAGCGCCTGCCGGCGGGACCGTTCGGCGCCGGATCCACCTTCTGGATGGCGCGCGGGCCGGACGGACGCCGCTACCGTTTCGGCGCGATCGCCGGCGCGGACGGGACGTCGCAGGTGCGCGACTTCAAGTGGGGGCTCGACCGCGTCGAGGACAGCACCGGGAACGTGATGACGATCGACTGGACGACGGCCGGTCTCAATTTGTACGCCACCCGAATCGCCTACGCGGCGCACCCCGCGAGCGGGCTGCCGGCGGCGAACCTCGTCGAGCTCTGCTGGGAGGCGCGCGGCGATCGGACGATGAGCGCTGCGGGCGAGGTCCTGACCCATCGTCTGCGCTCGCTGCGCACCTTCGCGTCAGGAAAGCCCGCCCGGTCGTGGACCCTGGAGTACGCGACTCCGGGCGACATCGGCAGCAGCCTGGGAACCTGCCGCACCGACGACGGATCGATCCTCCCGTCGCAGCCGTCGGGTCCGCCCGGTCCGACGCCCAATCCCCTCCCGTCTCCCACCCGTCCCGGGCGGCCGGTGGTCTCGTCGGCCCTGCGCCTGCGGACCTCGGAGCCGGGAGGAGCGGCGGCGCTGCCGCCGATCCCCTCTCCCCTTCCACCGTACCCGTCGCTGCTCGCGTTCATCCACCGCGGCGACGGCGCGGGCGGATACCTGCCGCCGTTGCAATACGCCTTCGGCGCTGACCGCGTTCCGGGCTGGCCCGCCGCGGGGGCTTCGGCGCTGGCGCCGCCGATGCCATTCGTCTACGCGCAGGGGGACGTGGTCGAGGACACCGGGCTGCGGGTCGCCGACTTGAACCGCGACGGGCTGCCCGACCTGATCCATTTCGAAGGCGATCTGCTCGGGCTGGCGTGGTCGACCTCGGCGGCCGTCTGGCTCAACACGGGGACGGCGTTCGTCTACAGCGCCGCATGGACCACCGCGCTCCAGAGCCTCGTCAACCCATCCGACCCGAGCCGCAGCGCCTGGTTCGTGGTCAAACGCGGCTCGCGCGACCGCGCCGAGAACGGGGCGCGCTTCGTCGACGTCAACGACGACGGCTATCCCGACGTGGTGCGCGAGACTCTCTGGTTCGGGACCGGCCTGCGCAAGGGCGTCTTCCTCAACACCGGCTCGGGCTTCACCGGAGACGTGGCCGGCTCCTGGCACGTGCCGGACGAGCCGTTCATCGACCTGCATGACGATGCGGGGCAGGACGTCGCCGCCGATCGCGGCGTGCGCTTCGCCGACGTCGACGCCGACGGGCGCGCCGACATGCTGGTGTCCCGCGCCGAGTGGGGCGGGCCGGCCGAGCGACGCGTCTGGCGTCACGACGGCGCCGGCTGGACGCTGGACCCGCGCTGGATCCTGCCCGACGAGCCGTTCATCCGTCACATCCCGCACGGCGCCTCGCTCGACATGGGGGTGCGTCTCGTCGAGCTGAACGGCGACTCCTTCCCGGACCTGCTGATGTCGGCGAGCATCGACGGCTTCGTCCGGACGACCGCCTGGATCAACAGCGGGCGTCCCGACGGCGTGAACCCGACCTGGACCACCAGCGGCCGCTGGGGGAATATCGGCCCGTCGGGCGAGCACTTCGTGCAGATCGTCAGCTCGGGCGACGGGGCTTCGTACGACCACGGCCTGCGCGCCGCCGACGTCGACGGCGACGGACGGACCGACCTGATCGCCGCGCGCCAATGGAACGCCGCGCCGCCCGAGAAGATCCTTTACACGGCGGACGACTATGGCGGCTGGAGCGAACGCTCCTTCGGCGAATTCCCCGGACTCTTCGTCGTCCGTCCCGCGGGGGAAGGCTCCCGCGACCAGGGGGTGCGGCTCGTCGATCTGGACGGCGACGGCGGGCTCGACTTCGTGCAGGCGGCCTCCACCGCGGCGGCCCAGTGGCGGCCGAACCGCGCCTGGCAGGGACGGCTCCTGCTGGCGTCCTATTCCAACGGCCTGGGCGGGAGGACGGCGCTGACCTACGTCCCCGCGCCACACACCGGGCTCGTCGACGGCGGCGGACCCGCGGCGCTCCCCTTTCCGCTGGCCGTGGTCGGGGCGGTGACGGTCTCCGACGGGCTCGGCGGCGCGGCCACGACGCGCTACGCGTACGACGGCGGCTTCTATCACCACCGGACACGCGACTTCCGCGGGTTCCGGAAGGCCACCCAGACCAGCGCCGACTCCCTCTCCACGATCGAGACGAGCTTCGCGCAGCAGCCCTGGCTGCCCGCGGCGCCGCTGCGGGGCGCTCCGGCGCGGCGGGTGACCCGGCGCGTCGCGGACGGCGCGGTGCTGGCGCGCACCGACTGGACCTACGACGAGAGCGACGGATTGCCGCCGCTGCGCCATCCGCTGCGGCGCGAGGAGACCGCGCTGTACGACTGGACGACGACCGATCCCTCGGCGCCGCAGGCGGTGAAGCGCACCGCGACCTCCTGGACCTGGGTGTTCGACGACGCCTCGAACCCCGACCGTCCGCTCCTGCGACGCGAGGAGCGGCAGGAGGGGGATCTGGACGACCCCGCCGACGATCGGATCGTGTGCACGGACTACGCCAGCGCCACAGCCGCCGCCGCGGACGGCGCCGCCGGCCCGTCGCCCTGGATCCTCGAAGCGCCCTGGCACACGCTCCTGCTCGACGCCGCCGGCCAGGTGGTCTCCGAGTCATGGACGGGTCTGGACGGCCAGCCACCCGGAACGTCGCCGGTGCGCGGCCTCACCACCCGTTTGGAACGGCGCGGCGGCCCCCCCGGTCCCGAAGGGACGCACGGCCCCGGCGACCCGCAGAATCCCGTGGTGTCGCGAACCTATGACGCGCGCGGCGAGCTGGCCACCGAGACCGACCCTCTCGGCCGCACCCGGCGGATCGATCGCGGCGTCGCCGACGCGTCGTACACCTTCCCCGAGCGCGAGACCAATGCCCTCGGGCAGATCTCCGAGCGGCGCTTCGACCCGCGCACCGGACAGATCCTCCTCTCCACCGATCCCAACGGCCGCTCCGTCGGCTTCGAGTACGACGGCTTTGGCCGGCGCCTGGCGGAGTGGGGACCCTACGACACGCGCGAGCAGCCGACGGTCGCCTACCTGTATCAGGACGGCCGGCTGCCGGCGCGGGTGGGTCGCTTCTCGCGCGAGACCAGCGGGATCGGATCGCGCGCGGGCACCGACGGGTGTCTCGAATCGGCGGCCTACTTCGACGGGCTCGGACGCCTGCTCGAGATCACCAGCGAGTCGCCGGGCGGCCGGGTCGTCACCCGCGCGATCGTGCGCGACGCGGCGGGAAGGGTGATGGCCGAGTCGGAGCCGTTCGCGGCGCCGGCGGGCGACACCCTGGTGCCGCCCGGAGACGCGCCGTTCGCGCGCCACTACGAGTACGACGCGGCCGGCCGTCTCACCCGGGCCACGAACGCGCGCGGCGAGGCGGCGACGGAGAGCCACGAAGGCTGGACGACGCTGCGCGTCGACGCCGCCGGACACCAGAGGGAGATCACGCAGGACGCTTTCGGGCGCGTCGCCCAGGTGCGCGAATTCGAGGGCGTGGCCCCGGCCGTATCGCCGCGGCCGCCCGCCACCTACGCCTACGACGCGGAGGACCGGCTGACGGCGCTCGTCGACCCCATGGGGGTCAGGACGGCGCTCGGATATGACGCCCTCGGGCACCGTGTCCTGCTGGACGATCCGCACACCGGGCGCTGGTCGTACGTCTTCGACCTGCAGGGGAACCTGGCGGCCGAAACCGACCCGCAGCGACGCACGACGACGGTGCAGTACGACGCGCTCGACCGTCTGGTCGGCAAGACCCTCGGGGACGGGCGGCAGCTCCGATGGACCTGGGACGAAGGGGGCGCCGCCGCCGACGCCGTCGGGCGGATCACGTCGATCGTCGATCCGACCGGCACGCGCACCCTGTCGTACGACGCTCTCGGCCGGACCACCGACGACGCGCGGCGCGTCGACGGCGTGGAGTACGCCACGCACACCGACTGGGACGCCATGGGACGGATCGTGTCGCGCCGTTTCCCCGGCGGCGTGCAGGCCGACTACCACTACGACGCGGGAGGGCAGCTCTCCTCCGTCGCGCCCTACGTGACCCGGATCGATCACAACGAGCGCGGCCAGATGACCCGCGTCGTCCACGCCACCGGCGCGCGCGCCGATCACCTCTGGGATCCCGCCACCGGCAGACCGACGGGTCTGGTGGTGATCGACTCCTCCGGCGCCACGGTCGAGGACCTCGCCTGGACCACCGACGCCGACGGCATGGTCACCGTCGCCGACGACCGCGCGCTCCCGGGGCCGCCGGCCCCGCGGACGTACGGCTACGACGCGCGCCACCGGCTGGTGCGTGCGCAGGGACCGTGGGGCTCGACCGACTACGCTTATGACGACGCCGGCACCATGACGCACATGGGGCAGCTGTCGCTGATGCAGGACGATCCTCTCCATCCGCAGCGCGTCACCCGCACCTCCGCGGGCGCCACGCTCAGCTACGACGCGGCCGGCAACCTGCTGGTGCTCCATGCGGCGGGCGGCACACGCATGATCGGCTACGACTCCACCGGGCGCCTGACGCGGCTGATCGACACGTCGCGGATGATCACGGTCACCAGCGACTACGACGCCGAGGGGCGCCTGTTGCGCGAGACGACCGACCAGTCGGGCACGCGCTCGGTGTTCCTCCTCCCGTCGCCCGAGGTCGAGGTGAGCGACGGCCGGATCACGGTCCAGATCGCCGCGGGCGGGCTGCGCCTGGCGAGCGTCGAGGCGGGCGGACGCGCCGTCTACCCGGTGGCCGACCCCTCGGGGTCGCTCTCCCTGGTCCTGGACGATCGCGGGCTGGTCGCGGGGCGCGCCACCTTCGAGCCGTTCGGCGCGCGACTCGCCTCCGGCCCCGCCGACCCCGCCGACCCGCTGCGCTTCGCGGGCGCGCGCCGCCAGGCCGCGACCGGTCTGATCGTCATGGGATGGCGGCACTACGATCCGTCGCTGGCCCGCTTCCTCGAGCCGGATCCGGTGCTGGCGGCGGTCCTCGATCCCCAGTCGCTGAACCGTTACGCCTACGCGCGCGACAATCCGCTCAACCTGTCCGATCCGGACGGTCACAGCCCGCTCGCGGTCCTCCTGCTGTTCGGCGCCCTGGCGCTGCTCGATCGCGACACGCGCCTCGACGCCGCCGGCTCGATCGGGCTGACCGCCGCCAGCATCTTCCTGACCGGCGCGCTCGGCCCGGGGCCGGCGGCCGGGCTGGCGGCCCTGCGCGCCTCGATTCCGGCGCTGTACGCCTCGGCGGCCACCACCGTCATCATGGACAGCCGTCTGGGACGCGGGCTGGTCGAGGGGTACGCCCAGTTGTTCGAAGACCTCGGCATGTCCGACACCGGCGCGCACGCGACATCTCGCCTGCTCTCCGCCTGGTTCCTGAATTCCTCCCTGCAGCAGGGATTCGGCCGCCTGATGGCCCCGGCGGGCCCGGCGCTGCCCGGCGATGCGCTCGGCGATCGCGCCTCGGTCGACGGGGAGATGCGCGCGCGCGGGCTCGATCCGGGGGCGCTCGGAACCCCCAGCGGCGACGCCTACGGCACGACCGTGCGGGACGTCGCCGGACCGGATTCTCCGCACGAGCTCGACAGGTTCCGCGAGCTGCGCGACGCACAGGGACGCGTCATCGGCGTCTATGGCGTGCGCGACCTGGGGCCCTTCTTCGATCACGGCGCCGCCGGCATCCTGGACGGCCATCTCGCGGCCGCCGCGGCGCAACCCCACTTCGCCTACGGGCTCGGCGGCATCTCGACCCAGCAGGTGTCGCGCGATCTGTTCGCGGCGGGGTACTCCGGGAGCCTGTTCACGCTCACCGGCCGGACCTCCGATTTCCTGCTCGAGCTGGTCTACGGACCGTATGGTGGCGGCCTGGCGTTCGGGGTCGGACTCGCGGCCACGGCCGGCACCCCGGCGGGAGCCGGTCCCTGATCGGCGACCGCCGGGTCACGTCATGGCGTCCTCCCGGGACGCCGCGGCCGCTCCGCATCTCCTCCCGCGGGGCGGCCGCGCTCGCGGGCGCGGCGCGCTCGGCGCGCGCGATCGTGACGATCCTCCTGCTTCTCCCCGCCTGGCGCGAAGGGCGGGCCGACGTCCTCCCGCTCCTGGGCACTGACGGGCGTCTGATGTGCGGAGGGCGCAGCGGCGCGCGGTCGGCGATCGCGGCGCTGCCGGAGGGCGACGGCTTCCTCGTCGTCACGCGCGACGCCCGCCTCGATCCGGAGGCGCCACCCGACGACGGATTCGATCTCGGACTGCTGCGCCTCGACGCCGCCCTGCGGCCGCTGCCGGTGAACTCCGGCCGCGGCGGGGACGATCCGTGCGGCGCGCTCCTGCTGGGAGGGACCGGGGACCAGCGCGCGCGCGCCGTGATCGCGATCGGACCCGGGCGGTTTCTCCTCGCCGCCGACGAGATCCCTCCCGACCCGGCCGAGCCGTCCCGGATCTTCGCGTCCGCCTTCGACGGCGGCGCCGCTCCGCTCTGGTCCGGTGTCGTGATCCGGCCGGCCGATCCGGCGAGCCCGTCGCAGTCGCCGTTCGCGGCCCCCGACGGCGCCGGCGGATTCTTCCTCGGCTGGCAGGAGACCCGCGATCCCGGTGGTCTCAGCGGCCGGGTCGTCATCGGCCGCTTCGACGCGGAGGGCCGGGCCGCGTGGGAAGCGCCGGTCGTGCTGTCGGCGACGACCGGCGCCCTGGCGCGTGACGCCCGGATCGCTCCCGACGGCGACGGCGGCGTCTTCGTCGCCTGGAGCGAGTGGCGCGACGCCGCCGCGTTCCCCGTGACGCTCCTGCAGCACCTGAACCGGGACGGCACGCGGCTCTGGGCGCCCGCGGGGGTGCTGGTCGACCCGAGCCTGGCGGCCCAGCCGCCGGTCGCGCTCCTCCCCGGCGCGCCCGGCCTCGTGGTGGTGTTCCTCGCCGACCGACCGCGGGCGCAGCGATTCACGCCGGGCGGCGAGCCGCTCCTGGGCCCGGGCGGGAACGCGCTCGCTCCGATTGACTCCGTCACACGCGCCGACCTGCACGTGGTCGAGGCGCGCGGGACGACCTACGCCACCTGGATCGAGACCTTCGCGGGGGGCGGAGGGCGGCTCGCGATCGCGCGGCTCCTGGCCGGCGGCTCCTCCGTCTGGTCTTCCCCGCTGACTCTCCTGGCCCGGCCGGACGTGCTGTCGCGGACCGAGGCGATCCTCCCGGACGGCAGCCTGGTCGCGGCCGCGATGGTCCGCGGGCGCAGCGCCGAGGACCCCTCCGACCTCGTGGTCCAGTCGATCGACGCGCGCGGACGGATCAAGGCCGCGCCCGAGGGCGCCCCCCTGGCGACGGCCGCCGGGGCGCAGTCGCATCCGCTTCTTCTGGTGCCGCCCGACGCTCCGCCGCCCGACGCGCCACCGCCCGAAGCGCCGTCGTCGGGCATGCCGGCGCCCGCGGTGGGGGTGATCTGGTCGGATGCGCGGCCCGGCACCGGCGTGAATGGCGCCGACGCCTGGTTCACGCAGTCGCTGCGCGTGACCTCGGCCCCGCGTCTCGATCTCCCGGAGAGCGCCGTCGCCATCCGCCAGGGAAGCGCGGCCGTCGTCCCTCTCTCCGGCGACGATCTGTGTCCCGGCCTGGCCGCCGAGGCGGGGCCGGGGATCGACGCTACGGTCGTGGCGGTCGAGGCGCGATCGGCGGACCAGCCCGGCGACCGCCTCACCCTGCGGCTCGCGGTTCACGGCGACGCCGCGATCGGGCCGCGCGCCATCCGGATCACCAACCCGGACGGAGGCGCGACGACGGCCGCGGCCATCGTCGTCGTGACGCTCGACCCCGAACGCGCCGACATCGACGGAAGCGGCCGCGCCGACGGGTGGGATCTCGCCCTTTTGGCGCGCTCCTTCGGGCGGGCCGCCGGCGAGGCGGACTATGACGCGGCGGCCGACCTCGACGGCAGCGGCCAGGTGGAC
Organism: Patescibacteria group bacterium; assembly: GCA_035638115.1. Classification (GTDB taxonomy): domain Bacteria; phylum Acidobacteriota; class Polarisedimenticolia; order Gp22-AA2; family Gp22-AA2; genus DASRAN01. The sequence continues at coordinate 35,815 of DASRAN010000015.1, read as the reverse complement.
GGGCTCGATCTCGCCGGTCTCGCGGCCTGGTTCGGCGGAAGCCTGCCGCGCCCGGCGGGCCGGGCTTCAGGGACCGCGCGTGGCGAGGACGAAATCGTTGGCGCCGGCCGTTTCCCACGGCACGGCGGCGGGACGCCAGCGGCGCGCCTCGACCAGCGGGAACGGCAGCGAGCGGGCGGCCTCCTCGAACGCGGGGGCCCGCATCAGCACCAGCGTCCGTGAGCCTTCGGGCGCGCCGGTCCCGAGATGCCGCTCGAGATCGTCGCGACCCGCCAGGACCGGGAGCGTGCGTCCGGCATAGAACAGCAGGCCGCCGAGCGAGCCTTCCTTGATCCCGTAGAGCGCCACCTGATCGCCGACCTCGAGACGCGTCCGGATCTCGCGGCCGATCGGCCGGGCGCTGGCGCCCCGGTTCACGATGACGGGAACGAGCGCGCAGGCGGTGAGCAGCTCGAGCAACGCCGCGCCGGCCGCTACCGAAAGCCCCAGGACACGGCCGTCGCGCGCGCGGAGCGCCCGCCACGACGCGCCCAGCACGAGCGCCAGGACGATCGCGGCGGCCAGCGCTCCGGCGATCGACGCTGGACGCACCAGGTGCCAGGCCCAGAGGAACGCGACCGAGAGCGCCCCGAGGAGGCCGAACAGGATCCCGAACGCCACCCGCCGCGCGCCGCGTGGCGGCTCGCCGGGAGCGGCGTCGCCGTCCGACAGCCACCAGGCGACCAGCATCGCGGCCGGCGGATAGATCGGCAGCAGGTAAAGACCGCGCTTGGTGCTCGCGATCGACAGCACCACGAGAGGCACCACGAACCAGAGCAGCAGGTCGCGCACCGCCTCGCGGCGCGCGCCCGGCCGGCGAACGGCCGCCACGAGGGCGAACGGAAGGACCACCGACCAGGGAGCGAAGTCGGCGGCGAACGTCGGCAGGTAGTACCAGAACGGATTGTCGTGACCGCGCGCCGCGCCACCGGTGAACCGGAACACGTTGTTGACCAGCACGAACTCGCGCACGCCGGGCGACCCGAGCCGCACTCCGAGCTGAAGGACCCAGAACGCGGCCGGCACGAGCGCCAGAAGCCCCGCCGCCAGGAGGCCGGGACGAAAAAGCCCCCGAAGGTCGCGCCGCGCCGCGAGCCACGCCAGCAGGGCCAGCGCCGGAAACCCGGCGCCGACGATCCCTTTCAGCAGCAGGGCTGCGGCGCACGCAGCGGAAGCCAGCGCCAGCCATGCGGTCTTCGACCGGGTGTCGTGTGCCGTGGCGCGATGCAGCGCAACGCAGGCGACGAGGACGGCGAAGGTCAGCGGCATGTCGATCATGGAGCGTCTCGCGATCCAGAAGAACTCGAACGCGGTCAGCAGGACCAGCCCGGACAGGAGTCCGACCGCGTCGCCGAACAGGAGACGCGCGAACCAGAAGGTCAGGAGGACCGTGGCGATGCCGCACAGGGCGGGCGCCAGGCGTGCCGCCGCTTCGCCCGGGCCTCCCGCCGCGCGGAAGACCGGGACGACCAGCCAGTAGAACAGAGGAGGCTTCTCGAGGAACGGGGCGCCGTTGAGCTGCGGCACGACGTGATCGCCCGAGACCAGCATCTCGCGCGCCAGCTCGGCCTCGCGCGGCTCGTCGGGGTTGAAGAGCTCGGCGCGCCCCAGACGGGCGAGCAGGAGCGCCGCCGCGATCGCGGCGAGGAGGAGCCCCGCGATTCGCGGACTCGTCGACGGCACGCTGTGCACCGGTTCCTTTCCCCCGCCCGCGCGGGCGCCGGTCATCATAAGCGAGCGGCGGCGCGGGCGCGACGGCCGGAGTGGGCGCGACGGGCGGCGCGGGCCGGACCGGCGTATCCTCTGCGCCGGAGGGACGCGGCATGCTCGTGGGTCTGGACATCGGATCGTCCAGCGCCAAGGTGATCGTGCTCGACGCGGCGGGCCGCGCGCTGCGGCTCGAGCGCCGGCGCTTCTCGACCCGGCGCGCCGCCGGCGGCCGCGTGGAGCACGACGCCGAGGAGATTCACGAGGCCGCCCTGTCGGCCCTGCGGGCCGCGACGCGCGCGACCGGACGCTCGGACGCCCGGCTGGGCCTCGCGACGCAGCGCTCGACGCTCCTGATCTGGGATCGCGCCAGCGGCCGTCCGCTGACGCCGGCCTGGTCGTGGCAGGATCTGCGCGCGGCGGCCGCCTGCCGCCGGCTGGCGGCCCGCGACGAGCCGCTGGCGCGCGACCTGGTGCAGCGCACCGGGCTGCGGCTCAGCGCCCACTACTCCGCCCCGAAGCTGGCGCACGCCCTGCGCCACTCTCCGGCTCTGCGCCGCGCCATCGTCTCCGGTCGCGCGCTCTGGGGCACCCTCTCCACCTTCCTGATCTGGCGCCTGACCGGCGGCGCGGTCTGGGCGGTCGATCACGCCAACGCCCAGAGGACCCTCCTGATGGGACTCGCCCGCCAGGACTGGGACGCCGATCTCGTCGCCCGTCTGGGGCTGGCGCCGCTGCTCGATGCGCCCGCGCTGCCGGCGCTCGTGCCGACGCGGCTGGCGGCGGGAGCGGAGATCCGCCTTCCCGGACGGCGCCTGATTCTCGGAGCGTCGACCGGCGATCAACAGGCGGCGCTCGAGGGGCTGCGCTGCCGGCGGGCCGGCGACGTCGCGATCAACTACGGCTCGGGGGCGTTCGTGCTGATCCGCGTCGGCGGCGCGGCGGCGCGCGCGCGGGCTGCTCACGTCGCTGGCCGACTCGCGGCACGCGCAGCCCCGGGGCCACGCGGTGTCGTACGCCGTCGAAGGGACCGTGAACGCGGCGGCCACCGCTCTGGACTGGGTCCAGCGGCGCGTCGGGACCCGGATTCGCACCATCGACCTCGATCGCGCTCTGGGCGCCCTGCCCTGGTCGGGGCGGCGCGACCTGCACTTCCTGCCGGCCGTCTCCGGGCTGGGGGCGCCGCGCTGGGATCCCGGCGCCCGGCCGCGGTTCGCGGGCGCCGAAGCCGGGGCGACGCCGCACGAGCTGCTGGCCGCGGCGGTGGAGTCGATCGCGCAGCGCTGCGCCGAGATCGTGCGCGCCGGCGCGGCCCACGTCACGCCGGCGCGCGATCCCGCGGGCGCGGGACGTCGCGGCCCTCCGCAACCGACGCGCGTCCGCGTCTCGGGCGGACTCACCCGCTGCCGGCGGCTCCTCCAGGCCCAGGCCGATCTCCTGCAGCAACCGGTCGCGGTCTCCTCCTCGGCCGACGCGACGGCGATCGGGGCGGCCCTTCTCGCCTCCGCCGACCCGGCGCCGCCGGCGGCCGCCGCGCGCGAGGACGAGCGGTCGGTGGTCCTTCCGAGGCTGGGTCCGAGGGAAGCCGCCCGCCGCTGGCGGGCCTGGGAGCGCGCCGTCTACGGGCGCGGAGCGGCGGGGGCGGGGGGCGATGCCGGTCCGGGAGCAGGCGTCAGATAGGGCTTGATCGTCTTCTCGAACACCGGTCCCGGGAAGGCGCCCCAGAAGATGTGCACGATCGTCCCCGTCCGGTCAATCAGGAAGGAGATCGGCTGCACCGGAATGCCGCCATAGGCGTCGAAGGTCTTGTTGTCGACCATCAGGACCGGGTAGGGCACCTGGAATTCCTTCAGGAACGCCGCCAGCGGCGCGTGACCTTCCGCCGGGATCAGGACGTCGTCCAGGTTCATCCCGAGGATGGTGAGACCTTCCCGCCCGTACAACCGGTGCAGGGTGACGAGATCGGGAGTCTCCTTGCGGCAGGGGGGGCATCCGGAGTACCAGAAGTTCAGCAGCACCACATGCCCGCGCAGGGACGACAGACGCACGTCGTGACCCTGCGTGTCGCTCAACGCGAAATCGGGCGCCGTCTTGCCGGCGTAGCGCGTCTTGTAGGCGTCGCGCCGCGGATTGACCGGCGCATCGGGCCCCGCGCCCGCCGAGACGGGAGACGGCGTCACGAAGGGCGCCGCGAGCGCGGCGAGAAGCGCCGCCGCCAGCGGTCGCGCCGCACGGCGCGCGCGCGCCTCCCGGGGAATCACGCGGCGGCTTCCCGCAGACGTCCCACGACGAAAGCGGGATCGAGAAACGCCAGGAACCAGCCGGCGCGCGGACCCTTGGTTCGGTCCAGGAAGGCGATGTAGAGGGCCTCGAACGCCGCGGTGGTCTTGGGAAGCGCCGACTCCTTGGCGAGGTCGTAGACCAGGGCGTGGATCTGCTCGCCGGTCATCCCCGGCTTGAGCGACTGCGCGAGGCGGCCCAGAAACGCCTTCTGGCCCGGCTCGAGACGGCGCACCGAGTCCGGCAGCGTCCGCTGCACGGAGAACTTCACGTCCGGCGGCGCGAACTCCTGGAGCCAGCGGATGCCGTACCCCGCCCGCTCCTTCACGATCGCCTCGTCGTCGACGGTGTAGCCGTTGCGGCGCAGCACGACGATCGTCTGGTCGAGGTCGAAGTCGGCCATCTGCACCACGTTGACGAGGTGGCGGAACGGCACGCCGATCGGCTTGAATTGCCCCGCGCCCGACAGCTCCAGGGCCCGCGGGTCGCGCGCCTCGGAGGTGGCGTCGTCGAACTCGTCCACCAGCGACAGCAGCGGCAGCCCGGGGTCGAAGGCGATCGATCGCATCGGACGCGTCTTCACCACCAGGTAGCGCAGCACCTCGGGCGGGACCACCTCGAGCATGCGGTGCACCGACAGGACGTTCCCCTTGCTCTTCTTGAGCTCCCCCTTCCCCTTGAAGGAGATCCACTCGTAGGTGACCGGGAACGGCGGCTCGGCGCCGAACACCTCGCGGCAGATGCGCGCCCCGCTGTCGTACGACCCGCCGCGCGTCGCGTGGTCCTTGCCGAACGGCTCGATGGTGACCGGGATGGCGGCCCAGCGGGCCGGCCAGTCGACACGCCAGGTCAGCTTGCCGCCGCCGCGCATCGACACCGTCCCGCGTCCGCCGCAGCGGCAGCGGTACTCGACCGACTCGTCCTTCTCCGAGAAACCGCGCACCACCGTCTCGCTCAGGCGCTTGCACGTCGCGCAGATCGGGTTGAAGGGGCTCCACTCGTCCTCGACCTGGCGCCCGGTGCATTCGGCGAGGATGCGGGCGATCGCGTCGCGCCCCTTGAGGGCCTGGACGATCTGCGGCACCAGCTTCCCCGACTTGTACATCTGGTCGGCGCGGTAGACCTTCACCTCGATCCGCAGGCGCTGCAGCGACGCCAGGAACGGCTCGAGGAAGTGCTCGGCGTAGCTGGGGTGCTTCCCGCAGGGGCAGGGGATCTCCGACAACGGGCAGCCGATCAACGGCTCGTAGACCTTCGGATCGAGGAACGGATAGACCTTCCGGAGCGGGTCGAAGTTGTCGGCGACGTAATCGAACACCACGTCCAGGCCGCGCTCCCGCAGGGCGTGCCAGACGACGTCGGCGGTGATCACCTCGCGGAGGTTGCCGATGTGGATCTCGCCGGAGGGCGAGATCCCCGTGGAGATCTCGTGCCGGCCGGGAATCGCCGCGATCGCGTCGGCGATCTCGTCCGCCCAGTGCTTCTCGCGCACGTGCACCCTCACCTCGTCATCGGCCGTCAGGAGCCGCTCATGATACCCGATGGTCGCGTCGAGCCCGAGCGGCCCGCCGTACTCTACCACCAGCGCCGCGCCGGGGCGCCCGGCGGCCGGGCCTCGCGGGAGGCCCTCGAATCCCCTTGACGCACGGTTCACGTCGGCGTACATGACCTCTCTGAAACCCTTACAGGACGGGCGTTTCAACCGATCGCCCCGGCTCCCCGCCGGGCGCGCGGACGCCCGGCCCGTCACTCGGGAGAGGCATGCCGGTCCTTCGTTCTCGCGGTCCCGTCTGGTGCGCGTGCGCCCTCCTGCTCATCGCGTCCTCGGGCGCGGCGCGGGCGGAGACCACCGACCCCTCCGGATGCGCGCGCGGGCTGGCCGCGCTCGATGCCGGGGGGCAGGTGGTGTTCGAGACGGTGGCACTTCTGACCGGACGCCCCGGCGTCGCCGTCGCGCCGCTGCACGCTCTGGAGCGCGGCGGGGTGCGCTGGAGCCGCCTCGAGCTGCGTCCCCTGACCGGCGGCCCAGGGACGCCGGTCGCCGGCGTCGGCACGCGGCCGGAGCAGGACTTGGCACTCCTCGGCGTCGATGCGACCGCCGGCTGCGCCGCCCGCTCTCCAGAGGCGGCGGACGCCCCGCCGGCGGCCGGATCGGCGGTACGACTCTTCCGTGAGCGCCACGGATTCCGCTCCGGCGCCATCGGCGGGCGGGTGGAGCGCGTGGTCGATCTCGCGGACGGCGGACGGGTCGCCCTGCTGCATCTGCTCGACGAGGGCGGATCCGATCCCGGTCTGGTCGTGGACGACGGGGGGCGCTTTCTCGGCGTGACGGGCCCCGCCCCGGTGGGCGCCGATCCGGCCCTGGCCGCCGTCGTCCTGGCGCCGCCGGCGGCGCTCGACCTGGAGGGAGACGGACGAGGATGGAAGCCGGCCCGGGAGGCGATCGAGCCGCGGCCGGCGCCGCTTGTCCTGTCGACGACGCCCGGGCTCGTCGGCCAGGCCCTGGTTCTCGAGGGCAGGGACGGGGGCGTGCGCGGCATCGCGCTCTTGAGCGTCGCGATCGCGCGCGACGAAGGAGTCGCGGCGGTGCATCTCGAGCGCGGGGTGCTGGAATTCGGCGCCGGTCAGCTCCCCGCCGCCACCTCCGACTTCCAGCGCGCCGCCGCGATCGACCCCTCCTCCCGCCTCGCGCGCTTCAACCTCGGCGTGTGCCTCGGAGCGGCGGGCCGCTACGCCGAGGCCGCCGAAGCGTTCCTCCAGGCTCGCGACCTCGACCCCGCTCACGCGAGGACGAGATATCAGCTCGCCCTCGCGCTCAAGGTCCTGCGTCGGGACACGGAGGCGCGCCGTGAATACGACGCGCTCCTCGCTCTCGATCCAGCCCTCGCCGACGATCTGAAAGCCACGCTGGGCTTCTAAGAAAACAACACAACCATTTTATTTACAGCATCTTAAGTGAGAGAATTGGACCAATCGTCGCGCATATTCATTTTGACGTGGATCACTTGCCATTGAAATTTACCTACATATATTTCATCCCGCCCCGTACGCACCTGCAGGCGGCGGGGCTGGCCGCCCGATCGATCGGCGACCTGCTCAAGGGGGAGGGATGGAGATGGCACTTCGTCGCACGGCCTGGCTGCCTGCGCTTCTCGCCGCGGCGCTTCTCGCGACTCCGACGATGGCCCAGGAGCTGACCTCCGGCACGATGGCCGGGAAGGTGACCGACGCCGCGGGGAAGCCGATCGCCGGCGCCAGCGTCATCACCACCTGCGACCTCGGCACGCGGACCGCCGACACGGACGACAACGGCCAGTTCATCATCCCCTTCCTGCACCCCGGCATCTACACGGTCCGGATCGAGGCCCCCGGCGGGTTCAACAGCGTGGTGCAGAACGACGTCGTGGTGGCCCTGAACCAGCGCACCCAGCTGGCGTTCGCGCTCACGACCGGGGTGACCGAGACGGTGATCGTGACCGACAAGGCGCCGATGGTCGATCCACGGTCGACGTCGATGGGGACCAACATCAAGTACGACGAGTTCGCGGGATCGGTGCCGGTCGGTCGTGCCTTCACCGACACCTATGCCGTGGCGCCCGGCGTCGTCAGCGGGCTCGGCACCGGCCAGGGCAACTACTCGATCAGCGGCGCGTCGGGACTCGAGAACACCTATCTGATCGACGGCGTCAACATCACCAACACCGGGTTCGGCGGCATCGGCGCCTACAACTACGTCTACGGATCGCTGGGCACCGGCGTGACCAGCGAGTTCCTGGACGAGGTGCAGGTGAAGACCGGCGGATTCGAGGCCGAGTACGGCCAGGCGCTGGGCGGCATCATCAACACCATCGTCAAGTCGGGCACCAACGACTTCAAGGGAAGCGCCGCGTGGTACTCCAGCCCCGGCGCCGCGCAGTCGACCCCGAGCATGGTCGACCTGTCGACCGGCAACGCCAACATCACCGACACCACGCTCAACGATTTCGCCTTCTCGGTCGGCGGGCCGTTCAAGAAGGACAAGCTGTTCTACTTCTTCGCCTACAACCCGGTCTACTCGACCCAGAGCGTGCAGGCCACCGATCACCACAACCCCGCCTGGGACGCGGCCTCGGCGGGCGTCACCGCCTTCGACGAGAGCGGCGCGAACGGCTTCGGCGTCAGCTCGCCGCAGGCGTTCCCGAGCGCCGGGAGCGATCTCAGCCGGCTGCGTCACTCGGACAACTACGCCGCCAAGATCTCCTGGATCGTCAACCCGATGCACCAGGTCGAGCTGACCCTGTTCGGGGATCCGTCCACCGGCGCCATGGGCCCGCAGCGCGCCACCGCCCCGCTCTACTCCGACGTCGACTCGGGCGGCGGCCAGAGCTCCATCCGTTACGGCTCGAACAACGCGGCCCTGAAGTGGAACGCCGTGCTGACCCCCCGCTTCTTCATGGAGGCGCAGGTCGGATGGCACGACGGCCACTTCCGCGAGACCTCCGACCGCGACGAGATCTCGTACAGCGACATCCGCAACGTGCAGGAGTTCATCCGCGGCGCGAACAGCTACGACCCCGGCGGCGGACCGGTGCCGCTCACGCTGGCGCCGGTGACCACCTATCGCGGCGGCGTCGGGTTCGTGTCGGACCAGGACGACAAGAGCCTGCAGCTGTCGGTGAAGATGACCTCGGTCATCGGCAAGCACGAGCTGAAGTACGGGCTGCAGCGCGACGATATCCATTACCGCGAGGTCTCGACCTACTCCGGGCCCTCGACCAACATCGGTCTGCCGCTCTCGAGCCCGAACGGTGAGCCGCTCGACGCCAACCTGGACGGCCAGCAGGACTTCCTCTTCGTCCCGACCCTGGGCGGGCCGCTGGTGAGCGTGCGCAACGGTCTGGGCTCCGATCCGAGCGTGGCGTACGACAGCGCCAACACGTTCCGCGTCACGCGCGCGCGCATCGGGCCCGAGCCTCCCGCGACGCACGCCACCGAGGACAGCCTGTTCGTCCAGGACTCATGGACGGTGAGCCCGCGCGTCACGATCAAGGCGGGTCTGCGCTACACCAACGAGACGGTCAAGGGCGCCGGCGACTTCACCCTGCCGTTCGGCACCCAGATCGTCAACTCGGGCGGCATCGACATGCGGATCTTCACGGCCGGGACGTCGTCGTACTCGCCCAACGAGTACACCTTCTCGGGCAACTGGGCACCGCGTCTCGGCGTGGTCTGGGACGCCCTGGGCAACGGCAAGAGCCGCGCCTGGGTCAACCTGGCGCGCTACTTCGAGCGCGTCCCGAACGATCTCGCCGTGCGCGCCTTCTCCAACGAGGTCGGCGTCAGCCGGCAGGACTTCACCGATCGCGCCCTGACGACCCCGGCGATGCTGCCGTTCCTCGTGGGTTGCGACGACGGCGCGGGCGGATCGGTCGGCTGCGCGCCGGCCTCCCCGGTGTTCACGCAGGGGATCGACCAGACGCAGGTCACGCCCGGGACCAAGCTCCCGTACGAGGACGAGATCTCGGGCGGGTTCGCCTTCGAGGTAGCGCCCGAGTCGGCGCTCGAGGTGCGGGCCATCTACCGCCAGCAGGGACGCGTCCTCGAGGACGTCCAGGTCAACGCGGTCGAGCAGATCCAGAACTTCTACTACGGGACCGGCTACGGCTATCCCTACGATCCGTTCGGCGGCACGCCGTCGAATCCCAACAGCACGACCTACCCGGCGGCCACGTTCGGCGCCTATCAGCTCGGAAATCCCGGGACCAAGAACGTGCCGCAGGGCGGGCAGTTCGGATTCCCGAAGGCGAAGCGCCAGTACAAGGCGCTCGAGGTGGTCTTCACCCGGCGGATGGCGAATCACTGGTCGCTGTTCGCGAACTACCGGCTGGCGCAGCTGGACGGAAACTACGAGGGGCTGTACCGCAACGACAACGGCCAGAGCGATCCGAACATCACCTCGCTCTACGACTTCCCCGACTCGCCCCTGATGCGCGGCCAGTACCTGTCGGGTCCGCTGCCCAGCGACGTGACGCACGTCGTGCACGTCTACCCGTCGTACCAGTTCAACAACAAGCTGCGGATCGGCGGGAACTTCTCCTGGCAATCGGGGGTGCCGCGGACCTCGCTCCTGGCCCATCCCATCTATCAGAACGCCGGCGAGATACCCGGCATCGATCCGGTCTACGCCTACTGGGCCGACAACGGGTCAGGCGGGCTCGAGCTGCGCTCGACGTCGAGCCTGGCGAGCGCCCTCACCGACCCCGACGCGTTCAGCAACGTCTTCCTGAAGTCGTACACGCCGGTGGAGCGCGGCAATCTCGGGCGCACGCCCGATCTGGTCACCTTCGACCTGCATGGCGACTATCCGATCGCGATGGGCAAGACGCAGCTGCGGGTGTTCGCCGACGTCTTCAACGTCTTCAACTCGCACACCACGACGTCGTACATCGACACCCTGGAGCTGACCGCCGGCGTCACCGACCCGGACTTCGGCCGCGCTTCGGCCTACCAGGCGCCGCGCACCATGCGCTTCGGCGTGCGCTGGGACTTCTAGAAGCCCGCCACGGCTGACTTATACTTCCCCGCGTGACCGAGGGCTCGGTGAGATCCGCGGATCGCCGGCGCTGGGCGTGGCGGCTGTCGTGCGCCGTCCTCCTCGGCCTGCTCGCGTTCGGCTCGGCGATCCGGGTTCCGGCCGGGACGCTCGGCGTGCTTCCCAGCCGCCTGCTGGCTCCTGGATGGCATCTGCGGCTCCCGTTCGCGCCGGTCCACCTCGTCCCGATCGCAGGCCGCGTCAGCGGCATCGAGATCCCGAGAACCAGCCCCGAGGGCGCGCGTCTGGTCCTGCGCCTGGCGCTCGATTACCGCCTCGACCCCGAACGGCTGCCGCGTCCACCCGGCCGTCTCTTCGAGTCGGGGGTCGACGGGCTGGTGATCGAGCTGGCGCGCCCCGCCGTCGACGCGCTGGCGGCCGCCGACCTCCAGGCCGGAGGCGACGCGACGGCTTTCCTCTCCGACGCGGGGAGCGATGCTATCGCGCGGGCGCTCTTGGCCGGCGGCGTGACACCGGAGCATCTCGACACGCGGCCGGGGCCGGGACCGGAGCCGGATCCTGGCATCACGCCGGCCGGCGGCGGGTCGGCGGCTGCCGCCGGCGGCCTCCCGCGGCGCGACCCCACCGGTCTTCGCCTGCTCTTCATCGGCCTCGACGGCGGCGACTGGAAGACCATCGATCCGCTCCTGCGCGCCGGCCGCCTGCCGCACCTGGCGCGTCTCGTCGCGTCCGGCGCGCGCGCCCCGCTGCGATCCTACGATCCCATGATCTCGCCGCTTCTCTGGACCACGATGGCGACCGGGGTCGGTCCCGACCGTCACGGCGTGGCCGACTTCCAGGCCATCGAGACCGCGAGCGGGCGCCGCGTGCCAATCACCAGCCGCTTCCGCCGCGTCAAGGCGCTCTGGAACATCCTCGACGACGCCGGCGGCACGAGCGCCTTCGTCGGCTGGTGGGCTTCCTATCCGGCCGAGGCGGTGCGCGGCTTTCAGGTGTCGAACCTCGTCGCCTTCGAGACCATGAGACCCCGCGCGGCGGATCACCCGCTCCCGTTCGGTCTGACCTGGCCTTCCGACTATCTCGCATCGATCGCGCCACGGCTGGCCACGGCCGAGGCATTGCGCTACGAGGACCTCAGACCGATTGCCCGCGTGACGCGTGAGGAGTTCGAGGCGGCGCGGCGTGAGGTGCTGGCCCCGCCGCCCGCGGCGGAGGGCGGCGAGAGCCGCCGGGCGGTCCAGCGTCCGGTCACGCTCGCCCTCTCGATCCTGACCGCGACGCGCAACTACGCCGCGATCGCCTCCGATCTCGCGGCACGGCATCCCGATCTCACGTCGGTCTATTTCGAGGGGATCGACATGATCGGGCATCGCTTCCAGCACTGCATGCCGCCACGCCTGGCGATCTGCGGCGACGCCGACTACGCGCGCTTCCAGGACGCCGTCACCGGGTTCTACGAGGCGCAGGATCGCTTCCTGGGCCAGGTGGTCGACGCGGCCGGCCCCGGCGCGACGATCCTCGTGGTGTCCGATCACGGATTCCGCGCCGGCGCGGCGCGGCCGGCGGACATCGTGCCGTACACCACCGAGCAGCCGGTGGAATGGCACGACCCGGAAGGGATCTTCCTCCTGAGCGGGCCGGGCGCCCGCCGCGGCGTGCGACTCGCGGCGCGGCCGACGCTGTTCGACGTGGCGCCGACCGTCCTGCACCTGCTCGGGCTGCCCGCCGGAGGCGACATGCCGGGCCGCGTCGTCACCGGGGCTCTCGACGAAGCGTTTCTCTCGGCCCATCCGCCCCGTGTCATCACGTCCTGGGAGACGGTCGGAGGATCGCGTCGGACGCCTTCGTCCGCCGGCGACCCGGCGGCGCGCGAGGCGGAGGCCGAGCTCCTGGCCAGCCTGCGCTCCCTGGGATACATCGGCGGGGACGAGCCGCGGGCGGAGCCGGGCGGAGCGTCCGCCGGGGACGCAAAGGTGGCACCGGCCGGCACGACCGGCGCGACGGCGCCCGCGGAGACGACGCAGGTCTTCTACCATCGCAACCTGGCGACCTATTTTCTCAAGCGCAAGGATTACGCTCACGCGGCGGAGCAGCTTCTCCTGGCGAACGAGCGACAGCCTCTCCCAAAAACCTACGAGATGCTCTCGGAGGCGTACCTGGGCATGGGACGGACCCCGGACGCCGTGACGGCGCTGCGTTCCGCTCTCGACGCCAGCCCCGACGCCACGCCCGAGCCGGTCCTCTGGCTGGTGCAGCTGCGGCTCCAGGACGCCGGTGGCGGGTCTGGGGCGGCCGCCGAGGACGTGAGGCGCTACGCCGCGCGGACGGCCGCGCGGGCCGGTCTCGACGACGCGATCGCCGGCCTGCTCGCGGAGCGGTCGGGCGACCCGGCGGGTGCTCTCGATCACTATCGGCGCTCGTTCGCCGCCGACCCGACGCGCATCCTGGTGGCGCAGCGGCTGTACGCGCTGGAGCCGCCCGATCGGAGGGCGGCGATTCTCCTCCCCGCGCTGCGCAGGTCGGTGGACCGCGACCCGCGCCAGGATGAAGCGCAGAACCTGCTCGGCCTTTTGCAGTCGGACGCGGGACGCGAGCAGGAGGCGATCGCCGCGTTCGAGCGCGCGGGCGAGCTCGATCCCGACAACGCGCGCTATGCCGCCAACCTCGGGGGCGCCTGCGCGCGCGCCGGCCGCTGGCGCGAGGCGGCCGAGGCGTACGAGCGGGCCGACGCGCTCGCTCCATCGGCGGCCAGCGCGCTGCGTCTCGGGTCGGTCTACCGCCGGCTGGGAGAGCCCGACAAGGCGCTCGCGGCGTTCGCCGCGGCGCGCGACCGCGGCGACGACACGGCGGCCCCGTTCCTGGGTCTCGCGCTGGTGCAGTCGGAGCGTGGCCGGAACGGCGAGGCCCTCCGGACCGTGGACGACGGGCTCCTGCGCCACCCCGGCGACGACGGTCTCACGCGGCTGCGCGAAGATCTCGCCCGCCGCCCGGGCGGCGGCGACCGGCGCGCGCCGCCGCGTACCTCGACCGCCGGCGTCGTCCCCCCGGGCCGCTGAACCGGATCCCTCACGACCCCCGCAGGGCGCGCACCCGCGCCGCCGCCTGCTCGAACAGCGCGTCGCGCGGCTCCGGCACGCGCGCCTGGAAGTCCTGATAGGCGCGCAACGCATCGGCCGGGCGGGCGAGCGCCTCGTACGCCTGTCCGAGATCGAACCAGGGCCGGGTCATGGCGGGCGACAGGCGCAGGGCATCCTGAAGCGGCAGGATCGCCGCCGCGGGCTGCCCGGCCGCGAGGTAGGCGCGGCCCAGACCGGCCAGCAGGGTCGACTCGTCCGGGGCGCGCGCCAGGGCGCCTCTCAGCTCGTCGATGGCCATGTCGGGAGAGCCGGTCTCGACCAGCAGATCGGCGAGCGTGAGCCGGTCCTCCATGTCGTCCGGGCGGGCGCTCGCGGCCGCGCGGTAGGCCGCGAGGGCTGCTTCCGGCCTCCCCTGCAGCCGCCCGCAGGCGCCGATCTCGGACTGCAGCAGGCCCGCCAGCGGCGAGGCGTGGCCCGCGCCGCCCGTGGCGCCGCCCTCGAGCGCGGCGAGCGCGGCCTCGTCCGCCGCCAGCGCCTCGGGGACACGGCCCTGGATCCGCAGCACCGCGCCCTGCAATGCCAAAAGGCCGGCGGGCGGAGCCCCGCCCGGCGCGAGCAGGCGCCCCAGGTCCTCGATCGCGCGTCGGGCGCGGGCCCCTTCGCCCTGTCGCAAGGCCGCCAGCCCCTCCTCGAGCAGCGCGGCCGCGGCGGGCGGCGCGGCCGGCGGCGTCACGGACCCCGCTCCACGCGCGCCGTCCCCGGTCGTCCCCGCGCCGCCGGCCGGATCGGCGCGGACGCCGGCCTGATCTCCGTGCGCGAAGGCGTTCGCCGCCGGCGAGAGGGCGAGACCCAGGTCGTGGAGCATCTGTCCGACGCGGGCCGTCTGCGTCCGCGCCAGGTCCCTGGCCTCCGAGGGATCGCGCCGCAGGTCGTAGAGCTCGGGGACCGCGCCCTCGATCAGCTTCCAGCCGCCGGCGCGCAGCGCGCGCGGCGCCGGCGCGCCCAGGAAGGTGCGTGGGAGGCCGGCGACCGCTACCGCCTGCAGCGGCGGCAGCGCGCCGCCCGGATCGAGCAACGGCACGAGGCTGGTGCCCTCGGGCGTCTCCGGCGCGGCCAGACGGATCAGCTCGAGCAGCGTCGGCATCAGATCCTGAAGTCGCACCTGCTCGGGAATCGAGCGGTCGTGGGCGCTCACGCCGGGCAAACGCAGGATGAGCGGCACGCGCAGCGTGGTGTCGTACAGCCCGATCCCGGCGCCCGTCTCGCCGTGCTCGCCGAGCCCGGACCCGTGCGAGCCGGCAACCACCACGATCGTGTGGCCCATGACTCCGAGCGAGGCGACGCGAGACAGCAGGCGGCCGATCTCCCCGTCGGTGATCTCGAGCTCGGCGTCGTACGAATCGCGCCGCCGGCCCGGACGACCCGCTGCGGGGCGCGGTGACGAGGGATCCGCCAGCTGGACCCAGAGAAAGAAGCGGTGCCGGAAGCTCTCGTCGAGCCAGCCGCGCGCCGCTTCGATCACCTCGCGCGCCGGTCGCGCGGCGAGCCAGCGCAGCGTGGCGGGCTGACCGGAGGCGCGCGGCTCGTCGAACCGTTCGAAACCACGTGCCAGGCCGCTGGCGCGGCCGACGCCCGTCGATCCGACGAAGGCCGCCGTCGTGAAGCCGGACGCCTTCAGGATCTCCGCCAGCGTCGCGCGCCCCGCCGGGAGGATGGCGCCGGGCTCCAGCAGCCCCGGGGAGCCGATCGGCGAGAAGCCGGTCAGGATCGCGGCGTGCGCCGGGAACGAGGCCGGCGACGGCGTCATCGCCTGCTCGAACCGGAATCCTTCGCTCGCCAGACGATCGATCTGGAGGGTGGGAGACAGCGGCGCCTCGCCGTACGAGCCGAGACGGTCGGCGCGCAATCCGTCGACGGTGATCAGGACCAGGCAGACGTCCTCGGGCATGGCGCCGCGCGCCACTCCCCGGCGCGGGCGCTGCAGCCGCCGCTCCTCCGGCGGCGTCAGTCTCCAGACCAGGATCCCGAGAAGCGCCGTCACCACCAGAAGCGACGCGCCGACGAACCATTGGGCCGCTCGCGCGCGACGCGCCGCGGGGTTCATCGAACGTCGAAGTGGTCGAGGAGGAGAACGTCGACGGGATCGCCGGCCGCGAGCGAGACCGCCCCGGCCGGTGTCACCGCGAGCGCGTTGCCCCGGGCGCAGGAGACCAGGTCGGCCGAGCCGCTGGTCGGGACGATCTCCACGACGCACCGGCCGCTCTCGAACCGGGCGCGCGCCTGGTGGTACCCCGTGCGGCCGGCCCGCGTGCGCAGCGGCCCGGAGAGGACGCCGCGCAGCATCGGCGGGGCCGGGGTCGCCGACCCGATCATCCGCCGGAGCGCCGCGCGGATGAAGACCTGGAAGATCACGTAGCCCGAGACCGGATTCCCGGGGCAGGCCGCGACCACCGCGCGCCCCCGGGTCCCGAACGTGAACGGCTTCCCGGGCTTGATGGCGACGGCATCGAACAGGACTTCGACGCCCAGGGAGCGCAGGACGTCGCCCACCAGGTCGTACTCCCCCATCGAGACACCCCCCGAGACGATCAGGAGGTCGGACTCGAGACCGCGCCCGAGCTGGCGAGCGAGCGCTTCCTTCTCGTCGGGCGCGATGCCGAGATCGAGAGTCTCCGCCCCGGCATCGCGCGCCAGCGCCAGGAGCATCGGGCCATTGGAGTTCCGGATGCGTCCGGGCCCCGGGGTGGTCCCGGGCGGCACGATCTCGTCGCCGGTCGCCAGCACGGCCACCCGCGGGCGCGCCCGGACCCTCACCTGGATCCGCCCGAACGCGGCGAGGACGCCGATTTCCGCGGCCCCGATCCAGTCCCCCGCCGCGAGGAGCCGCTCGCCGGCGCGGACGTCGGAGCCGGCCGGCGCGACGTTCTCCCCGGGAGCGACGACGTCCAGACAGCGCACCGAGCGCGCGTCCCCCGCCACCGCGCTGGTCCTCTCGACCATGACCACCGCGTCGGCGCCGGGAGGCAGCGGGGCGCCCGTCATGATTCGCGCCGCGCTTCCGGGCGCGAGCGCGGCGAGCGACGATGGATCGCGTCCCGCCGCGATGGTGTCGGCCACCCGCAGCTCGCGGACGCCGCCCGCGAGATCGGAGGCGCGCACCGCGAGCCCGTCCATGAGCGCCTTGTCGAAGGCCGGCAGGTCGGCCTCGGCGACCAGTTCGTCGAGAAGGATCCGCCCCTCGCATGACGCGAGGGAGACCGTCTCGGGCGGCAACGGAGTCACGGCCGCGAGGACTCGTTCCAGGGCGCGCTCGACGGACAGGGGCTCGCGCATGGCCGGAGTATAGCGTGCCGGCCCGGCGGGCGCCGTCAGCGGGCGCGGGCGACGATCACCCGCGGGATCCCCGCGAGATCGGGCTCGATCGCCGTCAGATCGAGCCCGCCCCCGGCCGGGTAGAGCGTCCGCGCCGCCTCGTCCTGCCCGGCGCCGATCTCGACGAGGAGCGTCCCGCCCGGGCGCAGCCAGTCCAGGGCGGCGGCCGCCAGGCGACGGTGGACCGCGAGCCCGTCCGGACCGGGCGTCAGCGCCCGTCTCGGCTCGTGATCGCGCACCTCCGGCTCGAGCCCCGCCATCTCCGCTTCGGGAATGTAGGGCGGGTTGCAGAGGATGACGTCGAAGCCGCGCTCCTGACGCCGCCCGGAGAGCGGCGCGAACAGGTCGCCACGCAGGAAGGTGACGCGGTCCGACACGCCGTGCCGCAGGGCGTTGCCACGGGCGACGTCGAGGGCCGCCGCCTCGATGTCGGTGGCCACGACGAGGGCGCCGGGAATCTCGCGGGCCGCCGCGATCGCCAGGCATCCGGACCCCGTGCCGACGTCGAGAAGGGATGGGTCGGGCCGCAGCCCCAGCCGCAGGAGCGCCTCGATCAGATGCTCGCTCTCGGGTCGGGGAACGAGGACGTCGGGAGTCACCCGAAACGACAGCGACCAGAACTCCTGCTCTCCGGTCAGGTGCTGGAGCGGCTCGCGGGCGGCGCGCCGCCGCGCCAGGCTCCGGAATTGCTCGTCCTGGGTCCCGGAGATCGGTCGCGCGGGGTCGCCGTGCAGCGCGGCGCGATCGAGGCCGAGAACGTGCCCCAGGAGCCGCTCCGCGTCGCGCACCGGCTCGGCGACGCCGTGCGCGCGCAGGAGCGCGGCAGCCTCGCGCACGAGCGCCCCGGCCGTGTTCATCGGGGGATCGGCGGCGTCACGGCCCATGCGAATCCCCCGGCGGGCGTCTAGGCCAGGACTTCTTCCTTGAGTCGCTCCGCCTGGTAGTGCGCGACGATCGGCTCGATGAGGGAATCCAGCTCCCCCTCCAGCAGGTCGGCCAGGCGGTGCACGGTGACGTTGACGCGATGGTCGGTCACACGGTTCTGCGGAAAGTTGTAGGTGCGCATCTTCTCCGAGCGCTCGCCCGTCCCGACCTGGCTGCGGCGGTTCTGGGCGATCGCGTCGCGCTGCTTCTGCTGCTCCAGATCGAGCAGCCGCGAGCGCAGGACCTTCATGGCGCGCGCCTTGTTCTTGTGCTGCGAGCGCTCGTCCTGGCATTGCACCACGAGGCCGGTCGGCAGGTGCGTGATGCGGATGGCGGAGTAGGTGGTATTGACCCCCTGCCCGCCGGGACCGGTGGCGCAGAAGGTGTCGATCCGGAGGTCCTTCTCGTTGACGTCGACCTGCACGTCGTCCGCCTCCGGCAGGACCGCGACCGTCGCGGTCGAGGTGTGGATCCGGCCGGCGGCCTCCGTCTCGGGGACGCGCTGCACGCGATGCACGCCGCTCTCGTGCTTCAGGCGGCTGTAGACCTGGCGCCCGCTGATGAGGGCGATGACCTCTTTCAATCCGCCCAGGCCGGTGCTGTTCATGGTGAGCACCTCCACCTGCCAGCCGCGACGCTCGGCGTAGCGGCTGTACATCCGGAACAGCTCGGCGGCGAACAGGGAGGCCTCTTCTCCGCCGGTGCCGGCGCGGATCTCCAGGATGACGTTCTTGTCGTCATTGGGGTCGCGCGGCAGGAGGAGTGCACGCAACTCCTCGAGGAGCACCTGACGCCGCGGCTCGAGGGCGACGAGCTCCTCGCGCGCCATGGCCCGCATCTCGGGATCGTCGATCAGCGACTGCGACTGGCGGACCTGCTCCGCGAGAGCCTGGTATTCGCGAAACTTCGAGACGACGCGCTCGAGGTCGGAGTAACTCTTGGCGATCTGCCGGTAGCGGTCGCGATCGGCCGCCACCGAAGGGTCGGCCATCTCGGCGCCCAGCTGCTCGTATTTCGCCTCGACGCTGCGGAGGCGCTCCAGGATGTCCACGGGAGGGAACCGCCCGTCTCAGGCGCCCGTGCCGGGAGGCGCGGCCTTGCCCTTGACGGTCTTCTTCGCCGCCTTCGCGGGAGCGCCGCCGATCCGCCGGGCCGAACGGCTGGCGGCCGAAGCCGCCACCTCGGCCCCCGGGGCCGGCTTGTAGCGCTTCTCGAAGCGCTCCACGCGCCCCGCCGAGTCGATCAGCTTCTGGCGGCCCGTGAAGAAGGGATGGCACTTGGAGCAGATCTCGAGGCGCAGCTCCGGGTTCGTCGACCGCGTCCGGAAGGTCTCGCCGCAGGCGCAGGTGACCATGACCTCGTGGTACTTGGGGTGGATGCCGCTCTTCATCGAAATCACTCCCCGGGGGACGTCATCCCCCGATGATTCAGGCTATCCCGGTATGGAACCGCGCATTATAGACGGCTTGGCGAAACGACTCAAGGGCCCGCCCCGAGCCATCTCCCGGCCGGGCGCGGACCCGCGACGCACCTGGGTCCGCCGTCCCCGGCTTCTACCCCATGCTCGACATCGAGTCGAGGAACTCCTCGTTGTTCTTGCTCTTCTGCATCCTCTCGATGAGAAGCTCCATCGCCTCGACGGGCGACAGCGAGTTGAGCACCTTGCGCAGGACCCAGGAGCGGTCCAGCTCCTTCTTGGCGAGAAGCAGCTCCTCCTTGCGGGTTCCGGAGCGGGTGATCTCGATCGACGGGAAGATGCGCCGGTCGGCGAGCTTCCGGTCGAGATGGATCTCCATGTTGCCGGTGCCCTTGAACTCCTCGAAGATGACGTCGTCCATCCGGCTGCCTGTCTCGATGAGTGCGGTGGCGATGATCGTCAGCGAGCCGCCTTCCTCGATGTTGCGCGCGGCCCCGAAGAACCGCTTCGGCCGCTGCAACGCGTTGGCGTCGACGCCGCCCGAGAGCACCTTGCCGGAGGGCGGCACGATGGTGTTGTAGGCGCGCGCCAGACGCGTGATGGAGTCGAGCAGGATCACGACGTCCTTGCGGTGCTCGACCAGGCGCTTGGCCTTCTCGATCACCATCTCCGCCACCTGGACGTGGCGTGTCGCCGGCTCGTCGAACGTCGACGAGATGACCTCGCCGTTCACCGAGCGCTGCATGTCGGTGACCTCCTCGGGACGCTCGTCGATGAGCAGCACGATCAGGACCACCTCGGGATGGTTCTGCGTGACGCTGTTGGCGATCGCCTGGAGGAGCATGGTCTTGCCGGTGCGCGGCGCGGCTACGATCAGTCCGCGCTGGCCCTTGCCGATCGGGCAGAGGATGTCGAGGACGCGTGACGAGACGTTCTCGCGCGTGGTCTCGAGCTTGATACGCGCGTTGGGATAGAGCGGCGTCAGGTTGTCGAAGAAGATCTTGTTGCGCGCCTGCTCCGGATGCTCGAAGTTGACCGCCTCGACCTTGATGAGCGCGAAGTAGCGCTCCCCCTCCTTCGGCGGCCTGACCTGGCCCGAGATGGTGTCCCCCGTGTGCAGGTCGAACTTGCGGATCTGCGAGGGCGAGACGTAGATGTCGTCGGGACCGGGCAGATAGTTGTACTCGGGGGCACGCAGGAACCCGAATCCGTCCGGCAGCGTCTCGAGGACCCCCTCGGCGAAGATCAGCCCGCTCTTCTCGGTCTGGGCACGCAGGATCTCGAAGATGAGCTCCTGCTTGCGCAGCGCCGTGGCGTTGGGGACGTCGAGGGCCTTGGCGATCCCGGTCAGCTCGGAGATCGACTTCTCCTTGAGGCTGCGGATGTCGAGCTTCTCGCCGGAGAGCTCGGCCCGCGGCACGTCGCTGCGATCGGCCTCCTCGTCGACGGGCAGCCCGGCCGTGGCGTCGGCGGCCGGGGCCGCCGGGGCCGCCGGCTGCTCGCCGTCCGCGGGGAACCGGCGCGGCGGCCTTCCCCCGTGATCACGACCGGATCCCCGCGGGGGTCGCGGCTCTCGGTTGCCTCTGTTTTCGCGGTCGATGTCTTTTCCGTTCACGGTCGTGTCCTTTTCCCCGTCGGTTCGAAGGGTGGGGGTTGGAAGTGGGGTCTGCTGTCGTTTCTATGGGACGCCGCGGCGCGGGGCGCCGCAGGGTGGGAGTGGGGAGCGCCGCGACGGCCGGCCGCGAGCGCCTCGTCAAGGACTTTCCAGAGGGGGCGCAGCCCGTCTCCCGTGACCACGGAGGCCGGAATCGGGGCCGTGTCCGGGTCGAGGCCGAGGCCGGCCGCCGTGCGTGCCAGGGCGGCTCCCCGGCCGGCCCGGGGCAGCTTGTCGATTTTCGTCAGCACCACGCGCGCCGGGATGCCGCGCGAGCGCAGCCAGGTGAGGAGCTCCTGGTCCAGCTCGGAAGGCTCCCGCCGGCCGTCCACCAGGACGATGGCCAGGTCGGGCCCCGACGGGCCCTCGAGGTAATTCTCGATGAGTCCCTGCCATTCCTCGCGCATCGGGCGGGGAACCCTGGCGTAGCCGTACCCCGGCAAGTCGACGAAATCGTAACGGCCGTTCACCCGGAAGATCTGGATGGCGCGGGTCCGCCCCGGCGTCTTGCTGGTGCGCGC
This sequence comes from Patescibacteria group bacterium, assembly GCA_035638115.1. Classification (GTDB taxonomy): domain Bacteria; phylum Acidobacteriota; class Polarisedimenticolia; order Gp22-AA2; family Gp22-AA2; genus DASRAN01. The sequence goes on along the minus strand of DASRAN010000015.1, from coordinate 14,292 downwards.
CAGTCCGCGAGCGCCGAGAAGGCGGTTGATGAGGCTCGATTTCCCCACGTTGGAGCGCCCCATGAACGCAATCTGAGGGTACGGATCGCGCGGCAGCCCGCTCGTGCCCGTGACAGTCCGGATGTGTTCGTACGAAGTTACGATCATGGTTCGGATTCGCCCCGGGTCCGGTCAGCACCTGCGCCGATCGGGGTCGCGACGGCGAACGCCGCCGGTCGTCCAGGGGAGTTCCGCGGGAACGGTCCCGCGCGCGGTCAGAACGTCTCTTGCCTTCTCAGGAACGGGAACGAGGCGGAACGCCCCCTCGATCAATGAGTGATCGAGCCGGGCAGTCCCTTGTTGAGATCCTTATTGAATTCCTTGTCCACCTTGGGCGGCGACTCGCGCTCCAGCGCGATGCTGAGAACCTCGTCCATGGTGTCCACCAGGCGGAACTCCAGCTCCTTCTGGACCTCTTCCGGAACGTCCGCCAGGTCTTTCTCATTGTCGCGCGGCAGGATGACCGTTCGAACCCCGAGCCTGTGCGCCGCGAGGACTTTCTCTTTCACCCCGCCGATCGGCAGGACCTTGCCGCGCAGGGTGATCTCACCGGTCATCGCGACGTCGCCCCGCACCGGGGTCCGGGTCAGAAGCGACGCCAGCGCGGTGGCCATGGTGATGCCGGCCGACGGGCCATCCTTCGGGATGGCTCCTTCGGGGACGTGCACGTGGATGTCGAACTTGCGGTAGAAGTCCTCGTCGATCCCCATTTCCTGCGCCCGCGAGCGGACGTAGGACATGGCCGCCTGAGCGGACTCCTGCATGACGTCCCCGAGCTTGCCGGTCAGCGTCAGCTTGCCCCGGCCCTTCATCAGCGTCGCCTCGGTCAACAGGATCTCGCCGCCGACCTCGGTCCAGGCCAGACCCGTGGCGATGCCGATCTCCGGCTTCTTGTCGCTGGTGGTGGAACGGTACCGCGGGACGCCGAGGAACTCGCTGAGATGCTCCGATTTCACCGCGAACGTGACGTCCTTGCCTTCCTTCACGACGCGACGGGCCAGCTTGCGGCACAGGGATGCGATCTCGCGCTCGAGGTTGCGGACACCCGCCTCGCGCGTGTACTTCTCGATCACGTCGCGCACGGCGGCGTCCTCGAACTCGAATTTCTTCGGGTCGAGGCCGTGGTTCTTCAGCTGCTTCGGGATCAGGAAGCGGCGTGCGATCGCCTCCTTCTCGAGCAGCGTGTAACCCGCCAGGCGGAGCACCTCCATCCGGTCCTTGAGCGCGGGCGGAATCGGGTGCAGGACGTTCGCGGTGCAGATGAACATCACCTGGCTCAGATCGAACTCGGTGTCGAGGTAATGATCGAGAAAGGTCCCGTTCTGCTCCGGATCGAGGACCTCGAGGAGCGCGGACGACGGGTCGCCCCGGAAGTCCATGCTCATCTTGTCGACCTCGTCGAGCAGGAAGACCGGATTCTTGGTCCCGGCCTTCTTCATCATCTGGATGACCTGCCCGGGGAAAGCGCCGATATAAGTGCGTCGATGACCGCGGATCTCCGCCTCGTCGCGCACGCCGCCGAGGGAGACGCGCACGAATTTCCGTCCCGTCGCCTTGGCGATCGACTGCGCCAGCGATGTCTTTCCCACGCCGGGCGGTCCGGCGAAGCAGAGAATCGACCCCTTCATGTTCTTGTGATTGACGAGGCGGCGCACCGCCAGGAACTCGAGAATCCGCTCCTTGACCTTCTCGAGGCCGTGATGGTCCTCGTTGAGCACCTTCTCGGCGAACTCGAGGTCGCGGATCTCCTTGGAGCGCTTCTGCCACGGGACGGACAGCAGCCAGTCGAGGTAGTTGCGCGACACGGTGGCCTCGGCGGAGACCGGCGGCATCACCTCGAGCCGCTTCAGCTCCTGCATGGCCTTCTCGTGCGCTTCCTTCGGCATCTTCGCAGCCTGGATCCGCTGCTTGAGCTCCTCGACCTCGTTCAGCTTGTCGTCCTTGCGACCCAGCTCCTGCTGAATCGCTTTCATCTTCTCGTTGAGGTAGTACTCCTTCTGCGCCTTCTCCATCTGCTTCTTGACGCGCTGATGGATGCGGCGATCGACGCGCAGCTTCTCGATCTCCGCCTCGAGGACCCCGGACAGCAGCCCAAGGCGCTCGATCGGATTGAAGACCTCGAGCAGGTTCTGTTTCTCCTCGATGCCGACCTGGAGGTGCGCCGCGATGGTGTCCGTGAGCCGCCCGGGCTCGGAGACGCGGATCGTGGAGATCATCGTCTCGTAAGGCATGTTGGGCGACAGCTTCACGTACTTCTCGAACAGCGACACCACCTTGCCCATGTCGGTCTCGACGTCGGGAGTCAGCTCGGCCTTTGGATCGATGAGCGCGAGAACGGCCACCAGGCAGCCGTCCACCGTCTCGAGACTTTGCACCCGGCCGCGCGCGGCCCCCTCGACCAGCAGCTTGATGTTTCCGTTCGGAAGCTTCAGGCTCTGCACGATATTGGCGACCGTGCCGATGGCGTTGATTTCCTCGGGCTTCGGGTCGTCGATTTTCGCGTCCCGCTGAGTGGCCAGAAAGATGCGCTTATCGCCCGCCAGCGCCCGCTCCACGGCGAGGAGCGAGCTGCGCCTCCCCACCACGAACGGGATCATCGTGTAGGGGAAGACCACCACGTCCCGCAACGGGACGAGAGGAAGCCGTTCCGTCTTGTCGTCGACGCTCAGAATCATAGGGGCCGCGGGCTGGTCAGCCCGCTTTCTCCATCAGCATGATCGGCGCCATCTTGTTCTCGACCACTTCCTTGGTGATGACGCACTCGTGGATGTCGCTGCGGGACGGGAGCTGGTACATCAGGTCGAGCATCAGGTCCTCGAGGATGAGTCGCAGTCCGCGGGCGCCGATTTTGCGCGCCAGGGCGAGCTCGGCGATCGCGTCGAGGGCGTCGCGCGTGAAGGTCAGGGTGACGTTCTCGAACTCGAAGCTGCGCTGGTACTGCTTGACCAGCGCGTTGCGCGGCTCGGTGAGGATCTTGACCAGCGCCTCGCGGTCCAGCTCGCCGAGCACGCCGCAGACCGGGAGCCGGCCGACGAACTCGGGGATCAGGCCGTACTTGATCAGATCCGCTGGCTGCACTTGCTCGAGGACCTCGAGAACGCTCTTGTCGCTGCGCTTCTTGATCTCGGCCTTGAAGCCCATGGTCTTCTTGCCGGTGCGCTGCTCGATGATGGAGTCGAGACCGACGAAGGCGCCACCGCAGATGAACAGAATGTTGGTCGTGTCCATCGGTATGAAGTCCTGGTGCGGGTGCTTTCGGCCGCCCTGCGGCGGGACGTTGGCGACCGTGCCCTCGAGGATCTTCAGGAGCGCCTGCTGGACGCCCTCGCCCGACACGTCACGCGTGATCGAGGGCGAGTCGCTCTTGCGGCTGATCTTGTCCACCTCGTCGATATAGATGATTCCCCGTTTGGCCTTCTCGAGGTCGTTGCCGGCCGCCTGCAGCAGCCGCAGGAGAATATTCTCGACGTCCTCGCCGACGTACCCGGCCTCGGTCAGCGTGGTGGCGTCGACGATGGCGAACGGAACCGACAGCAGTTTCGCCAGCGTCTGCGCCAAAAGCGTCTTCCCGGTGCCCGTCGGCCCGATGAGGAGGATGTTGCTCTTCTGAACCTCGATATCGCTGCGGCGCTTGGCGAGCTCGTTGCGCTTGTAGTGGTTGTAAACCGCCACCGCGAGCTTCTTCTTCGCCTTCTCCTGTCCCACGACGTACTCGTCGAGGAACTCGCGAATCTCCATCGGCTTCGGCAACTTGACCTTGGCCTTGGGCTCGTCGGGTTCCCGCTCCTCGGCGATGATGTCGAGACAGATGTCGACGCACTCGTCGCAGATGTAGACGGTCGGTCCGGCGATCAGCTTCTTGACGTCGCGCTGATCCTTGTTGCAGAAACTGCACCGGAGTGATTCGCCGTCGCCCCGCTTCCCCGCCATCGCCTTGTCTCCTGGTCCGTCGGATTCGGTCGCGCCTACTCGCGCCGCGCGATCACCTGATCGATGAGGCCGTAGTCCTTCGCTCCCTCGCCGGTCAGGATGAAGTCGCGGTCGGTGTCACGATTGATGCGATCCAGCGGCTGCTCGGTGTGATCGTGCAGGATCTCGTTCAGGCGCTGGCGAATTCTGAGAATCTCTCTGGCATGGATGTCGACGTCGGTCGCCTGCCCCGAGAAGTCACCCATCGGCTGATGCAGCAGCACGCGCGAGTTGGGCAGCGCGAAGCGCTTTTTCGGCGAGCCAGCGGCCAACAGCACGGCCGCCATGCTGGCGGCCTGGCCGATGCAGATGGTCGAGACGTCCGGTCGGATGAATTGCATGGTGTCGTAGATCGCGAGACCCGCGGTGACCGATCCCCCCGGACTGTTGATGTAGATCGAAATGTCCTTCTCCGGATCCTCGGCCTCGAGGTAGAGCAACTGCGCGATCACCAGGTTGCTGAGATTGTCGTCGATGGCGTTGCCGATGAAGATGATGTTGTCTCGGAGGAGGCGGGAGTAGATATCGTAGGCGCGTTCCCCTCGATTGGTCTGTTCGACCACCATGGGAATGAGGGGCATCGGCTATCTACCTCACCTCTCGCGTAATAGTAGCATCGTCGAGGAGGAAGTCAAGCGACTTTTCCCTGACGATCTGCCGCCGAATCCCCGCCAGACGCGCCTTTTGAGCGAGATTCTCCTTGACTTCGGCGACGCTCGCTTTGCGTCGCCGCGCTTCTTCGCGCAACCACGCATTGACGTCGTCCTCGCTCGCCTCGATCCCCTCGCGGGTTGCGATCGCGTCGAGAATCAGCATCGCGCGCACCGCGTCGGTCGCCGCCGGACGCGCGCGCTCGCGCTCCTCGGGCCAGTTGACGTCGGCCTTCGTCGGATCGACGCCGCGCGCAATCATCTCACGGGCCATTCCCTCCAGCCGGAGATCGAGCTGTGATTCCACGAGGCTCGACGGCACCTCCATCGGATGACGCCCCACCAGGTCCGCCAGGATACGATGCCGCGCCTCGCTGCGCTCGGCCTCGATCGCGCGACGCTCGAGCTCCTCGCGCACCTTGGAGCGGAGCTCCGCGAGCGTGGCGAAGTTCCCGAACTCACGGGCGAGATCGTCGTCGAGCGGCGGCACGACCTTCTTCTTCAGCTCGTTCAGCGTCACCTGATACTCGACGGCGCATCCCCTGAGGCTGACGGCATTGTAATCGTCCGGGTACTCGACCTCGAAGGTCCGGCTGTTCCCCGGCTCCATGCCGAGTATGGCCGCATTGAAGTCTGGATGGTTTTCCTCGGACCCGGCCTCCAGGAACAGCTTCTCGTCCTTCAGGTTCTTCCCGCGCCCGCGCAGGAAGCGGCAGGAGAGGGTTCCGACGATGTAATCCCCCTTCTGGACCGGCCGCGCGGGAAGCTCTTCCAGCTTCGCGGCGCGCTCGGCCATCCCGTGCAGCGAGTTCTCCACCATCTCGTCGGTGACGTCGTGACGGGGAACGCTCACCGCCATCTTCTTGTAGTCCGCCACCGCGACCTCCGGGAAGATCTCGAACGTCGCCCGGAAGGAGAGCGGCTGCCCGTCCTCGTACTTGACCTCTTCGAGGATCGGCGGCTCGACCGGCTCGAGCTTCTTCTCGGCCAGGATCCGGGTCGCCTCCTCGCGCACGAGGCTGCCGACCACCTCCTCGCGCACCTCCTTGCCGAACCGGCGGCGCACGACGTCGATCGGGATGCGTCCCTTGCGAAAACCGGGGATGCGGGCGTGGCGCGAATAGTCGTCGAAAGCGCGATCCATCTCGCGGGCGACGCGCTCGGGCGGGATCTCCACCTCGAGGCCGCGCTTGCACTGCTCCAGCTCGGTGATCACCACTTTCATCGCGTTTCCGTTCTCCGCCCCGCAGCGTCGGCCCTGGACGATCCGGAACGCCTCACCCCGTTCCAGCCTTGAGACTCGAGGGCTTGAAGGGGAAGGAGGATCGGGAGGGGTTCGCAGCCCGCATGACGTGACCACAACTCGATACGGGACGTCGCGGATGATAGCAGGGGCCGGGAGGACGGCGCAAGACCCCCTCCCGGGCCTCGAAACGTGGTGCGAAAGGAGGGACTCGAACCCTCATGGGTTTCCCCACCGGATCCTAAATCCGGCGCGTCTGCCAGTTCCGCCACTTTCGCATCGAGCCGGGAGGTTAACACGGGATGCGGCGTGGGCGATCCGCGCCTCCCGCAACGATCCGGACTGCTTGACCCGGGGGAAGGCGTACGTTAGTCTGCTTCGCCAACATGACACCTCGCGCCGCATCCGTCCTGCTCTCGACTGCCCTGCTCGCCCTGTCCGTCCCGGCCGCGCACGCCGCGGCGCCCGGCTCGGTCACCCTGCGCTACGCCATGAAGCCGGGCGCGGGTTACGACCAAGCCGCCTCGATGGCGCTCGAGATGGCGGTCGATCCCACGGGCCTGCCTCCGGCGATGAGCGGCCTGCTGCAATCGATGGTGGGCGACATGAAGCAGGAGATCAACCTGAAGGGGCGGATCGACGTCGGCCAGAAGGCGGGCGACGGCAGCCTCCCGATCCAGTACAAGGTGATCGAGGCGCGCGCCGTCCTCAATCACGCCGGACAGATCAAGGAGATGCCGGGTGTCTCGTCCGCCGCCAGTCAGCCGCCGACGGCCGGACAGATCAGCGCCGACGGCCGGCAGGTCACCATGGAATCCCCGGCGGGGAGCGGGCAGATGCCGCGCGCCCTGCACGATCAGATCACCCAGGCGCTTCCCACGCTTCCCGCGGGGGCCCTGAGTCCCGGGAAAGCGTTCGATGTCATAGTGCCGATGACGCTGTTCGGCGGGTTGAGCAAGGGGCTCGAGAAGGCCAACGCGCGCTGGACCTACACGCTGCGCTCACTGGCGCAGGACGAGGCGTTGTTCGACGTGCAGGAATCGCTCCCGGAGAACGCCTCGATGACCATGTCGTCCGGCCAGGTGATCCATCTCTCGGGAGGCGGCAAGGGCGCCGCGACCTTCAATCTCAAGGAAGGGATCTTCACCTCGATGAAGCTCGACACGAGCATCCAGATGACGGTGGTCATGTCGATCCCCGCCGGCTTGGCAGGCGGCGGCACCGCGGGCGCAGGCGCTGCGGGAGACCCGGGCGCCCCTTCGTCGATCGAGATCAAGAGCAGCATCCAGGGTCCGATCACGATGACCCTGGCCCCGTCCGCCGGACGCTGACCGCCCGCCTTCCCTACTTCTGAACCTTGTACTGGGGCCGCTGAGGCTTCTTGGGCGGATTCTTCTTCAGCTCGTCCATCACGTACTCGATGCCGCGCTCCAGCTGCGGGTCGTGTCCCGCCGCCATCAGGTCGGGGGAGTTCTCCACTTCGATGTCCGGATCGACTCCGTGGTTCTCGACCGCCCAGGCGCCGGTGCGCGGATCCCACATTCCGAAGTCCGGCATGGTCACGACGCCGCCGTCGACCAGCGGAAGGTTGTGGCTGATGCCGACCAGTCCTCCCCAGGTCCGCTTGCCGATGACCGGTCCAATCCCGATCATCTTGAAGAAATACGGGAAGGCATCCCCCCCGGAGCCGGCATACTCATTAATAAGGATGCATTTCGGCCCATCGATGGAGGTGGCGGGGGTCCGGAAGGCTTCCCCGTCGCGGGTGGACCAGGCGACCCAGGTGGTCTGTCGCAGGCGGTTGATGAAGAAGTCCGGAATGAAGCCGCCCGAGTTGAAACGCTCGTCGACGATCAGTCCTTCCTTGCCCACCTGGGGGTAGTACTGCTTGGTGAATTCCTGGATGCCGCGGATGGCCGTGTCCGGGACGTGGATGTAGCCGATCCGGCCGTCGGTCGCCTTGGCCACCTTCTCGCGGTTCGACCGGACCCACGCGGTGTAACGGAGCGATCGTTCGTCGGCTACCGGCACGACGGTGACGGCGCGCGGCTTCGGATCGTCGGGCGAGCCGCCCACGATAATCGTCGTCTGCCGCCCGGTCGTCCCCTCGAACGCGGCGAAGATGTTCTGGGGCGCCTTGAGCGGACGTCCGTTGACCTCGAGCAGGTAGTCGCCCTGGTGCACGTCGAGCCCGGGCTCGCCCAGCGGGGCCGGGGTCTCCGAGTTCCAGTCGCGGTCGCCGTAGATCGTCACGAACCGGTAGCGGCCGCTCTTCGCGTCCAGCTCGTAGTCGGCGCCGAGCAGCCCGACGTCGGTGTGCGCTGCCTGCGGCGCGTCGCCGCCGCCGACGTAGGTGTGCGACGTCGACAGCTCGCCGATCAGCTCGCCCAGGATGTAGTTGAGGTCGGCGCGGTGCGCGACGTACGGCACGAGCTTCCGATAGCGCTCCCCGATCGCCTTCCAGTCGAGCCCGCCCATTCCGGGGTCGTAGTAGAAGTCGCGCTCCAGGCGCCAGGCCTCGTTGAACATCTGGATCCATTCCTGGCGCGGGTCGACGATCGCCTGCAGACCGCCGGTCTCGATCTTTCCGTCGCCCGGCTTCTTCCCCTCCGCCAGATCGATGATCCCGAAGATGTCGTGGGCGCGATACAGGATCTTCGAGCCGTCCTTGGAGGCCGAGTAGCCGGCGTCGACGCCCGGAATGACCGTGCTCTCCTTGCGTTTCTCGAGATCGTAGGTCCGGATCGAAGCGGTGGGACCGCCGTTGCCGTCCCCCCCGGGGGCCGGCTCATCGAGCCTCAGGTAGACCAGCTTCCCCTTGAACACCTGCAGCCCGGCATAGAGCGCCGGCTCCACCGGCACCTCCGCCACGCGCGTCCCGACGGCGTCCAGCTCGATGACCCACGGCTTCGCCGGCGCGTCCTCCTTGTCCTTCCCCTTGCCGGACGGCTTCTCGGCCAAATCCCCCTTGCCGTTGTCCTTGGCGTCCTTGGCATCCTTGCCGTCCTTGGAGTCCTTCGAGTCCTTGTCGGACTTGTCTTCCCCCTTCTCCTCGTCGCTCTGCGGCGCGACCGGCGACGCCACGCCCGCTCGCAGCGGCGTGGCGTAGATGCGATCGGTCGAAGAGAACTGGAAATCGTTCTGGAACGCCCCGAAGCGGGGGTTGAGCGTGCGGCGCGAGATGAAGTAGAGGTTGTCCCCGGCCGGATCGAAGGCGGGGTTGACGTCGTCGAACAGACCGGTCGAGACCGGCGTCACCTTGCCGGTCTCGGTGGAGTAGAGCATCACGCGGCTCATCTGGTTGACGCCCGGCTTGGAGTAGGCGATCCAGCGCGAGTCACCCGACCAGACGTAGTCGAACATCTCCCCGTAGTCGCTCTTGTCGACCTTCGTGATGTGTCCGCTCTCGACGTCGCACCAGGACAGCGTCCCGGTCTTGTCCGAGAAGGCGATCCGCTTCGAATCGGGCGAGAAGCGCGGCGGATAACGGAAGGTGCCGCCTCCTCGGGTTACCTGACGGTCGGGCGTCTTGCCGTCGCTGCCGATGACGTGGACCTCGTATTCGCCGCTGGAGTCGGAGAGATAGGCGATCCACTTTCCATCAGGCGACCAGGCGGGGTCGCGCTCCCGGCTCCCCGGCGTCTGCGTCAGGTTGCGGACGTCCCCCTTCTCGGCCGGCAGGGTGAACAGGTCGCCACGCGCCTCGATCACCGCGCGCTTGGCCGAGGGGGAGATCTCCCACCCGCCGATCCACTTCGAGACGTTGCGCAGCTCGGCGCGCACGCCGGGCTTGTCGTCGGGCACCAGGACGCGGATCTTCGTGACCTTTTCGCCCGGCAGATCGAGGACGTTCAGGTAGCCGCCGTTCTCGAACACGATGGCGTCGGAGCCGATGCTCGGCCATTTGACGTCGTACTCGTCGTACTTCGTCACTTGACGGTGCGTCTTCGTCTTCAGATCGTAGGCCCAGATGTTGACCACGCGGCCGCCCCGGTCGGAGGCGTAGTAGATCGTGTCCCGGTACCACATCGGCCACTCGTCAGGACCTTCCCAGTCGGTGATCTTCTCGGCCTTGGTGTGCTCCAGATCGTAGACCCAGATCTCGGGCGCGTTGCCGCCGCGGTAGCGCTTCCAGGTCCGATTGTCGTAGCTCGGCGAGACATAGGCGATCCTGTGGCCGTCGGCCGAGAAGGAAGCGTAACCGCCCGTCGGGATCGGCAGCGGCGTCTCGAACCCGCCCGTCGCCGGGACGCTGAAGAACCGATCGTACCGGCGGACCGAAGAGGCCCGCGGCGATCGGATCAGGATCGCCGAGCCGTCCGGATACCATTCGGCCACCGAGTCCGGGTCGGGGTGCCACGTCAGCCGCCGCGGCTCGCCGCCGTCGATCGAGACGCTGTAGGCGTCGACGTTGCCGTCGTATTCCGCCGTGAAGGCGACCGTCTTGCCGTCGGGAGAGAGCTTCGGGAAGCGTTCGATCCCCTCGGAGGTGGTGAGACGCGTGGCCGTGCCGCCGGCGCGCGCCACCGTCCACAGGTCCCCGCCATAGACGAAGACGATGTGGTCGCCCTGGATGTCCGGCTGGCGCAGCAGGCGGCACTCCTCGAGGGCCGACGCTGGCGTCACGCCCGGCAGGATCAGGGCGCAGGACAGGGCGAAGAAGAGCGCCAAGCGACGACGGCACGAAGGCAGCATGACGGCAGGTCCCTCCTCGAGGCGGGCCGGTCGGGGCCCGCGCGCGATCATCCCCGTTTCGGAAGGCCGAGAGCATAGGACAGCGCTCCGGCACCGTCAACAACGGGTCCCTGCCGCGAAAGGTTCCAGGAAGGTCGTGGGTGGGAACGGTCGGAGGGCGCGGCGATCGCGCCGGAACTACGGACGCGCCAGGCTGGTCCTCGGGATCATCCGGCTGGCCTCGTCGGCCTCGCCGCTGCCGGGCCACTGACTGACGATCTCCTGGAGGATCGGCCGCGCTTCGTCGGTGCGGCCGCTGGCGATCAGCACCTCGGCCAGCCGGACCTTGAAGAGCGGCTGGCCGGGATTCTCGCGCGCCCCGCGCGCGAAGTAACGCTCGGCGATGGCCATCTCGCCCTGGTCCTTCATGACCAGACCGAGACCGAGAAGAGCAGGCGGGTACCCGGGGGCGGAGTAGAGCGCCTCGTGGTACAGCCTGACGACGCGCGCGGTGTCGTGCGTCCCCATCTGGACCATCTTCGCGAGCGCCGCCGCCACGTCGGGATCCCGCGGACGGAGCGCCAGCACGCGCTCCTCGACGGCGATGGCCCGCGTGTAGTCGCGCGTGGTGGCGAGATCGATGGCGATGCGATGGCAGGCGTCCAGGTCGCAGGAGTCGGCGCAGGCCATGCAGCTCTCGGGCGACAGCGCCTTGGTCGGAGACGAGAGCGTCCCGGGGGCCGCCAGGAGCAGCGCCTGAAGGACCGCGAACGCCGCGACGCTTCTCAGGAAGATCGCCACCTCGACTCCTCCTCTGCGCGTCGGCGCCGGCCCCTGCCGCGCGCCGCACGTCGATTTCAAATGTTGTTCCCGCCGCGGCGATGCGCAAGAGGTCGATTGCGCCCCCCGTTTCACTTCTGTAATCTGCGCCCCGGAGGATCCCCGATGCGCCGCAGCCGCCCGAAGCCGCTCGTCCTGGTCGTCGCAGCCATCGCGCTGCTCGGCGCGTCCGCCGCGCTGCCCGGCCGCTCCGTCACGGCGTTCGCCGCCGCGGGAACGCCGCCCGCTCCGGGCGGCGGCATCGCGCCCGGACCTGCGACCACGCCCGGCGGGGGCTCGATGGGCGGCCGGGCCGACGGGCGCGGCGGCCGCGCCGACCTGGTGATCCATGGCGGGCCGATCTACACCATGGACGCGGTCCGTACCTGGGCCGAAGCGATCGCCATCAAGGGAGAGAAGATCGTCTACGTCGGCTCGAGCCGCGGCGCCGCGGCGTTCATCGTCCCCGACAAGACGCGGGTCCTCGACCTGCAGGGGCGCATGCTCCTGCCGGCGTTCCAGGACGCGCACATCCATCCCATCGCAGGCGGACTGTCGTACTCGATCGGCTGCGCGCTCTACGACCTCGGGAAGAAGGAGGAGTACGCGCGTCACGTGGCCGAATGCGCGCAGACGCGGCCCCCGGGCGCCTGGGTGCGCGGTGACGGGTGGGCCATGTCGGCCTTCGCGCCGACCGGGATCCCCGACCGCAGGCTGCTCGACGCCGCCGTGCCGGATCGGCCGGTCTATCTCGAATCGGCCGACGGCCATTCGGCCTGGGTGAACACGCGCGCGCTGCAGCTTGCGGGGATCACCCGCGACACGCCCGACCCGGCGGGGGGCCGGATCGATCGCGACCCGAAGACCGGCGAGGCGGTCGGGAGCCTGCAGGACGGCGCCATGAGCCTGGTGTCGTCCCGCATCCCGCCGTACACGCCCGACGAGCGCAAGGACGGCCTGCGCTACGCGCTTCGGATGCTCAACCGGTTCGGCATCACCTCGTTCCAGGACGCCAACGTGGTCGAGGACGATCTGCAGACCTACCGCGACCTGGACGCGAAGGACGAGCTGACGGCGCGCGTCGTCGCCTCGCTCTGGTGGGAGCGCGGCCAGGGGTTGGAGCAGATCCCGCGCTTCATCGACCAGCGCCGGCGCTACACGCACGGCCACCTGCGCGCCACGACGGTCAAGATCATGCAGGATGGCGTCATGGAGGTGCAGACGGCGGCGCTCCTCAAGCCGTACCTGGGCAAGGGCGGCCAGAAGGGGCTGACGATGATCGAGCCGGCCGCGCTGAACACCATCGTGACGGCGCTCGACCGTGAAGGCTTTCAGGTGCACTTCCACGCCATCGGCGACGCCGCCATCCGCGAGTGTCTCGACGCCGTCCAGGCGGCCCGCCGGGTCAACGGCGCGCGCGACAGCCGGCATCACATCGCGCACCTCGAGCTTTTCGACCCCGCCGACATCGCGCGTTTCCGCCAGCTCGGAGTGATCGCCAACTTCCAGCCGCTCTGGGCCTTCGCGGACGGGTACATCAAGGACCTCACGCTCCCCTTTCTCGAGCCGGAGCGGCAGCGCTGGATCTACCCGATCAGGAGCCTGCTGGCGAGCGGCGCCGTCGTGGCGTTCGGGAGCGACTGGTCGGTCTCGTCGGCCAACCCGCTCGAGGAGATCGAGGTGGCGGTGACCCGGATGGGTCCGGCCGGCGAGACGAAGACGCCGTTCATCCCGGAGGAGCGGATCGATCTGCGCGACGCCCTGGCGGCTTTCACCCTCAACGCCGCTTACGTCAACTTCCAGGACGACCGCACCGGCTCGATCGAGGAGGGCAAGCTCGCCGACCTGATCGTCCTCGACCACAACCTGTTCGCGATGCCGCCCGATCAGATCTCGAGCGCGCGGGTGGTGCTGACGCTTCTCGGCGGGAAGCCGGTCTGGGGGGACTGGTCGCTCAGTGCTTCGGCGACGGCCGGCGGGGGTTCTTGACGGGCGCGTCCGCGGCGCCCCGTCCGGCGGGGACCACCACCGTGGCCTGCGCGACGACGCCGTTCCCGGAAGCGTCCGTGGCGCGATAGACGAGCGTATAGGTCCTCCCCGGACCACGTCCGTCGCGCTCCGCCCGCAGGCTCACGATCCGATCGGCGGTGCCGACTTCGGCGCCGGCGATGTCCCCTGTCGTCGACCCGTCGTCGCCTCCCGGCGCGTCGTCCGCCTCGCTGCTCGTGACCGACACCAGCGCCACGCTGGCGTCTCCGCAGGCGTCGGCCGCCGCGGCGGCGATGTCGACGACGCTCATCTGGTGATTCGGCGGCCAGAGGATCGCGGGGCTCGTCCTGAGGGTGAGCCCGGGCGGCCGGGTGTCGACCACGCGCACCGTCAGGTCCGCGGTTCCGGAAGCGCCGGCCCGATCGGTCACCCGCAGGGTCAGGGTGTGGACGCCGAGGGGCAGGGTCACCGCCGCGAGCGCGGAGCCCGCGAGGAGCCGCTCCTGCGGCGTCCCGAAGCTCTCGAACCAGGCGAAGGACGCGATGTCGTCGGCCGTGCCGGGGCTGGAGTCGGGATCGGTCGAGGCGCGGCCGTCCAGGAGGACCTCGCCACCCGAGCGCGACGTGCACTCGACGGTTGCGGCGGCGGACGGCACCGGCCGTGGCGCGCGATCCGGGATCGGGCCGGTGTTGAACAACAGCGAGACGCGTCCCGGGATCAGGTCGTTGGCCAAGGCCAGGTCGTTGCGGCCGTCGCCGTCCAGGTCGGCGATCGCCACGGCGTCCGGCGCGTCGCCGGCGAAATAGGTCTCCTGGGGTGCGAAGGTGCCATCGCCGAGGTTGCGGAGGATCGAGACCGTGTCGGCCTCGAACGTGGTCGCGACCAGATCGGGCCGGCCGTCGGCATCGA
>DASRAN010000014.1:0-18353 GCA_035638115.1 Patescibacteria group bacterium | reverse complement strand
TGAAGACGAGCGAGTAGGCCCCCTGCACCTGCTTGAGGGCGTGCACGATCGCCGCCTCGAGGTCGGCCTGCGGAGCCCGGGCGATCAGGTGCAGGATCACCTCGGTGTCGGAGGAGGACCGGAAGATCGATCCCTGCGACTCCAGCTCGCGCCGTAGCGCGTCGGCGTTCACCAGGTTGCCGTTGTGGGCGATGGCGATCTCGCCTTTGCATGAGTCGATGCGGAACGGCTGCGCGTTGACCAGGTTGCTCTTCCCCGCCGTGGAATAGCGGACGTGGCCGATGGCGAGGTTCCCCTTCAGGCGCACCAGGTTGCGGCGATTGAAGACCCGCCCGACCTGGCCCATCCCCTTCTCCTCGATCAGCTTCTGGCCGTTCGACGAGACGATCCCGGCCGCCTCCTGGCCGCGGTGCTGCAGCGCGTGCAGCCCGAGATAGGTGAGGTTGGCCGCCTCGGCGTGGTTGTAGATCCCGAACACCCCGCACTCGTCGTGGAAGCGGTCGTCCCGATCGTCTGGTTCGCGCGTGTCCGGTGTCATCGTGGGCCTGGTCCGGGGCCTGAAGGGTCCCTCGCAAGGGCCGTCATTATACTCCTGAGCCGCCGGGCGCGAGGGACGTGCCCGGACCGGCCCTACTTCCAGTCGTCGACGAGCCAGCGCTGCCCCTTCTTCACGAGCGTGATCTCGCGGGCCAGCCCGTCGAGGCTCGCGGGCCGCCCCGGCGGCGTTTCGAACAGGCGCACCTTGGCCCTCACCTTGCTGGTCCCGTCAGGCGTCAGCTCGAGAATCCGATAGGCGGCACGCCGCAACCCCGGGTCGCCCACGAAGATCGTCACCAGCCCGTCGCTGGTCCCGTCGAGCCGTTTCGCGCAGGCGTCGGTCAGGATTCCCCTCGCTCCGTCGACGTCGCGGCGGATCCAGTCGCGCAGGAGCATGCGCAGCGAGGTCACGCCGGCGATCGATTTCTGGTAGCGCAAGGGCTCGCTGGCGGTCTTCTCCAGGCCCGCCACCCTCCAGGAGGCGTCGTGATCGCGGGTCAGCCGGACGCTCTCGGTACGCAGCTCGACCGCCTCCCCCTGATCGTCCCAGAGACACCGCACGCTGGCCGTGTAGGCGGTCGAGCTCGGCTTCGGCGCCGGCTCGCGGTAATCGAACGCCGAGAGCCGAAATCCCTTCTTGCCGGAGAAGGGCGTGGCGTCGTGGTCGTACGCCGCGGTCAGGGTCGGCGTCATCACCGACTTGAGCTCGCGGATGGTGTGATAGTCGCGCGACGCCATGAACCAGGCCAGAACGCTTCCCGCCGTGCGGCCCGGATCCTCCCCGGCCGGGTGGGCGGCCGCCGCGGGCGGCGCGCCGTCGGCGGGCGCGGTGCCGGCCGCGGGCGACCCTGTGGCCGGTGGCGCCGCGGGTGGCGTGGCGGGCGGCTCGGTCTGGGACCGGGACGCGCACAGGGCGCCGGGCTCGGCGCCCGGCATCAGGACGATCGCGATGATGGCGGCGAGCGCCGCGGCGGACGGACGGGCGGCGAAACGAGGGACCCTCATGGGCGCTCCATCGAGATGAACGGCTTGAGACGGCGTTCGACCATGGCGCGGACCTCCGCGGGGAAGCAGAGCCGGTGAATCTTGCGCGGCTCGTTGCGGATCGAATCGATCAAGGGTGACACGGTGCGCTCCGACATGTATCCGGCGATCACGCCGTCGCGCGCCAGACCGATGTCCTCCGGCGCGCGCCCCAGCCGGTCGGAGTAGGCCAGATCCCGGTACGGCAGGTCGGTCGCATCGTCCTCGAGCAGGTAATACTGCGGGTCGAAGCCGAGCTCGCGCAACTGCCCCTGCACCGCCTGGATCGCCTGGGTGTAGGCGCGATGCCGCGCGTCGGTGGTGACGCGCACCGTCTTGAACAGCCGCCGCCTGGTGATCCGGTCGCACAGGTCGCGCAGCACCGGGTCGACGCGCCGCGGCGGCGCCGCGGCCCACTCCTGGAACGCCGACAGGAAGAGCCAGTCGTCGAGCCGCAGATACTCGTCGGGCGACAGGTCGCCGCGCGTCTCGATCAGGCGGCGGATCGGGTGCGGGCACGGGTCGGGGAAGCGGCCGGTGGCGCGGTGCGCGTCGACCAGCCTCTGCAGCGCCATCCGGATCATCTGCTCGGCGGCGCGCGCCGTCTTGTGGTAGTAGACCTGCTGGTACATGAGATAGCGCGCGATGACGAACTGCTCCGCCGCGTGGTACCCCTTGGCCGCGTTCAGGCAGAGGCGCAGGTCGCCGTCCCGCCCCCGGCGCGCCAGTCTCAGGTTGATCAGGATCCACTCGAGGTCGTACTGACCGTACGCCACCCCGGTCATCAGCGAGTCGCGCAGCAGGTAGTCGAGCCGGTCGGCGTCGAGCTGCGAGGAGACCAGGTCGCTGACGAACGCCGGCTTGTAGCGCCGGTCGTAGACCGCCAGCACGTCCTCGGTGAACCCGGCGCGGCGCAGCAGCCGCCCCGCCTCGCTGCCGGGGTCGCGGATGATCCGCGCGGTCCATTCCTCGTGCCGGCGATCGTCGAACACCTTCTCGTACAGGTGCGAGAACGGTCCGTGACCGAGATCGTGCAGGAGCGCGGCGACGATCGCCACCAGGCGCGTCCGCTCCCGCGCCGCCGAAGGCCGCGGCAGCTGCCCCTGCGCGTCGAGGGAATCGAAGATCCGCTTCGCCATCCAGGCGACGCCGACGGAGTGCGTGAAACGCGTGTGCTCCGCGCCGTGAAAGGTCAGGAACAGCGCGCCGAGCTGGCGGATGCGGCGCAGACGCTGGAACTCCCGCGTGTTGATCAGGTCGAGGACGAGCTTCTCGCGCGCGACGTCGAAGCCGATCGAGCCGTGCACCGGGTCGCGCAGATACTTCGCGGGCATGGAACGCAGTATGCCAGATTTTTTCGGGCCGGATCTGGACTCCGGAGCCGGTGTCGGTCATATTACCCGTCGATGAGAGGCTTCCGTCCCGTCCTCTTCGTCGCGCTGCTGCTCGTGGTCGGATGCGGCGGCAGGGATGTCGTCCCCATCGCCAGCAACCCGGCCGAGCGTGTCGGCGCTCCGGCGGCGCGTCCCGACGCCGGCGCGTCTCCGCGTGACAAGCCCGCCCCGGGCGGCGAGACCATCGCCTCCGGCGGCGAGGGGATCACCGACGAGGACCTGGAGACCGCCGACGGACCGCCCGATCGCGCCGACGAGGCGCCGGGACCGGAGGCGCCCGAGGAGCAGGCCGGCGACGCGGTCTATCACATCCTGCGTCACGGCCAGACGCTCTACTCGGTCGCCCGGATGTACGGCGTGCGGCTCGACACGCTGCTCGACGCCAACGGCATCGCCGATCCGACCAAGGTCCCGGCCGACACGCCGATCCTGATCCCCGGGTTCCGCCGCGGCCACGCGGGGAGCGTGGAGCCCGGCGGATCGAACGAGCATCTCGGCTGGCCGCTGCACGGCTCGATCACGGGCGCCTTCGGGCCGCGTGGCAAGCACTCGCACCACGCCGGCATCGACATCGACGGCGACAGCGGCGATCCGATCCTGGCGGCCGCCTCGGGAACCGTCGTCAAGGCGGGCGTCGACGGCCGCTACGGGCGGCGCGTCGTCCTCGATCACGGGGACGGGCTGCTGACCTTGTACGCGCACGCCAGCAAGCTCCTGGTGGAAGAGGGGGACCAGGTCCGCGCCGGCCAGGAGATCGCCGAGGTCGGGCGCAGCGGCAACGCCCGCGGCTCGCACCTGCACTTCGAGGTGCGGCGCGACGGCCGGGCGGTGAATCCCCTCCCCTACCTCAAGGCCGGCGATCTGCAGGCCAGCGTGGCGAGCTCCGACCTGCATCACGCCACCCCGAAGAAACCCGCACGGACCAAGCCCGCCGCGACCAAGCCCGCCGCGACCAAGCCCGCCGCAGCCAAGCCCGCCGCGGCCAAGCCCGCCACCTCCAAGCCTCACTGACCCCCGGGCCTCACCGACCCCCACTTCCGCGCCGCGGTCGCCTGTGAGACCATGGGCGCCTTCTCGCGGGAGACAATACCGAATGACGAGCGATCCGGAGATTTTCGGCGCCCTGCAGCGGGGCGATGTCAAGCGCGTCGAGGCGATGCTCCAGGAGGAGCCCGCCCTCGCCAACGCGCGCAACGTCCGGGGCGATTCGCTGCTCATGGCGGCGGTCTACCTCGGGCAGCGCCCGCTGGCGCGCAAGGTCGTGGACGCGGGCGCAACGCTCGGCCTGCACGAGGCGGCGGCGCTGGGGGACGAGGCCGGGGCGCGCAGCGCGATCGACGCCGAGCCGGCGCTCGTCCGCTCGTACAGCCACGACGGCTGGACGCCCCTGCACCTCGCCGCCTTCTTCGGTCAGCGCGACCTGGCGCGCCTGCTGCTCGATCGGGGCGCCGACGTCAACGCGCGATCGAAGAGCGACCAGGTGGCCCGGGACAACACGCCGCTGCACGCCGCGGCGGCCAACAGCCAGGTGGACGTGGCCACCCTCCTGGTCGAGCGCGGCGCGGACGTCAACGCCCGCGACGGCAGCGGATTCACGCCTCTGGCGCTCGCCGCCAACAGCCGCAGCGATCTCCTGATGCTGCTGCTTCTCGAGAAAGGCGCGCGCGCCGAGTAGCCCGCGCCGCCCGTCTTCGCGGAGGAGCACGATGCGCAAGCCCGCCCTCAAGGTCACGCTCACCCTGGCGATCGCCCTTCTCCTGTCGGCGGGCAGGGCGCGTGCCCACAGCGGGGCGGAGTACGCCGCCGACGAGAAACAGCCGCCGCCGACGTTCAAGGTCCAGAAGGTCGGCGAGCGCCTGTACGCGCTGTTCGGCCGGGGCGGCAACGTCGGATTCCTGGTCACCGACCGCGGGGTCGCCGTGGTCGACGACCAGTACCGCGAGATGGCGCCCGGGATCCTCGACGAGATCAAGAAGATCACCGACAAGCCGATCCGCTACCTGATCAACACCCATTTCCATGCCGACCACACCGGCGGCAACCCGGTCTTCCAGTCGATCGCCGAGATCGTGGCGCACGACGCGGTGCGCCCGCGTCTGCTCGAGTACCCGATGACGGTGCAGAAGACCTTCCCCGCGCGCGTGCAGTCGCTGGAGACCGAGATCGAGGCGATCAAGGACCCCGCCGACCCGTACCGCGACGCGCTCACCAGGAACGTCGGCATCATGAAGTTCATGATCGACACGTTCAAGGACTTCAGCCCCGAGACCGCCGCTCCGCCGGTGATCACCTACGACAGCCGGGCGACGCTGTGGCTCGGCGACGAGCCGGTGACCCTGATCCACATCGCCCCGGGCCACACCGACGGCGACACGATGGTCTGGTTCCCGAAGGAGAAGGTCCTGCACGCCGGCGACCTGATGTTCAACGGCATGATGCCGTTCATCGACGTCGACGGCGGCGGCAGCGGTCTCGGCTACATCAAGAGCCTCGACTGGGTCCTGGAGAACGTCCCGGCCGACACGCAGGTCATCCCGGGGCACGGCCCGGTGACCGACATGGCCGGTCTGCGCCACTTCCGCGACTTCCTCAAGGACGTGGACGTCGCGGTCGAGAAGGCGGTCAAGAAGGGGATGTCGCGGGTCGAGGCGGCGCGGACCATCAAGCTCGAGGCGTACAGCGACATGAAGCAGGACTTCAGGACTCTGGCCAACGAAGTCCTGGTGTTCTACGACGAGATCCACGTCCGGAAGTAGCGCTTCGGCCGCTCGCGCCACGCCCCCGGCGCGGCGGCCTCTCCCCCGCCCGACCCCGCGCCCCGCGCGGTTCCCGGCCGGGGACGGCATGGTAGGATTCCGCCCATGGATTTCCTGACCGTCGTCTTCCCGGAGGGGGGGACGTCCAAGTTCGAGCTGGCCGCCGGGCACGTGAAGCTCGGCCGCTCCTCGTCGAGCGACCTGGTCCTCCAGGACCTCAACGTGTCGCGGCTGCACGCCGAGATCGTGCGTCGGCCCGAGGGGTACTTCATCCTCGACGCCGGCGGGAAGAACGGCACCTTCGTCAACGACCGGCGCATCGATCAGCCGACTGCGCTGCGTCCGGGCGACCGCATCCGGCTCGGCACCACGACGCTGGTGTTCAACGGCCATCCGAAGAGCGAGGTCGAGTTCTCCGACATCCCGATGGGGATGGGCCCCGGCACCATCCATCTGTCGGCCGACGATCTCCGCACCGGCGGCTCGCTCCCCGACATGTCGGTGGTGCTGCAGGGCACAGCCCCCCCCCTGCGCGCCGGCCCGGGCACCCTGGTCTCGACGCCCGCGGTGCGTCTCCACCCGACGCCGCAGCAGGTGGCCGCCGGCGTGAACTCGGCCGCCCTGGCGATCATCTTCGAAGCCGACAAGGAGCTGGTGTTCCACCGGCCGCTCGACGAGCTGCTCGAGACCATCATGGATCTCGCCAACCGCGCGGTGAAGTTCGAGCGCGGACTCCTGATGCTCCTCGAGGGGGACACGCTCAAGGCGAACGTCGTCCGCGTGCCGCCCAGCGAGGCCGGGCGCTCGATCGCCATCAGCCGCACCATCACCGACCGCGTCATCCGGCTGAAGGAATCGATCCTGACCTCCGACGCCCAGTTCGACGAGCGCTTCAAGGCGGGCCAGAGCGTCGAGATCCAGCAGATCCGCTCGCTGATGTGCGCGCCGCTGTGGAACAACAAGGAGGTCATCGGCCTGATCTACATCGACAGCCGCCAGAAGGCGGGGCTGTTCACGGTCGACGACCTGAAGCTCCTGACCCACCTGGCCAACGTCGCGGCGGTCAAGATCGAGAACGCGCGGCTGTTCGAGCAGGCGGTCGCGGCGGAGCGCATGGAGCAGGAGATCCAGAAGGCCGCCGAGATCCAGAATCACCTCCTGCCCGCGGGCGGCCCGCCGATCGCGGGATACGACGTCTTCGGCACCAGCCTCATGTGCCGCGCGGTCGGCGGCGACTACTACGACTATCTCGAGCTCGGCGAGGGCCGGATCGGGATCGGTCTCGGTGACGTCGCGGGCAAGGGGATGCCGGCGGCGCTCCTGATGGCCTCCTTCCAGGCGAGCCTGCGCGCGCTGGCGGAGCTGGGTCTGAGTCCCGACGACACCATCACGCGGATCAACCGGGTGATGTGCAAGACGGTGCCGGACAACCGCTTCGTCACCTTCTTCTATGGCGTGCTCGATCCGCAGACCCACAGCCTGACCTACGTCAACGCCGGCCAGTGCCCGCCCTGCATCGTGCGCGGCGGGGGCGGCGGCATCGAGCCTCTGGGTCAGAGCGGTCCGCCGCTCGGCCTTCTCCTCGAGTCGACCTACAAGCCGTACACCGTCGAGCTGCGGCCGGGCGACGTCCTGCTCTGCTACAGCGACGGCGTGAGCGAGGCGCGCGGCACCAACGACGAGGAGTTCGGGGAGGAGCGGCTCGGCGCGCTGGTCTCGAAGGAGCGCGCGCGCGGACCGCAGGACATCGTCCGCGTCGTGACCGAGGCGATGGCGGCCCACTGCGCCGGGCTCTCCTACCAGGACGACGTCACCCTCGTCGTCCTGAAGCGATCCGCCTGAGGACGAAGACCCGATGACACGCGCGCGGATCGACGGGGACGTTCTGCTGCTGGGGACCGGCGCGGTCGGCGGCGTCATCGCCCGGCATCTCGTGACGCACCCCGCGGTCCGGCGTCTCACCCTCGCCGATCGCGACACGCCGCGCGCCGAGGGCCTGGCGCGCGCCCTCGCGGCGCGAGCCGGCTCGTCCGGTCAGGGCGATCGCGTCGGCGTCGCGGCGTTCGACGCCGCCGATCCACGGGCGCTGAAGACCGCCCTCGAAGGACGGGCGCTGGTCGTCAACGCCGTCCTGCCGCGCTTCAACGGGTCGATCATGGACGCCGCGCTCGCGGCCGGCTGCGCCTATCTCGACCTCGCCGGCGGCGAGGAGGATCAGCTGCTGCGCCACGACGCCTGGGCGCGCGCGGGATGCGCCGCGATCCACGCCATGGGAGAAGACCCCGGCATCAGCAACGTCCTGGCGCGCCGGGGCGCCGACCTCCTCGACCAGGTCGAGACGGTCCGGGTGCGCGACGGCGAGTTCAGCGAGAGCGACGACCTGCCGCTCGCCTGCCTGTTCTCCACCGAGACCTTCCTCGAGGAGGCGGTGTCGCCGTCGCGCGTGTTCGAGAACGGCGCCTACCGCGACCTGCCGCCCTGGTCGGGCCGGGAGATCTACACCTTCCCGCCGCCGGTCGGCGCGCAGCCGATCTATTTCATGGCGCACGAGGAGGTCGACACGCTGCCGCGATTGATCGGCAAGGGCGTGCGGCAGGTCGATTTCAAGCTCGCCATCCCGGACGAGATGCAGCGGCAGATCGCCTTCCTCGACCGCATCGGCATGACGCGGCGCGACGCGGTGCGGGTCGACGGGGCCGCGGTGCGGCCGCTCGCCCTGCTTGCCGCCGTGCTGCCGCAGCCGGCCGATCTCGGCGGCCGGGTGCGCGGCGCCGCCATCGTGCTGGTCGAGGTCGAGGGCCGGAAGGGCGGCCGCCGGATGCGTCACGTCTTTCACGCGGTCATGACCCACGACGAGGCGTTCCGCCGGCACCAGGCGACGGCGACCGCCTGGCTGACCGGCACCGGAGGCGCCGCCGGCGCGCTGGCGCTTCTCGGCGGCCGCGTCCCGGGGCCCGGCGTCTGGTCGCCCGAGCAGCTCGATCCGGGGCCGGTTCTCGGGCTCCTCGCCGAGCTCGGGCTTTTGGTCGTAGAGCGGACCGAGACGCTGCCGGGTTGAGCCCGGTGACCGCGCGTCGCCGCGCCGCCCGGGGCGCGCTTCCCGTCCTCGATTCCCTGCGGGCCGTCCGCGAAGCCGTCGTCGCCTGCGAGCGCTGCCCGCGGCTGCGCGATCACTGCCGGCGCGTCGCGCGGGACAAGGTGCGCCGATTCCGCGACCAGGAGTACTGGGGCCGTCCGGTCCCCGGGTTCGGAGACCCTCGGGCGCGCCTCCTGATCGTCGGTCTCGCGCCCGCGGCGCACGGCGGCAACCGCACCGGACGGGTGTTCACCGGCGACGCCAGCGGCGACTGGCTGTACGAGGCGCTGCATCGCAACGGCTTCGCCAGCCAGGCGCGGTCGACCGGACGCGGCGACGGCCTGCGTCTGACCGGGTGCTACGTCACGGCGGGGGCGCGCTGCGCGCCGCCCGCGAACAAGCCGACGACCGCGGAGCTCTTGCGCTGCCGCGGCTACCTCGAGGCGGAGATCGCCCTGCTGCGCGAGGTGCGGGTGGTGGTCGCGCTCGGCCGGATCGGCCACGAGTCGTGGCTGAAGGCCTCGGGCCACTGGACGTCGCAGCCGGCGGCCGCGCGGCCGCGGTTCGGCCACGGTCACGAGACGCGGATGGCCGACGGCCGGATCCTCCTGGCGTCTTATCACCCCAGCCGGCAGAACACGCAGACCGGCCGTCTGACCCGGCCGATGTGGGAGGCGATCTTCCGCCGCGCCCGCGCCCTGATCGACGCGGAGTGATCGCGCGGATACGCGTGAAGACCTGGCGCCCCCGCCCGGTGGCCGTCGTGTATGATGCGCCATCCGTATTCATCGCCGGGCGCGACGCCTCGGCACCAGATGGAGGAGATCATGCGGCCGATGCTCGGCGTGGTGTTCGTCCTGGGGCTCGCGGCATCGACGCCGGCGGCGCGCGCCGACGACCTGACCGGTTCCAACCGGATTCTCTGCACCGCGGTCCAGGTGACCGCCTGCAAGGACTCCGGCGACTGCGTCGTCGATCTGCCGTGGAACCTGAACGTGCCGCAGTTCATCGAGGTCGATCTCAAGACCAGGAAGCTGTCCACCACCAAGGCCAGCGGCGAGAACCGCGCCACGCCGATCGACACCCTGCTGCGCGACAACGGCGCCATCATCCTCCAGGGTTTCGAGAAGGGGCGCGCCTTCAGCATCGTCATCATGGAGCAGACCGGCGCGATGTCCGCGGCGGTCGCCGCCGAGGGGAAAGCGGTCGGCGTCTTCGGGGCCTGCACGCCGATCAGCGCCGGCTAGGAGCGGACCTCGACGGATCCCTACGGATCCCGGCGGATGGCGCGGCGGCTTGGGGGAGGTCCGGGCCGCTACCGGTGCAGGAGCTGCGGCAGCGCCGTGAGCCAGGCGGTTCGCAAGGGCGCGACCTCGAGATCGACCGCCGCGGCGCCGCCCACGGTGATCGTCAGGCGCTCCCCTCCGGCCTTGCCCAGCACCCGGAACGGCACGTCCCGGCCACGCAGGAGCGTCTCCAGCCGCGCCAGGCATTCTGGCGTCGTCGACAGGATGATGCGCGAGGGTGCCTCGCCGAACAGCAGCGCGTCGATACGCCCCGCCGCGTCCAGCGCGATCGCCGCGCCGAGGGCGCCGCCGGGCGCCGTGATGCAGCATTCCGCCAGCGCCACGGCGAGACCGCCTTCCGAGCAGTCGTGGGCCGACGCGACCAGGCCCGCGGCCCGCGCGTCGCGAAGAGCGTCGTGCAGCGCCCGCTCGCGCCGGAGATCGACCGGCGCCGGCCGGCCGGCTTCGAGCCCGTGGACCACGGCGAGGTATTCGCTCGCCGCCAGGTCCCCCTGCGGCTCGCCGAGCAGGACGATCACGTCCCCGGCGCGACGGAACCACTGGGTCAAGGCCGCCCGCGCGTCTTCGATCAGACCGACCATGGCGATCATCGGCGTCGGGTGGATCGCCTTCCCGGCCGTCTCGTTGTAGAACGACACGTTCCCGCCGATGATCGGCGCCTCCAGGGCCCGGCAGGCGGCGGCGATGCCGTCGATCGAGCGCGCGAACTGCCACATGATCTCGGGACGCTCCGGGTTGCCGAAGTTCAGGCAGTCGGTGGTGCCCAGGGGCGTCGCGCCGGCGCACGCCAGGTTGCGCGCTGCCTCGGCCACCGCCAGCTTCGCCCCCTCTTCCGGATCGAGATAGCAGTAACGCGGATTGGAGTCGGAGGTCATCGCCAGCGCCTTGGCGCTCCCCTTCAGCCGGATCACCGCGGCGTCCGAGCCCGGCCGCACGACGGTGTTGGTCCGCACCATGTGGTCGTAGGTCTGGTAGACCGACTCGCGGGAGCAGAGGTTGGCCGAGGTCATCAGGCGCGTCAGCACGGCGCCGGGATCGCCGGGCTCGGGGACGCGCTCGAGCGCCAGGCGCTGCGCGGCGTCGAGCCAGGCGGGCCGCGTCTCCGGGCGCTCGTAGCGCGGCGCCTCGTCGGCGACCGCGGCGGCCGGCAGATCAGCGACCGTGGTCCCCTTCCAGCGGATGCGCACCCGGCCGTCGCCGGTGACGCGTCCGACCACCTGCGCCTCGAGGTCCCACTTCTCGAACAGGGCGCGCACGCGGCCTTCGCTCTCGGGGGTCGCCACGAGCAGCATCCGCTCCTGCGACTCGGAAAGCATGATCTCGTACGGGGTCATGCCCGCTTCCCGCAGCGGCACCCGCTCGAGGTCGATGTCCATGCCGGAGCCGCCGCGCGCCGCCATCTCGAGGGTCGAGCAGGTCAGCCCCGCCGCGCCCATGTCCTGGATGCCGACGATCAGACCGCGCGTCTTCATCGCCTCGAGACAGGCCTCGAGCAGGAGCTTCTCGGTGAACGGATCGCCCACCTGCACGGTCGGGCGCTTCGATTCCGACTCCGCCTCGAACGTCGCCGAGGCCAGCAGGCTGGCGCCGTGGATGCCGTCGCGGCCGGTGCGCGACCCGACGTAGATCACCGGGTTGCCCTCGCCGGTCGCGGCGCCTTTGTGGATTTTCTCGGCGCGCGCGATCCCGAGGCTGAAGACGTTCACCAGGATGTTGTCGTTGTAGGACGGATGGAAGTAGAGGTCGCCGCCCACCGTCGGCACGCCGATGCAGTTGCCGTAGCCCGCGATCCCGGAGACCACGCCCGACACCAGGTACGGCATGCGCGGCGCGTCCGGCGAGCCGAAGCGCAGCGAGTCGAGCGAGGCGATCGGCCGGGCGCCCATGGTGAAGATGTCGCGCAGGATGCCGCCCACCCCGGTCGCCGCGCCCTGGTGCGGCTCGACGAACGACGGATGGTTGTGGCTCTCCATCTTGAAGACCACGGCGATGCCGTCGCCGACGTCGACGACGCCGGCGTTCTCGCCCGGCCCCTGCAGGACGGCCGCCCCCTCGGTCGGCAGCCGCTTGAGGTGGACGCGGCTGCTCTTGTAGGAGCAGTGCTCCGACCACATCACGGCGACGATGCCGAGCTCGGTCCAGGTCGGCGTCCGGCCCAGCAGCGCGACCGCCCGCCCGTACTCCTCCTCGGTCATCCCCTCTTCGAGGGCCAGACGGAGCGTGACCTCCGGCTCGCGGGGCGTCGCGCCGGCCCTCACAGGCGGTTCCTGCGCGCCTGCTGCCAGGCGTGCACGGCGGAGTCGAACAGACGCCGGCCGTCGGCGTTGCCGAGGACCTCCTCGGCGCAGCGGTCCGGATGCGGCATCAGCCCCAGCACGTTCCCCTTCTCGTTGCACACACCCGCGATGCCGTGCAGCGATCCGTTCGGGTTCCCGGCGGCGGTGATCTCGCCCGCCTCGTCGCAGTAGCGGAACACGACGAGACGCTTCTTCTCGATCTCCTGCAGGACGGCGTCCGGCGCGAAGTAGCACCCTTCACCGTGGCCGATCGGGATGCGCAGCACCGTCCCCGGCTTGATGCGCGCCGTGAACGGCGTGTCCTGGCGCTCGGCCCGGAGATGCACGTCGCGACAGACGTAGCGCAAGCCGGCGTTGCGCACCAGGGCCCCCGGCAGGAGGCCCGCCTCGGTCAGGATCTGGAACCCGTTGCAGATGCCGAGCACCATGCCGCCGCGCTCGGCGAACTGCTTCACGGCCCCCATGATCGGCGAGAAGCGCGCCATCGCGCCGCAGCGCAGGTAGTCGCCGTGGGCGAATCCGCCCGGCAGGACCACGCAATCGATCCCCGCGAACGCCGTGTCCTTGTGCCAGAGGAAGGCCGCGTCGTGGCCGAGGACGTGCTTGGCCACGTGATAGACGTCGTGCTCACAATTGGAGCCGGGGAAGACGACGATCCCGAACTTCACCGCCCGCCCTTCACTCGTCCAGGAATTCGAACCGGTAGTCCTCGATCACCGGGTTGGCCAGGAGCTTCTCGCACATCGCCTGCAGCCGCTTCTCCGCCTCCTGGCGCGGCAGCCCGCCGAGGCTGACCTCCATGTATTTGCCGATCCGCACGTCCGTCACCTCGCGGTATCCCAGCTGGTGCAGACCGGTGCAGACCGCCTTCCCCTGCGGGTCGAGGACCCCCCGCTTCAGCGTGACGTAGATGCGAGCCTTCAAGAATCGGCCTCCGCACTGGAAGGATCGAAGGATAGCACAGCGTCCGCCGCCCGTCCCGCCGGGCCGCGGCCCGCGCGCCGGCGCCGCCCGCTCACGCGCGCCCGAAGACGCGCCGGAACAGATCGTCCACGTGCCGGAGCTGCCAGTCGAGATCGAAGCAGCGCGCCAGTTCCCGCCCGCCGAGCGCCGCGGACACGTGCGGGTCGCTCTCCAGCAGGCTCCTGAAGTCGGCGCCCTCCTTGCGGGCGCGCATCGCCGCCGCCTGCACCCACTCGTACGCCTGCTCGCGCGTCACCCCTTTCTCCGCCAGCGCCAGCAGGACGTTGCCGGAGTAGATGAGGCCGCCCGAGGCGTTCAGGTTGCGGCGCATGGCCACCGGGTCGACCACCATGCCGGAGACGATCCGCGTGAAGCGGTCGAGCATGTAGTCGAGCAGGATGGCGGAGTCCGGCAGCAGGACGCGCTCGGCCGAGGAGTGGGAGATGTCGCGCTCGTGCCAGAGCGGCACGTTCTCGAACGCCGCCAGCATGTATCCGCGGATCAGCCGCGCCAGCCCCGCCATCTGCTCGGATCCGACGGGGTTCTTCTTGTGCGGCATGGCGGACGATCCCTTCTGGCCCTTCGCGAACGGCTCCTCCACCTCCCCCACCTCGGAGCGCTGCAGGTGGCGGATCTCCATGGCGCAGGTCTCGATGGTCGTCGCCGCCAGCGCGATCGCCGCCAGCAGCTCCGCGTGGCGGTCGCGCTGGATGACCTGCGAGGCGATCGGCACGGGTGTCAGGCCGAGCGCGCCGAGCGCCGCCGCCTCGATCTCCGGCCCGAGGTGCGCGTACGTGCCGACCGCTCCCGACAGCTTGCCGACCGCCAGCCGGCCGCGCGCCGCCGTGATCCGCTCGATGTCGCGGCGGATCTGGTCGTGCCAGAGCGCCAGCTTCAATCCGAACGTGATGGGCTCCGCGTGCATGCCGTGCGTCCGCCCGATCATCGGCGTGGCCTTGTGCTCGAAGGCGCGCGCCTCCACCGCCCGCCGCAGCCCTTCGAGACCGGCGAGCAGCAGGTCGACCGACTCGACGATCTGCAGCGCCTGCGCCGTGTCGACCACGTCGTTGCTGGTCAAACCGAGGTGGACGAAGCGCGACTCGGGGCCGACCTTCTCCGCCACACTGGTCAGGAAGGCGATCACGTCGTGCTGCACGGTCGCCTCGATCTCCTGGATGCGGGCCAGGTCGAACCCGGCGCGGGCCCGGATGACCGCGGCGGCCTCCTTCGGGACGCGCCCCGCGGCGGCCAGCGCGTCGGTGACCGCCAGCTCGACCTTGAGCCAGCGGTCGAACTTGCTGGTCTCGTCCCAGACGCGGGTCATGGCCGGGCGGCTGTAGCGCGGAATCATCGGGGTCTCCCGCCGGCGCGGCGTCCGGTCCTCATGCCTCGAACCAGGGCGAGGGGGTCGCCTGCGCCGCGGCATGGAGACGCGGCGCGGCGCCCCCCGCGGCCAGGCGGCGGCCCGCCGCCTCGAGGGCGAGCGACGGGCGGTTGTTGGTCTCGCTCAGATGGGCCAGCACGACGGTCCGGGTCCGGCCCCCCGCCACCGCGCACAGCAGATCGGCGGCGCTCTGGTTGTCGAGGTGCCCGTGACGCGACAGGATGCGCGTCTTGAGGGCTTCGGGATAAGGCCCGCCCCGCACCAGATCGACGTCGTGGTTCGATTCCAGAACGAGCAGGTCGCACTCGGCGAGCTGCTCGCGCACCGAGTCGGGGCCGTGCCCCAGGTCGGTGGCGTAGCCGAGCCGGCTGCGTCCGGCCTCGAGGACGAATCCGACGGTCTCGGCGGCGTCGTGCGGCACGGCGAACGGCCGCACCGCGAGATCGCCGATCGCGAACGCCTGACCCGCCGCGACCGGCCGCACGTCGAGACCGTCCCGCTCGAACCCGGCCGCCCGCGCCGTCCCCCGCGTGCACCAGATGGGGGCCTCGAACGAAAGGGAGAAGCGCGCCGCCCCGGCGACGTGGTCGGCGTGCTCGTGGGTGATGAGGAGCGCGTCGATGGTGTCTGGCTCGCAGCCGACGAAGCGCAGGCGCTGCACCAGCCTGCGGCAGGAGAAGCCGGCGTCCAAGAGAATCCGCACCCCTCCTCCTTCGATGAGGGTCGCGTTGCCGCCACTGCCGCTTCCGAGGACCGTCAGCCGGATCGCCATCCACCCCGCCGGTGAGGGGCTCATTCTAACCGCTCCCGGCCTCGGCCGCGATCATGGATGCGGTCTCCCTGATCGTCTCCCAGGCGGCGGCCACGTGGCGCCGCTCGGTCCGAGCCTGCCCGATCGACATCCGCAGCGTGTACCGCCCGTCGAGCACCGCGTGGCTGAGATACAGCCGCCCGCCGGCGTTGAGCCGGTCGAGCAGCCGGCGGTTGAGCTCGTCGTCGCCGCGGTGCCGGAAGGTCACCAGGTTCAGCGGCGCGGGTGCGGCCAGCTCGAAGTCGGGCGACGCCTCCACCCACGTGGCGAACTCGCGCGCCAGCGCGACGTGCCGCCGCACCAGGGCGCGCAGACCCTCGACGCCGTAGTGCCGGATCACGAACCAGAGCTTGAGCGCCCGGAAGCGCCGTCCGAGCGGCACGTGCCAGTCGCGGTAGTCGAACACCGCGCCCGACTCGGTCGCCCGGTTCTTGAGGTACTCGGGGAGGATGCTCAGCGTGCGGATGAGCGCCGCCCGGTCGGCCACGTAGAACGCGTCGCAGTCGAAGTTCGTGAGCATCCACTTGTGCGGGTTGAAGCAGTAGCTGTCGGCGGTTTCGAGACCCTCGTGGATCGATCGCAGCTCCGGACAGAGCGCCGCGGTCCCGGCCATGGCGGCGTCGACGTGCAGCCAGAGATCCTCGGCCCGGCAGATCCGCGCGATCTCCGGCAGCGGGTCGATCGCCCCGGACGCGGTCGAGCCGACGGTGGCGGTCACGAAGAACGGCCTGCGGCCCGCGGCGCGGTCCTGGCGGATCGCCTGCCCCAGAGCGTCGGGGCGCATGGCGAATCGCGCGTCGACCTCGACCGTTCTCAGATTCCTGCGGCCGAGCCCGGCGACGCAGACCGCCTTCTCGGTCGACGAATGCGCCTGACCGGAGGCGTAGGCGACCATCCGGCCGTCCGCGCCCTCCTCGTTGACGCGGAAGCCGCTGGCCCGTTCGCGCGCCGCCAGGACGGCGCAGAGCACGGCGCTCGACGCGGTGTCCTGGATGACGCCACCACCCTGGCCGGTCGACAGAAAGCGATCCGGGAGACCGAGCATCCCGCAGAGCCAGTCGAGGACGTGCGTCTCGAGCTCGGTGCAGGCGGGGCTGGTCGCCCAGAGCATCCCCTGGACGCCGAGACCCGACGACAGCAGGTCGCCGAGGATCGCCGGTCCCGAGGCGTTGGCGGGGAAGTAGGCGAAGAAGCTGGGCGACTGCCAGTGGGTGATCCCGGGCAGGATGACGCGCTCGACGTCGGCGAGCAGGCGATCGAACGGCTCCCCCTGCTCCGGCGGCGCGGGCGGCAGCTGCGCGCGCACCTGGCCGGGCTGCGCCCGGCTGAGGACCGGCAGCGTCTCGATCCGCTCGTAGTAGTCGGCGATCCAGTCGATCACGGCGCGGCCGTGGCGGCGGAACTCCTCCGCCGTCATGTGGCCGCTTCTCGTCTCGTCCATCGGAGCTCCTCCGCGCTGGTCCCGGGATGATAGCGCGCCTGCGTGCGCCGCATCGCCCGCTCCCGCCCGGGACCGGCCCCCGACCGCGCTTGACCTTTCGGCCTGCTCCGGCGTTGAATCTCCCTGACGAGAAAGGCCTCCGCATGGGCAAGCGCGACTCCGACTCCCCCGCACCGCCCGGACCCGGCGCCGACGCGCCCGCGCCCGCCCGGCCCGACCCCGCCGCGATCCACCGCATGGTG
Organism: Patescibacteria group bacterium; assembly: GCA_035638115.1. GTDB lineage: Bacteria > Acidobacteriota > Polarisedimenticolia > Gp22-AA2 > Gp22-AA2 > DASRAN01. The sequence continues at coordinate 1,122 of DASRAN010000014.1, read as the reverse complement.
GCGGACAGCTCCCACGACTGGGAGTACTGGTCGAGCCCGAACGGCGACTTCATCTACTGCTCCCCGTCCTCCCTGCGGGTCACCGGCATCCCGGTGGAGACGCTGATGCAGGACTCGCTGGCCGACTCCAGGCTGGTGCACCCCGACGATCTCCCGGCGGTCATGGACCATCACAACGCCATGGTCCGATCGGTCGGCGAGTGGGGAGATCTGGTCTATCGCATCGTGCTCCCCGGCGGGGAGCTGCGCTGGATGGAGCACCGCTGTCACCCGCTGTTCGACCCACAGGGCGGTTTTCTCGGACGGCGCGGCAGCGTGCGCGACATCACCACCGCCAAGGCGACCGAGGCCGCTCTGCTCCGCGCCCAGATGGTCCTCGACCGGATCGGCGACATGGCCTTCTGGGTGGCGCGCGACGGCCGCTTCACCTATGTCAACGACGCCTTGTGCCGCACCCTCGGGTACGGCCGCGACGAGCTGCTGCGCAGGAACGTCTTCGACTTCGACATCGAGCTGCGCGCCGACGAATGGGACGTCCGCTGGGAGGAGATCGCCCGGCGCGGCTCGCGGGTCTTCGAAACGCGCCTGCGGACCCGGGACAGCCGCGAGTTCCCGGTCGAGATCTCGGTGAACTGCGTCGAAGTCGACGGCACGCAGTTCCACTGCGGGTTCGCCCGCGACGTGACCGACCGCAAGGCCGCGCAGGAGGAGCTGCGCGCCAGCGAGGAGCGTTTCCGCGCCATGGCGGAGACGGTCCCCGACATCCTCTTCACGCTGCGGCCGGACGGCTGGTGCGACTACGTGAACCGGCGGGCGCACGACCTGCTCGGCGTCGAGCCGCGCTCGCTCGAGGGGTTCATGTGGACGCGGGTCATCCATCCGGAGGACGTCGATGCCGCCACCGCGCTGCTGCTGCACTCGGTGCGGACCGGTCTGCCGATGACCAACGAGTTCCGCGTCCGGACCGCCGACGGCTCATATCGCTGGCTGGTGTCGCGCATGAACCCGATCCGCGACGCCGGCGGGCCGATCCTGCGCTGGCTCGGGACGGCGGTCGATGTCGACGAGCTGAAACGCGCGCAGAAGGCGCTCCAGGAGGCCAGCGTGCAGCTCGAGCGGCGG
>DASRAN010000013.1:0-25671 GCA_035638115.1 Patescibacteria group bacterium | reverse complement strand
TGACGCCTCGACCCTGGCCCTCGACGACTCGACCGAGGCGCACCAGTTCTGATGCCGGAGCCCCGCGATCAGCCGGACGCGCCGGACGCGGAAGGCGCCTCCATCATCGCCGGCGCCTTCCAGTCGTACCGGGACCGGTTCGGGACGCTGACGTGCCGGGCGCGGCGGCGGTTCGAGGAGCGCGACTGGGCCGGCGCGCAGCAGGACTCGGTCGCGCGTCTGGACCTCTACGGCGAGGTGGTGGACGAGGGGCTCGGGCGGCTGTTCGCCCTGCTCGGGTCGCGGCTCGAGGACCGGCCGACCTGGACGGCGGTGCGCACCGCCTACGAGACGCTGATCGCCGGCCGCGCCGACGCCGAGCTGGCCGAGACCTTCTTCAATTCCTTCGCGCGCCGGATCTTCCACACCATCGGCGTCGATCCCGGCATCGAGTTCGTGGCCCCGGCGGCGTCGCGCCTGCGGCACGAGCCTCCCTGGAGCCACACCGTCGTCTTCCGGCCGGCCGGGTCGCTGCCCGACATGACGCGGCGCCTCCTGATGCAGTTCCCGTTCGCCGGCGGCTACGACGATCTCGACGGCGACAGCCGGCTCCTGGCGCAGGTCGTGACCGCTCAGCTCGAGGGCCGGGCGGTGGAGAGCATCGAGCTGTCGGGCTCGGTCTTCTACCGCAACAAGGGGGCCTACCTGGTCGGCCAGGTGCGCGCCGCCGGGAGCACCGTGCCGCTGGTCGTGGCGCTGACCAATCCCGGGGGCCGGGTCGTGGTCGACGCCGTGCTGACCAGCGCCGACGAGGTGAGCATCGTCTTCTCCTTCGCGCGCTCGTACTTCTTCGTCGAGATGGATCGACCGGGCGAGATGGTCGACTGGCTGCTCTCGATCATGCCGCTCAAGCCGGTCTCCGAGCTGTACGCCGCCATCGGCTTCAACAAGCACGGCAAGACCGAGCTGTACCGATCGCTCCTGCACCGGCTGGCGACCACCGACGACCATTTCGAGTTCGCCCCCGGGCAGCGTGGCATGGTGATGTGCGTCTTCACGCTTCCCGGCTTCGACGTCGTCTTCAAGGTGATCCGCGACCGCTTCGAGCCGCCGAAGACCGTCACGCACGAGGAGGTGCGCGACAAGTACCGCCTCGTCTTCCGCCACGACCGCGCCGGGCGCCTGGTCGACGCGCAGGAGTTCGAGCACCTGGTGTTCGACGTGCGCCGTTTCGCCGAGCCGCTTCTCGTCGAGCTGCTGGCGCAGGCGTCGGAGCGGGTGGCGGTGCGCGACGGGCGGGTGGTGATCACGCACCTGTACACCGAGCGGCGCCTGCGGCCGCTCGACGTCTACCTGCGCGAGGCGGGACCCGCCGAGGCGCGCGCCGCGGTGGTCGATTACGGGCAGGTCCTCAAGGACCTCGCGGCGACCAACATCTTTCCCGGCGACATGCTTTTGAAGAACTTCGGCGTGTCACGTCACGGGCGGCTCATCTTCTACGACTACGAAGAGCTCTGCCGCCTGACCGACTGCCACTTCCGGATCCTGCCCGAGCCGCGCGACGACTGGGAGGACGGCGGAGCCGAGCCCTGGTTCCACGTCGGCGAGCGCGACATCTTCCCCGAGGAGTTCAGATCGTTTCTCGGGCTCAAGGGCGATCTGCTGGAGACCTTCCTGAAGCACCACGCCGACCTGCTGTCGGTGCCGTTCTGGCACCGGATGCAGGAGCAGCTTCAGCGCGGGGAGATCGTCGACATCTATCCGTATCCCGCGGCGCGGCGGCTGCATGGGGCGGATCAGGCCGCGTCGAGCTGATCGCGCCGACGGGCCCCGGCCCTCCGGACCACCCTACCCGACAATCGCCGCGACGCTCTCCCTGAACGCTCGGGTGTGGGCGTCGACGTCGGCCTCGGTCGTGCCGGGGGCGATGAGCGCCATGTTGTGGAAGGGAGTCATCAGGATGCCGCGGTTGAGAGCCGCGAGGTGCATGTAGAGATCGAGGTCGTGGTCGATGCCGCGGCCCGCCTCGCCGCCGTTTTTCGGCGGGTGGTCGCTGAACCAGTACTCGGCGCGGCAGCCGAGGTCGGTCACGTGCCACGGCAGGCCGGTCTCGCGAATCGCGCCGGCCACCCCAGCGGCCCAGCGGCGCGCCAGCGGAATGGTGCGCGCGAACGCGTCCGCGGTCAGCACCGATTCGAGGGTGGCGCGCATGGCGGCGAGAGACAGCGCGTTCCCCGCCAGCGTGCCGCCGATGCCGCCGGCGTCCGACTCCTCGGCGCGGATGAGCGGCGTGATCCGCCGCGCCAGGTCCTCGGTGACTCCGTAGACGGCGGCCGGGACGCCCGACGCGATCGGCTTGCCGAGGGTGAGCATGTCGGGCTCGAGACCGTGCTCCCGCGTGTAGCCGCCCGGGCCGCAGCAGATGGTGTGCGTCTCGTCGATGATCAGATGCGTGCCGGCCCGCCGGGTCAGGTCCCGGAGCGCCGCGTGATAACCGGGGTCGGGCAGCACGATGCCGATGTTGGTCATCGCCGGCTCGGCGAGGACGCAGGCGACGTCGCCCGGCTGGAGCGCCGCCTCGAGCGCCGCGACGTCGTTGAACTCGATCACCTTGGTCGTGACCGACGGATCCACGGGAGGCCCGATGTTGCCGGGGCGGGATCGCGCGCGGCCGTCCTCGAGGACGATGAAGGTCTCGTCGACGGTGCCGTGGTAGCAGCCGTTGAACACGAGAATCTTCGGCCGCCCGGTGACGTGCCGGCTCAGGCGGATCGCGAACCGGTTGGCGTCGGTGGCGGTCAGGGCCATCTGCCACGAAGGCAGACCGAAGCGCCGCCGCAGCTCTTCGCCGACGAAAATCGCGTCCTCGGTCGGGAGCATGAAGGTGGCGCCGGCGCGCATGCGCGCCGCGACCGCGTCCGCCGCGGCGGCCGGCGCGTGTCCGGTCATCGCGCCGGTGTCGCCGAGACAGAAGTCGAGATACTCGCGGCCGTCGACGTCGGTGAAGCGCGGGCCGTGCCCATCGCGCACGAAGATCGGGAAAGCGCCCGGCCAGCGCACCATCCAGTTCATCGGCACGCCGCCGAGCAGGCTGCCGCGGGCGCGCTCGAAGAGCGCGCGCGAGCGCGGGTGGTCCTTCTCGAAGCGGAGCTTCTCGGCTTCGGTGGCGGCGGCGAGGCGCCGCCGGTCGATTGAGATAGGGTGGCTCATCGCGGACGTGGGCTCATGGCATTCCGGGGTTCATCGGGTGGCGGCGCGCAGGAAGTATAAGCTGAGTGAAAGGGCCGTGGGAAGAGTCCGTCCAGTGCGGGGAACGGCCCTCATTCGTAGTATCCTTTGTTTACGCCACCGCAAACGCAAGTGCTCGACCCCGGGCCAGTCTGGGTGCGCATCGCCGCGGAAAGCGCCAGGTCATCATGCGACGGGTCACAACGCGATTCCGCGCCGGACGCGCTGTGGTTCTGTTCATCGCCGCAGGCCTCGTGGCCTTGGCCACGGGCACCGCCGGTCCGGCGGCGGCGCCTCCCGCCTCGGGCTCCGGACTCACCTATGTCGAAGGCGAAGTGATCGTGAAGTTCCGCCACGGCGTGGCCGCGCACGATCGCGACGCGGCCCGCGGGCGCGAGGGGGCCACCCGGCGACGCGCCTTCCGCAGCGGCGCCGAGCAGTGGCGTCTCGGCCGCGGCGTGGCGACGCAGGACGTTCTCGAGCGCCTGAAAGCCAACCCCAAGGTCGAGTATGCCGAGCCGAACTACCGCGTCTCGGTCGATCTCCTCCCGAACGATCCCTTTTTCCCGCAGCAATACTCCCTCCTGAACACCGGTCAGAACGGAGGCACGACGGGAGCCGACATCCGCGCTACCAGCGCGTGGGACGTCACCGTCGGCGACCCGGCCATCGTGGTGGCGGTGATTGATACCGGCATCGATTACACGCACCCCGACCTGTCCGGCAGCATCTGGACCAACCCTGGGGAGATTCCCGGCAATGGGATCGACGACGACGGCAACGGGTACGTCGACGACGTGCACGGCTGGGATTTCTTCAACGACGACAACGACCCGATGGACGACCACCGGCACGGAACGCACGTCGCCGGGATCATCGCCGCCGCGGGGAACAACGGCCTCGGGGTGGCCGGTGTGGCGTGGAACGTGCGCCTCATGCCGATCAAGTTCCTCGGGGCGGACGGCTCGGGTACCACCGCGGACGCCATCGCGGCGGTGGAGTACGCGACCCGCAACGGGGCGAGCATCGACAGCAACTCGTGGGGCGGCGCGGGATTCTCGCAGGCCCTCCTCGACGCCATCGATATGGCGGGCGAGCGGCAGATCCTGTTCGTGGCCGCGGCGGGGAATCTCGCCAGCAACAACGACGTCAGGAGGTTCTTTCCGGCCTCCTACGATGCCCCCAACGAGATCGCCGTGGCGGCCACCGATCGGAACGATCGGCTGGCAGTCTTCTCGAACTATGGGCCTCTCACGGTCGGCATCGCCGCGCCCGGCGTCGACATTCTGAGCACGCTGCCCGGCGAGGCCTACGGAAAGCTGTCCGGCACCTCGATGGCGACGCCGCTTGTCTCAGGCGTTGCGGCTCTCCTCCGCTCGGTCGCGCCCGGCCTGAGCGCCGTCGAGGTGCGCAAGCGCCTCATGGATCAGGCCGATCGGATCCCCGGAGTGACCGGCCTGGTCGCCTCCGGCCGGCTGAATGCGTTCCGGACGGTGAGCAGCCCCGACACGCTCCCGCCCGATCCTATCCTCGACCTGAACATCGTCGAGAGCACAAGCAACACGGTGGTGCTGTCGTGGAGCGCGCCGGGCGACGACGGGGCGACGGGCCGCGCGGCGTCGTACGACCTGCGATGGGCCACCACGCCGATCGCTGACGACGCGGGATTCGCCGCCGCCACGCGGTTCGAAGAGACGCCCACCCCCGCGGCGGCCGGGACGACGGAGACCCTGGAGGTCACCGGGCTGGCCGCCGCCACAACGTACTGGTTTGCCATCGAAGCGCACGACCAATGGAACAACACAGGCGCGCTTTCGAACTCGCCGTCCGCGACGACGCTGCAGCCGCCGGTGATCGGGACCTCGCCGCCGTCCTTCGATTTCACGCTTCTGTCGGGACAGACGGCCACGGCGGCCCTGGAGGTGCGCAACGACGGGCCGGGCACGCTCGACTGGCGGATCCCGACGCCTCTGACCGGGATGCGAACCGCCGCGCCGCCCGCGCCTTCGACGGAGCGGGCCACGGGCGTGATCGGTTCGCGCCAGGCGGCGTCCGCGACGATCACGCGGGGCGGGCCCGACGGCTATGGGTATTCCTGGATCGACAGCACCGACCCGACCACTCCCCAGTGGCTGGCGGTCTCGCCGGGCTCGGGCCGCCTGGGGAGCGGCGAGAGGACCCAGGTGGCCGTGTCGATCAACGCCTCGGGGCTCGACAGCGGCGTCTACCCCGGGCTCCTTCAGATTGATTGCAACGATCCCGATCGCCCCGAGGTCGCGCACGCCGTGACGCTGACAGTGATTGGCGCGGCCGCAATCCAGGCGAGCCCGAGCCCCCTGAGCTTCGGAACCCTTTTCGCGGGGACCGCGGCGGATCGGATTCTGACGCTCACCAACTCCGGCTCGCGGGTGCTCGACATTACGTCGATCGCCGCCCCGGCGCTCGTCGCCGACCCCGATGCGTTGACGCTCGATCCGGGAGCCTCGATCGCGGTGCATCTCCTCTGGGCGCCGTCCGTCGCCGGCTCCTTGAGCGGCAGCCTGGCGATCGACAGCAACGCGTCGAACGGCGGCCACCTCCTCGTGCCGCTCCAGGGGACGGCATTGCCGACGCCGGTGCTGCGCATCACTCCGTCGTTCTTCACCGAAACGCTGCGCGCCGGGAAGTCCGAGACACGCACCCTCGGGCTGCATAACGACGGGGCGACGCCCCTGCAGTACCACATCCAGGTGCGGGCGACCCCCGCGGTCACGACGGTGGAGTATCGCGGGCTCTCCCAGGGTCCCCTCGCTCACGGAAACCGCGCACCCGACACGCCGCCCCCGTTCCCCGGGATCCCGGGCGCCCCGTCCTCCGCCGGGACGAGGGCGTCGGACCCGCCGGGCGACCCGGGTGGCGGGATTGCGCCGCCGGCGGCGCGTTTCGAGACCTCCTCGGCGGACTTCGAGATGCTTCCCGACAGCCCCGCCCCGCTGACCTGCGTGGCCGGCGATCCGGACTCGGGCCTGGTGTATGCGCAGCAGAACCAGGGGACCGGCTTCTACCGTTACCGTCAGATCACGCGGCAATGGGAGGCCCTGCCTGCAGCGGCGATCTTCTCGGGAAACAATGGCGGCGCCGCGATGCTCAACGGGCGGATCTACACGTCCTACACCGAGAACGCCACGTGGATGGGAGTGTTCGATATCGCCACATCGAGCTGGTCCCTGCGGCCACAGCCGCTCGCCACGGGAACCGCGAACATCGCAAGCGATGGGACGCGCTGGCTGTACCTGGTGGTGGGTCGCCTGTTCATGAGGCTCGACCCTGCGATCGGCACGACCGAGAACCTGGCGTCGCCTCCGATGGTGTTCGATCGCTGGGGCGGGCTGGTCTACTTCGACGGCGGCGTCTACGGGACCGCGGGCAACGGCGCGTCGGGGTTCGCGCGCTATGACGTCGCCTCCGGCCTTTGGGAGACGCTCCCGCGCGTGCCCGACGGGACGGTGCTCGGGGCGGCGATCGACCCGTTCAATCGCGAGTACGTCGCCTACGGCACCTATGACGGCAGCAACCTCTACCGCTACTCGATCGATCGCCGAACCTGGACGGTCTCGACGCTGCCGTTCACCGCCAACGACGGTGGGATCGCCTGGCAGAACGGGATCAGCCCTGGGATCTACATCGTTGAGGGCGAGGAGGGGGTGCAATTCGCCCGCCTGAGCACGGTCCCCGGGTTCGTCAAGCTGGACGATGCATCGGGCGTGGTGCCGCCGCAGGGCTCGATCGACGCCACTGTCCACCTGAATACGCTGGGCCTGACGGGTGGCGTGTACACGGCCGAGCTGGTCATCACCACCGATGACGCTGTCGCCCGCGAAGTGGACGTCCCCGTCCGCCTCGCCGTGGTCGACGCCCCGGCCATCCATCTCGACGGCCCGACGGTCAGCGTGACGTCGGTGCAGTCCTTCGAGTCGAACGGCGCCACGACCACGCACTCCCTCGTCCTTCCCGCCCCCTTCGCCGGCGACGCGACGTTGTCGCTGATCGCCGACGGGGACTACGGCCTGCTCCAAGGCAAGTTCGCGACGCTCGTGGTCGAGGGCGAGACGATCGGCACCGTGGGGCCCATCGAGGAGGACTGCACGCCCGCGGCCGGCTCGTTCCACGTCCCCGCGGACCAGATGGCACGATTCGCGGCCGACGGCCGCGTCGACGCCACGGTGCGGAACAGCTCCGCCGTCCAGTTCATCTGCCAGCTCGACCAGCACACCGTCCGGATCAGTTATTCGAGCCCGCTGAACCCGCTCGATTTCGGGGCGGGGTTCGCCGGCGCGGACACTGTGCGCACGCTCTCACTGAGGAATCAGGGCACCGTGGCGCTGCACGTCGCGTCGATCGCTTCCGACGCCCCGGTGTTCTCGCCGTCGCCCATCTCCGCGACGGTGCCTCCAGGGGCCGCGCTCTCGATCGACCTGACGTTCTCGCCGCCGGACATCGGCGCGTACTCCGGCACGCTGCGTATCGTGAGCGACGATCCCGACACGCCGACGGTCGACGTGCCGCTCCGGGGGGAGGGCGTCACGCCGTCAGCGGCTGCATTCACCCCCGCGTCGTTCAGCGAGACGTTGTCCGGCAACACTTCGATCACCCGGACGGCGGAGATCGTCAACACGGGTGGCAGCGCGCTGACCTTCGACCTCCGCGCCGAGACCACCCGATCGCCCTCGGACGACACCTGCCAGCCGACGCAGGCGTACCTCACCGAGGTCTGGGCCAACGCTCTCGATCGCGTCGACCTCGCCACCGGGGCGATCACCCGGGTCGCGACCGGACTGATCAGCCCCACCATGGCCCTGGCGCAGACGAAGACCGCCGGCGACCCTGTCTACATCTGCGACGGTGGGCGAGGCACGGTCGAACGCGTCGATCCGACGACCCGGGAGGTCGAGGTGATCGCCTCGGGCTTCTCCTATCCATTCGACCTCGCCCTCGACTCCACCGGGACGCGGATGTACGTCAGCGACATCGACAGAGGCGTGGTCGAGCGGATCTCTCTCCAGGACGGCTCTCACGTCCCGGTGGCGACCGACCTCGGAGCGCCGGCCTCGATCGCCCTCTCCCTCGACGAGCAGTCGCTGTTCGTGGTGGACGCGTCCAGCGGCGACCTGTTGCAGATCGATCTCGCGACCGGTCTTCAGACTGTCCTGGTACCGGAGATCGGAGCGTACGGCGGGCTGCGCCTCGATCCCGCCGGGAACCGGCTCCTCATGGCCAATGACCGGATTGGCGTCGTGCTGGCGATCGATCTCGCGACCCGCGCGATGACGATGCTGGCAACCGGCCTGGACGCGCCATACGGCATCGAGCTCGACCCTTCGGGCGCCGTGCTCTACGTGAACCAGTTTTCGGAAGGCCTGTTCGCCATCGACCTCGTGACCGGAGCGGTGACCCCGGTGGCCGGCGGTCTCTCGGGCGTCGTGGGTCTGGGCCTGGTGACCGCCGGGTGCGAGCCGCGGTTCGTGAGCGTCGCTCCCGCGGCCGGCACCGTGCCGCCCGGGTCCACGCTTCCGGTGAGCGTCACCCTCAAGGCTTCGGGCCTCACCGGTGGTCTGTACGGCGCCGACCTGGTTCTGACCAGCAATGATCCGTCGCGCCCGGCGATCCGGGCGCCTGTCGACCTGACCGTCATCGGCGTCCCCGACCTGGCCGTCGCACCGGAGGAGATCGTCGTGACCTCCGTGATGGACTACACCGTCTCGGGCGCCACCACCCAACACGCCTTGGTCGTGGACGCGCCCACCAACTCCGGCGGGCGGCTCGCTCTGGTGGCCCAGGGCGACTACGGCGACGTCCAGCAGTATGTGACGGTTTCCGCGGGAGGGCTCGTCCTCGGCAGCCGCGGCGGGGTCGTGGCCGGCTGCGCCCCGGTGATCGCGCAGTTCGATCTGACGGCGGCGCAGCTCCACGATCTCACGGCCGACGGCATGCTCCACGTCACCGCGCAGAACAGCCCCGAGGTCGACGCGTTGTGCGCCGTCAACCGCCACACCGTGACCCTGTCGTACTCCGTGGGCGTCGACCCGGTGGACTTTGGATCATTGTTCACGGGCGGCGTGGCGCAGGCGAAGATCGCCGTCGTCAACCGGGGAACCGATCTTCTGAACGTGACCTCGGCGGCCGCCATCCCATCGCAGTTCGGCGTCACCCCTGCGTCCTTCAGCCTGCTACCCGGCCGCCGCCAGGAGCTGACCCTGCGGTTCCAGCCGGAGGCGGCGAGCGTCCTCGAAGGAACGCTGCACCTCGTGTCAAACGACCCGGACACGCCGGATACCGCGGTCCGGCTGCGCGGCGTCGGCCTCTCGCCGCCCGTGGCGCAGATCGGCCCCACGTCGCTGTCGTTCGCGCTCCTGACCGGGCAGTCGGATCAGGCGACGGTGGCGGTGCGCAACACAGGCGGATCGGACCTGACGTTCCAGGTCTCGACGCCCGTCTCCACGTGGCTGAACGTCGGCCCCGTGAGCGGCGTGGCGCCGGCGGGCGGCGAGGTGGACATCGTCGTGAGAGTCGACGCCACCGGACTCGCCGCGGGAGCCTATGGCGCCGACCTGATGATCGTCACCAACGACTCAGTGCAGCCGCAGACATCGGTCCCCGTGCGGCTGAGTGTGACCGGGGCGCCGCGCATAGCACTGCTCGGAGCGCCGGTCACGCTCGTCTCCTTGATGGACTACTCCATAGACGGCCTCACCCGCCACGTGTTCACGATGCCGGCCCCGCCACCCGTGGACGCGACCCTCTCCCTCCAGGTGAACGGCGATTTCCGCACCCCGACCGAGATGGCGTCGCTGACGGCCGAGGGATTCGGATTCGGGACCGTCGGGTCCACAGGCTTCGACTGCGGCGTCGGCCGCGGGAGCTTCCCGGTACCGGTCGCGGTGATGCGCGCCCTCGTGGCCGACGGCCGGATCGAGGCGACGGTCCAGAACTCGGCGGACGTGAGCCCCTCATGCCAGGTCAACACCCACCAGGTCACGCTCGCGTACCGCACCCCGATCGGCTCTCTCGACTTCGGGACCCTGACCGTGGGCACGAGCGCCACGCTCACGCTGACGGCACGCAACGTCGGTGCGGATCCGCTCATTCTGACGGAGGTGTCGACCGACGACCCCGCTTTCGGTGCCGTGGCATCGGCCACCTCCCTGCCCGCAGGCGCGGAGACCTCGATCGCGGTGACGTTCGCGCCGGTGTCGGGCGGCACGTTCGCGGGTCGCCTCCGGGTCCGGAGCAATGACCCGGACCGGCCCGAGATGGAGGTCTCGCTCACCGGCACGGCCGCCACAGCGCCTCTCGCGCAGCTGTCGCCGGCCTCCCTGAACGAGTCCGTGGCGATCGGAAGCGGCGTGATCCGGCCGATCCACCTCGCCAACGACGGCGGCAGGCCGCTGGACTTCTTCGCCGAGGTCAAGCTGCAGGGCGCGGGCGAGGTCACGACGACCGATGCCCCGTCCCCGTTCAGGCTCCTGAGCGACAGCCCGGTGCCGCTGACCTGCGTGGTCGAGGACTCGGCCGCCGGGATGCTGTACGGTCAGGCCGCCGGCGGCACGGCCTTCTACCGTTATCGCGCCACGAACGACACCTGGGAGAGCCTGACGGCCGCGCCGATTTCCCCCGGCTCCACCGGAAGCGGCGGAGGAGTGGCGGCACTGCTCAGAGGGAACATCTACACCCTCTATGCAGAGAACGCGTCGATGGGAATCTACAACATCGCTTCGAACACCTGGTCGGCGGCGGTCTCGCCACTGCACGCGGCGTCGGGGATTATCGCCAGCGACGGCGCCCGCTTCCTCTATGTCATCGCCGGGAGCACGTTCATCCAGTACGAGCTCGCGACCGGCACGGCCACGAGCCTCCCCCCGCCCCCCCTGTCGTTCAATCCCTACGGCAGCCTGCGGTACTACAACGGCAGGTTGTTCGGTACTCCTGCCACTGGCGTGCACGATTTCCTGCGCTACGACATCCCGACACGGACCTGGACGCTCATGCCGCCGGTCCCAGGCGATGCGTACCAGGGAGCGGCGATCGATCCCTCGTCGCCCGCCTACTTCACGAATGGCCTCATCGCCGGCCGCTACAGTCTCTTCCGGTTCGACATCAACGCACAGACCTGGACGACACTGTCCATCCCGTTCTTCCCGGTGTTTCTAGGCGGGATGGGCTGGCTGCCCTATCCGGTGCCGGGTGTCTATTTCACGGCGGGGATCCTCGGGATGGGCATGGCGCGCTACGGGACCGGCCTCGGCTGGCTCCAGGTCGACCCGCTCTCGGGCACGGTCCCGGCCGGTGGCTCGCTCGATCTGCAGGCCGACCTCGACGCCAGCGCGCTGACCTCCGGTCTCTACACCGCCCGCATCCTGATTCACACCAATGAGCCGACAGGCGCCGATCACGAGATCCCCGTGACGCTGAGCGTCTTCGGCCAGGGGAAGATCTCCGTCACGCCGTCGCGGCTCGACTTCAAGACGGTCCTCCTGGGCGGGCATCGTGCCCTGACGCTTCGCGTCCAGAACATCGGCACCGATCGGCTCGGAGTGTCCTCGATCGCGAGCGACGCGGCCGCGTTCACCGCCTCTCCCGCGACGCTGAGCCTGTCGCCGGGCGAGATTGCATTTGTGACCGTGACCTTCACGCCCACGGCAAACGGCTCGGCGACGGGGCGACTCAGCCTCGCGACCAACGACCCGGATCACGGTACGGTCACGATCGATTTGACGGGCGACTCCGCGCCGTCGCCGGCGATTGGCGTCCAGCCCGAATCGATTACGGCGATCGTGCCGCGGCTCGGGGCCGCGACCAGGACCATCACCATCTCGAACACCGGTGCCGGCCCGCTGCAGTTCACCGCGGCCGTCGCCTCTCCACCGGACACGTGCGGGATCAGGCAGGCGCTGGTGACCGAGCTCGGGACGAACTCCCTCGTCAGCATCAGCGTGCCGAGCGGCGCCCGCGGTTCTGTGACCCCCGCCCTCTTCGCGCCAAACGGCGTCGCGTTGAATCTCACGACGCACGAGATCTACGTCGCCGAGAGCGACGCCGGTTCGCTCGCGCGCATCGACTTGAAAACGCGCGCCGTGACCCGGCCCGCCACAGGCCTCCACAACCCGACCGGAGTGACACTCGATCCGACCCGGAACGCGGCCTACGTGTCGGAGTCCTCGAGCGGCGTCATCTCCCTCGTCGACCTTGGCACCGGCGCGGTGAGTCTCGTCGCGAGTGGCTTCACTCACCCTGGGCCGATGGCCATCTCCCCGGCCGGGGACCGTCTCTATATCGGCGGAGACGATGGCAAGGTCGCGTCGATCGATCTGGCGACGGGCCTGATCACCACCCTCACAGCCGCCAGCGGGCGCGTGGGGGGCCTCGCCCTGTCGAAGGACGTCCGTACCCTGTATGTCGAAGAGCGCGACACGGGAAGGATCCTGCAGGTCGACATCGCGACCTCCACCACGAGCCTGGGCTGGACGGGCCTGTTGCAGCCGATCGGTCTCGCTGCCGATTCCATCCCGGGGGCCCTCTACCTGACCCAGAGCTCCTCCCTGGTGCGCATCGTGCTCCCGTCCCACACCTCCACGGTGCTCGGGGGGTCGCTCAGCCTCCCGCAGGGGATTGCGCTCCTGCCCGATCCGCGCTGCTCCGGAGGGTTTCTCACGGTCCGTCCAGCTTCCGGCGCGCTGGCCCCGGGGACTGAGACGACCCTGACCGTGACGCTGGATGCCGGCGACCTCGACGCCGGCCATTACAGCACCAAGGTGAACATCTCGAGCAACGACCCCCAAAGGCCGGTCGTCACGATCGCCGCCGCGGAGGACGTCGCGCTCGACTTCGACGGAGACGGGGTCATCGATTCCGTGGACAACTGCACCACGGTCTCCAACGCCGACCAGGCCGACGCGGACGGCGACCACGTCGGCGACGTCTGCGACGATTGTCCGTCCGCCCCTGATACCACCCAGGTGGACAGCGACGGAGACAAGATCGGCGACGCCTGCGATCCCTGCACGGATTCCGATCACGACGGGTGGGGGAATCCGGGACTCCCGGCGACCACCTGCGCCTTGGACAACTGCCCCTTCGTGTCGAACGTCGGCCAGAGCGACCTCGACGGTGACGGCATCGGCGATGCCTGCGACACGTGCACCGACACCGACGGCGACGGCGCGGGCGACCCCGGCTTCCCGGTGAACACGTGCCGGCAGGACAACTGCCCGCACCTCGCCAACCCGGATCAGAGGGACACGGACGGCGACGGCATCGGGGACGCCTGTGACGCCTGTCCCCGCGACGACCTCAACGACGTCGACCACGACGGCCTCTGCGCCGACGTGGACAACTGCCCGATCACCGACAACCCCGGTCAGGAGGACGCCGACGGTGACCACGTCGGCGACGTCTGCGACAACTGCCCGGGGTTCATCAATCCGCGCCAGGACGACATCGACCGCGACGGCCTCGGCGACGCCTGCGACGTGTGTCCTTACGTCTATGACCCCACCCAGATCGACGGCGACGGCGATCACGTCGGCGATTCGTGCGACAACTGCCCGACCGTGTCCAACCCCGACCAGGCGGATTCAAACCATGACGGCGCCGGGGATGCCTGCCAGCCGGAGGTCGCCATCGATTCCATCGTCCCGGCCGGGACGTCGCTGATCGCGCGTGCGCGCATTCACGACCCGCAGGACGGTCCTCTGAGCGGCAACGTCCTTATTTATGGGGAACAGGGAGCGGAGGTCGAGCTCGACGATGCTTTGACCGCCAACGACTGCGCGCTCGTCTGGCGTCCGGATCCGCAGGCGCCGGGAGGCCTGTCGTTCGCGAACGGATCCATCGGCGAGCCGTACCTGTTCGATCAGGACGCGATCCTCGGGTGCGGCGACTACCTCGCGGACTACGTCATCGCCCCGGGGACCTGCGACACGCCCCTCGGCGGGTTCGATTTCGCGCTGAGTCTCGCGGGGGCGAGGCTGCCGGCGGCCTACTGCGCGCGTCGTGTCGGCCAGCTCTCGGGCGGGTTCGACTTCGTCGTCAGCGACTTCGACCTCGCTCGGCTCCACCTGAAATACGGCAAGGAGGTGCTGGTCGAGAGCGTGCCGTTCACGTCGGCGCTCCCGGACCAGGTCGACCTCGCGTCTCTCGAGCCGGACAGGGCGTATCGCCTCGTGATCGAAGTGACGAACGGCACGACGCCGCCGATCCAGGCGTCTCTGGGCTTCACGCGCGGCGTGGAGACGAGCCTGCTGTTCAGCACGACGCCGGTCGCGGTGGCTGTTGTGCCGCCGACGGCCGAGTGCACCGACGCAGGCGGCGCCTCCGTGGTCCTCGACGGCAGCGGCTCCTACGATCCCGCCCGCGGCTCCGGAGGCGCCGGCGACATCGTCGGCTATGACTGGGTCGAGGATCCTGGGGCGGCGGGGGAGCGCCCGCTCGGGTCGGGGGCGGTCCTGACAGTCCGCCTGGCCCTGGGCGCGCATCACGTCGCCCTGCGGGTCCGCGACAGCTTCGGGGAGACGGTGGAAGCGCGCGCCGACGTGACCGTGCTCGACACGACCCCACCCATCGTCTCCTGCCCAGCGTCGATCACCGCCGAGTGCGCCGGTCCGGCCGGGACCGATGTCGCGCTCGCCGCCACGGCCGTGGACGCGTGCGGCGGCATCACGGCGATCGTCAACGATCGCACGACGGGCGGCGAGGACGCGGGCGCGACCTATCCCCTGGGCACGACCTCCGTGCAATTCACGGCGACCGACAGCGCGGGTCTCCGTGCCTCCTGCACGTCGCGCGTGGATGTCCGCGACACGCAGGCCCCGAGCCTCGTCGTCAGTGCCTCCCCGGGGATCCTGTGGCCGCCGAACCACGAGATGGTGCCTGTCGCCATCGACTGGGAGACCGCCGACGCGTGCGGCGGGTCGATCACGGTGATGCTGACCGGGGTCACGAGCAGCGAACCGGACGATGCCCCCGGCCCGGGAGATGGCGCCACGACCGGCGATATCGGTGGCGCCGATCCCGGTCTGCCGGACGGGTCGATCCTCCTGAGGAGCGAGCGCGCCGGAACGGGATCCGGCCGCACCTACGAGTTGCACTATCTCGCCCGGGATGCCTCCGGGAACGCCTCGACCGCGGTTGCGGTGGTCCTGGTGCCGCACGACCTGAGCCACGGACCGGAGCCGCTTCTGATGCACGTCGAAAACGCCGGCGAGAACACCCGCCTCTACTGGCCGGTGGTGACCGGCGCCACCGGCTACGACGTCATCCGGGGGGATCTCGAGGCTCTGCGGGCGGAGGGGAGCAAGACCGACCTGGGAGCGGTCACCGTGCTGGCGCGCGATGTCGGCGTGACGGCGCTGGTGGATTCTTCCGCCATCGAACCGGCGGCGGGGCGGGGATTTTTCTACCTCATCCAGTCGCGAGCCAATCAACGCGCGACGGGCTATGGGACGGAGTCGGCACCGCGGCCGAGGATCCCCTCGGCGTGCGAGGGCGGTTGTCCATAGGCGGTGTGCAGCGCCGGAGCCAAGAACGGCCCCCGAAGGAGATCCGAAGGCTCAGCTCGGCGAGCCGAACCGGGCCGCGGCGGAGGCGGCGGGCATGTGGCGCAGCTCGTTGCGCGCCTCGCCGTCGGCGCCGGTCCCGGCGCCCGGACGGCGGCGATGCGCGCGGCGGCCGAGCCACTCCTGGAACTGCTCCATCCAGATGTAGACGACCGGCGTGGCGTACAGCGTCAGCATCTGCGAGAAGAGAAGGCCGCCCACGACCGCCAGGCCGAGCGGCCGTCGTGACTCGGCGCCGGCGCCGACGCCCAGGGCGATCGGCAGCGTCCCCATCAGGGCCGCCATCGTGGTCATCATGATCGGGCGGAAGCGGACGACGCAGGCCTCGAGGATCGCCTCCTCGGCGCTCTTGCCTTCCTTGTGCCGCGCCTCGATCGCGAAGTCGACCATCATGATGCCGTTCTTCTTCACCAGCCCCACCAGCATGATGATGCCGACGGCGGCGTAGATCGACAGCTCGGTGTCGAACATCTTCAGGGTGGCGAGGGCGCCGAACCCGGCGAACGGCAGCGCCGAGAGGATGGTGATCGGGTGGATGAACGACTCGTACAGGATGCCGAGCACGAGATAGATGACCAGGATCGCCATCACGAACAGCAGTCCGAGACCGCGGAACGACGACTGGAAGACCTGCGCCTGGCCCTGGAACGCCGTGGTGAGGGTGGGCGGCAGGATCTCCGCTGCGACCTTGTCGATCGCCTGGGTCGCGTCGCCGAGCGACATCCCCGGCTTGAGGTTGAACGACACGGTCACCGCCGGGAGCTGCCCCAGATGGTTCACCGTCAGCGGTCCGAGCCCCCTGCTGACGCGGGCGACGGCGTCGAGCGGGACGAGCTGGCCCGATGACGAGCGGATGTAGAGGAGCGACAACGCCGCGGGATTGGCCTGGTACTCGGGCAGGAGCTGCAGGATCACCTTGTACTCGTTGTTCGGCGAATAGATCGTCGAGATCTGCCGCGCTCCGTAAGCGTTGAACAGGGCGTCTTCGATCTGCTCCGCCGTCACTCCGAGGGCAGCCGCCTTGTCGCGCGCCAGGTCGATCTCGATCTGCGGGTTCTTGAGCTGCAGGTCGGTGGTGACGTCCTGGAAGCCGGGCAGGGTGCGCATCCGCGCCTCGAGCGCCTGGGCGCCTTTGTACAGCTCGTCGGTGTCGACGCCCTGCACGGTGCACTGGTAGAGGCTCTTGGTGAGCTGGCCGCCGATCCGGATCGGCGGCGGGATCTGCAGATAGGCGCGGATGCCGGGCACCGTCATGAGCTGCGGCCGGATCTCCTCGATGAACTGCTCGGCGGAGAGGGCGCGCTCGCGTCGCGGCTTGAGGCGCATGAACAGCGTCCCGGCGTTGCTGGCGCTGATGCCGCCGCGCGCTCCGACCGACGACATGAACGCCTCGACGTTCGGATCCTTCTGGACGATCGCCATGAGCTGCTTCTGGTGATCGATCAGGGCCTCGAACCCGATCCCCTCCGCCGCCTCGGTGAAGGCGAGCACCTGGCCGGTGTCCTCGCTCGGGAGGAACCCCGTCGGCACGATCATCACCAGCACGACGGTCGCGGCCAGGACGGCGGCCGACCCCCACAGCGTGATCCAGCGATGACGCAGCCACCAGCGCAGCGTCGACCCGTAGAAATCGACCGACACCTGGAAGACTTTTTCGGTGCCGCGATAGAACCGGCCATGCTCGGCGTGGGCGTCGTGCCGGAGGAACCGGCTGCAGAGCATCGGCGTGAGGGTCAGCGACACGAAGCCCGACACCAGGATTGCCGTGCCGATGGTGACCGCGAACTCGTGGAACAGCCGCCCGATGAGACCGCCCATGAAAAGGACCGGGATGAAGACGGCGGCGAGCGACAGCGTCATCGAGATGATGGTGAAGCCGATCTCCTTCGAGCCCTCGAGCGCCGCCTGGAACGCGGGCGTGCCGCGCTCCATGTGCCGCACGATGTTTTCCAGCATGACGATGGCGTCGTCGACGACGAACCCGACCGACAGCGTCAGCGCCATGAGCGACAGGTTGTCGAGGCTGTAGCCGAGCCCGTACATCAGCGCGAAGGTGCCGACGATCGACATCGGCAGCGCCAGGCTCGGGATGACCGTGGCCGACAGGTTGCGCAGGAACAGGAAAATCACCAGAACGACGAGCGCCAGCGTCAGGAGCAGCGTGAACTTGACGTCGTGCACCGAGGCCTGGATCGACTCGGAGCGATCGAACAGGACGCTGAGCGTGACCGACGCCGGCAGGTCCTTGCGGAACACCGGCAGGAGCTTCTGCACCGCGCCCGAAACCTCGACGGTGTTGGTTCCCGGCTGGCGCTGGATCGCCAGGATGATCGCCCGCTGCTCGCCCCCCGGCTGCAGGAACCAGGCGGCGGTCTTGTCGTTCTCGACGCTGTCGATGATCCGTCCCAGCTCCCCCAGCCGCACCGGCGAGCCGTTGCGGTAGGTGACGATGAGCGGGCCGTAGGCATCGGCGTTCATCAACTGCCCGTTGGCCTCCACGGTGAACGACTTGTGCATCCCGAACAGGGTTCCGGTCGGCAGGTTGACGTTGCCCGCCTGGATGGCGCGGCTGACCTCGTCGATGCCGACGCCGCGCGACGCCAGGGCGCGCGGATCGACCTGCACGCGGACGGCGTACTTCTGCGCGCCGATGACCTGCACCTGCGCGACGCCGCTGATGGTCGAGAGGCGCTGCGCGATCTGCGTCTCGCCGTATTCGTCCAGTGTGTAGAGCGGCAGCGTCGGCGAGGTGAGCGCCAGGTAGAGGATCGGCGAGTCGGCGGGATTGACCTTCTGATAGCTCGGCGGCGTCGGCATGTCGGGCGGCAGCTGCCCCGACACGCGGGCGATGGCGGAATTCACGTCCTGCGCCGCCGCGTCGATGTCCCGGCTGAGGTTGAACTGCAGCGCGATCTGCGTCGCGCCCAGGGCGCTGGTCGAGGTCATGCTGTCGAGACCGGCGATGGTGGTGAACTGCCGCTCGAGGGGCGTGGCGACCGCCGCGGCCATGGTCTCGGGGTTGGCGCCCGGCAGCGACGCCGTCACCTGGATGGTGGGGAAGTCGACGTTCGGCAGATCGCTCACCGGCAGGCGGTTGTACGCCATGATCCCGAACAGCAGGATGCCGAGCATGACGAGCGTCGTCATGACCGGCCGCCGGATGAACAGTTCCGCGACGTTCACGGATGCGTCCCCGCGTTGTCCGCCGTCTTCACGACGATGTGCGTGCCGTCCACCAGGCGCAGCTGGCCGTCGGTGACCACGCGGTCGCCGGAGGCGACGCCCTGCTCGACGACCGTCTCTCCGCCGACCTCGGGACCGGTGACCACGGTGCGCGCCTCGACGCTGTCGTCCGGCTTGAGCACGAAGACGAAGGTGCCCTTCTGGCCGGTCTGGATGGCGCGCGACGGGATGAGCACGGCGTCGTGCCGCGTGCTGACCTTGAGGACGACGTCGACGAACTGCCCCGGCCAGAGGACCCCGGTGGCGTTCGCGAAGGTCGCCTTCAGCCGCAGCGTGCCGGTGGCGCGATCGACGGTGTTGTCGAGGAAGCTCACCTGGCCGGTGATCGGATCGTCGCCGCCCCCGGCGGGCGTCACCCCTACGTCCAGCGCCCCGGCCGCGCGCCCGGCGCGGACCTCCGCCAGGCTCTGCTCGGGCACCGAGAAGGCGACGTAGATCGGCCGCAGCTGGTTGATGACCACCAGCGGCGTATCGCCGTTGGCCTTCACGACGTTGCCGGCGTGGACGTTGAGCTGCCCGGTCCGCCCTTCGATGGGCGAGCGGATCGTGCAGTATTCCAGCGCCACCTGCGCGTTCTCCACCGCCGCCTGGTCGGCCTGCACCGACGCCTCGAGGCTGGCCGAGTTGGTCCGGATCCGGTCGTACTCCTCCTGCGTGACGTATTCCTTCTTCACCAGATCGGCGTAGCGCTCGAGATCACGCGTCGCCGTCTCCGACTGCACCCGGTCGCGCGCCAGGGCGGCCTGGGCCGACTTGAGCGCCGCCTCGTACGGGCGCGCGTCGAGGCTGAAGAGCCGATCACCCGGCCGCACGTCGTCCCCTTCCTTGAAGGAGACCTTCTCGAGCACGCCGCCCACCTGCGCGCGCACCTCGACGGTGGAGTAGGCCTCGACCGTGCCGATGGCGCGCAGCTCGACCGGCACGTCCTTCTGCACCGCGGACGCCACCGTCACCGGCACCGGCGTCGGGGCCACGGCGCCCTTGTTCGCGCGCGAGCAGGAGAGGGCGACCACGGCGCAGAGGGTGGCGGCGGCGCAGAGGGTGACCGCGACGCGGAGAGTGGCCAGGGCGCAGGCGGCGCGGGTCCGTGCGTGTCTCATGGCGTCTTGTCCTCGGGGGTCTCGGGTGCGGAGCCCGGCGCGGGCTGCCAGAGCGTGCCCGTGGCGTGCGCCAGCCGGGCGAGGGTCACGAACCATGCGGTGCGGGCCTGGGTCTCCAGCGCGCGGGCGCGATCGAGGGCGCCCTGCGCCGTCAGCAGGTCGAGGATGCTGCCGACCCCCGCCTTGTAGCGGGCCGCGACCACCTCGTACGATTGCGTCGCGCTCTCGAGCAGATCGCGCGAGGTCTTCACCTGCTGCGACGCGGTCTGGTGATCGTAGTAGCTGGTCCAGACGTCGAGCGTCACCTGCTGGTTCAGGCTGTCGAGCTGGGCCTGGGCCGCGTCGCGATCGGCCTTCGCCTTGTGGACGTTGTACTGGTAGGTGAGGCCGTTGAAGATCGGGATGGTCAGCAGCACCGACGCCGTGTAGGTGTCCTGTCCGGTATAGACCTGGTTGTAGTAGATGCGGCCGCCGTTGGTGCTCAGGTTCAGCACCGGGCGGTCGAGAGACGCCTGGGTGCGCACGTCGGCCGCCGCCTTCTCGACGCGGGCGCGCGCCGCCGCCAGGTCGGGACGCCGGGCCTGCGCCTCGGCGATGACGCGACCAACCTGCACGGCGGCCTCCGCCTCGGGCACCTCCGCGACCGGCAGCGGGATCTCGAACGCGGTGTCGGCCGGCAGGCCGACGGCGGTCGCCAGGCTGCCGTGGATCGTCTGGATCTGTCCCTGCACCGTCTGCAGCACCAGCTGGGCCTGCGACAGGCTGGTCTTCGCCTGCAGCACGTCGGCGATGGTCGACACGCCGGAGGCGCGGCGCCGCTCGGCGGCGTCGAGACTCGCGGTGGCTTCCTCCACCGCGACCCGCTCCGCCGCCTCGAGCGCGCGCGCGTCGAGATAGCCGTAGTACGCCTGCTGGACCTCCAGCACCACGTCCTGGATCGCCGCGTTGTGGCTCCAGTCGGCGGCGATCAGGGCCTGACGCGCCGACTCGACGCTGTTGCTGCGGCCGCCGAAGTCGAGCAGCAGCCAGTTGATCTGCAGGAACGGATCGTAGGAGGTGTTGAGGTAGGTGAACTGGCCGCCGACCGCCGACGCCTTGGTGCGGGAGGCGTTCACCTGTCCGACCACGGTCGGGTAGTAGGCGCCCTTCTCCGCCCCGAGCGCCGCCGCGGCCGAGCGCGCCTGCGCCCAGGCGTTGCGCGTCTGCGGCGCGTTGCGCAGCGCCAGGTCGAGGAGATCGGTCAGCGTCCAGTTGGCCGCGGTCGCGAGGAGATCGGGCGGGATGCCGGGCGCCGTCGCCGCGCTGCCGGCCGCGCCTTCCGCCGCGACATCCGCGGGCGACGCGCCCGGCGGAAGCGTGCCCGACGGCGCCGTGCCCTCGGGTGGTGTGCCCGGCGGCGGCGTGGCGGGCGCGAGCTCGGGGGGCGGCGTCCAGGGCGTCGCCGGCAGGGGAGAGGTCCCGGGCGCCGTGCGCCGCGAAGACATCTCGTTCGCGCAGGAGGCGGCCGCGAGGGCGGCCAGAAGCGCCGCGCCCAGCGCGCGCCGCCGCCAGGTCGCGATCATCGCCGCTTCTCCGCGCTCACGCAGGCGCGCACGCCGGCGGCCGAGAACCGCGCGATGTGCTGGATCATGCCTTCGAGCTGGAAATCGGCGCGCCCGGTCGCTCCGGACACGTGCGGCGCCTGGCGCATGCGCACGACGTGCACCAGCTGCGCGACCAGCGACTCGATGCAGCGCCGCCCGGCGCGGCCGGAGACGTCGAAACCGATCGAACCGATCGCCTCGATGAGTCCTTCGCGCACCGGCCGGACCAGCTCGCGGCGCAAGGTGCTCGGGGGCAGGTGCGGATCCAGGAGCTCGCGCGAGAACAACTGCATCAGCCGCCGGCCGCCGCCGATCTCGTCGAGATGCGGCTCGAGGAAGGCGGTGGTGAAGGCGTGCAGGAAGGCCTCGAGGTCGGGCTTCCCGTGAAGCGCGTCGAGGGCCCGCCGCACCTCGCTGGCGCGCTGCTCGCGCAGCCCCCCCAGGCGGCGATGGAACATCTGGCGGTAGAGATCGAGCTTGCCGCCGAAATGGTAATTGACCGCGGCCAGGTTGCATGCGGCGAGCGAGGTGATGCCGCGGATCGAGGTGTCGCGGTATCCGCGCCGGGCGAACAGGATCTCCGCCGCGTTCAGCAGCCGCTCCCGCGTGCGCGTGGAGACGTCGCGCTCGGCGCGATCGGCGGGCGGGACGCGGACGGCTCTCGAGGTGGCTCGCATTTCGCTCATCTGTTTCAAACGGACGTATGAAATCTAGCAGCCCGACCCGGCCGCGTCAACCCGGTTTTTCGGATCGGGGGTGGCCTATGATGCCGGCCGGAGGGGGCCGCCTTGAGCATGCCTGCGGACCAGCGACAGGTCGCCGAACGTGCCGCGCGCGGCGAGGTGACGCGCACGGCGCTCTTGACCCTGTTCGCCATGACGGCGTTCGCGGCCAACTCGCTGCTCTGCCGGCGGGCGCTCGGGACGGGGGCCATCGACCCGGCGACCTTCGCGCTGGTCCGGGTCGCCTCGGGGGCGCTGGTGCTCTGGGGGGTGACACGGGTGCGGGCGCGCGGACGACAGGCGTCGGACGCCGCCGGGGGGCGCGGCCCCGGAGGACGCGGCCGCGGGGAGCGCGGCCATGTGGCGCGCGGCCGCCTGGCGCGCGCGGCGATGCTGTCGCTCTACCTGCTGGCTTTCTCGTTCGCATACCTGTCCCTGGGGGCGGGGACCGGGGCGCTCGTCCTGTTCGCCTCCGTCCAGGCGACCATGATGACCGCGGCGCTCGCCTCCGGGGAGCGGCCGCGCCTCCTGCAGTGGATCGGTCTCGCCGCCGGTCTCGCCGGGTTCGTGGAGCTGGTCCTGCCGGGACTGACGGCCCCGTCGCCCGGCGGCGCGGCGTTGATGGCGGCGGCGGGAGTCGGCTGGGGGCTCTACTCGGTCCTCGGCCGCGGCGCCGGCGAGCCGCTGGCGGCCACCGCGCAGAGCTTCGCCGCGTCGGCGCCGATCGCGCTCGTCGCCGCGCTCGCCACCTGGCGCGCCGCGCACCTCTCCTGGCGCGGCGCGCTCCTCGCGGCGGCCTCCGGGGTCGTGGCGTCCGGGTTCGGATACGTCGCCTGGTACGCGGCGCTGGCGCGGCTCGACACCACGCGCGCCGCGGCCGTCCAGCTCTCGGTCCCGGTGCTGGCGGCGGCGGGCGGGGTGCTGTTCCTCTCCGAGCCGATCACGCCGCGGCTCACGATGGCGGCGCTCGGGATCCTCGGCGGCGTCGGCCTGGCGCTCTACGGCCGGCGCGCCACGCCGGCCCCGGCGCTGGCAATTTCCCCGACCGATCCCTAAACTCAGCGCATGTCGATCCTGAAGTTCCTGGGGCTGGAGGAGGAAAGCACGGCGGCGCGCGACTCCGCCGAGACCGAGACGGTGCGCAAGATCGTCGCCACCCTCGACCGGCTCGAGCCGGACCGGGCGCGCTACGTCGCCGCCTTCGCCTACATCCTCAGCCGCGTGGCGCGCGCCGACCTGGTGATCAGCGACGCCGAGGTGCGCGCCATGGAGACCATCGTCAGCCACGAGGGAGGGCTCACGCCCGAGCAGGCGATCCTGGTGGTGCAGATGGCCAAGACGCAGAGCATCTTCTTCGGCGGGACGGAGAACTTCCTGGTCACGCGGGAGTTCAACCGCCTGGCGACGCGGGAGCAGAAGCTCGGCCTGCTCCGCTGCCTGTTCGCGGTCTCGGCGGCCGAGGACGACATCTCGGTGGTCGAGGACAACGAGGTCCGGCGCATCGCCAACGAGCTGCGGCTGACCCACGCCGACTTCACCGAGGCGCGATCGCTCTACCGCGATCACCTGTCCGTGCTGCGCAAGCCGCCCGGCGCGCCGGCCTGATCCCCCGGCCGGCGCCGCAGCCGCGGCGTCGCCACGCCCCGGGCGCGGCGCCGTTCAGGACGCCGGCTGCTCCGCCTTCGCCTTCAGCGCGTCCCGGTAGGTCTCGTACGCCTTCATCTGCTCGGGCGCCAGCACCTGCTTGAGGCGGGCCTCGGTGTCGTCCTGGATCTTCTGGAAGAGCGGCGTCGCCGGACGGCCGGTCGCGGGGCCGCCTGTCGAGGTCGTCATGCCGGCGACCAGATCCCGCTTGCTCTCGAAATCCTGGCAGAGGATGGTGCGCACCGGCAGCTCCTGATCGGGACGCAGCGAAAGGCGCGGCTTGATCTCGGCGAGCCGGGCGTCGCAGATGGTGGCGCGAAGCTGCTGGTCGGTCTCGTGCCGGATCACCATGAACGCCTTCATCTGGTCCGGCGACAGGATCGGCTCGAGGCTGCCGCGGAACTTCTCGCGCGTGTCGCGGAACTCCTGGACCAGCGCCGGGAACATGACTCCGTCGGGACTCGAGTAGTCGATCAGCGTCTGGCGGAGCTTGGTCATCGTGTCGGCGAGGAGAGGCTTGATCCGGACCATCTGATCCTCGGTCAGCTTGAGCCGGGCGCGGACGTGGTGGAGCGCCTGATCGGCGAGCTTGTCGGCGTCGAACGGCTGCGGCGCGGCGGGCGCCGCCGCGGCTGGCTGCGCCGCGGGTGCCGCGGCGTGCTGCCCCGCGGGTGCCGCCGCCGCGGGCGCCGCCGCGGGCGCCTGAGCCGCCAGGGTGGCCGGCGCTGCGGCCCCGAGCGCCAGGGCGGCCGCGAAGGCGACGGTCGGGATCGGGAAGCGGTTGGTCATTGGTCACCCCCAGGACGCGGCGTTGGTCCGGAAGGGCGGAGTCTAGCCGCGCCGGCCGGTTGTGGCAAGATCGTCCGCCACGACCATGACGGACCAGGGATCGCACCACGCGTCGCGTCCGCTGGCGACGCTTCTGCGCTCGCTGCGGCACCGGAATTTCCGGCTGTTCTTCACCGGCCAGCTCGTGTCGCTAGTGGGCACCTGGATGCAGTCGGTGGCGCAGTCCTGGCTGGTCTACAGGATGACCGGCTCGGCGCTCCTGCTCGGGACGATCGCGTTCCTCGGACAGTTTCCGGTCCTGCTCCTGGCGCCCGTCGGCGGCATCGTCGCCGACCGGCGCGGCCGCCACGGCGTGGTGGTCGCCACCCAGGTCGCGTCGATGATCCTCGCCTTCGCGCTGGCGGCGTTGACCCTGACCGGGAGGGTGCAGGTCTGGGAGGTCGGCGTCCTCGCGGCGCTCGGAGGGGTGGTGAGCGCCTTCGACATCCCGGCCCGGCAGGCGTTCATCGTCGAGATGGTGGGGCGCGAGGACCTGCCCAACGCCATCGCGCTGAATTCCTCGATGTTCAACGGCGCGCGCGTCCTGGGGCCGGCGGTGGCCGGCGTGATGGTCGCGGTGATCGGCGAGGGCTGGTGCTTCCTGGTCAACGGCGTCAGCTTCCTCGCCGTGATCGCCGGCCTCCTGATGATGCGCCTTCCGGATCACCCGCACCCCGTGCCTTCGCGCTCGCCGGCGCGCGACGTGGTCGAGGGGTTCCGGTACGCCTGGGACACGGTGCCGATCCGCGCGCTA
>DASRAN010000012.1:0-9577 GCA_035638115.1 Patescibacteria group bacterium | reverse complement strand
TGCTGTCGCTGGCGATCGGGGCGAACACGGCGATGTTCGCGCTGGTCGACGCGGTGCTGTTCCACCCGCTCCATGGCGAGCGCGCCTCCGAGCTGTGGCGCGTCCTGCCGATCCACGACGAGGTGACGGGCTGGTCGTATCCCGCCTACGGCGATCTGCGCGAGGGGGCCGACACGGTCGCCGCGCTGGCGGCCTGGTCCGACGCGACGCCGGTGCACCTGAGCCGCGCCAGCGGCCGGGCCGAGCGCATCCCGGCGGCGTTCGTCAGCGGGAACTTCTTCACCACCGTGGGCGCGCGGCCGCGGCTCGGACGGCTCTTGACGGATGCGGACGATGCGCCGGGCGCCGGCGCGGCCGTCGTGATCAGCGACCGGCTCTGGAGGCGCTCGTTCGGCGCCGACCTCATGGCCGTCGGGCAGGTGGTGCGGATCAACGGCCGCCCGCACGCCGTCGTCGGGATCGCGCCGGCCGGCTTCACCGGCGCCAGCCTCGAGTCGTTTCCCGATCTCTGGATTCCGCTGTCGACGGCCGAACAGGTCCTGACCGACTTCGCCGACCTGAAGCCGCTGACGCGCCGCGGATTCTGCTGGCTGAACCTGACCGCCGTTCTCAGGCCGGACACCGGCGCGGCCGCCGCGGCGGCGCAGATGCAGGGTCTCGTGACCGGCGGCCGCACCGCCGCGGGCGGCGGAAGCGGGCCGCTTCTCAAGGGCGTGCGTCTCGTGCCCGCCGCGGAGGCGGCGCTCGGCTTCGAGACCGTGGCGACGGGCCGGATGCGCGTCGCCGGCCAGATGCTGTTCGGCGTCGTGATGGTGGTCCTGGCGATCGCCTGCGCCAACGCGGCGGGACTCCTGCTCGTGCGCGGCGAGCGGCGCGGCCGCGAGATCGCCATCCGGCGCGCCGTCGGCGCCTCCCGCGCCCGCATCGTGCGCCAGCTTCTGGTCGAGAGCCTGATGCTGGGAGCGCTGGCGGCGGGCGGGGGCCTGCTGGTGGCGTCCTGGGGCGTCGATCTGGCCCGCACCCTGGCGCCGAAAGGAGCTCTCCTGCCGCTCGAGGCCGCGAGGGACGTCGGCAACCCGCGCGTCCTCTTCTACGGGGTGGCGGTCGCCGTCCTGACCAGCCTGACGTTCGGTCTGGCGCCGGCGCTGAGCGCCGCGCGCGTCGACCTGACCGCGGCGCTGACGCGGAACGCGGCGGCGGGCGCCGGCCGCAGGGCGCGACCGGCGCTGCGCGAGGCGCTCGTCGGCGTCGAGATCGCGCTCGCGGTCGTCCTCCTCGCGGGCGCGGGGCTCCTGCTGCGGACGCTGATGCTCGTCGGAGCGGTCGACCCGGGATTCGCGGTCGAGCATCGGCTGACCGCGTCGCTCGACCCCGGCCTTCAGGGATACGACCGGGCGCGGACCGACGTCCTCTACACGAACCTCCTCGAGGCGGCGCGCGCCCTTCCGGACGTCCGCTCGGCGGCCCTGGCGCACATCGTGCCGATCGAGAAGCGCAACATGGCGACGAGCGTCGAGTACGAAGGGTACGCCGGCGATCAGGAGCACGCCCCCATCATCCCGTTCGACGTCGTCACGCCGGGATTCTTCCGGACGATGGGGATGCCGCTGCTGCGCGGTCGCGACTTCGCGGACGGGGACACCGCCACCGCGGCGCCGGTCGTCATCGTCAACGAATCGTTCGCGAAGCGCTTCTGGCCGGATCAGGATCCGATCGGAAAGCGGATCCGCAATCTCGGCGAGGGCGGCGGTCTGGTCGTGGGGCTGGTCCGCGACGCCCGGCTGGCGAGCCTGCGCGCGGCGCCCGAGCCGTATCTCTTCGTGCCGCTCGCGCAGTTTCATGTCCCCAGCATGAGCATCGTCCTGGAGACGACGGGCGATCCGGCCGCCATCCTGCCGTCGCTCGCCGCCACGGTGGCGCGGCTCGACAAGGATCTGCCGCTCTACGGTGCCGGGACGCTCGGCGCGCGGCTCGGCGCCGCGCGCGGCCAGGAGCGGTTCCTGGCGGCGCTCCTCGGAGCCTTCGCGTGTCTCGCGCTCATCCTGGCGGGGGCGGGCCTTTACGGCGTGACGGCTTACGCCACCGAGGCGCGCACGCGCGAGTTCGGCATCCGCATGGCCCTCGGTGCGCCGCGCGGGCACGTCCTCGGCCTGGTGCTTCGCCGCACCGCGTGGCTGGCATTCGGCGGTGCCGTGGCCGGCCTGCTGGGCGCGGCCTCCCTCGCGGGTCTATTCCGGAGCCTTCTCTTCGGGGTCGGACGCGCCGATCCACTCACCTTTGGAATCAGCCTGGCGGTGCTCGGAGCCGTCACGCTCCTCGCGTGCGGCATCCCGGCGCGGCGGGCGACGCGCGTCGACCCGCTCGTCGCCCTGCGCTGCGACTGATCCAGCCGCGCCGTCTTACGAAAATCGTCTTGCGAACGCGACCCGGGCGTCAGTGCCCGCCGCAGACGTCGGCGCAGGTCACCACGGCGGCGCCGCGGGCGCACAGGACGTCCGGGGAGCAGCCGACGCTCTTGCAGAGCTGGCCGGAGCACTTCGGCAGCTTGTCGCCGTTCTGATCGGTCCGCGCCATCGTCGTCGCCCCGAGCGCCAGGATCAACACACCGACTCCGATCACGAGCTTCTTCATGGGCTCCTCCCGTCGGCCACGGCATCGAGCGGGGCGACCATCACCCCGACGGCGCGGTCGAGACCCGATTCTAACCCGGGGTCGCGCGATCGTGGCGGGCTTGCGTCCGCCGCCAGGCCGCCCCATCTTGAGACCGGCGGGGCCGGGCCTTTCGGCACCCGTGAGGGGCGAGGCACGTGGCGCGAATCCTGATCGTCGACGACGAACCCTCGGTGCGCAAGCTGGTGAGCAAGCTCCTCCGCTCGGAAGGGCTGGACGTGGTGGAAGCACGGGACGGTGCCGAGGCGCTGGCGCTGGTCGCCGTCACGCCCGCCGATCTGATCCTGCTGGACATCGACATGCCCGGGATGGACGGTCTCGAGACCCTGCGGCGCCTGCGCCGGAAGGCTCCGAAGGCGGTCGTCATCATGGTGAGCGGCATCAATGACGAGGTGCGCGCGTTGCGGGCCATCGACGAGGGGGCGCGCGACTTCATCAGGAAGCCGTTCGAGCTGGCGCTCCTCAAGGAAGTCGTGTTGCGCCACCTCGCGCTCGCGGCCTGATCACCTTCCCGTAATACTCTCAACAGCTTGATCTTCCCGCGATTCCAACCTATCAATGCAGGCGGACGCCTGTGTGCCGATGGACGGCGGGCGCCGGAGATCGTGCGTGAATCCCAATCCGCCCAGCGCCTACCAGCGGGTCTGCCGGCTCATGCCGTCGGCCGCATCGGCGGCCGTCGTCCTGGCGGCGCTCGTCGTTCTTTGCGGCTGGTGGATGGAGCGGAGCGTGTGGCGCGGCCAGATCGGTGCGGCGGCGCCGATGATGCCGGTCTCGGCCGTCACTTTCATCGTCGCCGCGGCCGCGCTCTTCCTGCTGCGCGACGAGTCGCGCGGCGCGCGCCTGCGCTTGGGCGGCGCGCTCGCAGTGGTGGTCGTGGCGTCGGGACTCCTCAACCGGGTGGAGTATCTGGCCGGCGCCACCTTCGGGCTCGACCGGCTGCTGGTCGCGGACCGGTTCGCCGCCGAGGGCGCCTCGTATCCCTGGAGGATGTCGGCGGGGACCGGGCTGTCGTTCATCCTGATCGGGACGGCGCTCTTCGGTCTCGCGAACCCGGTGCTGCGCCGCCTCGCGCCGTCCCTCGCCCTCGCCGTCGCCGCGATTTCCATGATGGTGCTGATCTCCCTGGCCTACGGAGTCGTCCCGGGCGCCGCCCCGGCCAGCAAGCCGATGTCGATCCCGTCCGCCATCCTGCTCCAGGCGCTCGCGGTGGGCGTGCTGTGCGCCCGACCCGCCTGGGAGCCGATCGCGATGCTCGGAAGAAGCGGTCCGGGGAGCGTCCTGGCGCGCCGGCTGATCCCCGCGGCGCTGCTGATCCTGCCGTTCCTGGGCTGGCTGCGGATGGTGGGGGGACGTCTCGGCCTGTACGGTCACGACTTCGGCATCGCGCTGTTCGTGGTGGTGACGGCCGCGATGGTCAGCGGCGTCGTGTGGCACACCGCGGGCGTGCTCGATCGGATGGACGCGGCGCGCGTCACGGCCGAGCAGGAGCTGCGGACCCAGCGCGAGCAGCTGCAGGCGATCTTCGACAACACCTCGTACGTCATGTTCATCAAGGATCTCGAAGGGCGGTACCTGCTGGTCAACCGGGAGTTCGAGCGCGTGACCGGTCTGACGCGCCAGACCGCCGTCGGGCGCACGGTCTTCGACCTCGTGCCGCCCGAAGCCGCCGAATCGATCTGGGCCCGCGAGCGTCAGGCGCTGCAAACGGGCGGGCCGGTGACCTTCGAAGCGGAGTCCTCTCCGCTGAACGACGGGATGCACACCTGGCTCATCACCACCTGCCCGCTCACCGACGCGCGGGGCGAGCCGACGGGGGTCTGCGGCATCGTCAGCGACATCAGCGAGCGCAAGCGCGCCGAGGAGGACCTGCGCCGGGCGAAGGAGGCGACCGAGACGGCGAACCGGGAGCTCGAAGCGTTCGCCTACTCGGTCTCCCACGATCTCAGGGCGCCGCTGCGACACGTCAGCGGGTTCGTCGAGCTGCTGGAGAACCACGCCGGGGCCGCGCTGGACGAGACCGGCCGCAAACATCTGCAGCGGATCTCCGCCGCGGCGGGGCGCATGGGGGCGCTGATCGACGATCTCCTGTCGTTCTCCCGCATGGGCCGCACCGAGATGCAGAGGTCGACGGTCGACCTCGGCCGGCTGGTGGACGACGTCCGCCGCGAAGTGGAGCAGGGCGCGGCGGGCCGGCGCATCGTCTGGGGCGTCGGCCGGCTGCCCTCGGTCCAGGGGGATCCGGCCATGCTGCGGCTGGTCCTCACCAACCTCCTGTCGAACGCCGTCAAGTACACGGCGCCGCGCCCGGAGGCGAGGATCGAGGTGCAGGCCACCCGCGCCGGCGGCGAGACGGTGATCAGCGTGCGCGACAACGGCGTCGGCTTCGACCCCCGCTACGCCTCCAAGCTGTTCGGCGTGTTCCAGCGCCTGCACCACCAGGACCAGTTCGAGGGGACGGGGATCGGACTCGCCAACGTGCGCCGCATCGTCGAGCGACACGGCGGCCGGACGTGGGCCGAGGCGCAGCCGGACAAGGGCGCGTCCTTCCATTTCTCGCTGCCGGAGCGTGAGGAGAAAGCGGCATGAGCGACGTGAAACGAATCCTCTACGTGGAGGACTGCGCCGAGGACGTGGAGCTGACCCTGGCGGCCCTGGAGCAGAACGGGCTGGCGAACGAGGTGGTGGTGGCCCGGGACGGCGTCGAGGCGGTGGAATACCTCGGACGGACCGGCCGGTTCGCGGCGGAACCGGCGGGAAACCCGGCCGTCGTCCTGCTCGACATCAAGATGCCGCGCATGGACGGTCTCGAGGTCCTGCGCTGGATCAGGACGCAGGTGCACCTGCGATCCCTGCCGGTGGTGATGCTGACCTCGTCGCGCGAAGAGCGCGACATCGTCGAGAGCTACCAGCTCGGCGTGAACGCCTACGTGGTCAAGCCGGTCGCCTTCCAGGAATTCATGGAGGCGGTGCGCACCCTCGGACTCTTCTGGGCGATTCTCAACGAGCCCGGCCCCGGCGCCTTGCGGCATCCGGCCGCGAGACGAGGAGCGGCGTGAGCCCGAACCGGCGCCGGGCGGCGGGTGGGGCGCGGATCCGGATCCTGCACCTGGAGGACGATTCCAACGACAGAGACCTGACCCACGCGGCCCTCGACGCGGGCGGCCTCGACGCGGACATCGTGACCGCCAGCGACGGTCCCGCCTTCGAGGCGGCGCTGAGCGCCGGCGACTTCGACCTGATCCTCTCGGACTTCTCCGTTCCGGGGCTCGATGGGGTCGGCGCGCTGACCCTGGCGCAGCAGCGGTTCCCGGGCATCCCGTTCATCCTGATCTCGGGAACGCTCGACGAGGACGCGCTGATCTCGCTGGCGCGCGGCGGCATCACCGACTACGTGGTGAAGAACCGGCTGGGGCGCCTGGTGCCCGCGGTGCAGCGGGCTCTGCAGGAGGCCACCGACCGGCATCACCGGACCGAGATGGAGCGCTCGCTCGAGGCCGAGCGGCTGTTCCTCAAGGCCCTCCTGGAGAGTCTCGAGACCGGCATCGTGGCCTGCGACGCATCGGGCGCGCTGACGCTGTTCAACCGCGCCACCCGCGAGATGCACGGCCTGCCGGAGGAGCCGCTCCCGCCCGAGCGCTGGGCCGAGCGCTACGGCCTGTTCCAGGAGGACGGGCGCACCCCGATGGAGAAGGAGGAGATCCCGCTCTACCGGGCCCTGCACGGGGCGAAGCTGCGCAGCGTCGAGATGGTCGTGGTTCCGAAGGGGGCCGAGCCGAAGCGCATCCTGGCCAGCGCCCAGCCGATCCTCGACGCGCAGGGACGGCGTCTCGGGGCCGTCGCGGCGCTCCACGACATCACGGAGCAGCGGAACCTCGAGGCGCAGTTCCGGCAGGCGCAGAAGATGGAGGCGGTGGGTCGCCTCGCCGGGGGCGTGGCGCACGATTTCAACAACCTTCTCAGCGTCATCCTCGGGTACACGGAGATCGTCCTCGCGGCGGGAGGGGTGACGGAGCGGGTCCGGGAGAATCTCGAGGAGGTGCTCGAGGCGGGCCGTCGGGCCGTCGAGCTCACCCGCCAGCTGCTCGCCTTCAGCCGCAAGCAGATTATCGAGCCGCGCATCCTCGACCTCGGCACCCTGGTGCAGGACATGGAGAAGATGCTCCGGCGCGTCATCGGCGAGGACATCACGCTGACCACGTCCCTCGGCGCCGGCCTGGGCATGGTGAAGGCCGATCCGGGGCAGATCGAGCAGATCGTGATGAACCTCGTGGTCAACTCGCGCGATGCGATGCCGCACGGTGGAACCCTGACCCTCGAGACCGCCGACCGCGTCCTCGACGCGGCGTTCGTCCGGGACAACCTGGGCGCGCAACCCGGGTCGTACGTGCAGCTGGCGGTGCGCGACACCGGGACCGGCATCCCGCAGGCGATCCTGGGCAAGATCTTCGAGCCGTTCTTCACCACCAAGGGCGAGGGAAAGGGAACGGGACTCGGTCTCGCGACCGTCTACGGCATCGTGAAGCAGAACGGCGGCTACATCCAGGTCGAGAGCGAGCCGGGACGGGGGACCGTGGTGCGGATCTTCCTGCCGCTCGTTCAGGAGGAGGCCGAGCCGATCGGCGAGACCACCTCGGCTCCGGCGGAAGGAGGCACGGAGACCATCCTGCTGGTGGAAGACGAGCCCAGCCTCAGGCATCTGGCCGCCGAGGCGTTGCGCGGCTATGGATACACCGTCCTCGAGGCGGGTGACAGCATCGAGGCGCTGCGGCTGTGCGGGAGCCATCACGGACCAATCCACCTTCTCCTGGCCGATTTCATCCTGCCGGGAGAGCGCGCCGACGAGATGGCGCGCAAGGCGGTGGCCGTGCACCCCGAATCCCGCGTCCTCTATATGTCCGGGTACACCGACGAGGCCCTGGTCCGCGACGGGATCCTGGAGCCCGGAGTGGCGCTCCTGCAGAAGCCGTTCGAGACCTCGGTGCTCGCGCGGCGGGTGCGGGAGGTCCTCGACGCCCCCGCTCGTCAGGCCGCCTGACGGCCGCCGGTCGCACACCCGGGCGGCCGGTTCGGGCTCATTCCGCCCTGGCCTTCGACTTCTCGTGCCACTCGACCGCGCCCTGGTCGTTCGGGAGCAGCTCCGTCAGGGCCCGGGAGGCGCGATCGGTGCGGATCTCGTGCGGCGCGGTCACACGGTATGACGCCTCGTCGGCCGACACCGCGCGCAGCTCGTAGGCGACCTTGAAGCTGCGCAGCACGGACTCGATCTTGGGTCGCAGCTCCGCGGTCCTGTCCCCGAGCTTCACCGACAGCTCGAAGATCCGGGTCTGCGGCTCGAACCCCTCGATCACCCAGAGCAGGCCGACGAGGAACAGCGTGGAGAACACCGCCAGGGCGACGACCCCGACCCCCGACGCCAGGCCGACCGCCAGCGCCGACAGCATGACGACCGCGTCCTTGGGGTTCTTGACCTTCGATCGGTAGCGGACCAGGCTGGCGACGCCGACGATGGCGAAGGCGCGCGGCAGGCTGGCGCCGACGACGAGCATGATCGCCGCGCCGACGGTGGCCAGCACGATCTGGGTCTGCACGACGGCCGGGTCGCGCAGCGGCGTGCCGCGTCGTCTCGGCCGCAGCGCGAGCACCGCTCCGAGGGCCGCCGCGAGGGGGAGACGCAGGGCGGCCGATTGCAGCTCCTTCGCCACTCCTTGCGCCGTGTCGTCCAGACTGCGCAGATCGCCCGTCTCGAGCGAGGCGGCCGCGGAGGGGGAGTGCTGGTCGAGCGAGGAATCCGCCACCGCGAGCAGGGCGATGCCCATGAGGATTCCCGCCCCCAGGAGGAAGGGGCGCAGCCGCGGGCCGTGCGCGAGGCGGCGCATCAGACGCCCTCGGATGACGTGGCGAGCGCGAGACCCTCCTGGATCTTCTGCTCGATCTTGCGCACGTATCGATCCGCGACGTCCGTCGGATAGCCGGCGGCGCGGAAGGCGTCATGGAGCTGCCTGTCGGTCAGCCGCGCCATCAGGCGGCAGGTCCAGACGACGTCCGCCGCGGTGATGTCCTTGAGGAGACCCTGATGCAGTGAGTGGTAATCGAACCTCACCTGACCGTTGCGGCCCGCCTTGACGAAGTCCTGGCTCTCGAAGTCCCGGAGATTGTTCCGGCTGCCGAGGGTCCACAGCGTCCCCCCGAGTCCGGCGCCGACGTCCTGCACCACGAACCACGTCGAGGCGGGGCCGCGCGCGTCCTTGAGCCTGTAGATCCGATTGTTCGAGGCCGCGAGATCCCAGTTGTTCAGCAGGATGTTCGCGACCAGCAGGCCGCGGAAGGGGCGGGTGCCGACGAATGGATTCTCCCGCCACGACCAGTCCCCTTCCTTCTTGTGGTCGGACTTGAGTCGGAAGCGACCCGGTTTCGGGCTCGCCGTCGGACCGCCCGCCATGCGCCAGGCCGGAACGTAATAGACGACGGGCTGGTGATAGCCGATCGCCCACAAGATGCGTGACACGACGATCTCGGACTGCGCTTCGTCGCCGATCTTGACGTCCCACTTCCGGTGGTCGGGGGCCTCGACGTCATACCCGCCAGAGTGACCCGTCGTGTCCTCCTTGCGAAACAGATAGACGACGTCGGACCTGGGCACGAGACGCCTGCCGCCCGGTCCGTAGAACAGATCCCGCGACGCGATATCGTCCGGCTCCACCCAGAGGGAGGTCATCGATGCGGCGGACGGCGAGGCGGACGGCGGGGCGCCCGCCGAGGCCCGGGGTGCGGCCGCCGCCGGTCCCGCCGTCGCGGCCAGCCAGGCGACAGCCGCGAGCAGGAGAACGGGGGCGAGCGTCAGTGCCCGAGAGAGGAGGGATCGGGTTGCGGGGCGTGGCCGGCGGACACCTGCCCGCCGGAGACC
>DASRAN010000011.1:0-13979 GCA_035638115.1 Patescibacteria group bacterium | reverse complement strand
GAAAAGAACGGATGCGGTCGGACGTCCCACCAGATCTTCTTCGCATTGTCGATGCTGTTGGTCTTGACCAGCAGATTCACGAACGTCTCGTAATCGGCCCAGCTCGTGAACGTGTCGGGAATGTTGGTGCGCGGAAACTTGTCGAACACCTTGCAGCGGTATGACATCCAGCCGGTGTCGCGTCCCAGCCAGAAGGGCGAGTTGACCGCCAGGGTCAGGACGTGCGGCAGGAAGTAGGCCACCTGGTTCATGATCCGGATCTGCGCCTCCCGGTCCTCGACGCCGATGTGGACGTGCAGCCCGAAGATCAGGTTGGCCCGCGCCACCATCTGCAGCTCCTCGACCAGGCGCTCGTAGCGCGGATTGCCGCCGGTGATCTCGACCGAGGCCCAGTGCGAGAAAGGGTGCGTCCCGGCGGCCGCGATGCGCAGTCCGTTCTCGCGCGCCAGCCGCGCCAGGTAGGCGCGCGTGGCGGTCACGTCGCGGCGGGCCTCGTGGATGTCGCGGCAGATCTCGGTGCCGATCTCGACCACCGGCTGGTGCAGCTC
Organism: Patescibacteria group bacterium; assembly: GCA_035638115.1. Lineage (GTDB taxonomy): Bacteria > Acidobacteriota > Polarisedimenticolia > Gp22-AA2 > Gp22-AA2 > DASRAN01. The sequence continues at coordinate 13,431 of DASRAN010000011.1, read as the reverse complement.
CGGCTTCATCCGCCCCTTGAGGACTTCCTGTCCCTGGGCGAAGATCTCGGCGATGTGGGAGCGCAGCTCGCGGGTCGCCGGATCGACGACCTGGAATTCCTCTTCGATGCCGATCGTGAAGCTGGGCTTCATGCGGTGGGCAGGCGCCGCGGCCAGGCGCCGGCCGTCTCCACGGGCCGCGGGCGGAGCGCGCGGTCGATGAGCAGCTCGGCCGCGTTGCGCAGCACCCATTCGAAGTTGTCCGGACCGACCGAGAAGGAGTCGCAATCGGGGGCGGGATTCATGAAATCGATGCCGTACGGCACCCCGTCGCGCACCGCCAGCTCGACGGTGTTGAAGTCGTAGCCCAGCTCGCGGCACAGGGTGAGGGCGTCGCGCTCGAGACGCTGCAAGAGCGCCTGGGGCGGGCCGCCCTCCCGCACGTAGCGCCGCGCCGGCGGGGCGGCCGGGTCATAACGCATCACCCGCACCCGGTCACGCCCCAGCACGTAGCAGCGGAAGTACTCGCTGAAGATGATCGCCTCCTGCGCCATCATGCAGAGGGTGCGCGTCTGGTCGTAGGCGGCGAAGAACTCCTCCTCGTTGGCGACCCGGTAGACGTCCCTCCATCCGCCGCCGTGCGCCGGCTTCAGGAAGATCGGGAATCCGAGATAGGAGAACACGTCGGACCAGTCGATCGGATAGGCGAGGTTGATGAACGAATCGGCGGAGGTGTTCGGCGGGTGCTCCTTGTGGGGCAGGAGGACCGTCTTCGGCACGGCGACGCCCGCGGCCTGGGCGATGATGTTGTTCAGGAACTTGTCGTCGGCGCTCCACCAGAACGGGTTGTTGATCACCTGCGCGCCCGACGCCGCAGCCGCCTTGACCCAGGACCGGTAGAACGGCACCTCGTGGCTGATGCGATCGAGGATGACGTCGTAGCGCGGCAGCCGATCCTGGCGCAGGGCGCCCAGACGCGCCGCCTGCCCGGTCACCCGGCCCTCGCCGCGGCGATCGATCTCGGCCGCCAGCGCCGGCGGAAAGGTGCGCTCCATGCCGTGCAGGATGCCGACGGTGCGGGGCATGCGGATCCCTCGAAAAGGCCCGGTCCTCAAATGGTTGCGAGGGCGTACTATAACAGATTCATGCGCCGGCCGCGTCGCGGCGGAGCGGGGGGATCGTCGATGCATCGCGAGTCGCACGAGTGGTTCAGTCCGGCCTTGAACCGCCCGATGCGTCTCCTCTGGTATGGGCGGGAGGGGCGGCCGATCCTGATCTTCCCGACCTCGATGGGTCACGAGTCCCAGACCGAAGACCTCGGCCTCATCGGGGGCGTGGGCGACCTCATCGAGCGCGGCCTGATCCAGGCCTGCTGCGTGAACGCCGTCGACGAGGAGTCGTGGTACAACCGCGGCGCCCATCCGGCCGACCGGGTCCGCCGTCACGACGCCTACGACCGCTATCTCGCCGGCGAAGTGGTCCCCTTCGTTCACCGCCGGGTCGAAAGACGCGACCTGATCGCCTATGGCGCCTCGTTCGGCGGCTATCACGCCGCCAACTTCGCCCTGCGCCACCCCGAGAGCGTGTCGCGGCTGATCGCCTTCTCCGGGGTCTTCGACGTGCATCGCTTCCTGGACGGGTACTGGGACGAGCTCTGCTATTTCCACTGCCCCAGCGCCTACGTGGCCAACTTCCCGCCCGAGTGGGTGGAGCGGATCCGGCCGATGGGGATCGTGCTCGCCACCGGCGAGCAGGATCACCTGGCGCCCGAGACCCGCTCGTTCTCGGAGATCCTGGCCTCCAAAGGCATCGCCGCGCACGCCGAGCTGTGGCCGGGCGTGTTCGGGCACGACTGGCATTTCTGGATCGAAAACCTGAGACGATTCGTGCCCTGAACCCGCGGGCGCCACCGGAGGCGAACCATGGTCCTGACCCCGTCCAGCATGCTGGCGCTCGGCACGCCGGCGCCCGACTTCTCCCTGCGGGACACCGAGGGGGCGCAGGTGGCGCTCGGCGACTTCAAGGGCGCGCCGGCGCTTCTCGTGATGTTCATCTGCAACCACTGTCCCTACGTCAAGCACGTGCGTCAGGGGCTGCGCGCCCTGGGGAGCGACCTCCAGGCCCGGGGCGTGGCGGTGGTGGCGATCAACAGCAACGACGTGACGGCCTATCCGGACGACGCGCCCGACAAGATGAAGATCGAGAAGCGCGACGCGGGCTACACCTTCCCCTACCTGTTCGACGAGACCCAGGCGGTCGCGCGGGCCTATCGCGCCACCTGCACGCCCGACTTCTTCCTCTTCGATCCGCGGCGGCGGCTGGTCTACCGCGGCCAGATGGACGACAGCCGGCCCGGCAACGGCCGACCGATCACCGGCGCCGATCTGCGCGGCGCCGTCGAGGCGGTGCTCGCCGGCCGTCCGGTCCCGGAAGACCAGAGAGCGAGCATGGGATGCAACATCAAGTGGAAGCCCGGGACGGCGGCCCCGGCCTGACTCAGGCGGCCGCGGTCAGGACGAGCGGCTCGCCCTTCTGCACCACGAGCGTGTGCTCGTGGTGCGCCGCGAGACAGCCGCTCTCGGTGAGGATGGTCCAGCGATCGTCCGACTCCAGCGCCCGGCCCGGCGACGCGGCCAGGATCGGCTCGACCGCGATCACCATCCCCTCCTCCAGCAGGTCCCGGCGGAGCGGCTCGTCGTAGTTGGGGATCTCGGGCGGCTCGTGGACGCGGCGCCCGACGCCGTGCCCGCACAGCTCGCGGACGACGTGGAAGCCGTGACGCCCGGCGGTCGCCTCCACGGCGCGGCCGATGCCGGCGATCGGCAGTCCGGCGCGCGTCACCCTCATCGCCTCCTCGAACGCCTCACGCGCGCAGGACACCAGCCGCCGCGCCAGATCCGACACCGGCGGCACCGGCACCGAGATGGCGGCGTCGGCCAGGTAGCCGCCGCACTCGGCGGTGACGTCGATCTTCAGCAGGTCGCCGCCGCGCAGCGTCCGCGGGCCGGGGATGCCGTGCACGATCTCGTCGTTCACGCTTAAACAGACGAACCCCGGAAACTCGTAGTCGCGCTGCGGTCCCGAGCGCGCGCCCCGCGCGGTGAGGAACCGCTCGGCCATCCGGTCCAGCTCAGCGGTGCTCACGCCCGGAGCGACGGCGCTCTCCAGGCGGCGCAGGGTCAGGGCGACGAGCCGCCCGACGTGCGTCAGCCCCTCGAGGTCGGCGGGTGTGCGGATGGTCACCGCCCGCCGTCCTTGGCGGGCCGGTTCTGCACGAACTGCCAGCCGAACCGCCCCTTGATGCACAGGTGGCCATCGGTCACGTCGTGATCGAGCGGTGAGGTGACCCGGACGATGGAGTTGTCCTGGACCCGGAGCTGCAGGGTGCAGCCGACCCCGCAGTAGGGACAGATCGTGTCGGTCACCGTCTGCCGCTTTTCGTCCCAGCGCCCGGCGGCGCGCAGGTCGTGCTCGCTCTTGAACATCAGCGCTCCGGTCGGGCAGACGCCGATGCAGTTGCCGCAGTAGACGCAGGCGGAGTCGGGCAGGGGCGTCGCGAACTCGGTCGAGATTCTTGCGTCGAAGCCGCGCCCGGCCACCGCGATCGCGAAGGTGTTCTGGGCGTCGGTGCCGCACGCCTCGACGCACTTGTAGCAGAGGATGCACTTGCCGTAGTCGCGCACGTAGAGATCGTTGTCGACCTTGACCGGCTGCGACACGGTGGCGGCATGGCCGTCGCCGGGCGTGTGATGGTGCCCCGGTCGCGCCTGATCGCGCTCCCCCGCCGCCGCGGCGGCCGCGGGAGGGCCGTAGCGATCCGGATCGGCGCCGTAACGCGCGCACCACCCCTTCACCTCGGGATCGGCGGTGGAAAGATCGACCGACGACGCGAGGAACTCCAGCACCATCCGGCGGCTGAGCCGCACGCGGTCGGTGTCGGTCCTGACGGCCATCTTCGCCTCGACCTTGCGCGAGCAGGCGGGCACCAGCGCGCGCGAACCCTCCACCTCGACCACGCAGACGCGGCAGACGTTCACCGGGGTCAGATTCTCCAGGTAGCAGAGGGTCGGGGTGTCGATCCCTTCGGCGCGGCAGGCCTCGAGGATCGTGCTCCCCTCGTTCGCCGTCACCGTCTTCCCGTCGACGGTGAACGCGACGGGCCGCGCTCCGGCCCCGGGCGGCACTCCCGGCGCAGACATCCTTCCCGGATCCCGGCGGTCGCTCACGTCCGGCCTCCCGCGGAGACGGCGCCGAACAGCCCGAGCTTGCGGACCGCCGAGACGGCGGCGATCCAGGCGGTCTGGCCGAGACCGCAGATCGAGGCGTCGCGCATGGCCGCCGCGATGTCGTCGAGGAGGGCCGCTTCGCGATCGGTGGAGCCGATCGGGCGTCCGCCCGCGAGACGGAGCAGCAGCTCCTCCTGGCGCTGCGTGCCTACGCGGCAGGGCACGCACTGCCCGCACGACTCGTCGCGGAAGAAGGCGGCGATGCGCAGGACGATCTCCGCCAGGTCGACGCCGTCGTCGAACGCCATGATCACGCCCGAGCCGAGCGAGGCGCCGATCGCCCGCGTCCCCTCGAAGGTGAGCGGCGTGTCGAGCTCGTCCGGGGTCACGAACCCTCCGGCGGCGCCTCCCAGGAGGACCGTGCGCAGGGTCCGGCCCTCCGGCACGCCGCCGGCGAGATCGAGGAGCTCGCGCAGCGTGGCGCCGAACGGAACCTCGTACAGACCGGGCCGCCGGACCGACCCGGACAGGCAGAAGAGCTTCGGACCGGTCGAGCCGGGCGTGCCGATGGCGGCGTAGGCCGGCCCGCCCTGCAGGACGATCGGCAGGAGGTTGACCAGCGTCTCGACGTTGTTGATCACGGTCGGCTTGCCGAACAGACCCGCCTGCACCGGGAAGGGCGGCTTGTTGCGCGGCTCGCCGCGGAAGCCCTCGATGGAATTGAACAGGGCGGTCTCCTCGCCGCAGATGTAGGCTCCGGCGCCGCGGCGGATCTCGATGTCGAAGTCGAGCGCCGAGCCGAGGATGCGCCCACCGAGCAGGCCCCGGGCCCGCGCGGCGGCGATGGCGGTCTCCATCCGCGCCGCGGCCTCCGGATACTCGCCACGGATGTAGACGTAGCCGCGCGTGCAGGCCGTGGCGTGGGCGGCGATGGTCATCGCCTCGACCAGCGCGAACGGGTCGCGCTCCATCAGGATTCGGTCCTTGAAGGTGCCCGGCTCCGATTCGTCGGCGTTGCAGACCAGGTAGTGCGGCCGCACCGGGTTCTTGGCGACCGCGTCCCACTTCCTGCCGGTGGGAAAGGCCGCGCCGCCGCGTCCCATCAGCTTCGCGTCGAGCACCTCGCGGATGACGCCGTCCGGGCCGAGATCGAAAGCGCGCCGCAGGGCCAGGTAGCCGCCGTGCGCGCGGTAGTCGTCGAGGCTCCCTGGATCGACGTGGCCGACGCGCGCCAGGAGCCGCAGCGACCGGGACGCGGCCGCGTCGAGCGTCTGCGGCGCCTCGGGGGCTCCCGGCGCGGGTCGCGGGTTACGGGCGGCGCTCCCGTCGCGTCTCGGCGCCCGGGGCGCCTCTCCTTCGAGGGCGGCGCCGATCGCCTCCGCGCTCGCCGGCGCCAGCGTCGCCTCGTGTCCGTTTTTTCCGGCAACCTGCAGGAGAGCGGCCGGTCCGCGCTCGCACTGCCCGAGACAGGGGCTGCGGTGCCAGGTGCCGCGCCGTCCGTCCCGGGACGCGCCCGGAGCGCCGAAGCGCCGCTCGAGCAGCGCGCACAAAGCGCCGGCGCCCTGCACCCGGCAGGCGATGTCGTCGCAGACGTGCGCGACGACGGCCGGCCGCGGCTCGACCGACAGCATCGCGTAGAAGGTGGCCACCCCGTAGGCCTCGGCCGGCGGGACCATCAGCCGCTGGCAGACGTAGTTGAGCGCCCCGGGGCTGATCCAGCCGATCCGCGTCTGGACCGCCTGCAGGGCCGGCAGGAGGAGATGCCGCTGTTCGCGCGAGTCGTGGCCGCTCCGGGCGACGTGACTGTCGACCTCGGTGCGGCGCCCGCCGTCCCACCCGGATTGCGGGGCGCCGAGAGCCGCATCGACCGCCCCGCGCTCCTCCGGCGTCGGGTCGGCCCCGGGGACGAGGTGCAGGTCCACTCAGCGTCCTCGCACCGCGACGGCGGCGCGCGCCGCGGCGGCCACGCGCGCGCGGGCGCGTTCGAGCTTCGTCTCCGGCCGGGCCGCCCGCGCGGGGCGTGTCGTCCGGCGGATCTTCTCGATGCGGATCGCGGCGGCCTTGAACTCCGCGGTGCCCGACTTCGGATCGGTCGCATCGATGGTGAGCAGGTTCGTGGCCACGTCGTCCTGGAAATGCAGCGTCATGAAGACGAGGCCGGCGCGCAGGCCGGTGTCGATCCGGATCGGAACCTCGACCTCCCCGCGCCGCGACACGGCGCGCACGAGATCGCCGTCCTTGAGCTTGAGACGCGCGCCGTCCTCGGGCGAGATGTCGAGCGACTCCGGGCGCCGGAGGGGCGAGGTGTAGCCGCCGGTCTGCACGCCGGTGTTGAACGAGTCGAGCCGCCGGCCGGTCGTCAGCCTCAGCGGATATTTCGGGGTGAGGCGATCGACGGGCGGATCGTGCTCGACGCGGTGGAACGGCGCCGGCGGTCCCTCGATCGGCTCGCTCCAGAGGCGGCCGTGCAGGAACGGGCTGCCGGGATGGCCCTCGTCGGGACAGGGCCACTGCAGGCCGCCTTCGCTTTCGAGACGCGCGTAGCTCATCCCGCCGTGCCACGGGGACAGGTTGCGCAGCTCGTCCCAGACCGCTTCGGCCGTGGGCGGCGACCAGTCGGCTCCCATCCGGCGCGCCAGAGCGGAGAGAATGACCAGATCGTCCTGCGCCCTGCCGGGAGGGTCGAGCGCCTTGCGCACCCGCTGCACCCGGCGCTCGCTCGACGTCACCGTCCCCTCCGCCTCGCACCAGGAGGCGGCCGCTGGCAGCACCACGTGCGCCAGCTCGGCGGTGCGGGTCAGGAACATGTCCTGCACCAGAAGATGATCCAGCCCCTGGAGCAGCTTCATGGTGCGGGTCTGGTCGGCCTCCGACTGGGCCGGGTTCTCGCCCAGGACGTAGAGTCCGCGAAACGTCTTGTGCTCCATCGCCTCGAACATCTCCGACAGGTGCATCCCCTTGCGGGTCGGGATCGAGGCTCCCCAGGCTTCCTCGAAGCGCGCCCGGAGGACGGGGTTCTCCACGTCCTGGCCGCCCGGCAGCTTGTTCGGCAGCGCGCCCATGTCACCACCGCCCTGCACGTTGTTCTGGCCGCGGAGCGGCACGACCCCGGATCCCCAGCGCCCGACGTGGCCGGTGAGCAGCGACAGGTTGATGAGGGCGAGGACGTTGTCCACCGCGTTGTGGTGCTCGGTGATGCCCAGAGTCCAGCAGAGCTGGGCGCGGTCGGCGCGGGCGTAGGCGTGCGCCAGCTCCTGGATCGCCGCGGCCGGCACGCCGGTCTCGCGCTCCGCGTACTTGAGGGTGTACTTCTCCACGCCCCTGGCGTAGGCGTCGAATCCCGTCGTCGCCCGGGCGATGAAGGCGCGGTTCTCCAGGCCGGCGACGAGGATCTCCCGCCCCATCGCGTTGGCCAGAGCGATGTCCGAGCCGACGTCGAGTCCCAGCCACAGGTCCGCCCATTGCGCCGACACGGTGCGGCGCGGATCGACGACGTACAGCCGCGCCCCGCGGCGCACCCCGCGCAGCACGTGGTGAAAATAGATCGGGTGCGCCTCGCGGGCGTTGCTGCCCCAGAGGATGACGAGGTCGGTCTCCTCGACCTCACGATACGAGCTGGTCCCGCCGCCCGCCCCGAAAACCGTCGTCAGACCGACGACGCTGGGGGCGTGTCACGTCCGGTTGCAGCTGTCGATGTTGTTGCTGCCAAGCACGGTGCGGGCGAACTTCTGCGCGAGGTAGTTCACCTCGTTCGTCGCCTTCGAGCACGAGAAGAGGCCGTTGGCCCCCGCTCCGTGCGCGTCGCGGACCCGCCGGAACCCCTCCGCCGCGCGGTCGAGGGCTTCATCCCACGACGCCGGGCGGAGTCGTCCGCCGTCCCGCACCATCGGCTCGGTCAGCCGCGTGTACACCTTCATTGACGTCTCCCGTGGTCGCGCGCGTCGAATCGCGCGCCACCGGTCGTAGGTTATCCCGCCGTCGCGCGGGCTGTCCAGAGCGCGTCGGGCGTCCGCACGCATCCATCCCGCCTCGCGGGCGCGGGGAAGGAACCGCGCGCCCGCCGCCGCCAACCGAACCTCCATGCGGGAGACGCATGCTAAGTTTCCGTCAGCTCGCGGCGCTCCTTTCGTCCTCAGCATCTCGGGGACCCTCGCATGACGCCAGCCAGAGTCTTCGGATCGATTCCGCCCCGCCGGGGGCCGGCGGCCGGCCGGAGTCTCGCGCCGCGGCTCGCGCCGCTCCTCGGGGCGATCGGGCTGCTGCTGCCCGCCCTTCACGGGACCCGGGCCGACGGCCGGGATCGCCCGGCCGCCCCGGTGCCGGCCCCGGGTTATCTCGAGAGGGTCACCTCCGAGCTCGTCCTGATCGAGACCTCCGTCACCGATGGGTCGGGCCACACCGTGACCGGTCTGACGAAGGACGACTTCGTCCTCGAGGTGGGAGGCCTGCTGCGACCGATCGCCTCGGTGGAGTTCCGCGACTATGGGTCGTCGTCCGACACGGCGGCCGGCGCCGGGGCACCGCTTCCCCCGACCCCCGCGCCCGTCGCGGAACGATGGCCCCGCCGCTTCATCCTGTTCTTCGAGGACGACACCTCGAGCCCGCTCGGCCTCGGCCAGGTGCGCGAGGCCGCCGGGCGGTTCCTCGCCTCGGGATTCGCTCCGGCCGACGAGGTCGCCCTGGCCTCCTACGACGGCCGCCTGCGCCTCCTGCACGACTTCAGCACCGACCGCGAGTCGCTCAGACGGACCGCCGTCGCGAGCGTTCGCGACGCCTCCCGGTTCTCGAATTTCCCCCAGGAGCAGCAACAGCACCTCCAGGAATTCGTCGACAACCCGACCCCGGTGCTTCTCCGGACCCTGTGCGAGATGGAGCAGACGCGTTACGCCGGAGCCCTGCGGGCGGTCGGGTCGCTCGCCTCGTCGCTCGCCGGGTGGCGCGGCTACAAGGCGATCGTCTTCATGGGCGAGGGGATTCCCGAATCCCCGATGGAGGAGTACTGGAAGATGCTGCGTCTGTTCTACCAGCGATACCCGGCCCGGGCTCCTGTGCTGCCCGAGACGGAGTGCACCCTGGGCGACGAGATCAAGGACTTCACGCGTGTCGCCAGCGCCAGCGGGGTGACCATCGACACCATCCAGACCCTGGGACTCGCGGCCGGATCCACGAAGCGGGTGTTCCAGCGCGCTAACGCGCTGCGGACCTTCGCGATCAACACGGCGGGGATCTCGGTGACGACCAACGACTTCCCGGGGGCCTTCCATCAGATCGACGAGGCGAGCCGATCGTTCTACATCCTCGCCTACGCGCCCGAGGAGCCGGCCGACGGCCGCTATCATCACGTCGTCGTGCGTTGCCGGCGCCCCGGCGTGCAGCTGCGATTCAGGCGGGGGTTCACCCGTCTGCCGCCGGCCGAGGCGCGGGCCAGGGCGATCGAGTCCGCGTATCAGTTCCCTTCGATGTTCCCCGGTCTCGGCATGGACCTCGAGACGGCCGAGGGGCCGAGCGAGGGCGATCGACGCGTCGTCGATCTCGTCCTGCACGTGCCTCTGGAGAGGATCCTGTTCCTCCCGCAGGGGGAACGATCCCTGGCCCGGCTGGAGGTCGGATTCGTCTCCCTCGACGCGGCCCGCCGGAAGACGCTGGAAACGTCGCAATCGATCGTGATCGACCGGCCCCCGGGAGCCGGGACGATCGGGGCCGTGAATCTCTACTGTCGCGCGCGCCTGCCCCGCGACGGGCAGACGATCACGGGGGTGATGTCCGACGAGCAATCGGGCGAGGTCGGGAGCGCGACGACCCGCCTCGATGACGCGACCCGCGCCTCGAATCGTCTTGTCGGACTGTCGCTCTACTCCCCCGTCGAATCCAGCCTCTGGATCGAGGTCCCGCCGGATCGGGCGCCGAAGGGCGCGGTCAGGACCGACACGGTGACCGCCGACGCCGGCGCGGCCGACGCTCCCATCGGTCCGGCGCTCAAGGCCGTCTTCGCCCCCGGCGAGCCGATCGTGGCGGGGTTCAAGCTGGAGCCGCCGGAGGCGTCCACGACGTTGACCGTGCGTCTCGAGCTTCGGCTGGGCGCCCTTGTGGTCCGGACCAGGACGATCGACGTGGGAGTCGCCGACGCCGCGCGCGCCTTCAAGGTCCCCGTGCCGGCGGAGGGCCTGGCGGCCGGCGCCTACACCCTCTCGATCGAGGCGCTCGGCGCCGGCGGAGCTGCCGTCGAAGGGATCACGTCGTTCCGGATCGCCGAGACCGGGGTCGGACCCTCCCCTTGATCTTTGCGGTCCCGCCTTCTAGAGTTGCGCCCGCGCCGGCGCCGCACGCCCACGCGCCCCGCAGGGAGTCCGACGATGGAGAATCAGCCCAAGGAGATGCCCCTCCGCGCGCGCATCGACGACGCCGTGGCCGAGGGGGTTTACGTGAACTTCGGCAGCATCGCCCACAATCGCTCGGAGTTCTTCATGGACCTCGGGCGGATCGTCCCCGGACGCGCCGAGGTGAAGATCCTGACCCGCGTTCTGAGCACGCCGCTGGTCGCCAAGCAGCTCTGCCGCGCCCTGGCCCAGAACATCGAGCAGTACGAGAAGAGCTACGGCGAGATCCAGGGCACCGACGAGATCATGAAGAAGGTCGGGTTCTGAGGTGGCGAAGGGCGGGCTCCACTTCTGGCACGTGGTGGTCATCGTCCTTCTGGCTGCGCTGATCGGCACCGCCACCGGGGACGTCCTGCTGCGCGCCCTGCCCGGCTGGCGGGTCGCCGAGTTCCTCGGCGCCGGCGTGCCGCTCGGCACCAGCGCGCCGGTGAGCCTCGATCTGCGGGTCGTGCAGCTCACGCTGGGCGGCAGCATCCGGTTCACCGTGCTGGGCGGGATTCTGTCGGCACTGTCGCTTCTGGTCTTCATCCGCCGGGTCTAGATCCGAACCCGGCATGGCCCGCGATCTCCTGCTCGCCTCCGCCTCCCCGCGCCGATCCGAGCTGCTGGCCCTCGTCGGGGTCCGGTTCCGGGCGACACCGGTGGACCTCGACGAGACGCCGCGTCCGGGCGAGACGCCCCGCGCGCTGGCGGAGCGCCTGGCCCTCGCCAAGGCGCGCGCCGTCGAGGCCCCCGCCGCGCCCGCGCTCGTCCTGGGCGCCGACACGCTGGTGGTGGTCGACGGGGCCGTGCTCGGAAAGCCGCGGGACGACGCGGAGGCGCGGCGCTTCCTGCGCCTGCTCGCGGGCCGCACCCACGAGGTGATCACCTCGTTCGCCGTCCGTCTTTGCCCCGAGGAGTCGCACGAGGTCGAGACGGCGGTCTCGCGCGTCACCTTCGCCCCGATGAGCGAAGAGGAGATCGCCTGGTACGCGGCCACGGGGGAAGGGCGCGACAAGGCGGGGGCCTATGCGCTGCAGGGGATCGGCGCCCTCTTCGTCCGGGCGGTCGAAGGGAGTTACACCAACGTCATCGGACTGCCGCTCGACCGGCTCTACCCCCACCTGGTCCGCTGGGGGCTTTTGCGCTGAACGGCCGGGGCGCGCCCCGGCCGGGCCCGCCAACCGCCCGCCGATCTTGCGGCTCCGAACGACCGGAACCTAGATTAACCGCGACCAGCCACGCTCCGGCCGGAGGCCCGCGGTGGAAAGCGCCGTCCTCGAACCCTACGAGAAACTGATCACCGTCACCATCGAGGGACGGGTGTACGAGGTGCCGGAGAACAACACGCTGCTGCGGATCCTGCAGTACATGAACCTCGAGCTCGCCTACACCAAGTACTGCTGGAACGGCGACTGCCGCAACTGCGCCTTCCGGTACGTCTCGCGCCGCACCGGCAAGGAGGTCGAGGCGCTCGGCTGCCAGATGCGCTGCTTTCCGAACATCGTGATCAACCGTCTGCCGGAGGGGGTACACCTCAACGCCGGCGGCGGTGAGACCGGATCCTAGCGGGACGGATCCTTCCCGGCGGGGGGCGCGCTCCAGCGCAGCACCGGATTGCGGGCCGCCGTGGTCTCGTCCAGCCTCCGGACCGGCGTGGAGTAGGGCGCGTGCTTCACCAGGTCGGGATCGCGCCGCGCCTCGCCGTCGATCGCCAGCATCGCGTCCACGAACGCGTCGAGCTCCTCGCGGCTCTCGGTCTCGGTCGGCTCGATCATCAGCGCCCCCTTCACGATCAGCGGGAAGTAGATGGTCGGCGGATGGAATCCGTAGTCCATCAGGCGCTTGGCCACGTCGAGGGTCTTCACGCCGGTCGCCTCCAGCTTCTGGTCGGTGAACACCACCTCGTGGAGGCTCGGCTCCTTGTACGGCAGCTCGTAGGTGCCCTCGAGGCGCTTGCGGAGGTAGTTGGCGTTCAGGACAGCGGTCTCCGACATCGTCTTCAACCCCTCGGGTCCGTGCGCAAGCATGAAGGCGTACGCCCGCACGAACATCCCGAAGTTGCCGTTGAACGATCGAATCCGCCCGATGCTCTGCGGCCGGTCGTGCGCCAGACGCAGCCGATCCCCGTCGGGCTCCACCGTCGGCACCGGCAGGAACGGCTCGAGGAGACGGCGGACGCCCACCGGGCCGGCCCCCGGGCCGCCGCCCCCGTGCGGCGTGGAGAAGGTCTTGTGCAGGTTCACGTGATGCACGTCGACACCCATGTCGCCCGGGCGCGCCCGTCCCACGAAGGCGTTCAGGTTGGCGCCGTCCATGTAGAGCAGGGCGCCGCGGTCGTGCAGGATCCGCGCGACTTCCTGGATCTCCCCCTCGAACACCCCGAGCGTGTTCGGGTTGGTGAGCATCAGGACGGCGACGTCGTCGGCCACCCGGCGTCGCAGCGCCCCGACGTCGACGCAGCCGCGCGCGTTCGACGCGATCTGCTCGACGCGGTATCCGGCGACGTGCGCGCTCGCCGGATTGGTGCCGTGCGCGGAGTCGGGGATCAAGACAACTTGACGGGGATTGCCCCGGCTCTTGTGGTAGGCACGGACCATCAGGATCCCGACCTGCTCGCCCTGCGCGCCCGCGGCCGGCTGCAGAGTGAATCGATCCATCCCGCAGATCGCGCAGAGGGCCTTCTCCAGAAGCTGCATGACGCGCAGGCTCCCCTGCGCCAGCGCGTCGGGCAGCTGCGGGTGCGCGTCGGCGAATCCCGGCAGGCGCGCCACCTTCTCGTTGATCTTCGGGTTGTACTTCATCGAGCACGAGCCGAGTGGATAGAGCCCGAGATCGATGGCGTAGTTGAGCCGCGACAGGCGCGTGTA
>DASRAN010000010.1:0-12212 GCA_035638115.1 Patescibacteria group bacterium | reverse complement strand
TTCGAGTCGATCCCGGTCTGCGTCGCCTACGAGCACGACGGCCGGCGCATCGAGGATCTCCCGGCCGACCCCGCCGTCCTGCGCGCCTGCCGTCCCGTCTACGAGCGTCTTCCGGGCTGGCGCCAGGACACCACCGGTGTCACGCGGTTCGAGGACCTGCCGGACGCGGCGCGCGGCTACGTGCGTCGCGTCGAGGAGCTGGCCGGTTGCGAGGTCGGGATCGTCTCGGTCGCGCCGCAGCGCGAGAAGACGATCCTGCGCCCCGACAGCCGGCTGGCGCGCTGGCTGCCGGCGCGCTGAGCGCCGCGTGCGTCACGGCAGCCGCGCGTCCGCCGCACGATTCGGGCGTCGCCTCCTCGACCTGACCCTCGACGAGCTCTGGGGACGCCGCGTCCGGCGCGCGTACAGCGGCGCCAGCGCCGCGCAGCTGGCGCGCCTCTTCTCCGGCCCGATGCCGGAGGAGGGGACGGGCGACACCCGGCTGCTGCGCGAGCTGCGGGACGGCGTCTTCCGCCACTCGATGCGGATGAATCATCCGCGTCTGTTCGGCCTGTTCACGCCCGCGCCCCTCCCGATCGCCGCCTTCGCCGAGCTGCCGGCCGCGTTCCTGAACCAGGCGGTCGACGCCTGGAAGGCGGGACCCGCCGCGACCGAGATCGAGAAGCGGCTGGTGCGCTGGATGAACGATCGCGTCGGCTATGGGCCGCGCGCCTTCGGCGTCCTGACCAGCGGTGGCGGACTCGCCAACGCGATCGCGCTCAAGATGGCGCGCGACCGCGCCGCCGGGATCGAGGTCCGGCGTCTCGGCGCGGCGGCGCCCGGGCTCTCGAGGCTCCGCGTCTACGCCTCCGACCAGGCGCATTTCTCCCTCGCCCGCGCGCTCGACCTGCTGGGTCTCGGCACGCGCGCGCTGGTCCTGGTGCCGACCGACGCCAGCCGTCGGATGCGGGGCGCGGCGCTCGAGCGCGTGTTGCGGCGCGATCGCGGCCGGGGTCTCGTGCCGATGGCGGTGGTCGCAACGGCCGGGACCACCGTCACCGGCTCCCTCGATCCGCTGCCGGAGCTGGCGCGCGTGGCGCGGGGCGCCGGCGCCGCGCTGCACGTGGATGCCGCGTACGGCGGCGCGCTCCTCTTCTCGAACCGCCATCGCGGCCTGCTCGAGGGGATCGAGCGCGCCGACACGGTGACCTTCGACCCCCACAAGTGGCTGTTCCAGCCGTTCAGCCTCGGAGCCCTCCTGGCGCGAGACGGCGCGGCGCTGCGGCGGAGCTTCTCGATCGAGCCCGATTACCTGCGCAAGGATCTCGAGACGGAGCCGGACCGGCTCGACTTCTTCCAGTACACGCTCGAAGGTTCCAAGCCGTTCCGCGGACTCAAGCTCTGGATGAGCCTGCGCTCCCTGGGACGCCGGGGCCTCGGGGATCTCGTCGACGGGACGATCGACGTCGCCCGGCACCTGGCGGCGCGCGTGACGGCCGACCCACGCTTCGAGGATTGCGGGGCGCCGGTCGATCTGGCGAGCGTCTGCGTCCGCTACCTTCCCGCCTGGGCGCGCGGCCGCGAGCGCGCCTGGTGTCGCCGCCCGGCCGTGCGAGCGCGTCTGAACCGGGTCCAGGGCGCGCTGCAGGGCGAGGTCGAACGGCGCGGGTTCGCCTGGTTCCCGATCGTCCGGCTCGACGGCGAGGTCTACTTCCGGCTCGGGATCTTCAATCCCCGCACCACGACGCGCGACGTCGACGCCACGCTGGCGCACGTCGCGGCGATCGCGCGCGCGCTCGGGCTCGAGGGGCCGCCGGGGCGGGCTCGCCGGCGCCGTCCGCGTCCCGCCGCGCCATCCGGACGGCGCTGACCGTTCAGCCCGTCTTGCGCTCTCCCTGGGTCAGGGTCTGGAGCTGCGGCTTGACCACCGACTCGTAGCAGTCGGGGCAGATGCCGTGGCTGAAGCGGGCGTCGGAATGGTCGCTGATGTAGCTCTCCACCTGCTGCCAGTAGTCACCGTCGTTGCGCACCCGTTTGCAGTAGGAGCAGATTGGCAGCAGCCCTTGCAGGGTCTTGATGCGCGCGATGGCGTCCTCCAGCTCGCGCACCCGGGCGGCGACCGTCGACTGCAGCGCGACGATGCGCAGACCGGCCTGCAGCCGCGCGCGCAGCTCGTCGCGGTCGAACGGCTTGATGATGTAATCGTCGGCGCCGGCGTCGAGGCCGTTGACGATGTCGGTCTTGTTCCCCTTGGCGGTGAGCAGGATGACGTAGGCCGGCTCGGCGGGGGAGGCGGCGCGCAGCTGCCGGCAGACGTCCACGCCGTCGAGCCCCGGCATCATCCAGTCGAGGATGGCGACTCTCGGCGCCTCGGGCTCCTTGAGCGCCCGGAGCGCCTCCGCGCCGTCGCTGGTCACGATGACCTCGTAGCCCCAGCGCGCCAGCGTCGCCTCGAGCATCTTGCGGGAGACCAGGTCGTCCTCGGCGATCAGGATGCGCATCATTCCTTTCCCTCGATGTAGTCGGACAGCGCCCCGGAGAGGCGCGCCATTTCCGCGGCGAGCTCGTGGCGCGCGCGTCGCGCCGCGTCCAGATCGCCGCGATCACCGCAATCCTCGAGCCGCGCCGCGGCCCGCAGCGCGGGGAGCGCGCCGAACGTGCCCACCGAGCCCTTCAGCGTGTGCGCGGCGCGCACCACCGCGGCCCCTTCGCCACGCTCGATCGCGGCGTCGATCTGCGACATCTGGGCCGGGGCCGTCGACAGGAACGCGCGCACCAGCTCCGACAGCAGGCCGCGATCCCCCTCGACCCGTCCGAGCAGATCGACCGGATCGATCGGCGCGTCGTGAGAGGTGGAGAGGTGCCGGCGAGCCGGCTCCTCGGCGCCGAGGAGGCTCGGCGTGGGTCCGCCCCGCTCTTCGCGCAGGGCGTGACGCGTGACCAGGCCGCCACCGCCGCCCGGTCCGCCGCCGCGGAGGATGGTCCGGAGCGCGTCCCGCAGGTCGGGCTCGCGCACCGGCTTGGTCAGGTACCCCTCCAGACCGATGGCCCGGCAGCGCGCCGCGTCGCCGCGCTGACCGGCCGAGGTGAGCATCAGCAGCCGGGTCGTCGCCAGGGCGGGGTCGCTCTTGACCTGAGCCGCCAGGTCGAACCCGTCCACCTCCGGCATCTGCATGTCCACGAGGGCCAGCGCGATGGGATCCTTCCTGGCCGCCGCGTCGCGCAGCATGTCCAGAGCCCGCGCCCCGTCGGGCGCCGACTCGACGCGCAGCCCCCACGACTTCAGCCGCGCCTCAAGCAGCCGGCGGTTGATGACGTTGTCGTCGACCACCAGCGCGCGCACCGCGGGCAGTCCTTCGGGCAGATCGGGAGCCTTCGCGGCGGCGCCCTGTCCGGGACGGAAACGGGCGGTGAAGTGGAAGGCGCTGCCCTGGCCCGGAACGCTCTCGACCCAGAGACGCCCCTGCATCAGTTCGACGAGCTGCGATGCGAGCGCCAGGCCGAGACCGGCGCCCCCGTGCCGGCGCGTGCTGGAGCCGTCCACCTGCGTGAACGGCTCGAAGATGAGCGACTGCTTCTCCGGTGGCACGCCGATGCCGGTGTCCTTCACCGTGAACCGCAGCGTCGGTTCCTCGGAGCCCGTCGACTCGAGCGTGATCGTCACGTCGACACGGCCGCGCTCGGTGAACTTCACGGCATTGCCGATCAGACCCGCGAGAACCTGGCGCAGGCGGCCGGGATCGCCCACCAGATCGTCGGGAACGTCCGGCTCGATGCGCAGACCCAGGACGAGACCCTTCGCCGCTACCCGGTCCGCGAACTCGCGGACCGCGTCCTCGACACCCGCGCGCAGGCGGAACGGGATCGGCTCGAGCCGCAGCCGGCGCGTCTCGATGCGGGAGAAATCGAGGATGTCGTTCACCAACCCGAGCAGGGAATCGGCGGAGGACTTCACGTGGTCGAGGTGGGCCCGGACGTCGGGCGCGAGGTCGGCGTCCAGCGCCAGCGCCGTCATGCCGATGATGCCGTTGAGCGGCGTCCGGATCTCGTGGCTGACGTTGGCGAGGAACTGCGACTTGGCCCGGCCCGCGGCCTCGGTCTCGCGCAGCGCGTGGTGCAGCGCCTCGCCCTTCAGACGCAGCTCGGCGGTGCGATGCGCGACCGACCCTTCGAGCTCGGCGCGCACGTGCGCCATGTCGGCGGCGAGCGCGTCGAACGTCCGCGCCAGATCGCCGATCTCGTCGCCGCTGCCATCGTCCATCGCCTGCGCCTCGGCACGCCCGTCGAGGAGCCCGCGGGCGCCGTCGATGAGCCGCCGGATCCGCGACGAGAGATCGCGCGCGATGAGGAACGACAGACAGAGGGCGAGCGCGAGCCCGACGCCCGCGGCGTGCAGGATGCGGCCGACGGAGAGATCCGACGCGGAGCTCGCGGCGCGCTCCGATCGGAACGACGCCAGCCGCACCCCGAGATCCGACCTCGGCTCAGGATCCGCCACCGCCTGCGCGACGAGATAGTCGCCGGCGTCTCCGAGCCCCGTGCAGCCGATCTCGCTTCCCAGCTCGGCGGACGCGGCGTCCAGCGCGAGTGCGGGGTCGCACGGGTAGGTCGCCGGCTCGACCAGCGGGGCGCCGGCGCGATCGAGGAGGATCAGGAACGCGTCGACCCCCTGGGGGATCTCCTCGAAATGCGCCTCGTGGACCAGGCGCCTCACCGGGGACAGGTCCATGACGCCGACCAGGCGCGCTCCCGGCGCGCCGGTGGCGTGAGTGATGACGAGCGACGGCGCGGCGCCCGATCGGAACGCCACGCCGCATTCGGACCGGTTCTTCGTCTGTGGACCCGGGTCGCCGTCGACCTCGCCCGCGTGCGGACCGCGGGCGCTCGACGCCACGACGCGGCCATCCTGGTCCACCACCGCGAGAAGTCGCCAGGGCTCCCGCGTACTCGCGACCAGCTTGCCGAGGAAGGAATCGAGCGCTCCGGCCTCACCCGGCGGGTGCGACGTGGCCGGCAGGATCGCGCCCCAGATGCGGATGTCGTCGCAGCGCGCGTCCACATACTGGCCGATGGCGCCCAGCGTGTGATTGGCGGTCCCTTTCAAATCGTTCTGCACGTCGTGCGCGACGGAGCGCTTCAGTGGCATGACGGTGAGGGCCGCCGCCAGCGCGAACGACACCACGAGGCAGCAGGCAAACGCCACCGAAAGGCGCGCGAATAGACGATTCCCGAGTGATCGCCAGAGGCCGCTCATCCAGTCTGTAAACCTATGGATCGATGCGGCGTGAAGCAAGGAGGAGCCAGGACGGTGTCGGGACAGTGTCAGAAATCCGACACGAACCCCCCGGTACGGAGGACCGACGTATGATGGGGCCTCGGAGGGGTCGCATGGCGTTCCGAGTTGCGGGCAGGCATCTGGGCGAAATCGTCGTCCTCGAACCCCAGGTCCACCAGGACGATCGCGGCAGCTTCATGGAAGCCTTCCGGGCCGACCAGTACCGCGAGCTCGGGCTTCCCGATCAATTCCCACAGGAGAACCATTCGATATCGCGCCGGGGGGTGGTCCGCGGCCTTCATTTTCAATGGACCCCGCCGATGGGAAAAGTCATGCGGGTGACCGCCGGCGCAGCCTTCCTGGTCGCCGTCGACATCCGCAGGGGATCGCCCGGCGTCGGCCGCTGGTACGGAATCGAGGTCACGGCGGAGAATCGCCTCCAGGTCTGGGCGCCCCCCGGCTTCGCGCGCGGATTCTGCGCTCTGGTGGACGGGACCGTCGTCCAGTACCGCTGCACGACCTTCTACAACCCGCGGGGCGAGTCGGGCATCCGCTGGAACGACCCGCGCATCGCGATTGACTGGCCGGTGGAGCGGCCGCTGCTCTCCGACAAGGACTCCAAGGCCATGTCGTTCGACGAGTGGCTGGCGCGGCCCGAATCGGATCGTCTCGACCCGTAGAGCGCCCGGGGCGTCGCGGGGCGCGCCGGAAGGCGCACCGGGCTATCGGGTGGGGGTCGTGGCCGAGGGCTCGTGCTCGGAGGCGGCGTGCGCCCGGGCCTCCGACGTCTTCCATCGAACGACCGAGAGTCCGATCCGGGTGGAGTCGGCCAGCGGGCGGAAATGCGACGAGCGGTTCCCGTCGGAGTAGATGGTCGGAATCGGCACCGTCCCGATCGGATGTCCCTCGTCCATCGCCAAGAGCAGCATGTGGGTCTCGGTCTCGTACCGCGCCCCCGCCACGCGCCGCACCACCTGCTCGGCGAAGGCGCGATCGAGGGCGCGGAACCCCGACTGCGTGTCGGCGGGGCAGGCCGGATAGAAGCGTCGCAGGAAGCCGCGGATGAGCAGATTGCCGACCCGGCTGCGCCAGGGCGTATTGCCGAGCAGGCCACGCGCTCCGATGACCAGGTCGGCCCCATCGCGCCAGGCGGTCAGCAGTCGCGGGATGTCCTCGGGGCGGTGCTGGCCGTCGCCGTCGAGCGTCACGACAACCGCGACCCGCGGGTCGAGAAGCGCCTGGCGCAGGCCCTCGATCAGGGCGACCCCCTTGCCGCGGTTCGCGGCGAACGTCAGCAGGCGAATCCGGCCGCCGCCTGCGCTCGCGACCTCCGCGAGGCGGCGCGGCGTGTCGTCGGTGGATCCGTCATCGACCGCCAGGACCTGATCCGAGAAGGCCACGGCCCCACGCACCACCTCGACACAGTGGGGCGCGACGTTGTAGCAGGGGACGATGCAGGCCACGGCCGCACGGTCGCCCGCCCGGATCTCCCGCCGCGCGGCGGCGGGAACCGGTGTCGGCGCGTTGCCCCGGATCTCGGTCCAACCGGCTTCGTCGAAAAACCCGAAGGGCCGCTCGATCTTGAGGTAGAGGCGCGCCAACGAAGGGAAAACCGAAGCGGGCAGGCTCACCGTCAGGGCACCGCGCGTGCCGGCGACCGTTCCCGTCCCGAGGAGCGCCCCGTCGGCGACGCGCCGGACCTCGGCGCGGTTCGACCGGCGATCGACGCTGACGGAGCAGGCGACCCGATCGCCGTCCGGCGTCACCGCCAAAAGCGCGAGCCGCGGACGGCCGAAGGCGCCCGCCCGGGCCCGCGGCCGGACCTCCAGACCGAGAACGCCCTGGGGAGGCGACGGGCGCCCGGCGGCGCCAGCGGCGCCGACGTCGGCCCGCCCGGCGTTCGAGAGGTCGCGCGTGAAGCGCTCGCGGGGGCCGGCGAACGACATGAACTTGCGCGGGTGAACGGCGAGCTGGGTGGCGTGGCAGCGGATCGCGGCCTTCTTGAGCTCCTGCTCCTCGTGCGTCAGGGAGAGATGCACGGCGTCCGGTCCCTCCGGATGGACGCCCACGGCGTGGACGACATAGCGCAGCACGGTGTCGGGACGCAGTCCGCTCCCGTTTCGATCGAGGGCCAGCGTCGCGAGGATCGACAAGGCGCTGTGATCGGGGTGCAGGTCGGACAGGGCGGGGGCGATCAGGATCCCCGGACGCCAGACCGCGATTGCCTTCGCGATCAGCGCCACAGGCGGGTCGCCTCCGGTGCGCAGGAGAGCGCTGATCCCCTGGTCCGGGAAGCCCAGGAACTCGATCTGGCCGGCGTCGATCCCGAGTCGCCCGAGCGCCGCGGTGGCTTCGGCCC
Organism: Patescibacteria group bacterium; assembly: GCA_035638115.1. Lineage (GTDB taxonomy): Bacteria > Acidobacteriota > Polarisedimenticolia > Gp22-AA2 > Gp22-AA2 > DASRAN01. The sequence continues at coordinate 4,599 of DASRAN010000010.1, read as the reverse complement.
GCCGGCGCGCGCCGAAGCGCGCCCGGTCGGCCTCGGCGATGCGGAGCCGGCGCTCGACGAGACGCTGCGTCCAGGGGTTGTTCTCTCCGGAGGTGGCGAACAGGATCCGCGCCGTCCCGCCACGCTCGATGGCGCGACGCAGGACTCCCGCCGCCGCGAGAGTGTCGTCGTCGGGATGGGGGGCGAGGAACATCACCCGGGAGCCCGCGTCGAGCTGCAGTTCCGTGCTCACGGCACCAGCCTCCCCGGCTCGAACGGCGAGAAACCCCGCTCCGCCGCCTGCGACCAGATGACGGCGAGGCGCGAGCCCCGGAAGGATACCTTGAATGTGTGCCGGCCGGTCTCGAGACGTCGTGGCCCGGCATACGGCTTTTCGTCGAGCGTGCCGTCGACGTCGCCCCCGTCCGACACCAGGGCGTAGGTGGCCGGGATGGCGATGTCGAAGCTCCCCGATGGATCGCCTTGAGAGGCCGCCGGAATGAGGATGCGTCCCGCCACGCGGACGTGCCCGATGAGCAGGAAGTTGTCCCGCAGGAACGCCAAGGTGCGATCCGGAAAGCGGCCGATCCTCCAGGCCGCCACGCAGGTGCCAGTCGCGATCATGTCCTCCTGGAAGCGCTCGGGGAGCAGGCCGAGGGCCAGCCTCGCCCGGGTGATTCTCTCCAGCACGTACGGCGAGGGACGGGGCCGGAAGATCGAATCTCCCTTCTGATCGAGAACGAAATCGCGCCGATCGGTCAGTCGCAGGACGTCGGCGAGGAAGGCGCGCTCGTCGCCGACCTCCTCGCGCCACGGCGGGAAGCCGAGCAGAACCAGACCGAGAAGCGCCGCCGCGAGGGCGGGGAAGCGCCAGGCGTGCGCGGGCGCCGCCACCGTCACCGGGAGCATCGCGCCGACGATGGCGGGCACGACGAGCGGATAGAAGACCAGCAGATCGTAGGTGGTGAAGAGCGGCCAGAGCGTCTGGAGGGCCGCCAGGAAGGCGCCTGCTGTGAGCGCCAGGAAAGCGACCCGGTGGGCGGTCCGGGTCTCGGCATGGCGGCGCGCGAGCCACGCGGCCGCCAGCGACATCAGCGCCATCTCCGGGACGAAGAGCGCCCGTCTCCAGGGTGTCTGCCAGTTCCCCAACCCCGGCAGGACGTTGTGACGCACGGCGCCGTCGACGAGCGCGCCGAGCGCGCCGCGATGGGCGAAGTAGAGAAGCAGGGCCGCGATCGGCAGCGCCGCCCCCGCGAGCGCCGGGATCACGAGCCAGGCGCGCGAGGCCAGGAAGGCGCCCGGCCGCTTCACGCGGGCGACGAAGGGCGCCAGGAGCGCCGCCATCCCGAGAGCGAAGAGGAGCAGCACCGTCTTGAGCGATGTGCAGACCGCGAGCCCGAGAAGGACCCCCGCGACCAGACATCGGACCCAGCCCACCCCGCCCGCCAGCAGGACGGCCACCGCCGCGACCCAGAGGGCCATCCAGAGGGCGTCGGTGCGGTACTCGATGGAGCGGAAGAAGAACACCGGAACCGCCGAGAGGACGACCGGGGTCCAGAGGGCGGCGCGGCGCCCGAACAGGCTCCAGGCGATGGAGGCCGACGCCCCCAGCGTCAGGAGGAACAGCGGCGTCATCGCGAGGCGCATCAGGAAGATGATGTCGGGCGTCTCGCCGAACAGCCCGACGAGGGGGGCGGTGAGCATGTGAAAGAGCGGCGTGTGGTTGTCGAAGACGTCACGGTACTGCAGCAGGCCCTGCGTCCAGGCCCAGGCCACGTGCAGGTGCTGCCACTCGTCCGAATCGAAGGTCCAGCGGAAGGCGTAGAACAGGTGCAGGACAAAGAGCACGAGGAAGGAGAGCCCGGCCGTGAACGTCTCGCGTCGACCGGGAGTCGCGTCCTGACTCACCTCGACGGCCCTTCATCGCGTGGATCGGCGCCGTCTCTCGCGGGGACGATCGGATGGTGCGCGCGGCGCACCGCGGCGGCCACCGCGGATCGCGGCATGAATCGCAGCGCCTGGATCATCACCTTGTTGGCGAGGCCCGGGACGACGACCCTGCGCCCCTCGAGGGCCGCGCGATAGCCGGACGCGGCCACCGGCGCGCTCGCCATGACCAGGCGTGAATTCTGCGACCGGGTCGGGGCCAGACCGGCGCGCTTCTGAAACCCGGTCGTGGTCGGTCCGGGACAGAGCGCCGTCACCGTCACCCCCGAGTCCCGGACCTCCTCGGCCAGCGCCTCGGAGAACGACAGGACGAAGGCCTTGCTGGCGTAGTAGATCGCCATCAGCGGCCCGGGCACGAACCCGGCCATCGAGGCGACGTTGAGGATCCGGCCCCGGCGCCGGGCGAGCATTCCCTTCAGGCAGGGCTGCGTCAGCTCGACGAGGCTGGTCATGTTCACCTGCATGATGTGGAGCGCCCTCGCCAGGTCAGTCCCGGCAAACGGGCCGGCGGCGCCGAGCCCCGCGTTGTTGATCAGGAAGTCGATCGGCCCCGCCTCCTCGACGACGCGCGTATGCAGCGCCGTGGCCGCGCCGCCGCGGCCGAGGTCGGCGGGGACAACGAGCAGATCGGCGTTGGGCCACTGCTGCCGGACCCAGACCGCCGCGCGCCGCAGACGCTCTTCGTTGCCCGCGCTCATGACGACCCGCGCGCCGTCGCGCGCCAGAAGGCACGACAGATCCAGACCGATGCCGCTCGAGGCGCCGGTCACCAGGGCCGTGCCGAGTGTGCCTCCCACGTGATCCTCCGGGTGCCGGTGCTGCACGCATCCGTCGACGCGACGGCGAAACGAGGTGGCGTCCCCAACGGGATTTGAACCCGTGTTACCGCCTTGAAAGGGCGATGTCCTAGGCCAGACTAGACGATGGGGACGGAACCCCGGGGTACGCGTTGGAGCGGTGCGCGGCCGGGGCTGCGTATCGTACCGCAAGGTGAGCGTCCGTGTGAACGCCGTCGGGAGGTGACCGCCGCCGGGTGGCGGGCGCCGGCTGTCGAACGAGGGCGACGGGTGAGCCGTGCAGGACTCGAACCTGCGACCCTCTGCTTAAAAGGCAGATGCTCTAACCGCCTGAGCTAACGGCCCGTCGAACCAGGTGGCGCACAGTCTAGCAGATGCGGCTGACCTCGGAGTCCGACCGGGGGAGTCGTCTTAACCGGTCGGGCTGTCCGCGCGCCGGCGCAGGCGCCGGGCGATCGGGTATGCCGCGAATCCGATGGCCAGCGCCACGGCCCCGGCGGTGGCGTCGAGCTGGTTCTGGCGCGCCGTCGCGATCAGCACGGCGATCCAGGTCACCCCGATGAGCGCGGCGCTCAAGCCGACGCCGAACGTCCCGCCGGGAATCCGGAATCCTTCCGTGTCGCCGGTTTCGGGGACGCGTCGCGCCCTGACGACCGCGAGCATGACCAGGAGGTCGTAGGCGCCGAACAGCCAGACGTCGACGATCAGGAGATCCTTGAAGGGGATCGCGGCGAGGGCCGCGTAGATGGCCGCATAGAGCACCAGCACCCGGTGTGGAGTCCCGTGCACGGGGTGGCGGTGAACCAGCCAGCGCGGCAGGAATCCGTCCGCGGCGAACGCCCAGGCGAGGCGGGACCACCAGAGCAGATACGACATGAAGATGACCACGAAGCTGGCGACGCTGCCGAGGAACGCCCAGGTCCCGAGGACCGACCCACCCAACGCTTGCCCGACGGCGGCGAACTGACCCGATTCCCAGCCTTCCCAGCCGCCGACGGCGGCGAGCCCGGCCACCATCGGCAGCACGTAGCTGAGAATCACCAGCGGCGTGACGAGGAGGAGGACGTACGGAATCGTGCGCCGGGGATTGTCGATCTCCTCGGCGGCGGTCGAGATGTCCGAATAGCCCGAGTGGAACCAGATGGCGAGCGCGAGACCCGCCCCGAACCCCTCGAAGCCGCGCTCGCCGGCGCCGAACGGCACGAAGGGATTGAACTGCCAGCGCGGGATCGCGGCGATCACGATCCAGACGATGGGCGCGGCGAGGAACAGATTCAGCGCCACGGCCGCGCCGCCGACGATCCGGATGCCCCGGATGTTGAGCCAGGTCAGGACGGCGATGAATCCGGCCGCCGCCAGCCAGCGCTCGAACGCCCCGAGTCCGGGGACGAAATAGGGAAGGACGCCGGCGAACAGGGCGGGGTAGAGGGCGTTGTCGAGGAACGACGACATCAGGCTCCAGGTGCCGGCCTGGAATCCCCAGTACTCCCCCATGTATTCGCGCACCCAGCGGTAGTAGCCACCTTCGATGGGGCGCCGGGCGGACAGCTCCGCGGTGGCGAGCGCCAGCGGGATGCCCCAGAGCCCCGCGGCGAGGATCTGGAGCACGATGAGAAGCCCCGGTCCGGAGCGGGCGACGAAGTCCTCGGTGCCGTAGGGGCCGCCGCACGCCGAGGCGTAGAGCAACGCGGCGGCGGAGAGCAGCCCGGCCCGGCGGGGAGCGCGCGCCGCGGCCTGCGACGCGTCGTCGCTCATGAACCGGCGCGACCGGGACCCGGGGTCCCTTCGCGCGCCGACTGGCAGGGGACGCAGCGCGTCGCGAACGGCAGGGCGCGCAGGCGCGCGAGCGCGATCGGCTGGGCGCACACGGCGCAAC
>DASRAN010000009.1:0-15774 GCA_035638115.1 Patescibacteria group bacterium | reverse complement strand
TGGCGGCGGCGCTCGGTGCGGCGGTTGCGTGGATCGCGCCGCCGGTCCGGGCGGCGAGCCCGGTCGCCCCGTCCGCCACCGAGGCGACCGAGGTCCGGTTCACCGTCAACGAGCGCGCGCTGCTCGACTGTCTCCGGGCGGCGACGCCGCAGACGGTCACGGTCGGCTCGTCCCTGCTGAGCACGGAGCTCACGCTTCTCGACCCGGCCGACCTGATTCTCGCGAACGGCCGGGCCAGTTTCAAGATCAGGGTCCGGGGCCGCACGATTCCCCTCGATCAGGTGGTCAGTCCCACGGTCACCATCGACAAGGATCCGCGATCGGGACAGTTCTTCGGCGTCATCTCCAGCCTCCCGGTGCAGGTGCCGGGTCTCGGCTCGATCGACCTGAAGGATTACCTGCCGCGGTTCGAGATCCCGGCGCTGATCGAGGACCTCTGGCACGTGGCCGACCGGCCGCTCGGGCTGCGACTTCGCATCCGGCGGATCGCGATCCTGGATCATCTTCTGGAAGTCGGCGCCGACGTCGATTTCGCGCCGACCGTTTCGTCACGGGGAACCGGCCCCTCCTGAGCGGGTCCGTTCTCCACGGAGGCATCATGGTGGTCGATCTCATCTCGTTCCGGGTCAAGGCGGATCGCGTCCGGGAGTTCGAGCGGCACAACGAAGATTGGCTCCGCCTCATGCGGCGCGCGCGCGGCTTCGTCACCCAATCCCTGATGCGCAACCTCGAGCGACCGGGGGAATTCGTCTCCACCGTGCGCTGGGTCAGCCGCGACTATCGCGATCGGTTCGTCGCCGCCGACGATGCCGAGCGCCGCTCCCTGCACCAGCAGGGCCGGGACCTGCTCGAGGCGGCGCCGGTGAGCGTCCTGCTCGAGAGCCTCTAGACGGGTGAGGCGGCGGGCAGGACGAGGGTGACCACCGTTCCCCGTCCCGGTCCGCTCCGGATGTCGATCGTCCCGCCGTGCTCCTCCACCGCGCGCCGCGCGATGGCCAGCCCGAGACCCGTTCCGCCGCTCTTGGTCGAGAAGTAGGGCTCGAAGATCCGCGCCAGGATCTCGGGCGCGATGCCCGTCCCCGAATCGCGCACCGTGAGGCGGACGCGCGCCGGACCGACGGCGTTCTCCGGGGCCGCGGCCATCGTCAGCGTGCCGCCCGACGCCATCGCCTGGATGGCGTTCTCGATCAGGTTCACGAGAGCCCGCGCCATCACGGCGCGATCGACGACCACCGGTGGCAGGCCGGGCGGGACGCTGCGCGAGATGGTGATCCCGGGGGGTGGCGCCGTGACGTACGGATCGAGCGCGGCGTCGAACAGCTGATCGACCGTCGTCGACGCGGTGCGGATCTCCGGTACGCGCGCGTAGGCCGAGAACTCGCTGGCGATCTGGCGCAGGGCGCGGACCTGCCCCTGGATGTTGTCGAGGCATTCCTTGAGGACGGTCCCGAATCGCGAGTCGCCCGCCTGCCAGACCCGGCGCACGTGCTCCACCGAGAGCTGGATCGGCGTGAGCGGGTTCTTGATTTCATGCGCGATGCGGCGCGTCATCTCGGCCCAGGCGGCCAGGCGTCCGGAGCGCACGATGTCGGTGACGTCCTCGAGGAGCACGATGCGGCCCGGGGGGCGCCCTTCCTCCGGCGTGAACGGCAGGAAGACCGCCCGCAGACGCCGCGACTCGTCTCCCGAACCGAGGTCGAGCGAAACCTCGCCCTCGAGATCGTCGTTCATCGAGCGCTCGAACGCCCGCCGCAGCGGCCCGAACGCGGGTGTCCGCTCGAACCAGTCGGCCAGGTCGTCCTCGGGTCTGGGCACGTCGGGGCCGGCGCCGAGGAGCTGCTGGGCCGCCGGGTTGATGGTGATGATGATGCCGCGGGCGTCGATCGACACGACGCCGGTGGTGGCCCGGGTCAGGATGGTCTCGATGTACTCGCGACGGCGGTCGAGGTCGTGACGCTGCTGCTGCAGCGATTCCGCCATGCTGTTGAAGGCGGTGACCAGGACGCCGACTTCGTCGGGCGGCGCGGAGCCGACGCGCACTTCGAAGTCGCCGGCCGCCACGCGACGCGACGCGCCGGCAAGCGAGATGATCGGTCCGGAGACGCGCCGCGCCACCATCCAGCCGAACAGGGCCAGGAGCGCGACCGTGACGCAGGAGGCGATCATGATGGCGTCCGCCAGCTCCTCGGTCTTCACGGCCAGAGCGCGGCTCTGCGCCGCCAGGGGAATCGAGACCACCCCGACGTTGTCTTCGCGATCGATGCGCATCGGCGCGCTCAGGGTGAGATAGTCGAGGTCCCCGACCTGGGAGCGCGCCAGCTGGAACGGCTCGCGATCGAGGTAGAGGGCGCGGTAGACCGATCCATCCATCCGGGTGTTGAGCAGCGAGGAGAGGTACAGCTCCGGCGTGCTGCTCGCCATCAGATCAGCCCCGCGGTAGAAATTGATGTCCTGGCGCACGACCCGGCTGAGCCAGAACACCACCTCCTCGTCGAGGTCGTGCCCGTAACCCGGATCCGGGAGGCTGAGGTAGTCCTCCGCCACCCGCCGGACCGTCTGCAGCGAGGACAACCCCGCCGACACCAGCTCGCGCCGCGACTCGCGCGCGCTGAACCGGCTGACGAAGATCGAGAGCATGAGCAGGGGCGCTATGGCGCCGATCACGAAGACGGTCGTCAGCCGGGCGTAGAACGATCGCCCCGGTACGAGCGGGGGCAGGGACTGCCCGGCGACCGCGGCGCCGGCGCGCGCTGCGAGCACCGCGCAGAAGTAGAGCGCGCAGTTGAGCAGCGCCAGCCGCAGGAAGACGGCCAGAAGCCGCATGACGCTGGGGGAGGGGTGGGCCAGCGCGAAGATTTCGTTGGGACCGCGGAAGTAGAGGATGCGGGCAGGCCCCTCGCCGATCTCGTCGCGGGTCCAGGCCAGTCCGTGACGATCGATGGCGGCGGCGACCGCGGGGGACGGAGCGGGGATCTCGCCGCCCGGATCGTACAACCGCTCGAGGGCGGGGCTGAAAACCGCCATCAAGGGCTCGAACGCCAGGAGCTCGGGGTTGGTGCGCGACAGGGCGCGGGCGCGCAGGAGCGGCAGGTAGGACGACTCGGCACCCAGGAGCGGCACGTTGTCGTAGTCGTCGACCACCGTGAACGTCACCAGCCTCGGCGGCTGGCCGCTGGGGCGCACCCAGCGGGAGCCGAACACCACCGTCTTCCGCAGCGTCACGCCGGCGCGCGGCGGCACGGTCTTCAGGTCGGCGTCCGCCGCCTCCTTGACCTCCCAGAACTGCGGCTCGAACATGATCCCGAGATTGACGGCGAACCGGCTCACCAGGCGTCCGTTGTCGTCGTAGACGCGCAGCGAGGAGGCCAGGCCCATCGCCGCGAGCGGCGTACGGCTCCAGAGCCGGTAGGCGAGGGCTCCCGGGCTGGACGGATCCTCATCGTAGCCGGCGCTCTGCAGCCATTCCTCGTCGGCGGATTCGCGCAGCGCGTCGCGCAGGATGTCGCGGCGCTGCTCCTGCTGGTGACTGACCCTCCAGAGGAGATCGTCCTCGAAGAAATCGCGCCGCACCATCCCGTACGCGTGCAGGAGGAACGGGACGTAGAGGGCGGTCAGGGCCAGCACCGTGGCGACGCCGCGGATCACGGCGGGAGGGCCTCCGACCGCCTCCTGGTCGGCGTGGCCGTGCGGCGCGCTGCTGGTCCGCCGCGCCAGGCGGACCAGCGCCGTCACCAGGGTGGCGCCCGCGGCGACCGCGAGAAACAGCGCCGCCTGCAGCGCCAGGCGGGGCAGCAGGTTGGCGTCCAGCTCGACACGGCTCACGTCGATGCGGGCCTCGAGAACCTGATGGTCGAGGACGGCGTGCAACGCCACGCCGAGGGCGATCGCCGCGCCGATCGCCGCGACGGCCGCCAGGATGCGGGCGGCCCTGAACAGCGCGGGCGACGACGGCAGGGTCAGCCGATCCAGGAAACGGCGCAGCAGCCAGCCCTGGGAGAGGAGCGCCCCGCAGCTCAGCAGGAGGTCGGCGGGGGAGGCGAGCAGCCCTCCGAGATCCGACGACGCGTAGATCGTGCTGTCGTAAAGAGACGAAGGCGCCGCCAGGTCGCCGGGCCCCGTCAGCCGCAGGAGGAGCCGCACGCCCCAGACCGCCGCCGAGGCCGCGAGGAGCCGCGCCCAGCCCGGCCAGGTCGAAACACGCAGCAGGAGCGCCGCCGACGCGACCAGGGCGATCGCCAGAAGAGCGGCGGCGATCCGGATGACGACCTCACGCCGCGCCGCCAGCTCCTGCAGCCCCCGCCGGTCGGACAGGTCGGCGGTCAGGATCTCCTCGCCCGACGGGGCCCGCAGCGGCACCGTCATCGTGAGGACCTTCGATCGGCCGGTCCGCCAGAGATGCCGATCGCCCTGGAGCGCGAACAGGGGAGCCATGTCGTCGCCACCGCCGCCGCTGGGCGGCACGACCTGAGGATGGGCCGGTTCGATGGCGTTCCAGTGGGGCAGGAAATCGAAGTCGACGTCGGCGCGCTTGACGGTGCCCTGAACCGGCGCCGGAGACTGCAGCACCAGCTCGGCGACGCGCCGCAGCCCGGTCAGCCCGTCGATCGCGGTGGCGAAGAGTCGGCGCGACTCCTCGCTCCCGGCGATCAGGAACGAGGGACCGGCGCCGGCGTGAGCGAAGAGATCGACCGGCACGCCGGTGCTGTTGCCGGCCCACGCGAGCGGCTGCCCGTCGGGGCGGTAGAGTGCCAATCCGTAACGGTCGGGCGGCAGGAGGGTCCGATCGTGGGCGAGACGCAGGATGCGGAAGGCGGTGCGCGCGTCGTCCGAGTCGGCGATGCGCGCCTCGAACGGCCGGGTGACCTCCGCCAGCAGCCAGCCGAAGTCGGCGCGCAGCAGCTCGGCGCGGGCCTGGAGCCGATCCGGGGCGCCCGCCTCCCAGTCGCGCAGCATCCGGTGCGACGCGACCTCCTCGATCCCCGCCAGGGCGACCGCCGTCGCGATGGCCACGCCGAGCACGACCGCCGGTCCGCCGGGGAATCCCGCGCCGCGGCGCCTTGCGAAACGGAAGTTGGGCGCGATCAGCAGCAGCGCCGCGGCGGCGACCAATCCCCTCTGGGACGGGTCGAGCAGCGTGCAGCCGCGCGAGAGGTCTACGCCGACGAGGGCGAGAAGGGCGAGTTCAGCGGAGAGGACGAGGGCTCGGACCACGGCCTCACTTCAGGTCGCGGATTTCGCGCACCCGCCAGTCGGGTCCTTCCCGGGCGAGGGTGAACGCGATGCGCGACTCGCGGGGCGCCCCGCCGCTCTCCCGGTAGAGCCAGTCGGCGACAGCGACGGCGCGTCCGTCTGGGCGCGGGGTCAGCGCCGGCTCGGTGATCACGAAGCGGACCGTTTGTCGCTGGCGGAACATGCGCCGGAAGAAGAGACGCATCTGATCGGTCCCGTAGTAGCCGTCACCGACGTCGATCGGCCGGCAGGAGACGTAGGTCTTGACGCGGGTGGGCAGCGTGCCCGCCAGGCGTTCCGGATCGCCCGAGGCGAAACTGTCGTGCAGCTCCGCCTGCACGAACTGCAGTCCCGGCTCGGTGGCCTGTCCTTCGGGGTCCGTGGCCGCGCCCGCGGCGAGGCCCCGCCCCGGAACCGTCATCGCGAGCAGGAGGACGAGTCCGGCGGAAAGCCGGCGTGCGCGGGAAATCCGGTCGGAGCGATTCATGATGGCGGGCCCGGGCCCGATCGTTGTGGATGCTAGAGGCGCGGCGGGGAAATATCAAGAGCGGCCCGCCGTGCCGGGGTACCCGGCGGCCCGGGATCCCCGGGGCCGCATTGATGCCCGGCGCCGGTGTCTGCTAGAATCGGCGCTCCCGGCTCACGGGAGCCGGCCCCCGCGAAGGTCCGGATGAATCGACGACACGACGATATCCCTGTTCCTGCGCCCGTGCAGGTGCACGCCGACCGCCGGCTCGACACGGTCGGCCTCTACTGCCCGGTGCCGATCATCCGGACGTCGGAGACCGTGTCGCGCATGAGCCCGGGAGAGGTCCTCGAGGTGCTGTCCGACGATCGCGTCATCCTGATCGACATGCCGGCCTGGTGCCGCTCGATGGGACACGGCTATCTCGGCGCGCGGCAGGAGGGCGGGGAGCTGCATCTGTACGTTCGCAAGCAGGAGCGGCCGGTCTCTACGCCGGCCGTGGCTGGAAAGGACTGAGGCGACAGGATGACGATTCAGGCTCCCCCGGGACGGCGGATCAAAGCGGTCGGGCTCATCTCCGGCGGACTCGACAGCACCCTCGCGGCGCGTCTCCTTCTCGAGCTGGGGATCGACGTCGTGGGTCTGCATTATTCCACCGGGTTCTGCATGAACGATCATCGCCGGGCGATGGCGCGCCCGGACGAGGAGCCCCGCCGCATGCGCAACGAGGGTCTGCGGGCCGGGGCCGATCTGGGAATTCCGGTGGAGATCCTCGATGCGGGCGAGGAGTACCTCAAGATGGTGCTCAACCCGAAGCACGGGTATGGCAAACGCGCCAACCCGTGCATCGACTGCCGCCTGTTCATGATCCATGGCGCCGCGGAGTACATGCGCGAGCACGGCGGCGATTTCGTGTTCACGGGCGAGGTCCTCGGACAGCGGCCGATGTCGCAGCACATGCAGGCGCTGCGGACGATCGAGCGTGAGTGCGGCATCGAGGGATACCTGGTGCGCCCGCTCTCGGCCCGGCACCTCCCGCCGACGCGGCCTGAGGAGCTCGGCTGGATCGATCGCGACCGCCTGCTCGGCATCTCGGGTCGCTCGCGCAAGGAGCAGCTCGACCTGAGCGCGCGCTGGGGCATCGCCGACTTCCCGCAGCCCTCGGGCGGTTGCTGCTTCCTGGCCGACGAGAACTTCGCCAAGCGCTTCCACGACATGAAGGAGCACACGGCGCTCGAGCGCATCCGCCGCGAGGAGATGATTCTTCTCAAGATCGGCCGGCATTTCCGCCTGTCGCAGGAGATCAAGATCATCGTCGCGCGCGACGAGGCGGAGAACCGGTTTCTGAGCCGCTTCGAGAGGCCCGGATGGCGGTTCGAAGCGGTCGATTGTGGCAGCCCGATCACGCTCGCCGACGGCGAGCCGGACACCGACATGCGCCGGCTGATCGCCTCGATCACCGCGCGTTACTCCGATCGCCGCGCCGAGCCGCTGGTCGAGGTCGCGGCGCGCAACGGGGATCGGGAGGAGCGGATCGTCGTGCCCCCGGTGACCGACCAGTCGCTCGCCGCCTGGCGCATCTAGCGGGTCGTGCGCCCGGGCGGGATGCTATAATCCGCCCCCCGTGGGCCGTTAACTCAGCGGGAGAGTGCTATCCTCACACGGTAGAAGTCGCTGGTTCAAATCCAGCACGGCCCACCACGGCAGCACCCCGGGGTTTCCGATGAACAAGGGCGGCTAGCTCAGCTGGGAGAGCGCCGCGTTCGCAACGCGGAGGTCGAGGGTTCGATCCCCTTGCCGTCCACCATCCCCGCCCCATGCCCCTTTCCCGACGCTCGCGTCCGGACACCAGACCAGAGACCGCCGAAGTCGCCCCGGGCGCCACGTCCGGGAGCCGGCGTTGGGTTCGGCCGGCCCCGCCCGCAAGCCCGCGCCGCGAAAGGCCGACCTCGTTCTTGACGTTCCCATCCCGTGCTTTATGATCGTCGTCGCTCCCCGAGGAGAATCGCATGGAGACGACGCCGGCCACCGAGCGCGTGCGGCCCTGGAGAACCGCCGAGGACGAGATCCAGGAACCGCTCTGTCCCGGGTGCGGCGGGGGAGACCTCGTCAGGGCGCTCGTCGGCCGCGAGCCGGGCCCGATGTCCGAGATGTGGTACTGCGCCGGAGTCTGGGACGCCGCGCGCCGGCGTCAGGTGCGCCGGAGCTGCGGCTGGATCGGGACGCCGGCCTGAGGGCTCACGTCTTGGCCGGCGCCTCTCCCGCTGCGGGGGCCGGCGCGCCGGGATCCCCGGCGTAGCGCACCCGCTCCAGGAAGAGTCCGGACGAAGGGGCGGTCCATTGCGCGGGGTCGCTCACCTGCTCGGCGAGGAAGCGCTTGACGGCTTCCGGTGGCAGGTGGCCGAGGCCGATCTGGACCAGGACGCCGGTGACGCGGCGCACCATGCGGGGCAGGAAGTGATCGCCCTCGATCGTCAGTGAGACCAGGAAATCGCTGCGCCGCAGGGCCGCCGAGAAGATCCGGACGCGCGGCTCCCGAACCTCCTCGACCCGCTCCGAGAACGAGCTGAAATCGTGACGACCGACCAGATCACGCGCCGCCTGCTGCATCAACGCGAGGTCGAGCGGCTGACGCACCCACCAGACCAGGCGCTTGAAGAAGGCGGAGCGTCGCAGCGCGATCTGATAGCGGTAGCGCCGCGACACGGCGTCGTGGCGCGAGTGGAACGACATCGGCGCCTCCTGCGCGTCGAGGATATTGATGTCGGCCGGCAGCGCGTCGTTGAGCAGCGCGGCGATTCCCGCGGGCGCCAGGACCGAGCGCGTGAAGAAATTGGCCACCTGGCCCTCGGCGTGCACCCCCTGGTCGGTGCGCCCCGCCGCGAACATTTTCGGGCTCTCGCCCATGGTCTCGCGGATGGCCTGCAGGAGATCGCCCGCCACGGTGCGCGCGCCGACCTGCACCTGCCATCCGGCATATCGCGTCCCTTCATATTCCACCAGGAGACGCACGTTGCGCATCGGGCCCTGCTGCGCGGGGGGCCGCGGGGCGCGTGGTGGTCTGGGGGGACGGGGAGGCCCGCCGGCCCGCGGCGGAGAGTCCGCTCCCGGCGGCGGTCCCGAACGCGGCGGAGCGTCACCCGATCGCGCGGGATGGCCGCCCGATCGCGGCGGCGCACCCGATCGGGGCGGGACGCCGCCCGATCTCGGGGGCGCACCCGAACGCGGCGGCGCGCCACCCGAACGTGGCGGAGCGCCGCCCGAACGTGGCGGAGCGCCGGCCCGCGGACGCCAGCCCTGTGGCGGCCGTTGACCCGATCGCGGCGCTCCGGACGGATCACGATGGGGCGGGCGGCGCGGCGGACGAGGCGGACGATGGTCGCTCATGCCGCGGGGCCTCCGTCCGCGGGCCGGTCGACCGCTCCGGCAAATTCACCGACCCGGGTCTCGATGCGGGCGTAGCGCTCCGCGGCTTCGGTCAGCTGCGTGGCGGCATTGCGCAGGTGCTTCTGGGCCAGATCGAACGAGTCACGGAAGGTCTCCATCTCCGTCTGCAGCTGACGCAGGCCCTGCACCACGGCGCGGGCGCGCGCTTCGAGCTTCAAACCCATCAGCCCATAGGCGATCGCCTGGAGATACGCGTACAGGGAATTCGGCGACACCGGCACCACGTGACGCCCGAGCGCATAGGCGTTCAGATCGTCGTCGCCGACGGCCTCGCCGCGCACGATCACTTCGTAGAACACGCTCTCCGCGGGCACGTACATGAGGGCGAAGTCGAGCGTTCCCTCGGCCGGCCGGATGTACTTGGTCGCGATGTCGTCGACGTGCCGGCGGACGTCGCGTCCGAACGATCGCAAGGCGCGGACGCGCGCCTCGTCGCCGGTCGCCTGCAGAGCGGCACGGAACTGCGCGAGGGGGAACTTCGCGTCGATCGCCACGCCGCCGCCCGGAAGCCGCAGCAGCGCGTCGACCCGCTCGCCGTCCTTGAACTCGTGCTGCAGCAGCACATGCTCGCGCGGAAACGACTGGCCGAGGAGCAGGGCCAGCGATTGCTCGCCAAACGCCCCGCGCGCCGTGGGCGCCTCGAAGATCTGCTGAAGCGCCTTCAGGTCCTTGCCCAGCTCGAGGATCTGCCGGCTGCCCTGGGCGATCTCTCCGAGCTGGCGGGCCACGTCGGCGACCAGCCGTCCGGTGTCGGAGCCGGCCCGCTGCACGACCTGCGCATTCTCGGCCAGGCGGGCGCCGACCTGGCCGGAAAGGGTGGTCATCGCTCCCTGGATCTCGCGCGGGATCGTCGCTCCCACCTCGCCGAGCCGGCGGCCCAGCTCGCTGACCTGCTGCTGCAAGAGGGCGAGCCCGGGGTCGACGGTCGTCCGCGGCCGCAGCAGCACGATGAGGACGATGACCAGCCCCACCGCGAGGACGAGGGCCAGGCCGAGCGAGAGTGTGGCGGGTGGCACGGGGCGCGAGTCTAGCGGCGCCCCGGACGGGGTGTCAACGGCGCGTCCGGCGCGTGCCGCGTCTCAATCGCGCACCGCGAGCAGCGCGGTCTTGAGATAGCGGGTCTCGGGGACCCCGAGATGGATCGGATGATCGGGGGACTGGCCGCCCAGCGCCACCAGCGTCACCGGCCGGCCGGCGTCGGCGGCGGCTTCGCGCAGCACGTCGAGAAACTCCTCGGGCCCCAGGTGGTAGGAGCAGGAGGCGGTCATCACCATGCCGCCGGGCGTCGCGAGGCGCAGCGCCCGCAGGTTGATCTCCTTGTATCCTCGCCGCGCCGCCGCCACCGACTGGGCGTTCTTGGTGAAGGCGGGCGGGTCGAGGACGACGAGATCGAACCGCTCGCCCGCCTTCTCCAGCTCGCGCAGGCGATCGAAGGCATTCCCCTCGATCAGCCGCAGAGAGTCGGCGCGGCCGTTGATCGCCGCGTTGCGGCGCGCCGCCGCCAGCGCCTCGGGGGCGCTCTCGATGCCGACGGCCTCGCGCGCCCCTCCGGCCAGGGCGTGCAGCGCGAACGACCCGGCGTTGCAGAAGACGTCGAGGACGCGCCGCCCGGCGGCGTGCGCCCGGACGACCCGGCGCGTGTCGCGATGATCGAGGAAAAGACCGGTCTTCTGGCCTTCCTTCAGCGAGACCACGAGCTGCACGCCGTCCACCGTCACGGTGATCTCGTCCGGCACTTCCCCCGCCAGCAGGCCGGTGACGGGAGAAAGGCCCTCGTGGACGCGCGACGGGAGATCGCTGCGCTCATAGATGCCGCGCGGGTGGACCGCGTCCTGCAAGGCCGCGACCACCGCCTCCCGCATCCGATCCATGCCGAGGGTGCCGAGCTGCACTGCGAGCCAGGTGCCATATCGATCGACCACCAGCCCGGGCAGCCAGTCACCCTCGCTGAAGATCAGCCGGCAGGTGTCGCCGGCTTCGTAGAAGCGCCGCCGGTAGGCGACGGCGCCCGCGATCCGGCGGCGGATGAGGGCCGCGTCGACGGCTTCCTCGCGGCGGCGGGTCAGCAGCCGCACCGTGATCTGGGACGCGGGATTGAAATGGCCCCGTCCGAGAAACCGTCCGCGCGGGTCGAGGACGTCGACCACGGTGCCGGGGACGCAGTCGCCCGTGGTGCGGCCGATCTCGCCCCGGTAGATCCAGAGATGACCAGCCCGCACGCGACGATCGCGGCCGGCCTTCAGGTAGACGCTGCCGGAGGTCTCGGCTGTCGGCACCAGACGGGCCTAGGAGTCTTCGCCGGGGAGCATCGGCACGTTCACGCCGCGCTCGCGGGCGCAGGCGATGGCCTCGGGATAACCGGCGTCGGCGTGCCGCATCACCCCGGTGCCGGGATCGGTCGTGAGGACGCGGGAGAGGCGCGCCGCCGCTTCCGGCGTCCCATCCGCCACGACGACCAGACCGGCGTGCAGGGAGTAGCCGATGCCGACCCCGCCGCCGTGATGCACGGAGACCCACGAGGCGCCGGCGGCGGTGTTCAGGAGGGCGTTGAGGATCGGCCAGTCGGCGATGGCGTCCGATCCGTCGCGCATCCCCTCGGTCTCGCGATTCGGCGACGCCACCGAACCGGCGTCGAGGTGATCCCGGCCGATGACGATCGGCGCGGAGAGGACGCCCCGGGCGACCATCTCGTTGATCTTCAGGCCGAACCGGGCGCGCTCGCCGTATCCGAGCCAGCAGATCCGTGCCGGAAGTCCCTGGAACGCGACCCGCTCGCCCGCCATCCGGATCCAGCGGGCCAGCGCGGCGTCCCCGGGGAAGAGCTCGAGCACCGCTTCGTCGGTGCGGCGGATGTCCTCCGGGTCGCCCGACAGGGCCGCCCAGCGGAACGGGCCCTTCCCCTCGCAGAACATCGGCCTGATGAACTCGGGAACGAACCCGGGGATGTCGAAGGCGTCGGCCACGCCAGCCTCCCGCGCCTCGTGCCGGATGTTGTTGCCGTAGTCGAAGACGATGGCGCCCCGCTTCTTGAACTCGAGCATCGCCCGGACGTGGACCGCGACCGAGGCGCGCGCCCTTTCGACGTAGCGCGCCGGTTCGGCGGCGCGCAGCCGCAGCGCGTCATCGTAGCTCATGCCGTGCGGCACGTAGCCGTTCAGGAGATCGTGCGCGCTGGTCTGGTCGGTCACGAGATCGGGCTTCAGACCGCTGCGCGCCAGGGCGGGAAGCAGGTCGGCGGCGTTTCCCAGGAGCGCGATCGACAGCGGCTGACGGCGATCGAGGGCGGCGCGCGCCAACGCCACGGCCTCGTCGAGCGTCTCGGCGCTCCGATCGACGTAGCGTGTCTCGAGCCGCCGGCGGATGCGCGACGGATCGACCTCGACGGCGATCATCACCGCGCCGTTCATGGTGGCGGCGAGGGGCTGCGCTCCTCCCATGCCGCCCAGTCCCGCGGTGACGACCAGCCGGCCCGCCAGGTCGCCGCCGAAGTGCCGCCGTCCCGCCTCGGCGAAGGTCTCGAAGGTTCCCTGCAGAATCCCCTGGGTGCCGATGTAGATCCAGGAGCCGGCGGTCATCTGGCCGAACATCGTCAGGCCCTTGCGGTCGAGCTCGCGGAATTTCTCCCAGGTCGCCCAGGCGGGAACCAAAAGCGCGTTGGCGATCAGGACGCGCGGGGCGTCGGCATGGGTGCGGAAGATGCCGACCGGCTTGCCCGACTGGATCAGGAGCGTCTCGTCGGAGGCCAGCTCGCGCAGCGAACGGACGATGGCGTCGAAGCAGGCCCAGGAGCGCGCCGCCTTCCCGGTGCCGCCGTAGACGATGAGCTCGTCGGGGCGCTCGGCGACCTCGGGGTCGAGGTTGTTCATCAACATGCGGAGCGCCGCCTCCTGGGTCCATCCCTTGCAAGAGAGGGTCGTGCCGCGCGGCGCGCGCACCGGCGCCCGGCGCGTCGAGGTGGTCGGCGTCATTGCAGCCTCCCGGAGGCCGATTCGGCGGCGGCGCGAACGGCGCCGGACGCCAGGAGGGCCTCGACGTCGCGGATGTCGCTGGCGAGCACCCGGTCGGTCTCCATGAACGGCACGTCGCGCCGCACCCTGTCGAAGGCGGCCGCGACGCCACGACCCGGCTTGAGCGGCCGCAGCAGGTCGAGCGCCTGGCAGGCGCAGAGCAGCTCGATGGCGAGCACGCGGCGGGCGTGCGCCACGACGGTGCGCGCCTTGCGCGCCGCCCACGGCCCCATCGACACGTGATCCTCCTGGCCCGCCTCGGTCGGGATCGAGTCGACGCTCGCCGGATGGCAGAGGACCTTGTTCTCGGAGACCAGCGCCGCGGCGGTCACCTGGGCCATCATCAGGCCGGAGTTCACGCCGGGATCGCGGGTCAGGAAGGGGGGCAGCCCCGACAACGCCGGGTTCATCAGCCGCTCGATGCGCCGCTCGGAGATGGATGCGATCTCGGCGGCGGCCATCGCCAGCGCGTCGAGCGCGAGCGCGGGCGCCTCGCCGTGGAAGTTGCCGCCCGAGAGCAGATCACCCGACTCCGGGAAGACGATCGGATTGTCGGTGACCGCGTTGATCTCGATCCCCAGAACCGAGCCGGTGAACGACAGCACCTCGCGCGCCGCCCCGTGGACCTGCGGCATGCAGCGCAGCGAGTAGGCGTCCTGCACCCGCCCGCAGCCGTCGTGCGAGCGGAGGATCTCGCTGTCGGCGAGCAGGGCGCGCAGGTTCGACGCGCTGGCGATCTGTCCGGGATGCGGGCGGAGCTCGTGGATGCGGGGGTCGAACGCGCGGTGGCTGCCCTTGAGAGCCTCGAGACTGCAGGCCCCCGCCAGGTCCGCCAGCGCGGCCGCGTCGCGCGCCTCGAGCAGCGCCAGCGCGCCGATCGCCGCCGTCATCTGCGTCCCGTTGATGAGCGCGAGCCCTTCCTTGGGACCGAGAACCAGGGGGCGCAGACCGGCACGACGCTGCGCCTCGGCGGCGGGGAGCCGCTCGCCGCGCAAGAGACCCTCGCCCTCGCCGAGGAGCAGCAGGGCGAGATGCGCGAGCGGCGCCAGGTCTCCGCTGGCCCCCACCGAGCCCTGCTGCGGAACGATGGGGAGCAGATCCGCGTTGAGGTGGCCGAGGAGCGTCTCGACCACCAGCGGGCGCACGCCCGAGTGCCCGCGCGCCAGCACGTGCGCGCGCAGCAGCATCAGCACGCGCGTCGCGGGCGGGTCGAGGGGCTCACCGACCCCGGCGCAGTGGCTGCGAATCAGATTCCGCTGAAGCGCTTCGAGCTGATCGGGCGGGATGCGGATGTCCTTGAGGTGACCGAAGCCGGTGTTGACGCCGTAGACCTGCGCGTCGCCCTGGAGGATCCGGAGCACGACGGCGTGCGAGGCTTCGAGACCGCGCCGCGCTTCGGGACCGAGGGAGAGCGTGACGCCGCCCTGCGCGACCGACGCCAGGGTTTCGAAGTCGAGGCTCCGTCCGTCGAGGACGATTGACGCCATGACGCGCTCCGCGTCCGTGCGAACAGGGCCCAAGGCACGGTCCGGCGGGCAGTGTAGCACAGCGATGAATTCTGCTAGCATGAGCCCCCGCGCGCGCTCGCCGCGCATTTCCCAGGGAGAAGGAATGCCGGGCTTCGTCGTGGTCGGCGCCCAGTGGGGCGATGAAGGCAAGGGGAAAATCGTCGATCTGCTGACCGAGCGCGTCGACGTCGTCGCCCGTTACGGCGGCGGCCCGAACGCCGGCCACACCATCGTCGCGGGCGGCCGCCGCCTCGCCCTGCACCACGTGCCGTCCGGAATCCTGCGGGACGAGGTGCTCTGCGTCATCGGCAACGGCGTGGTCGTCCACCCGGCTTCGCTCATCGACGAGATCGACGGATTGCGCAAGGCGGGCGTGCGGGTCGAGGAGAACCTCCGGATCAGCCAGCGCGCGCACGTCATCCTCCCGTATCACCGCGGCTGCGACATCGCCCGCGAGGAGGGCGCCGCCGCCGGGAAGATCGGCACCACCCGTCTCGGGGTCGGACCGGCCTACGAGAGCAAGGCGGGCCGCTACGGCGTGCGCATCGCCGACCTGGCCGACGCCGCGACCCTCGAGGCGAAGATCGCGCGCGCGGCGTCCGTCCTGCGCCACGCCGCCCCCGCCGGACTGCCTGCCGAGCACGATCCCGAGCCGGCGCGCGTCGCCGAGGAGTATCTGACCCACGGCGCGCGCCTCGCCCCGTTCGTCACGGACACGGCGGCGCTCCTGAACGCGCGGCTGGACGACGGACAGACCATGCTCTGCGAGGGGGCGCAGGGGACGATGCTCGATCTCGATCACGGCTCCTACCCGTTCGTCACGTCGTCCGCGTCGACCGCGGGCGGCGCCTGCACCGGGCTGGGCGTGAGCCCGATCCGGATCGAGGGCGTGTTCGGCGTTCTCAAGGCCTATTCGACCCGGGTGGGGGAGGGCCCCTTTCCCACCGAGCAGGAGAACGCCGACGGGCAGAGGATCCGCGAGCGGGGGAACGAGTTCGGCAGCACGACGGGCCGGCCGCGGCGCTGCGGCTGGTTCGACGCGGTGGTGGCGCGCTACTCGGTGGGGATCAACCAGATCGAGTGCCTGGCGCTGACGCTGTTCGACGTGCTCGACGAC
>DASRAN010000008.1:0-31531 GCA_035638115.1 Patescibacteria group bacterium | reverse complement strand
CACCGACGTGGACGAGAACTTCGTGCGCATGGGCGCGGCCTCCGGCGGCGGCGATTTCGTCGTCCTCAACTTCAACGGGGGCAACGGCTACAACGACTACATCCTGAGTCTGTGCAACTGTGATTCGGTCGAGACCATCGTGTTCAAGAACAAGAACGCCTCCACCAACCCGGCGGTCATCCAGAAGATCCGCAATGCCGAGGCGCTGTTCATCTCCGGCGGCGATCAGTCGAACTACATCGACCTTTGGAAGAACACGCCGATCGAGGACGCGATCAACTTCGTCGCCGCCAAGCCGGCCCCCATCGGGGGCACCAGCGCCGGCATGGCGGTCATGAGCCAGTTCGTCAACTCCGCCATGGGGAGGCTCACCCTCACGTCCACCATGGCGCTCGCGAATCCGTTCGACCCGAACCTGACCCTCGACAAGGACTTCCTGGCCCTGTCCGGGCTCCAGGGAATCATCACCGACCAGCACCTGATCGAGCGCGACCGGATCGGCCGCACCATGGCGTTCATGGCCCGGCTGGTGAACGACGGCTATACGAACGACGCCAAGGCGATCGCCGCCGACCGCGAGACGACCGCCGTCATCAACCCGGTCGGCAACACCGTCGAGGTGATCGCCCGCCCCGACCACCCGACTCCCTACGTCTACTTCATGCGCCGCTCCGGACCGGCCGAGGTCTGCCAGCCGGGCGTGCCGCTGACGTACCGCAACGTGACGATCTACCGGATCAGCCCGGGCGGCACGTTCGACCTCGATACCTGGACCGGCACCGGCGGCATCTCCTACACGCTGACCGCCGAGGCGGGCGTCCTGAGCTCGTCGAACGGCTCCATCTACTGACGCGCCCCGATCGGACCGTCGCCGGCCGGCCCGTCGGGCCGGCCGGCACCGCCTCATCCCTCCCCGGCACAGTCGTCCCTACGCACCGGAATCAGCAGGCCGCGTGTCGTGTTCTGACACGACTTCGTGATCTCTCCAGTAGCAGAGTGGCCGGGGATAGGGCGCGGCCGTTGATTCGTGGGCGCAATCAGGGTGGAAAAGGGGGTCAGGGCATGAAGCACAGACTGCTGACATCGGTATTGTTGTCGTCACTCTTCTCGCCGGCACTCGCGATCGCTCAACAGAGCGATCGCCCGGACGGCATGCGGTTCGTCCCGGACGCGCAGGGACAGTTTCTCGCGCTGACGAACCGGGCGGATGCAATGGGGTTTCACATCGGGGACTCACCGAATCCGAGCGCATGCAAGCACTACCAGGCCATCACGCGCGTTGACGCGGCGAACGGAGTGCCGTTCTTCCTGGCCACCCGCAGCGGTATCCTGCCGGACACCTTCGATTTTTCGGACATCCTTTGCGACGACTCTCCTGGCGAGACCGACAACGGCAATCTGATCATTTTCAAGATGGGATCCCGCAACCGGAATGGGGAGCGCCTTCGGAGCAATCGGCTGCGCAAGGGCGTCCACGTCGACGACACGCCGCCTCCGGCGGAGGACATCGCAACGACCTTCTTCACCTTCGTTGACCATGGTCTCGTGTCCGGGAATGGCGATGGCAGAAGCACTCCGAGAGTCTACGAGCATCCAGGCGGCATGCAGCTCGTGGGACACATGCTGGCGATTGCCGTGGAAGGCCGGCGCGATCCGCTCTCCAGGTGCATCGACGATTGCCTGGCCCATCCGACCTGTGTTTGCGGGGTGACCAGGACCTGCGGCGGGCTACTTTGCCCGCCTTTCGGGGGCGACGCGGGCAATCGCTGCACGGACGACAACGACTGCGCCACGGACTGCACCAGCGCATGTGAAGACACGATCACCTACGATCGCGCGCCCAACCCGACGCTGTTCATGTTCTTCGACGTCAGCAATCCGGAAGCGCCGGTGTTCAAGAGCCAGTACCCTCCGGTCGACGGCAACGGAGTTCCGCTGACCAAGACCGGGTTCGTGGGCGTGACGCCCCTGCCTCAAGTCCCCGGCGAGGCGAAGGGCCGGTACCTCGCGGTGACGACCGGTGGCGAACACCCCGACCATCTTTTCTTCTATCGGTCCTCGCCCGACGATCTCTCATCCGAAGCCCTGGCTTGGGAATTCCTGGCCACCTCGGACTACCCCGCCGTTGCGGACGCCCACCAGACCATGCAGTTCCTCCGCGAGAGGGACATCGATGGCGACCTGTATCTGGCCGGCGCCCGTGGGAATGCCAACACCGTTCTCCATGATGATCGCGACAAGATCGATCTGCGCCTCGTCGTCTGCACGAACCCCGCTTCCGGGCAGCCGGATCCGCTTTGCCTGCCGGGCGACGAGATTTCGGTCGCGGCGGTCCTCCCGTCACGCGAAATCTCCCCACGCCCGAACACGGGGGGAACACGACTCGTCAACCTGGCGGCGGCGTCCGGTTTCTACGTGAGTCCCACCGGCGATTTGCTCTTCTACGCCACCGAGCACGACAACGACGGCCCGGACGACACGGTCAAGGTCGGCGAATGGCGGCACATCAACATGGCGCGCGACAGCAGCCCGACGTTCCTGCCCAGCGTGCTGCTGAACGAACCGTTCACGGTCAATGAAGGAGGATCCGATGACCTCCGGGGTCGGGCCGTGCCGCCCATCGTTCAGCCGTGGATCGAGCTGTTCAATGACACCAACTTCGAGGAAGACAATTCCAACACGCTCTACCCGGTCGTGGATTATCCGGACTACGCGCTCGACGACTTCGACGACTTTTTCAGCCTGGAAACGCAGGTGATCCCAGGCAACCCACCCAGCATCTTCCGGCTCAACGACAGGGCTCGATCGTGGAAGTATTTCGCGCCCGTCGGCTGCTCCATCAATGTCGTCAACTTCGAGAACAGCCAGCTCCAGGTCCGGATTCTCCAGGGTACCGGACACGTCGAGCAGGATCGCGACCTCAGTCAGTCCTTCCCCGACATGGATCGAAAGGTCGACGCGGTGGAGTTCGCCCAGAACTGCGACGCCTACTACTCCACCGATGTGGCCCTGCAATGGGATCTCGACCGCAACGGCAGCTACGAAACGACCGGCAATGTCGTCCCGTTCGACGCAACCGGTCTCGACGGACCGGCGGTGATCAGCCTTCCTGTGCAGGCACAGCATCCCTTCGGCGGCCCGGCAGGACAGACCACAGCCCTCGTCACGATCCTCAACGTGCCTCCCTCGATTTCTCCCCTCGTCCTGAGGGACAGCGCGGGGAACGAGGTGAACGTCGACGTGCCGTTCGTGTTGACGGGCCTGCCGGTCACGGCCAGCGCGAGCTTCTCGGATCCGGGCCGGCTCGATCATCAGACCGCGACGCTTGCCTGGGGCGATGGAGTCGTCGATCCGAACACGGTTTTTGCCCTGTTCGATGAAGCCTTCGGCGACGGCGCCGGCGCAGTCCGCCACACGCATCGATTTACGCATGCCGGGAGCTTCGGCGTCGTGCTGACGGTGACCGACGACGACGCCGGCACCGACAATGAATCTGCGACCGTCAAGGTGCTCACCCCTGAGCAGGCCGTCAAGGAGATCCTGAGGCTGCTCGACAACATCATCACGAGCACCACCGATGGGAAGGTCCTCAAGAGCCTGCAAAAGGCACGCAAGGCACTGGCCGGCAGCGTCGTCGGCGTCAGCGCGAACGGGGCACTGACCATGATCCATGCCGGCATCAACCCTGCGGCGGTCGCAATCCTGTTGGTCGAGGCCATCAATCAGCTCGAAGCGGCGGAGGCGGGCGGCGCGGATGTCGCCACGCTCATCGCGCTGCTGGAGCAGGTGGCCGCCGCCCTGCCGCAACCGGGGCGCGCGCTATAACTCCGAGCTCAGAACGGGTACGGCAGGGCACGGCAACTTGAGCCCTCCGGCAGCCGATGGGCCATGCCGTCTCGAATGGAGATGAATGGTGGAGGCGGCGGGAGTCGAACCCGCGTCCGGAACAGATCAGCGTGGGATTTCTCCGTGCGCAGCCCCTTCCGTGTTCTCTCGCCCGCCGCACCCCGAAGGGGCCAAGGTGCGGCCGGCCAGCCCGTTGAGTTTCGCCTTCGAGACCCGGGCCAGGTCTGTCAGGCTATCCCGCTGTTCGACGTTCGTCCGGTTCCCCGCGGGAGAAAGATCCGGCGAACGGGCTACTTAAGCAGCCAGCGCGTAGTTGTTGTTGGCGCTTCGTGATTGTCCACCTGATTTACGAGGAGTGGGCCTCGGCACGCTTTCCCAGCCTCAGCAATCCCGTCGAAACCGTTTCGCCCCCACGTTTTCGGATGTCGGCTGGACGTCGTTAATATAGCAGCCGCCCCGGGAGGAGGTCAACGCGCCTCCGGGCCCGCTCCCGCCCACCGGCGCTCACGTCCGGCGCTCACATCATCGGGTGGGCCTTGAAGAACTCCCACATGACCGTGTTGGCGTTGAACTGCTGGCTCAGGTTGCCGACGATGCCCGGCGGCAGGACGCTCGAGCCACCCGGCCAGGTGTGGCCCCCGCCATTGATGCGCAGGTGCACGACGTCCCCGCCTTGCGAGCATCCCTGATACCGAATGCGGGTCACGGTCGTTCCATCCGTGGGGTCGACGTCGAGCAGATTGTCGGTGAGCGGTATCGGGTGACAACCGTTGCGGGAGGCCCACGACGCGACGGTCGCGGGGATGGGGACGAACTCGCCGGCATCCATGGGAGGCGTGATCCCGACGCAGGTCTGTCGTCCTCCGTCGTAAGGCCAGCAGTGGTCGGCGGTGCCATGGATCTCGAGCACGGGAACGGGCCGGCTGGGGGAGCAGGTGTCGACCGCCGCGAACTGGTTCCCGCCCGCGATGGGCGCGATCGCGGCGACCCGGTCGGACAGCTCGCAGGCCAGGCGCTGGATCATCGCCGCGCCGTTGGAGAGCCCGGTGAAATAGATCCTCGCCGGATCGATCGTGTAGTCCTTCTCCAGCTCATCGAGCAGATCGGTGAAGTAAAGGATGTCGTCGACCCGCGCCGCGCACGCGATGCCGCTGACGCACACGTACCCGTCGGCGCCTCCACCGGCATCGAAGGTTCGCATGGCCGGGATCGTCGGATCGGGGGTGCCATTGGGATAGACGGTGATGAAGCCGTTGCAGTCCGCGACGCGATCCAGGCATCCCGGATCGTCGAGGTTCCCGTCCGGGCAGGTCATCGCCCTCGCCCCCTCCGCGCTCCCGCCGCCCCCGTGGAGATCGATCACGACGGGAAACGGGAGCGTGCCGTCATAGGACCCAGGCAGATGGACGATGTAGGGTCGGTTGTACCAGCGGAGCGCGCGGAGGCGCTGGGTCTGATCGGTGCCGCGCTCACAGACGGCATCGGTCTGGGCGACGGGGGCTGCAAGGAGATTGCGACCTTCCAGGACCGGCAATACGAAGAAGAGAAACCCGATTCCCAGGATCGCGGAACGGGTCGGGAAGCTTGGACGGGCTTTCATGAAGGCCTCTCATCCCCATCCCCCTGATTCGTGCAACCGGCAGCGATCCTAGACCTCGAACCGCGGTTTTTCGAATCGCCGGACACCATTTATGCGGGACATCACTAAGATAGCGGACATTCCCGAGAGAGGTGCGCGCCTCTGACCTCCGGCGACGGTGAGGAGACCGACGACATGACCGATGCGAAGACCGGCCCGGACCCGAACGCCCGCTTCGTGGGATCGATTCCGGAGAACTACGACCGCTACCTGGGCCCGGTGCTGTTCGAGCCGTACGCGCGCGACCTGGCGGGGCGGCTCCGCGCGAGCGACGGTGCCCGCGTGCTGGAGCTCGCGTGCGGCACGGGGATCGTCACGCGGCGGCTGCGCGAGCGGATGCCGGCGTCGGCGCGTCTCGTGGCGACCGACCTCAACGAGCCGATGCTGGAGATCGCCAGGCGGCGGCTGGCCGGCGCGGCCGGCGTCGAGTGGCGGCAGGCGGACGCCTGCGAACTACCGTTCCCGCCGGCGTCGTTCGACGCCGTCGTCTGCCAGTTCGGCTTGATGTTCGTCCCCGACAAGGCGGCCGCGGTTCGCGAGGCGCGGCGCGTCCTGGTCCCCGGCGGCCAGTTCCTGTTCAACACCTGGGATTCGATCGATCGCAACCCGTTCGCCCGGATCGCGGTGGCGACGCTGCGCGAGATGGTCCCGATCGATCCCCCGACCTTCTACGACGTCCCGTTCTCGATGCACGACCGCGCGGCGATCGCCGCGCTGCTGAAAGATGGCGGGTTCGGCGCGGGCGCGAACGACCGAGCCCCGGCGCTCGTCGAGGAGGTCGCGCTCCAGGGTGAGAGCCCGACGGCGCGCGACCTGGCGACCGGCCTCATCGAAGGAAATCCGGTCGGACCGTCGCTGCGCGAGCGGGGCGGCGTGTCGACCGACGCGCTGCGGGACGCCCTGGCGGCTGCGCTGGCGCGCGAGATGGGCGAGCGGCCGGCGCGCGCGGCGCTGCGGGCCCTGGTCGTCTCGGCCCGGGCCCTCCCGCTGCCGGTCCGCGCGCCGGGCGGTCTCGGCGTCGCCTGACCTCGCAGAGGCGGGACCCGCCCGCAACCGGCCTCAAGAACCGGTGAAATCCGTCCGCGCCGGCCCGTTCCGGGTGGTATTCTTGGAGAACTCGCCGTGCACCGCCGAGTCACCACGAATGCCCTGGGGGGCCGTCTGTTCCCTTCGCCTGCATCGCGCGCCAGCCGAATCCTGATCCTGGCCGGAATCCTGTTCGCAGCGGCAGGCATCGCCCTGCCCGGACAGGGGGGAGCGGGGCCGGGCGGATCGGGGGCCGCGGGTTCGGGGGCGGCGGCCGGCTCCGGCGGCGGGACGCTGGCGCCGCACGTGCCGGGCGAGGTCCTGATCCAGTTCACGGCGGCGGCTTCCTCATACGATCACGCGGCCATGCTCGGCCTGGTCGGCGGCCAGGTGCGGCGCCTGTTCGGCGCCGGGACCGAGCGATGGAGCCTGGGCGACGGGGTGTCGACCGAGCAGGCGATCGCGCGCATCGCCGGTAACCCGCGGGTGCGCTTCGTGGAGCCGAACTACATCGTCCACGCCAGCCGCGCTCCGAACGATCCGCACTATCCGAGCCTCTGGGGCCTCCACAACACCGGGCAGAGCGGCGGCGTGCCCGGAGCGGACATCGACGCGGAGCGCGCCTGGAACGTCTCGACCGGCAGCCGCAACATCAAGGTCGCGGTCATCGACACCGGGGTCGATTACAACCATCCCGATCTCGCGGCGAACATCTGGACCAACCCGGGCGAGATCGCCGGCAACGGCATCGACGACGACCACAACGGGTTCGTGGACGACGTCCACGGCTGGGACTTCGCCAACGACGACAACAACCCGACGGACGACGTCGGCCACGGCACGCACGTCGCGGGCACCATCGGCGCGATCGGCAACAACGGCGTCGGGGTCGTCGGGGTCAACTGGCAGGTCACGATCGTCCCGGTGAAGTTCCTCGGCAGCGACGGCAGCGGGGCGACGTCGGACGCCATCAACGCCATCGACTACGCGACCCAGATCGGCGCGCGAGTCATGAACAATTCCTGGGGCGGCGGAGGGTTCTCGCAGGCGCTCCTCGACGCCATCCGGCGGGCCAACAACGCCGGAGCGCTGTTCGTGGCCGCGGCGGGAAACAACGGGACGAACAATGACCTGACCCCCGCCTATCCCTCCAACTACGACTCGCCGAACATCATCGCGGTCGCGGCGCTCGACCGAGGCGATCGCCTGGCGTCGTTCTCGAACTACGGCCGCACGACCGTCGACCTCGGAGCGCCCGGCGTCGCGATCCTCAGCACCTTTCCGGGCGGCGGCTACACGGCCCTCAACGGCACCTCGATGGCCGCGCCGCACGTCAGCGGCGCGGCGGCGCTGCTGCTGAGCGCCAACCCGGACCTGAGCGTCTCGCAGGTCCGCCAGCGGCTCCTGCTGTCGGCCGTGCCGATCCCGGCCCTCGCGGGTGTCACCACGACCGGGGGACGGCTGAACGCCTTCCTGCCGCTGGCCAGTCCCGACACGATCCCGCCCGGCCCGATCGCCGACCTCGCCGCGGGCGAGGCCACCAGCTACTCGCTCACCCTTCACTGGACTGCGACCGGGGACGACGGGGCGACCGGCACGGCGGCGACCTACGACGTGCGCTATTCCACCTCTCCCATCGACGCGTCGACGTTCACCGCCGCCGCGAAGGCGGCCGACCCTCCCGACCCGCTGCCCGCCGGCGCGGCGCAGCAGATGCAGGTGACGGGGCTCGCCTTCGGGACTCCCTACTATTTCGCCATCAAGACGCGCGACGAATGGGACAACACCTCCGCCATCTCCAACGTCGCGGCCGCGACGACCCTCGGCCCGCCGCACCTGACGATCGATCCCCCGTCCGCGAGCGCCAGCCTGTTCACCGGCGGCCGCGCGACCCAGGTCGTGACCCTCGACAACAGCGGCGTGGGCGAGCTGACCTGGAGCCTCGAGGTCCAGGGGGCGCGCGTGGCCGGCATCGCGATCTCCCCGTCCTCCGCCGCGCCGGCCGTGGTCGCCGGCGCCGGGCGGGCCGGCCGCGGGCTGCATCCGGAAGCGGGTGGCGGCCGGCCTTCGCCCGTGACCCCGGCGCCGGGGCCCGGGGGGCCCCCCGCCCGGTACGCAGGCACCCAGCCCCCGCGGCGTCCGCTGCTCTCCCCGGTGGAGAGCCGGGAGCCAGTCACGCAGGGCGCGCGCCTGCGGATCCTCATCCTCGGGAGCGGCGGAACTCCGGCTGAAATCCAGGGGCTGCTGGCCGCATTCCCCGACGTCGCCACAGTCGACCTGTTCGACGCCGCCGCGCTGGTCCCGACGCTCGACTATCTCGAGACGTACAACTCGGTCATCGTGACCTCAGACGTCCTCTGGGGGGACCCGGCGGCGGTGGGCGACGTCCTGGCCGACTACGCCGATTCCGGCGGCGGCGTGGTGCTGACGCTGGCCTCGTTCATCGACGGCTGGGCGCTCGCCGGCCGGTTCGTGTCGGGAGGCTACTCTCCGTTCCAGATCGGGTACGGCCCTGGTGGCTCCAGCCCGCTCGGCTCGTTCGACGCGACCCACCCGATCATGCGCGGAGTGACGCAGGCGACCGGGGACGTCCTGGGCATCGTGAACCTGTCCACCGGGGCGGTTCCCGTGGCCGCGTGGGCCAACGGGTTCCCGTTCGTCGCCGTCAAGGGAACGAACGTCGCGGCGATCAATGTCTTCGTCGCGGAGTCTGGCTACTGGACGGGCGACATCCCGCTCATCCTGCACAACGCGGCCATCTGGAGCGGCAAGGCGGTCACCTGGCTCGCCGCCGAGCCGAAGTCCGGCGTCGTGCCGATCGGTGGGCGCGCGGACATCACGCTGGAATACGACGCCACCGGCCTGAGTGGCGGCGATTACGACGCGCGCCTCGAACTGACGACCAACGACCCGGACGCCGCCGCGCCCGCGGTCCCGGTGAGCCTGCACGTCACCGGGGCGCCCGACGTCAGCCTGTCCGCGCAGACGATCGATTTCGGCTCCCCGTTCGTCGGCGGCATCGTCACGAAGACGCTGACGGTGGCCAACGTGGGTGCGGAAGTGCTGCACGTGGATCACCTGGCGGTGAGCGGCGCCGATTTCTCGGCCGAGCCGGAGGGGTTCGTTCTGGGCGTGCAGCAGCAGCGCGACGTCGAGGTGAGCTTCTTCCCGACCCGCGCCGGGTCGGGCTCGGCGACGCTGACGATCGTGAGCGACGATCCCGACACGCCTTCGGCCACAGTCGCCCTGACCGGCACCGGCCTGCCTCCCCCGATCGTCGCCGCCGAGCCCGCGGCGGTCGCGGCGACGCTGTTCACGGGCGGCCGCCAGGCCGTGACGCTGACGCTGCGCAACAGTGGAGGCAGCCCCCTCGAGTTCACGTCGCAGGTGAGCGAGCCCGGCGCCGCCGGCGGCTTCGAAGCGACGGCGGCGGCGGCGACGTTGGGCGCCGCGGCGATGCCCGGCGCATCAGGGATGCCGGGTACCGCGGGGACGGGCGGCTTCGACGCCCTCGCCGTCAGCCCGGAGCCGCTCACCTGCGTGGTCGAGGACCGTGCCGCGGGGTTGATCTATGCGCAAGCGGACGGCGGCAGGAACTTTTATCGCTACCGGGTGGCGACCAACAACTGGGAGCCGCTGGCCTCGTGCCCTTTCAACTCGGGGAACGACGGCGGGGCGGCGCTTCTGGGGGGCAAGGTCTACACCGCCTACACGGTCAATCCCTACAACCTGGGCGTCTACGACATCGCGACCGACAGCTGGACCAACATCGCGAATCCGCTGGGGGACGTGACCGGGAACATCGCCAGCGACGACACCGGATCGCTCTACCTCGCGGGCGGGCTCGGCTTCGTGCGCTACGACGTCGCGACCGGCACCAAGGTCGTGCTGCCGCCGCCTCCGTTCCCGTTCCAGCCGTGGGGCGGGCTGCGGGTCTTCGACGGCGCGGTCTACGGACACGCCGGAAACGGCGGCTCCCAGTTCGCGCGCTTCCTCATCGCCTCCAACGTCTGGCAGCAGCTGCCGTCGATCCCGAGAGGCGCGGTCCTCGGGGCGACCATCGACCCGGTGGCGCGCGAGTACGTCGCCTACGGCAACTACGGCGAGGCGAACCTCTTCCGCTACTCGATCCGGGACGATTCCTGGAAGGTCACCACCATTCCGTTCTTCAACGTGGACGACGGCGGCCTCGCCTGGATGCCCGACGCGCCGAGCGCCATCTATTTCATCGAGGGCCAGAACGGCGTCCGCTTCGCCCGGCTGCGGACCACCTTGCCGTTCGTCGCCGTCGCCCCCGACACGGGGGTGGTGGCGCCGGCGGGCTCGATCGGTCTTCAAGTGCAGTTCGATGCCGCGTCCCTGGCGGGCGGGACCTACCGCGCCGACATCCTTTTCGACTCGAACGACCCGCGGACACCCGAGCTGACCGTGCCGGCGACGATGACCGTCGTCGCCGCGCCGGACCTTTCGGCCTCGCCGGGCGGGCTCGATTTCGGATCGCAGTTCGTCGGGCTCGCCACCGAGCGGATACTGAGGGTGCGCAACGTCGGCGTCCTGCCGCTCCACGTCGGCGCGCCGTCGATCGACGAGCCCGAGTTCGCGACGGACGTGGCGGCGTTCGATCTCGATCCCGGCGCGGAGCGATTGCTCACGGTGACCTACGGCGCCAGCCGGCCGGGGAGCTCTTCGGGCGTCCTGACGATCCCGAGCGACGATCCGGACAGCCCTGCCACGCACGTGGCGCTGCAGGGCCAGGCCGTCGTCCCGCCCGTGATCGCGATCTCCCCCGGGTCCTTGAACGAATCGCTGCCGGTCGGCGCGTCGGTGTCACGGACCGTGACGATCCGCAACGCGGGCGGCAGCGATCTCGCCTTCTCGATCAGCCAGCAGGCCCCGGCCGGGCTGGACGCGCGCGCCGCGTCCGCGGTCGCGGCCGCCGCCAGCGTCGCGGCCACGGCCCTCCCGGACGCGACGGGGCTCGGCGCCGCGGTGGAGCTCGGCGCCACGTCGACCGACGCCGCGCGCGGGAGCGCGGCCGGCGCCCCGGCGCGGACCATCACCGCCGGCACGGGCGTTCTGATCATCGAGGACTCGTATCCCTGGGGCACCACGTCGAACGAAGCCATCCTGACGGCGCTGGGCATCCCGTACGACGTCGTGGGCTCCAGCGATCTCCCGTTCGTGGATCTGCATCCGTACCACCTGGTCCTGGTGCCGAGCGACCAGTCGTCCGACTTCTACCTGCGTCTGGCGGCCCAGTCGGCGCAGATCGACTCCTTCGTGACCGCCGGCGGTGTCCTCGAGTTCCACGCCGCGGGCTGGGGATCCCTGGACGGCGACGCCTCGCAGGTCACGCTGCCCGGCGGGATGCACATCCATCTCTCCATCGCCACCGGCAATCGCGTGCTCGCGCCCGCGCACCCGCTGATGCATGGAGTCCCCGATCCGTTCTACGGGCTCTACGTGAGCCACGCCTACTTCACGGAGATTCCGCAGAACGCCGAGGCCCTCGCGAGCGACGAGGCCGGGAACGTCGATCTCGTGGTCTACCGGTTCGGCGCCGGGCTCGTGGTGACCGGCTGCCAGACCTTCGAGTACAGCTTCGCCGTCGGGCAGGACGCGGGCACCATCCTCATGAACATGATCCCGTTCGGCATGGCCGCGGGGGTGGAGTGGGTGCACGTGGCGCCCGTGGAGGGGAACGTCGCCCCCGGATCGTCGGCCGACGTCAAGGTCGAGGTGGATGCCCATTACCTGCTGGGGGGCGACTACGCGACCGACCTCGTGGTGCAGAGCAGCGATCCGTTCGCGACCCAGGTGCGCGTCCCGGTCCGCCTGCACGTCACGGGGGTCCCCGACATCGAGCTGTCCGCCTCCAGCCTGGATTTCGGAACGCAGCTCCTGGGGGACGCCGCGACCCGCAGCGTGACCCTCGGCAACAACGGCACCGACCTGCTGCACGTGACCGCGTTGACCCTCAGCGACCCGGACTACACCACCGGCGCGACGCCGTTCGATCTGCCGGTGGGCGAGACCCGCGACGTGACGATCACCTTCCGCCCGACCCGATCCGGGTCGATTCCCGCCACGCTCGGCGTCACCAGTAACGACCCCGACCAGCCGCACGCGCAGGTGGCGCTCTCCGGGACCGGCCGGGCGCTCAACGAGCCGCCGACCGCGGCGTTCAGCGGCGGCGGGAGCGTCGAGTGCACCGGCCCCGACGGCGCCCTGGTCGGCCTGAATGGATCGGCGTCGAGCGATCCCGATTCGACGCCCGGCACCAACGACGACATCGCCTCCTATGCCTGGTACGAGAACTATGGAACGCCGGGCGAGCGGCTCCTGGGGAGCGGCCCGACTCTCGCCGTGACCCTGCCGCTGGGCGAGCACGCGATGACCTTGAAGGTCACCGATCGCGCCGGCGCGAGCGGCACGGCGATGACGCCGGTGACCGTCGCCGACACGCAGCCGCCGTCGCTGACGGTCTACTCCGAGCCCGCCATCCTGTGGCCGCCGACCCACGAGATGGTGCCGGTGCATCTGCGTCTCGCGGCGCAGGACCGCTGCGACCCGTCGGTGCGGACGCTGCTCGTCTCCGTGACCAGCAGCGAGGCGGACGACGCGGCCGGGAACGGCGACGGCGCGACGGCGAACGACGTGCAGGATGTCGATCCGGGATCGGCCGACGCCGACGTCCTGCTGCGCGCCGAGCGCGACAGCAAGGGGTCGGGTCGTGTCTACACCCTGACCTACCGCGCCCTCGACGCCGCGGGCAACCAGGCGACCGGACTGGCGACGGTCACCGTGCCGCACGATCAGGGGCACGGCCCCGAGCCGCTCCTGATGCGCCTCTCCCCCGCCGCTTCGGGCTCGACGGCGGCGCGGATCGTCTGGCCGGCGCAGGACGGGGCCACCGGCTACAACGTCATCAGCGGCACCCTCTCGGCGATGCACGTCGTGGACGGCGTCTTGAACCTCGGCGCGGTGCGCGTGCTGGCGCGCGGCACGCAGGGCTCCTCCGTGGACGAGACCGCGCCCGCGGCCCCGCCGGTCGGCCAGGGGTACTTCTATCTCATCGAGCAGGTCACGGCCTGGGGCGCGACCGGCTACGGCACCGAGAGCGCACCGTGGCCGCGCGTGCCTGGATCGTGCGAGGGCGGCTGTCCGGGCGCCGGGACGGTCGGCGCCGGCGGCGGACCCGGCGGCGACACCACGCGCCGGTAGTACGATGGGCCATGCGCGCCATGGTCCTGGACGCGCCGCGCAACCCGCTGCGCGCCGCCGAGATCCCGAAACCCGAGGCCGGGCCCGGACAAGTGCTCCTGCGCGTGCACGCCTGCGCCGTCTGCCGCACCGATCTGCACATCGTGGACGGCGAGCTGCCGGCGCCGAAGCGGCCGCTCGTCCCCGGGCATCAGATCGTCGGCACCGTGGAGACGGCCGCCGGTTCGCGCGGCGGAGGCGACCCGCAGCCGCGCTTCGCTCCGGGCGCGCGGGTCGGCGTGCCGTGGCTCGCGTCGACGGACGGGACCTGCCGCTATTGCGCGTCGGGGCGTGAGAATCTCTGCGCCGAGGCCCGCTTCACGGGATACACCGTCGACGGCGGGTACGCCGAATACGTCGTTGCCGACGAGCGCTTCTGTTTCGCGATCCCCGACGGGTCCCCGGACCTGCAGGCGGCGCCGCTGCTCTGCGCCGGGCTGATCGGCTATCGATCGCTGCGTCTGGCGGGCGACGGCGAGCGTCTCGGCCTGTACGGGTTCGGGGCGTCGGCGCACATCGTGATCCAGGTGGCGCGGCACCTGGGCTGGCGCGTCTTCGCCTTCACGCGTCCGGGCGACGACGCGGCGCGCCGGTTCGCGCTCGAGCTGGGCGCCGCCTGGGCCGGCCCGTCGACCGAAGCGCCGCCGGAGGAGCTCGACGCCGCGATCCTCTTCGCCCCGCTCGGCGATCTCGTGCCCCTGGCGCTGCGGGCGGTGGCGCGCGGCGGCACGGTCGTCTGCGGCGGCATCCACATGAGCGACATCCCGTCGTTCCCGTACGAGCTGCTCTGGGGAGAGCGGGTCCTGCGCTCGGTCGCCCACCTCACGCGCCGCGACGGCGAGGAGTTCCTGGCGCTGGCGCCCAGGGTGCCGGTGCGGACGGAGGTGCGCCCCTACCCGCTGGAAGCGGCCAACGAAGCGCTCGCCGACCTGCGCGCCGGGCGGCTGCGCGGCGCGGCGGTGCTCACCCTCTAGGAGCCTGTCCTAGCCCGGGCGCAGCCCTTCGACCAGAATCGCCGCGAGGGCGCGGTACTGCTCTTCGTGGTTGTAGACCTGCGCGGAGATACGCACCAGCTTGCCGCCGGGGTCCACGGGCGACGGGAAGAAGACCGGCTCGACGCCCCGCTCGCGCGCCCAGATCGTCAGCGCCTCGGGTCCGAGCCGCGCCACCGGTGATTCAGGCGCCGCCGCCGGCAGCGGCACCGACGCCGTCGAGCCGAGCATCGCTTCCGGACAAGGCTCGGCCGCCCGGAAAGCATCGAGCAGGATCGACCGCCCGCGAACCGCCAGCGCATGGTTGCGCTCCACGAGCGCCGGCCAGCCGCCCGGCAGGAGCGCCCCCAGCCAGCGCAGGCAGGCGGGAATCGTCAGCCACGGCGTGGGATCGTCGGTGCCGGTCCAGTCCCACTCCTCACGGAAGCGGACCGTGCCCGCACCGTCCGTGTCGCCGGCGCCACCTTCGTAGCCGTGGCTGATCGCCAGCGGCCGGATCCGCCGGCGCAGGTCCTCGCGCACGTGCAGGATCGCCGCCCCCTTCGGGGCGCACAGCCACTTGTGCGCGTTGGCCGTGTAGGCGGCGGCGCCGAGACGGTCGAGCGCCAGCGGCAGCATGCCGAGGGCGTGCGCGCCATCGACGATCGATTCGACGCCCCGCTCACGCAGCGCCGGGACCAGCCGCTCCAGCGGGAAGACGATCGCGGTCGGGCTGGTGACGTGGTCGAGCATCGCCAGGCGCGTGCGTGGCGTCACGGCGGCGAGCACCGCGTCGGCGATCGCCTCCGGGCCGCCGATTGGGAACGGCAGGGACGCGACCACCAGCCGGGCCCCGCGCCGCGGCGCGATGAACTCCAGCGCCTTGCGGCAGGCGCCGTACGAATGGCTGGTCGTGAGGATCTCGTCGCCGGGCCGGAGGTCCCAGGAGCGCGCCACCGCGTTCACCGCGTTCGTCGCATTGCGCACGAAGACGAACCCCTCCGGGTCGGCGCCGGAGAAGCGGCCGAGCTCGGCGCGCACCTCGGCCAGCATCCCGGGCAGCCGCTTGACCATGAACTCGGCCGGCCGGCGCTCGAGCTCGGCGCGCAGCGCCGACTGCGCCTCGAGGATGTCGCGCGGGCAGGCGCCGAACGAGCCATGATTGAGGTAATGGATCGACGGATCGAGAACGAAGCGATCGGCGAACGGGCTCGCGCCGCTCATCGCGGCGGCGACGGCGCGGCCGGACCTGGCGCGGCGGTGCCCGGCGCGGGAGGGGCCGGCACCGCGGGCGCGGCAAGGGCGCCCTGGGGGTTCTCGATCCAGGCCAGCGACCGATCGAGGAACAGGAAGAAGGTGTCGCGGATCTCGTCGAACTGCTTGTCGCCCCCGGGGATCGACACGTACCGGTGCGGGCCGCGCGCCAGATCCGCCAGGCTCCGGGCGCGGCTCTGCGTGTCGAGCGCGCCCTCGATGAAGACCAGGGGCATCGGAGCCATCACCCGGACCTCGTCCCTGACGTGGAACACCTCATCGGCCGGCGACGTCACCTGCTTCATCTGCAGGCTCACCCTGTAGATGAAGGCGCTCTCGTCCGTGGGGCCGACGAGGATCGCCCCGGCCACGTTGCGCGCGCCGCCGCGATTTACTATGTAGGTGATCAGCTCCGCGCCCCACGAATGCCCCATCAGGATGACCGGCGTCGTCTTCGGAAGACCGGCCTTCTCGTCGGCGAACTCGCGCAGGGCCGTGAGGTCCCGTCCCCAGTCGAGATCGTCCAGGCGCTTGTCGAAGTAGGCGGCGGAGTCGATCCCGACGACGGTGTGCCCCGCGCCCGCGACGTGCGCCGCGGTCTGCTGGTGCAACGGCCGCCAGCCCCAGTAGCTCGACAGGAAGATGACGGCGTGGGACCCGGGCCTGGGCGACATGGGAGAGGCATAGACGAAGATCTCCGTCTTGTACCCCATCCGCAGCCGCAGTGTCGCGGAGATCGGCGCCACCTCGGCGGGGGTCGAGACGGTCCCGGGGATCGAGTCGGCCGCGGGCGGCACCCGGGCCGCGGGCGGCGCCCCGGCCGCGGGCGGCGCCTCGGCGGCGGGCGCGGGGTCGGCGGCGCGCGCCGGTAGGGCGCCGAGCGCAGCGGCCAGAGCGAGCGCCGCGGCCGCCGGAATCGCGCCGGCGCGTCTCATGATCGCGGCCGTCCCTTCACGAAGCCGGCCGATTCCTCGGGAAGGGACAGAACGGTGCCGCCGTAGAGGTAGTCGCGCGTCCGCTCGAGAACGCTGCGCGGGTCGACGCGGCGGCGCGCCAGACCCGACTTCTGCGCCGCGCGGGCGACCGCCTCCGCGACCTCGGGCACCCCCTGGAACTCGATCGGCCGCGGCAGGATCGACGACGGCGTCAGCTCGTAGTCGGGGATCAGGTCGGCCAGCGCGTGGGCGGCGGCGATCTTCATGCCGTCGTCGATGTCGCGCGCCGCGACGTCGAGCGCGCCGCGCAGGATGCCGGGGAAGGCCAGGATGTTGCTGAGCTGGTTCGGCCGATCGGCACGCGACGTTCCGACGATCGCGGCGCCGCCTTCGATCGCCGCCTCGGGGGCGATCTCGGGGACCGGATCGGCGAGCGCGAAGACGATCGCCCGGGCGGCCATGACGCGCACCATGTCGGCGGTCAGGAGCCCGCCGGTGGAGACGCCGACGAACAGATCCCGGCCGCGCACGGCGTCGGCGAGCGTGCCGCGCACCTCGCCGCGATTGGTGAGACGCGCCAGCTCCTGCTTCTCGGGATTCATCCCCGGCCGCCCCTCGTACAGCACGCCGCGCGCGTCGCACAGGACGACGTCCTCGACACCGGCCGCCAGCAGCAGCCGCGCCACCGCCGCGCCGCCCGCGCCGGCCCCGGCGATCGCCACCTTCACGTCCGCCAGGTCGCGTCCCGTCAGGCGCGCGGCGTTCAGGAGCGCCGCCAGGACGACGACCGCCGTGCCGTGCTGGGCATCGTGGAACACCGGGATCTCGACCGACTGCCGGAGGAGCCGCTCGATCTCGAACCCGGCCTGCGTCGCCACGCCCTCGAGGAGGACGCCGCCGAGCGAGGGCGCCAGGGCGCGCACCACGCCGACCACCTCGATCGGCTCGGGCGCCTCGAGGGCGATCGGCATCGCCTCGATCCCCGCCAGCGTCTTCAACAGGACGCACTTCCCCTCGATCGCCGGCAGGGCCGCGAGCGGCCCGATCCGCCCGAGCGACAGCACGGCCGATCCGTCGGTGACCACGGCGACCAGGTTCCCCTTGGTGGTGTATTCCCAGACGCTCATCGGCTCGCGGACGATCTCGCGCACCGGCGCGGCCACTCCGGGCGAGGCGATGACGCCGAGGGTCAGCTCGTCCTTGAGCGGCACCTTGGCGCTCACCGCCAGCAGGCCGCGGTAGCGCCGCCGCAGCTCGAGCGCCTCCTCGCCCGACGAGCGCGGCACGCCGCGATCGGCGGGGTGCGGCGCCGGCTCGGCCACCGCGGTGTCGCCTTCATAGACCAGGCGGCGCGCCTGCTCGCCGACCTCGTCCGGGTGGACGTCCTCGGCGGCGACACCCAGGGCGATGGCCGCGTTGGCGACGGCGCGCGCCACCGCCGGGCCGACGCGCAGGTCGAGGACGCGCGGGATGATCCGGTCGGGCGCGATCTCCTTCTCCGGCACCAGCGACGCGATGGCGTCGGCCGCCGCGATCAGCATCTCGTCGTAGACCCGCGAGGCGCGCGAATCCATCACGCCGCGCAGCACGCCGGGGAACGCCAGCGCGACGTTGAGACCGTGCCGGTAGTTGGCGCCGCCGGTCAGCACCACCGCGGCGCCCGCCTCGCGCGCCTCCTCCGGCGTGATCTCCGGCTCGGGCGTGGCCAGCGCCAGCACGATCGCCTTCGGCGCCATCGATCGGATCATCTCCGGCGTCACGGTGCGCGCCGCCGACAGCCCGACCAGCACGTCGGCGCCGCGCAACGCGTCGGCCACGCTCCCCGAGCGCCCGCCGCGGCTGAAGAGCTGCGCCGCCGACTCCTTGAAACGGTTCATCCCCTCGGCGCGACCCGGGTGCACGATGCCGTGCCGGTCGCACAACGTGATGTCGTGCAGCCCGGCGCGGCGCAGGAAGCGCGCCACGCTCAGCCCCGCCCCTCCGGCGCCGGTGATCACCGCCTTGAGCCCCGCGAAGTCCTTCTCCACCAGCTTCACGGAGTTGCGCAGCGCCGCCAGGACGATGGCGCAGGCCCCCTGCATGTCGTTGAAGAAGTACGGGATCGGCAGGTCGGCGTCGCTCAGCCCCTCGAGAATCTCCTGAAGCTCGAAGGAGCGCGGCGAGGCGATGTCCTCGATGGCGAAGGCCCCGAACGTCGGGGTCAGGCGCTGCAGGATGCGCGCGAGGCGCTGCGGGTCGCGCTCGTCGAGGCAGAGCGGAAACGCGTCCAGCCCCCCGAGCGCCTTGCACAGGATCGCCTTGCCTTCCATCACCGGCAGGGCGGCCGCCGGCCCGGCGTCGCCGTACGACAGGACCGACGATCCGTCGCTGACGATCGCCACCGCGTTGCCGCGCAGGGTGAGGGCGTGCGCCGCGGCCGGGTCGTCCTGGATCGCCTGGCAGGCGGTGGCCACGGCGGGGCCGTAGACCAGGTTCATCATGTACTCGTCGCGCACCGCGATCTTGCTGCGGATCGACAGGAGCCCGCGCCCGCGCCGGTAGTGCCGCAGGACCTCGGCGGGATCGATCGGCCTCATGCGCTGACCAACGGTTGGGGTGCGGTCAGGCCCGAAATGCCCGTCCGGAGCGGCTTTGGGAGGAGAGGTCGAACAGGGCGCCGATCCATGACCGCATTCACAATGCAGGAATGCTACCGGCCCCCGCCCCCCCCGTCAAGCACGCGCGCAGGCGCGGAGGTCGCCCCGGAGGGCGGCTCGAGCGCCGCGCCGGCCGGGGCGTCCGAGACGGAGCGCCCCGGGCCCCGTCGCGCCGTCGTCGGGCGCGATGGGCGGGCGCGCAGCGAGGC
Organism: Patescibacteria group bacterium; assembly: GCA_035638115.1. GTDB lineage: Bacteria > Acidobacteriota > Polarisedimenticolia > Gp22-AA2 > Gp22-AA2 > DASRAN01. Next base: position 11,752 of record DASRAN010000008.1, on the reverse strand, counting down.
GAGGGGAGGTCTCGCGCAGCGAGACCGGACCCGTCCCCGGCCGGCGCGGCGTTCGAGCCCTGATCTGTGGCTCCCTCCGCGCCGGCGCGCGGGCTCGCTAGGGACAGAGCCCGGCGACCGGGGCCTGGGTAACGACGCGCGTTGGGCTGCCGGGCTGGAGGCATGGCGTCGTGAGCAGCCCCGCCGGCGTGGGCGGCGCCTGGCCCGAAACGTTCAGGCAGATGGAGCCGGCCGTCGACGAGCTGACCGGCAGCGCCGGGCACGTCCCCCCGGGACAGTCGCCGGCCGCGAGACAGAGCCGGCCGGCGTTCGATCCGCCCGAGCAGGTCGGGTACCGTCCGCATCCTCTTCCGAAGCCCGCCGGGCCTGTGCTGGTGCTGCAGAACACCTGTCGGGCGAGGCAGGAGCCGCCGCCCGCGCAGTCGGCGTTCACGTTGCAGGGCGCGCCCGCGTTCGTCCCCAGCTCGCACCAGCCTGCCATGTTGCAGATCGCTGGATTGGCGCAGCCCAGGGCGTTGGTGCTGCCGCCCCCCGCGGCGTCGGCGGCCACGACGTAGTAGACGCCCGAGCCGGTCCCCGGGTTCGGATCGTCTGTCTGGCTGAGCGGCCCGGTCGTGCCGCGCGTCCCGCCGGGGCCGGCGGGGGACGCCGTCTCCGGTGTCCCGACGACGTCGTTGCGCAGGCAGACGGCCTGCGATCCCGCGCCGCCCGTGGTGTCGAGGCGCCAGAACGATGCCGCGTACGAGCCCTTCGTGATGCCGGGTCCGATGAGACCGCGGTAGACGTCGGACGGGAGAGCGCCGGGCGACCACCATCTCAGCGTCGTGGTCGCGGCGACGCGGTCGTAGCTCACGCCGGTGGCGGGGCTGAACGGGCTGCCCCACGCTCCAAGCGCCACGTCGCCGCCGTCCCCCGTGACGACGCCGATGTCGCGCGCCGCTCCGACGATGCTGGTGCAGGCGTGGAAGGCGCTGCAGCGCACGCGCAGGGCGTAGTGCGCGGTCGCGTCGGGCGCATCGAGGACGTACGGCTTCGGGCTGAAGTCCTGGATCACCGTGCCGTTTTTCCTGATCTCGTACTCGATGACGCCGCCGCCGCAGCCGCCGGGAAGCGTCGACCCCGACGCCCCGATGCGCAGCATCTGCCCGGCGATCGGGACGAACGCCGAGCCATCCACCGCCCGACCGCCGAGGTCGGTCACGTCGAGCGCCGCGCTGGTGCCGGCGTCGCCGACCGATGGGTCGCACGGCTGGGCGGGCGGCGTGCCGACGCGCGGAACCGTGTCCGCCAGCGGACTGACCTGCGATTGGATGGCGCCGGTGACCTTGATGTCATCGAGCCACCAGCCGTCGTCGGCCACTTGATCGCTCCAGCCGGTGGTCTCGTAGTACGAACCGGCGATCGAGCCGAAGTTCCAGGTCTCGGCGATCCAGCGAATTCGAACCCGCTGGCCGAAGTAGGCGTTCAGGTCGAACGAGGTTCGCACCCAGACGCCCACGCCGGTGGGATCGACGACGCCGGGACCGGCGCATGCGCCCGTCGAGACGGGAGTCGTGCCCGACACCGACCCGCAGGCCGCCCAGGCGCCCTGAGGAAAACAGATGGTCTCATGGTAGCCGTGTGGACTCGGGGGCGCGTTGCCCGTGTCCGTGGGCGTGAAGAGACAGTAATAGGATGAAAACGTCGACCACGCCACCGCTTTGCTGTCGTAGACGTTCTCGAAAGGCACCAGCTTGGTCCAGAAACCCCAGGCGTCGATGGCCGGGTCGGGATTCTGATCGACCTGGATCTGCACGTCGCCGCAGTCGTCGCACTGCCTGTGAGCGCCGGGAGGGCAGGGACCGGGGTCACACGTGTTTCCGTCATAGCGCTCGAGGTCCGCGATCTGGAAGAAACTCATCGTCATCCTGCCGCCGGTCGCCGGGATATCGCCCGGGAAGGGCGCCAGGTTGATCGGTGCCGACTGGAACCCCTGCAGCGTGCGGAAGTGGGTCGTGTCACCCTTCCTCCAGTCGGTCGCGTCGAAGTGCGCCCCCATGTGCAGCGACTGCGTACCGCTCAGCGCTCTCTGGCCGTTGGCCGGGGTGTCGAAGGTGCAACCGAAGTTCCCTCCGATGCAGGTCCTGTACGTCGTCGTCCCGGGGATGAACTCGTTGTTGGGACACCCGCTCCCGCCGGGCGCGCAGTGGAAGTGCCAGTCCATCGGAAAATCGGGATCGAGCTGGCATGCGGGGTTGTTGGCGACGGTGTCGAAGCCGCCGCAGGTGACGCCCGTGACCAACCCCTGCGTCGTCGCGTTGTACGAGCCGTGGATGTACGAGCCCGAGTAGCAGATGCCGGGATTCGAGGCCGCGTCAAGCGGGCAGTCGCCGTTCATCCGGCACAGCGACGTCGGGGCGGTCGAGCAGTAGCCACGGTAAATCCCCGGCCCGATGGGACTGAGGAAGGTGTCGTACACGGTGAACAGCCCGTCGCCGTTCTTGTCGATGTCGAAGTTCTCGACGATGGTCCCGTCGTCCGCGGTCCCGGAGACGCCGTCCGGCCCGGGGACGGGGGCCTGCACGGCGCCCGGGAAGACGTTGAGATCGGCGTTGAGAGCGAAGGTCACCGGCGAGACCGCGCCGAGGGCTTCGTTCGCAACCACGCTGAGCTGCAGGCTGATGGTCGCCGGTGGCGCGGGGTAGGGCGGGCTCTGCAGCGTGTCGCTGGCGGTGAACGTGAACCCCGTGACGGCCGGATCGAGGCTCCCGACCGTGACCGTGGCGCCGGCGGGGATGCTCGCCACCGGGACCATGTTCTGCGGGATGGCGACCACGTTCGGGTCGGTCGAGGTCAGCGTCAGGACGGCGCCGGTGAGCGCCGCGCCGTCGTTGCGCAGCGTGACGACCACGCGTCCGGTCTCGCCGGTGTCGGGGAACTGGTCGTGATCCCCGTCGAGATCCCGGTAGGACGCACTCACGAACGTCAGCCGCGCCAGGGGCAGCGCCTTGCAGGCGAGGGTGGCGTGGAACGCCGCGACGTCGTCCGGGATGCCATCCCGGTTGTCGTCCAGGGATGGCGCCGGGTCGCAGGCGTCGCCGAAACCGTCCGCGTCGCTGTCGCGCTGATGTTTCGTGCCGGCGATCATCGGCGGGTTGTAGATCGTCGGACAATTATCGACGGCGTCCTCGACGCCGTCGGCGTCATTGTCGTCGTCGACCGTCGAGCAGGAGCCGCTGTTGGTGATGTACCACTGGCAATAGTCGATCAGGCCATAAGGATTGGCGCACGATCCGCTGCACGTGGTCGTCCCCGCCTGACCGCCCGAGCGACAGATGCGGGAGAAGGTCGTCCCCGCGCAATCCGGATCGCAGGCGTCGCCCATCTGGTCGCCGTCGCTGTCGGCCTGGATCGGATTGGGCGTGAGCGGGCAGTTGTCGAGCGCGTCGACGATACCGTCTCCGTCGCGGTCGAGGTCGGCGTAGCAGTCGGCGCTCACGTTACAGGCTCGGCCCACCGAAGCGGGCGGCGACGTGAACGTCAGGGTGCAGGTGCCGGGACCGAACCCGATGTCGGGGCAGGGAGCGAACGCCGAGATCGGATTCCCGGCGGCGTTGCTGAAATCGCACGCGGGGGTGGGGTGACCAGGGCCGTAGTCGCAGACGCCGCTCAGCGCGCAATGATGGGTCCCGGTGTTGCAGTTGTTCCTGCTGGCCGCGGCGAGCGCGTTGGTGCCGTTCGGATAGTAGGAAAGCATCGTGTCGCACAGGTCGCCCCGGCCATCGCCGTCGATATCGTTCTGGTTCGGGTTGCGCACGCCCGGGCAGTTGTCGCCGGCGTTGTCCGGAAAGCCGTCTCCGCCCCCCTCGACCGCGCCGTCGTAGTCGGTGAACTCGCAGATGTCACCGACGCCGTCGCTGTCGCCGTCGGTCTGGTTGTCACCGGCGACCACGGAGGCATGGGGGCCGTTGGCGAAGCCCGGGCAGTTGTCGCACAGGTCGCCGATGCCGTCGTCGTCGGCGTCGGCCTGCGCCGGGTTGTACGCCAGCGGGCAGTTGTCGTTGCATCCCGCCGTCGCCCCGCCGTGGCAGTTGCCGGCGAAGCCCGATGACGGGACGCCGTCGCCGTCGAGGTTGGAGAAGCTGTCCTCCCCCGCCTGACCGTCCCGGTCGCCGTCGCACAGCGGGTCGAAGTAGTAGACGCTCAGCTGCGTGTCGGTCGCCGGGGTCACGAACACGTGCGTCGCGTCGTTGGCGAGGGTCGAGATCGCCAAAGTGCCGCGATAGAGTCCCGGGCTCCCCGCCACCGCCGGGAGGGTGAACCGCTTCGAGCCGGGCGTCATGATGGAGCCGTCGCCCACCGCGACCGGGACGCCGTCGCTGTCGGTCGTCACCGCGACCTCGACCGACGGACGCGCCGCGCTGCACTGCCCGCCCGTGCCGCAGGCGGCGTCGGTGGTGCAGGCGCCGCCGAGCGTAACGCTCGCTCCCGGGCCGACGACGACGCACTTGGCGTCGTACACCGTCGCGACGAAGGCACCGTCGCACTCGTAGAAGGTGGATCGATCGACGGTCACCGTGGCGCACTGCCCGCCTGCCGGCTGGCCGGTCCCGCCGTAGCGGGCGCAGGCGGGCTGGTGTCCAAAGTCCGCTTCGTCGCGCGGGTGCCACTCCCGCCACTCGAAGACGACGTCGTCGATGGTCTTGCCGTAGTCCGTGAACCCCGAAGCGCTCTCGATGACGAAGAACCCGATGCCGATCTGCCAGCGATTCCCCGCCTTGCCCGGATTCCAGAACATGAAATTCTCGACGTCGGAGAGGCCGTGCAGGGTGCTGGCGAACCCGCCCTCGTATCCGATCAGGGTGGTGTCGAAGTTCCGCACGGGACCCGCGACGTTGTTCAGCGACGCCGTGCACAGTCCGCCCCCCAGGATGCAGGGGTCCGAGCCGCTCGTCGGATCGCAGGTTGCGCCGGGAGTCGCGCCGCCGGTGCAGACGCCTGGTTGCGGCTCGCCCGGAACGGGATACGGCAGGAAATCGGAATTGGCGGTCGGGATCGGGCTGATGCTGGTCGGATTGACGTTGGTCGTGAAGCCGCTGAACCCGGTCTCGTCACCGTCGAGGATGATCGATCCGTTTGGGTTGGTGAACGGACCGAAGGTGCGCTGGCTGGGATTCGAGCCGACAGGGTTGATGCCGTAGCCCGGCCAGTAGAAGCCCGAATCGCGGAACACCACCGTGGGCCAGCCGCCGCTGCGGCGGGTGTAATAGGTGTCCATCACCTCGCCGAGCAGACTGGCGGCGTTGTCGCTGTCGGCGTCGTTGTCGATCATGATGCCGCCGCCCGCGTACCCGTCGATCGTCTGGTAGTTCTCGTTCAGACCCAGACGCTGGAATTCGACCGTGTACGGGAATCCGCGCGCGTCGTTGTTCTGGTTCACCTTGGCGATGATCGGCGACTCGAGAACGTCCATGACGATCTCGACCTTCGCAGGGGTCGCTGGATCGAACGGCATGCCGTAGTTGTCGCAGGCGGTGGCGGCGCCGCCCGGAGTCGCCGGGTTGCCATCGCCGGTGTGCCAGATGCCGAACTTGCCCGGGCCGGCGGCCGTCTGAAAGCCGCAGAGGCCGGACGTCTTGTACTCCCACATCGGGTTCGCGCCGATGTTGGCGGACGGAATACTGGCGGGGTGCCGGAAGGGGTTGAACCCGCCGTTGTTGTTGTCGAAGCTCCACGGCACCTTGTCGCCCGCCGAAGGCACGTTGGACGCGAGCACCCCGCGGTCGGCCACTCCGTTCGGGATCAGATCGCGCTCGGTCCCTTCGAGCCCCCCGGACAGGTTGAGATCCTCGCCGAGCTCGTTGGTGAAATGTCCGGGCGGCGCCCCCGTTCCGCTGAACAGGCTCGAAAAGGTCACGTCCTCGCGCGGCACGATGAACCCCAGGATCGGATCGACCGTGTCGGGCGGGTCGATGACGAGATTGCGGTTCAGATCGCGAACCTCGCGGCCGCCGGTCGGACGATCGGTGGAGTAATAGAGCGTTTCCTTGTCCGAGTTCAAGGCGTGGTGGAAGGTGTACGACTGCCGCGACAGGCGGGCGCCGTGCGACGTTGAATCGAGCGTCAGCGTCATGTCGACCACCCGGTTCGCGACGGGCAGAGAATTGGCCGTGGCCGGGTCGACGAACACGTGGAAGAAGACGCCGTTCGCGACGCCCCCCGGCAGACGTCCCAGGGTGCGCGGCGAATCGAGAACCCTGACGGCCGCGGCCCCGGGCCCGGACGGCGTGAGCGTCGCCACGACGCCGTCGTAATCGTCGACACGCGATCGGTTCTGCAGCGCCACGCCGTAGACGACCGTCTCCCCCGAGTCGAGGAACGGGTCGTTGTCGCAGCCGGCCGAGACCGAGACCTGGTCGCCGACGGAATGGCCGTCGGCGCCGAGGAAGGAGGCATTGACCAGGTCCGGCTGGCAGTTCACCGGCGCTCGCGCCTGGACGGTGCGCTGCCCGGCCGGGGCGTAGGTGGCCACGATCGTCGATCCGGTGTCGCCCTCGAGAAGGCCGTTGTTCGGCACCGGCGGCGTCCCGAGTCGCACCGGGATCGACGACGACACGGTCTGGTAGGGCGCCCCCGTGGAGAAGGAATACCCCGTCTCCGAATCCGTCACCGCCCCCGTCGAGCTCAGGACCTGGAACGACGTGCTCGCCTTCGACTTCGCCGGGTCGGCCGCCCCAGTGCCGTCGACGATCCGCAGCGTGGCGTTGGATGCGCAGCCGTAACGCACCGCGTCCCAGGCGATGAGGCTCGCCGGATACGACGCCGGTCCCGCGGGGGGCGCCGCCTCGGCCAGGACCACCGGGCCCGAGACCACGAGGGCGTAGTCCTGTCCCGGCAGGTCGAGCACCCCGTTCGCCGCCCCGTTCGCTCCGTCCTCGCCGGCGTCGAGATGGAAGTTGTGGTTGGCGTCCTCGCCGTTCGCGCCGGTCCCGAGGATCGTCAGGCTCCCCGGGAGGGCCCCGCCCGCGCCGCGCTTCACCGTCACCTGCCAGTGACCCACGAAGAGCTGCGAGTCAGCGGGGTTGAAGTCGGCGTTCTTGTCGGACGTCAGGTGCACCGCCTCGATCGGATTGCGGAGGTCGTGGACCTCCGTCCCCGTGGCCGCGGTGCGCGCCAGCGACCACTGGTCGCTGAAGGCGTTGTTGTGACCGCCGTCGTAGCGGTTCCCGTCGAAGAACTGGTTGTCGTCGGCCGCGTTTCCAGGGCAGGCCGAGCCGTCCGGTCGGGTGTCGGCGGCGCCCAGGCAGTTGTCGGGACCGGGGCTCGTCACCATGAGATCGAGATCGTTCACCAGAGGCCCGCCGCTGCCGGCCGCCGACGGCCGGTCCGGCCAGGCCAGCGCGATCCGCAGCTGTGCATGATCGAGAACGACCGCCCCGCTCGGAAGAGTCAGCGTGTGGTTGCCGACCACGCGGAAGTCGTGCGTCTTCGCCGTGTTCGTCGCGTTGTCCAGGAGCGGCTCGCCGGTGGCGATGGCGTCGAAAGCCAGCAGGCCCGACGACGGCCACTCCGGCTGGCTCAAGGTGGCGGGATGGAGCGTGAAGTCGCTCGACCAGTTCGCCAGCGGCAGGACGTCGGTCAGCACCGCGCGGCCGAACCCCTGCTCGCTGTTCCCCATGATGCCGACGTTGACGGACGTTCCGCCGAGGCCGAACACGGTGCCGAGGTTGTAGGCGCGCGTGCGGCGCAGGTTCATCGTCGTGGCGTCCTGACCCGCGTTGTTGAGGCCTTCGCCGAAGTCGGCCGAGGCGACGAGCGCGGCCTTGATGAGCGCTCCCGAGATATTCGCCACCCGGTCGGCGGTCGCGCGAGACCCGCTCGGGTAAAAGCCCTGGGCGAAGTAATCGCGGATGATCGCGCCGGCGCCGGTCATGTAGCCGGCGGCGTACGAGGTTCCGATATTCCCTTCATCGAGCTGCGCCTCGATCGGGGGCAGGTTGTCGTTGTCGTTCGACCGAAAGACCGCCACGGCGCCGGTGTAGGGGTTGGAACCGCCGCCGAGGAAGTCGAACTGCGGCGCCTCGATAATCGGCGCCATGCGCAAGGCGCTCGTGGCCGGCCCTTTCGACGAGTAGGCTGAAAGCGAGCTCTCGCAATCGGTGGTCAGGAACAGGGTGAAGCAGTCGGCGTTCGAGCCGCCGACCGACACGACGTTCTTCGCCGTCGCCGGCGAGGTGATCTGGATGCCGTTCACGATGTTCGGGTTGTTGTCGATTGCCGTCCCGTTGAACAGATCGGGGAAGACCGCGCCCGCGCGGCCCATGCGACCCTGATCGATCAGCTTGCCGTTGTTGCCGACCGGGGCGAAGACCATGTAGTCGCGGTTGTTGTAGAGGAACGTGTCGACGTCGGCCGCCGCCTGATCATAGAGGCCGTTGGTCGCCGCGAACTGGTTGGTCGCCCAGTTCGGAACGCCGAATGGCAGGACCGCGACGTGGACGTCGCCGCCTCCGCCGACGACTCCCGAGCAGGCGCCCGTGCCGGCGCCGCTGCCCGGGCAAAGCGACAGGTTCAGACGATCGATGAGCGACCCTGGAGAGACGTTGCCACCCTTCTCGATCAGGGAGTTGATGAGGCAGACGGCTGTGGTCGCCGCGTCCTCCATGATGATCCGCGAGCCGCGCGCCACCCCATCAAGGTTCATCGCGCGCGGCTGCGTCGGTCCGCCGATCCCGCCCTTCGTCGCGAAGACGCCGAACTCGCTCGGATAGGCCGCGATCACCGAGGCGACGACGTTGCCGTGCGTCGTCCCGCCCGAGAGTTGCGCGTCGCAACCGTTGCCGCTGTCCACCACGGGCTGGATCGCCTGGATCTTCCGGTGCTGGCCCGCCAGGAGCCCGGCGACGGTCACCTGGGTCGTCGTGTCGGAGAAGCTCGGCGTGTCATACGAGATGCCGTTGTCGACGATGGTCACGATCTGCGGCGGCACCGTGTCGCTGCCGTCGTTGCGCCGCTTGCCGTCGCCGTTGGTGTCGATGCCGCCGCCGTCCACCCCCGCGTCGTCGAACGGGCGGGCGAAATTGGTATCCTCCGCCGACCCCGCCTGGACGGTCGGCACGTTCTCCGCGTTCGACAGCAGGTACTCGCGGACCGGGGCGATCCAGAGGACCTCGTCGAGACGCGCGAGGTCCCGCACCGATTTGTAGTTCACCCGCAACTGGTAGCCCGCGCCGTCGGACAGGGACGGCGTCAGCTCGCTCACGCCGGGGAGCGACTCGAGCCGGCGGCGGAACGCAGGGCCGTCGAGGCCGGGCACCACCGTCACGGTCGCCAGGAGATCGGGGTCGGCCGCTTCCTTCCGGCTCAGCCGCGGCAGCGTCCCGAGGGCGGGATCGATTTTGTGCATCGGCTCGAGCGCGCGCGTCCTCGCCACGAACGGGTCGCGCGCCAGGTCGGCGAGATCGCGAGCCTCGACCCAGACGATGAACGTCGCGCCGGGCAGGACGGAGACGACGCGGGCATGCTCCTGAACCGATCGCAGTGCCTCGTCGGCGCCGAGGACGGCGACTCGCGCCTCGTCGAGCAGGATGAAGTCGAGCCCCGGGCGCAGCGTGCCGCGCCGCCCGGCCGTGACCTCGCCATGTCCGAGCCGCAGCGCCGCCGGGACCGAGGCGGCGAGGTCGTCCCGCGCCGCGTCCCAGTCGGCGTGGCCCAGGTTGGTGAGCAGGCGGCCGCGGGCCGCGTCGCCTTCGAGAATACGCTGCGCCATCGGACCGCCGAACGGCGCGAACTCCGCTGGCGGCGCCACGGGATCGGGGGACAGGATGCGCGCCAGCCGCGCGTTCTCGTGTGCGTCAAGAGCGTCCAGGTAGGTCCGCTCGCCGATGGCGCCTTCCGAACCGGGGCGGCCGCCATGCAGAAGCGCCGCGGGGGCGGTCAGCACGCAGGCCAGAAGACCGCCGAGCAGCAGGCGCAGGGCCGGGGACACGCGCACGGCCGGGGACACGATGACCGGGCCGCTGAATCGTCGCTTCACGACATGCCCTCCGCTCGCCCGAATCTAGGGACAGAGAGCTCCGGTCACGACCTGGCGGACGACGCGCGTCGGGCTGCCGGGCGGCGGGCACTCGGTGTTCAGAGCGCCGGCCGGCGGGGGCGGGGTCAGCGCGCCGGTCTGGTTCAGGCAGATCGATCCCGGAGTGGTCAAGGTGTCGGGCGGCCGGGTGCAGAGCGCGCCCGGACAGTCGCCGTCGACCTGGCAGAGATGGGCGGCGTTGCTGCCGCCCGCGCAGACCGCGTGCCCTCCGCAGCCTCCGGAGGCGGACGAGCCGGCGCTGGTGTGGCAGAAGGTCTGGACGATGACGCACGCTCCGAGGCCGGCGCAGTCCGTGTCGGCATCGCAGGGCGCGCCGGCGCGGGTGCCGGCGTTGCACCAGCCGCGGTGGCTGCAGATGGCGGGATTGGCGCAACCGGGGGCGTTGGTGCTGCCGGCGCCCGGAGCGTCGGCCGCCACGAGGTAGTAGTAGCCGGCGCCGGCCGCCGGATTCGGATCGATGATCTGGTTGAGCGGTCCGAACGTGCCTCGCGTCCCGCCGGGTCCCGCGGGTGGAGGCGTTTCGGGCGTGCCGCCCACGTCGTTGACGAGACAGGAGGCCGCGGAGCCGATGGCGCCGCTGGTGTCGAGACGCCAGAACGGCGCCGCGTACGAGCCGCGCGTGATGCCGGGGCCGAGGCGGCCGCGGTAGACGTCGGCGCGGCGCGCGTCGGGCGTCCACCACTTCAGGGTCGTGGTCGCCGCCGCGACGTCGTAGAACACGCCGGGGCCGGGATCGAATGGGCTGCCCCAGGCCCCGAGCACGACGTCGCCTCCGTCGCCGGTGATCACGCCGACGTTCCGCGCGGCGCCGACGATGCTGGTGCAGGCGTGGTCGGAGCTGCAGCGCACGCGCGCGCTGTAGCGCACCGTCGCGTCCGGCGCGTCGAGGACGAACGGCTTGGGGCTGAAGTCCTGGATCACCACGCCGTTCCTGCGGATCTCGTACTCGATGTTTCCGCCGGCGCAGCCGCCGGGGAGCGTCGAGGCGCCGGCGCTGATACGCAGCGTCTGGCCGGCCACCGGGATCACCGTCACGCCGTCGAGCGGGCGGTTGTCGATGTCCGTGACGTCGAGCGCCGCGCTCGTCCCCGCGTCGCCGACCGCTTCGTTGCAGGGATCGCCGGCGGCGTCGATGCCACCGGCCGAGCTCGCGCCGCCGCCCGTTGACCCCGGAGGCGGCCGGGTGTCGGGCGTCGCGCTGATCTGCGTCGTGATGGCGCCGGTCAGGGTGACGTCGTCGATCCACCAGCCGTCCTCGGCAATCATTCCCTGACCGAAACCTCCCCCCACCTCGAAATACGAACCCTGAACGGAATCGAAGTTCCAGGTCTCGGCGATCCACCGGACCCTGATCCGCTGGCCGGCGAAGCCGTTCAAGTCGAACGAGGTTCGCACCCAGGTGCCGATGCCGCTCGCGTCCAGCGCGCCCTGCCCCTTGCAATGATGCAGGTTGGTCGTCGTGGTTCCGTTGATCGCCCCGCAGTTCGCCCATGCGCCCTGCGGGAAGCAGAGGGTCTCGTGATAGCCGCGCGGGCTGGGGGGCGCGGTGCCGGCGTCGGTGGGCGTGAACGCGCAGTAGACCGTAGTGAACGCCGAAAAGGCGACCACCTTGTTGTCGTAGACATTCTCGAACGGCACCAGCTTCTGCCAGAAGCCCCAGGCATCGACGTTCGGGTC
>DASRAN010000007.1:0-71962 GCA_035638115.1 Patescibacteria group bacterium | reverse complement strand
CTCGAGCAGCGTCGCGCGGCTGCTGCCGCGCTGGTGGAAGACGGCGTCGCCGCCGGCGGCGCGCGACGCGGTCGCGGCGCCGATCAGCTCGCCGGTGTCCGCGAACTGGCCGGGGGGATAGATCAGGCCGAACGAGACGCCGAACGCTCCAGCCTCGACCCCGCGGCGCACCTCGGTCTCCAGACGGCGCCGCTCGTCGCCCGACGGCCGGCCCGCGCCGCTCCCCATCGCCGCCGCGCGCGCCGGTCCATGCGCCAGAAGCGTGGCGACGTTGACCAGGACACCCTGGCGCGTCAGGCGGTCGAGGTAGGACGCCATGCCGCCCCATTCCCAGTCGACCCCGTCAGGCGTGATGAATCCGCAGACCCGCCTCACTTCCTTGCGGCTCGCTTCGGTGACCGGAGCGCAGCCGATCCCGCAGTTCCCCAGCAGCTCGGTGGTGATCCCCTGGCGGACGCGGCCTTCGAGCAGGGACGCCTGGCGCCGGAGAGGCAGGGTGAACGTCAGGTCCGAATGGGAGTGGAGGTCGATGAAGCCCGGGGTCACGACCTTGCCCCGGATGTCGATGCGGGGGACGCCCTCCGGCTCGATGCGCGGGGCGACGGCCGCGATGCCGCTTCCCTCAATCGCCACGTCGGCGCGGAACCGGGGACGCCCCGTCCCGTCGACGACCTCTCCGTTGGCGAGAATCAGGTCCAGCACCCACCTCCGGCGCGGCCGCTCAAGGACCCCAGATCGACCCGCGGCCCGGGCGGCGGGCCCGATAGCGATCGAGGTTCTGCCGGAGATTGCCACGACCCTGTCCGCAGTCGATGCAGCCCTCGAACGTGCGCTGGTCGTGGCGGTAGCAGCAGTCCATCACGTTGTACCAGACGCCGAACTTCCAGCAGTAGAAGTCGGCGTCCGAGGGCCGGTAGTTGCAGCGGATGACCTCGAGCGCCGGCGGCCGGCCGGAACCGGAGTCGTCGTTGCCCCCGGGGGAACGGACGACGCCGCGGGGACCGGGCTTTCGGAGGGGATCGTTGGCGCTCATGGGACCCCTATTCTAAGAGAAAACTCCCGCGTTCTGATAACGTAGCCGCGTGACCCGCATCCCGCGCCCGTTTCCGCCGGTTCTCGGGCTCCTTCTGGGTCTGGCCTGCGCGCCTCCCGGACCGGCGCTGCCGCCCGAGGAGGCGGTCAAGGTCCCGGGGGACGGCAACGTCGTCGTCTACGTCGAGGCGCCGCGTTACCTGGTCGCGCCGGTGCTCAAGACGTTCAGCGAGCAGACCGGCATCACCGTCCAGGCCACCTATCGCGAGCAGGTCGCCGGGGAATTCCTCGACACGGTGCGCACCGCGGCGGCCGCCGGGAAGGCCGACCTGTTCGTGAGCGTCTCGCCGCTCTCCGCCATCGCTCTGGCGCGCGCCGATCTGGCCGTGCCGTTCCGGCCGCTGGGGGCGCGGCCGATTCCGACCCAGTACCACGACTTCGGATTCCGGTGGATCGGTTTCGCGGTCAACCCGCGCGTCATCATCTACAACCGCGACGCGGTGTCGCGCGAGGAGGCGCCGCAGTCGATCGACGAGCTGGTCGAGGGACGCTGGGCCGGCAAGGGGGCTCTGGCCGGCCTCGCCATCGGGACGTCCGCCTTCCAGGCCGCGACCCTGTTCGCCCACTGGGGGGACGAGAAGGCGCGGGCCTATTTCGACTCGGTCCAGAAGGCGGGGAACCGGATCGTCTCGGGCGACGAGGAGGTCCGCAGACTGGTCGCCGCGGGGGACGTGCCCTGGGGGATCGTCGATCTGGATCGCGCCATCTGCGCGAAACGACAGGCCGACCCGATCAACATCTCCTTCCCCGACCGCCTGGGGATCGGCGCGGTCATGGTCCCCGAGACCGTCGTCCTCCTGAAGGGCGCTCCCGACCCGGCGCAGGCCCGCGGACTGTTCGCCTACCTGTTCGCGACCGAGACGGCGTGGCAGGTCGGACAGAATGATTGCGCGCTGATGAGTCTGATGCCGGTGGTCGCGATGGGAATCCCCAAACCCGACTGGGTGCCGGTCCTGGGTTCGGTGAACATCCTGTCGCTCGACAACGACCTGGTCTACGACGCCTGGATTCGCAACCGGGACTACCTGTCGGCGTGGGGCCAGGCCGCGGCGCCGCACTGACGATGGTCCACGCCGTGATCGCCGCGACCGAAGCCTGACGGCCGCGGCGAACTTCTGACACCATCGGTGGAAAGCCTTGCCGGACGGGCCTTTTCCGTTGCCGCTCCCGAACGCCGGTGGTATAAGATACCCGCGCGCCAGGGCGTGAACGGACCCCCGCTCGGCACGCCGTGACCGACATGGAGCTCACAACGCGCGGCGGCCCTCCGCGACCGCAGCCACCCCCCACGCGCAGATTCCGCGTGCTGATCGTCGACGACGATCAGGACAGCGTCGATCTGCTGTCGCGCTGGCTGGCGATGGAAGGGTACGAGGTCCTCAGCGCGACCAGCGGGTCCGAGGCGCTGCAGCGGATCGGCAACGACCACCCCGACCTGGTGCTGCTGGATCTCCTGATCCCGCCGCCCGATGGGATGGCGGTCATCCGCGCCGCCAAGCGGGACCGGGGCATGTCGACCATCCCGCTGGTCGTCATGACGGTCAAGCGCGACGTCAAGACGAAGATCGAGGCGCTCAAGACCGGCGCCGACGACTTCATCGTCAAGCCGTTCCACTTCGACGAGCTGGACGCGGTGATGCGCGCGTCGCTCAAGAAGCGCTACCTCTACACCTCCCTCGAGCGCGCCAACCGGCAGCTCCGGGACGCCAACGAGAAGCTGCTGAAGCTGTCGGTCACCGACGATCGCACCAACCTCCTGAACGACCGCTACCTGCGGCGCCGTCTGGCGGAGGAGTTCAAGCGGGCCCGGCGCTATGGCACGCCGCTGTCGCTCATGATGATCGACCTCGATCACTTCAAGCAGGTGAACGACAAGTACGGCCACGACTGCGGTGATCAGATCCTGGCGGAATTCGCCAAGGTGCTGCTCGATAACGCCCGGGAGATCGACATCGTGGGCCGCTACGGGGGCGAGGAGTTCCTCATCATCCTGCCCAACACCGACGGCATCCGCGCCGCCGTCGTGGCCGAGCGCGTGCGCAAGGCGGCGGAGGAGCACGTCTACCGGCACCGGGAGTTCCTGGTGCGCATCACGGTCAGCATCGGCCTGGCGTCGATCCCCGCCAACCAGTCGGTGCGCACGGAGGCGGACTTCATCCGCGCCGCCGACGCGGCGCTCTATCGCGCCAAGCAGACGACCCGCAACAAGGTCATCCTCGATCGCGCCTCGATCCCGGACGACATCCTGTCCGGGGATCTCTCGACGATCTTCAAAGCCTCGTACGAGGACGGGCCCGAGCCTCCCTCGACGCCCGACGACGCCAGCTGATCGCGGCCGCGCTGAGGCCCGCGACCCTGGATATTTCCCGCCCAGGCTCCTAGACTAGCCGCGACGCGCCGGCGGGACCGGCGGGACCACGACCATGGACAACGCCGCGAACCAGCGAGGGAGTCGGCCGGGCGGACGGCGCAGGACGCGCCGCTGGCTCCTTCTCGCCCCGCTCGGGCTCGCCGTCGTCCTCGCCGGCGCCATGACCGTCGCCTTCCTCGACGCCAACTGGCGGTTCGCGCGGCACGGGCCGCCCGCACCGGTTCGGGTCGAGTCGCTCGCCTTCCCCCTGCGCGAAGGCACACCGCTCACACCGGGTGATCTCGTCGAGCGTCTCACCCGGCTGGGATACCGCAAGGTCGAAGGGCACCCGGCGACGCCCGGCGAGTACGCCCGGCGGTTCCGCGGCTGGGAGATCGCCCTCAACCGGTTCGAGGGACCGCACGGGACGGTGCCGGAGCGGCTGGTGCGCGTGCGGATCGGCTCGGACGGGATCCACGCGGTGGAAGACCTGGCCACCGGCCAGGACGTCGTGGACGCCGCGCTCGAGCCCGAGCCGCTCGGGCTCCTGTCGGGCGGAGCGCACGAGGAGCGGGCGCCGATCCGCCTGGACGAGACCCCGGCCGCCCTGCGCCAGGCGGTCATCGCCGTCGAGGATCGGCGCTTCGCGCAGCATCCGGGCATCGACCTGCGCGGCGTCGCCCGCGCCCTGATGGCCAACCTGCACGAGGGCGAGGTGGTCCAGGGCGGCAGCACCATCACGCAACAGCTCGCCAAGAACCTCTACCAGGACCAGGAGAGCCGGACGCTGACTCTGAAGGTCTGGGAGAGCCTGGCGGCGATCGCCTTGGAGCTGGCGCACAGCAAGGACGAGATCCTGGAGCGCTACCTGAACGAGATCTACCTCGCGCAGCGCGGACCGTACGCCATCCTCGGCGTCGGCGCCGCCTCGCGCCACTACTTCGGCAAGGAGGCGCGCTACCTCGACCTTCCGGAGTCGGCGCTCCTGGCCGGGCTCATCCAGTCGCCAGGACGGTACCACCCGTATCGCCATCCCGACGCGGCGGTCGATCGCCGGAACCTCGTGCTTCGGCTGATGCGCGAGGAAGGGTTCATCAGCGCCGCCGAGGAGCGCGCCGCCGCCACGACGCCGCTGCGTCTGAGACCGGAGCCGTCGCACGATCCCCGCCAGGCGCCCTACTTCGTCGACTACGTCGCCGAGGTGCTGAAGAACGCCGGCGTGCTCGAGGGCAACGCCGGCGGGCTGCGTGTCTTCACCACGCTCGATCCGTTGCTGCAGGAGCGCGCCGAGACGGCGCTCGAGAAGCGGCTGGCCGACGACGAGCGCGCCTACCGGCACCTGCGGCCGCTGCCGGGCGGGGCGATCGAGGGCGCCGTCGTGGCGCTGCGGCCGTCGGACGGGGCCATCCTGGCGATGGTCGGCGGGCGCGATTACCGGCAGACGCAGTTCAACCGGGCCGCGCAGGCGCACCGGCAGCCGGGATCGCTCTTCAAGCCGTTCGTCTATCTCGCCGGCTTCGCGCTCTCGCAGCGCGAATCCGACAGCCGCTTCACCCCCGCCACGGTGCTCGACGATTCGCCGCTCGAGATGGTGGTGTCGGGGAAGGTGTGGTCGCCGCACGATTTCGACGAGCAGTACAGGGGCCCCGTGACCGCCAGGCAGGCGCTCGCCAACAGTCTCAACGTGCCGACCATCCGCGTGGCGCAGGACATCGGCCTGAACGAGGTCGTCCGCACCGCGCGCCGCTGCGGCATCGAGAGCCCCCTCGAGCCGGTGCCCTCGCTGGCGCTGGGGACGTTCGAGGTCACGCCGCTCGAGATCGCGTCGGCCTACACGACCTTCGCGAACCTCGGGGCGCGCGTCGGTCCGCGCGCCATCGACGCGATCCTCGACGAGCAGGGACATCCGATCGACGTCCCGCCGCCGGCCGCCGGTCGCGCCGCCACACCGCAGGCCGCCTGGCTCACCCTCGACCTGATGCGCGACGTGCTGCGTTACGGCACCGGCGCGAGCGTCGGCGCCTGGAGCCTGACCGGAGATTTCGCCGGCAAGACAGGGACGACCGACGACGGCCGCGACGCCTGGTTCGCCGGATTCAGTCCCGACTTCCTGGCGCTGGTCTGGGTCGGCTTCGACAACAACCGGCCGCTGCGCATGGGCGGGTCGGTGCTCGCCCTGCCGATCTGGGCCGATCTGGCCCGCGGGGCGGGGATCAACGGCGACCTCAAGTGGGAGGAGCCGGAGGGCCTGGTCCGCGCCGAGATCGATCCGACCACCGGAAAGCTGGCGGGCTGGCACTGCCCCGACAAGGTCGACGAGACCTTCATCGAGGGGAGCGCGCCGACCGAGGAGTGCGAGCACAATCGCCCGTTCGTCTCCTGGGCCCGTCGTCTCTTGAACTGGTTCCGCCGCGAGTGAGGCGGGGTCAGGGCACCTCGACCACGATCCGCCCCGAACCGACGTTGCCCACGGCGTCGGGGACCCGCACGACGATGCTGTGCTCCCCCGCGCCGGGCGCCGGCGCCGCGACATCGTAATCCTCGGAGCCCGAATCGCTCAGGCCGTCGACCGGCCGGGCGAGGATCCAGTCCCCCGCGTCGACCGAGTAGGACGCTTCGCGCAGGACGCTGAATCCGTCGGCGGCCGTGAAGCTGACGTGCAGCTTGCCGCCCTCGACGCGCGCCTTGAGGTGATCGATGCGCGGCGGGGTGTTGTCGACGTCGAACGGCGGCGACAGCTTCTCGGCGGTCAACGCCAGCCCGGCGGGATTCGAGACGGCGTCGCTGGCGACCACGCGCACGACGTAGGTCCCGTCCGGCAGCGTCGAGCCGTCGAAGCTGACGAAGTCCTCGTCGATCCCGGTGCGGATCGTCCGCCAGGCCCGATCGCCGATCTCCTTGAACTGCACGTCGTAGGTCAGGTCGTCGTCGTTCGGGTCGGAGACCTGCCAGGTCACGCTGCGCGCGCCGGGATCGAATCCGCGGCGCGACTGGGGCCGGGACCGGTGCCGCCCGCTGTCCGTGTCGCCCCCCGACGCCTTGGCCTCGGGCGAAGGCGGCGGCGCGGGGATCGCCTGCAGCGACACCCCAGGAGGCAGGACCTCGAGCTTGCGGAACTCCGGCGGCAGGTTGCGCTGCATGTAGACGACGTCGACCTCGCGCAGCTCCGGGCTCTTCTCGCCGCCGCCGCTCTTCAGGAGCGCGCGCCACTGGAGGAAACGCGCCGGCGGGCAGTCGAGGAGGCTGCCGTGGGGGTCGGTCAGCTCGGCCCCCCACTCGCTCCAGGTGCGATCGGGCGGGTCGGTGTTGCCGCTGCGCGCCTGCAGGGTGATCGAGGTTCCGGGGGGCACGTCGCCGCGCCAGGCCGCGCGCCCCCACTGCGCAAACGACTGGGCGTCGAGCGGCTTCGACTGGAACTCCCCCTTCTCCGCGTATCCCGGCTTGAGGATCGACAGGCTGCCCAGGTTGCTCCCCGCCACGACGATCTCGTCTCCCTTTCCGCCCGTGGCGGAACGACGCAGGAGCGCGGTCACCTGCGACGAGGCGGAGCGGGCCACCTCGCTCACGTTCCGTCGCGAATCGACGACGTACAGACGTCCCTGGCTGCCTGAACCCATCAGGAGCGATCCGTCACGCTGGACCGCCAGGCTGAGGATGATCTCCTGGCCGGCCGACCAGACCTCGCGGGCGTAGCCGTCCGGCGAGATCGCCAGCACCTTCCCCTCCATGCCGACGGTGACGCGCTGCTCCGGCGCGCTCCCCGGCTGCGGATTGTCGGGCGGCGGCGGCTGGGGCGCCGGCGGCGGCTCGCCGCCGTCGGGCGCGTTGGGCCGGCCCGGCGGGGGTTGCGGCGCCGGGCGCGACGGACGTCCGCCCGCTTCGCCCGCGACCGCGGCGTAGATGGTGCCGTCGGGAGCGGGGGCGAGCGCGGTCACCTCGGCCAGCGGCGCGTCGTACAGCACCGTCCCATGGGCTTCCGAGGTGATCTTCATGATCAGCCCGTGGCCGTCGGTCCCGGCCAGCAGATCGCCCTGCGCGTCGAGCGCGAGGGTGCGGATGTGGGTCTCGGCGCTGTCGAAATAGAGGTGCGTGCTGCCGTCCGGGTTGATCTTCACGACGCGGCCGCGCGTGCCGGTCGCGGCGAACAACGACCCGTGGCGATCGAAGAGCAGCGACCAGACGTAGCTCTCCCCCGTCTCCGCCACCCAGATCCGCTTTCCGTCCGCGCCGATCTTGTAGACCTTCCCTCCCGGCGCCGTCCCGGCGTACAGGGCGCCCGCAGCGTCGACGGCGAGGGACTGGACCTCCGGCTCCTCCACCTTGAAGAACGCCGCGCTCTTGCCGTCGGGCTGGATCCGGTCGATGCGCCCTTCGTTGCCGCCGGCGGCGTACAGGACGCCCTTCGCGTCGGCCGCCACCGCCCAGAGGTAGGGCTGGTCCGACGGCGCGAGCGTGTCGAGTCGCGAGCCCAGGCGGATCGGACCGTCGGCGGAGAGGGCGACGCCGTGCGGCTCCCCCTGATCGAATTCGGAGCGCTCCCGCTGCTTCCAGGTGCGCGACGAGACCGCGCCGAGGGGCGGGGCCAGAAGGCCGGCGGACAGCACGACGGCGGCGACCGCCGCCGTGAACACGCGGTGCAGGGTGGACGATGTCGGCGTCATTTGACCTTCAGGGAGATGCGGCGTCCACCGACCATCGCCAGATCGACATCGCGCGAGATCTCCACGATCGAAGCCTCGAGCAGCAGCGTGGCGTCGGCGCTCAGCCGCGGATTGTTGAAGACGTTGAAGACGGACAACGGCAGCTCGGGCAGGAGATCGCTGCGGACGATCGCGGTCGGCGCTCGCCGGGTGACGCGCAGGTAGAGCGCGTTGCTGCGCCGCTGGCGGCCGATCAGGCGGATGATGTCGTCCAGCCCGCCGGCCTGCGCCAGCTGCCGATCGATCAACCGGCGATCGAGTCCGTCCATCGCCCCCGCACCGCCCACCAGGATCTGCACGTCGCCCGAGGGTGTGTCCTCGGGAAGGGTGACGTTGAAGGCGACGTTCGATTCCTTGCCGCGGTAGGCGGCGATCGTCGCCGTCACCTGGAAGGGCTCGCCGGGCCGCACCTCGCCGCGCGAGGCGCTCAGGGAGGTGATCTGGGCGATCTGCGCGGCACCGAGGAGCTTCACGTCGACGCTCATCCGCTCGAGACCCGGATCCTCGAACGGGTTGTTGGAGAGCAGACCCACGATGCCGCCGACGTCGTTGGCCAGGAGCAGGTGCACCGGCTGATTGGGGTTCGTGCCGGCGTAGAGATCGTCGAAGGTCACGTCGGGGCGGCCCTTGAGCTGGATGCGGCAATGGAGCGCCGCGGTCGCGGCGGCGTCGAAGTCGGTGCTGCGGACCAGACTCTGGGCCATGGTCAGCGCCGCGATCATCGGGCCGAGCGTGCGGTCGCGAACCACGTCGTAGTGGAAGACGCGTTTCTCGCCCGTCCCCTCGACGCGCACCTCGAGAGGCAAGGTCGGCGGGATCCGCCCGATCTCGCCCATGATCGCCGTGAGCCCGTCCTCGACGACGGTGCCGATCGGCTCGGTGGCGTTGGCGAGCTTGAACGACCCGGCCTGGGAGGCGAGCGTCAGCACGACCTCCGCCTGGGTCATCGGGATCTCGACCGGACCGAACCCGGTGAACTGGTGACCGAAGGCGAAGACGTGCGTGCCGTCGATGTGCGTCAGGGTCCCGATCGCCGCCAGGCTGAGGTCGCCACCCGCGAGCTCGGCGCCGATCGCCGATCCGGGCACCAGCGGTCCGGGCTTGTGGTCCTTCGACGCGACTCCCGAGCCGCCGCCCGCGGCGGGCTGCAGGCCCAGGAGCTCGAACCCCGGCAGGTAGTACTTCAGCGTCGCCGCGTCGCAACCGGCGCAGACGAGCGGCGTGCCGATCGGCTCGAATCCCGAGCCGCCGGTCGCCAGCTCCGCCGTCACGCGCGCGCCTGGCAGCGCCGGCGGCGCGGATCGGTCGGCCCCGCGCGCCAGCCAGCCGAGCACGTCCGCAGCGGGCTGCGCCGCCGCGCGTCCCGGCGCCGCGGTGGCACGGCCGGCGAGCTTGATCATGTCGGCGATCGGCGTGATGCCGGCGATCGGCTCCTTGGCGAACGACCCCATGCGGTACGAGAGCGCGCCGACCAGACGTCCGTCGACGTACACGGGACTGCCGCTCATCCCCGCGACCACGCCGGTGAATTCCACCTTCGCGCCGTGCAGGCGCGCCAGGATCATGTCCTGCTGCGGACCGATGGCGTTCTTGAGGACGCCGAGGAACTCGACCTCGAATTCCTCCAGGCGATCACCTTCGAACACCGTCCGCGCGACGCCGCGCAGACCCGGATGGATCTGATCCGCGGGATACGTGGCGATGGTCGGAACGGGGGTCTCGGGGGCGGCCGTCGCGCGCGCCGCGCCGGCCGGCGCCGCATCGGGGGCGGCCGCGATCGCCGTCAGTGTGAGGAAGACCAGGAGGCTCCGCGCGCTCACGTCGATCGACCGAAGGCCTCTCTCACCGAGATGGGCGGCCGCTCGTGGTGCGCGGGTGCCCCCCAGGAGACCCGCAAGACACGCGACCGATGGGAGCCCGCATCGTGCGGGCGCGTCATCATAGCAGAGGCACGCACGCGGTCCAACGCGCGGCGGTCAGTCCTGCTGGGGGTTCTGCTTGAGCGCGGCCTTGGTCGCCTCGACGATGTAGTTCTGCATCGACGGCTTCTGCCCCTTGGCGGCCGCGTACACCAGGCAGGGGAGCTTGAGGGAGATCTGCACGCCCTCTTCCTGCAGACCGTCGAGCCACCGGCAGAATTCCTCCCAGCCGGTCCAGGTCAGCTTCTCGATCGCGCCGCGGGCGTAGAGCTCGATGAGCGTCAGGTCCGCCTTGAGACGGAAGATCACGTCCTCGGGGCTGCACTCCTTGAAGTCGCTGTAGGCGAAAAACTTGACCTCCCCGGCCGTCTGCCCCTTCCCCTTGATGCTGACTTCCGGGCTCTTGTTGCAGCGCATCATGATGTAGTCCTCGCGCCCGCGGAAGTGAAAGCCGAGGATGGGGTCGGTGGTGCGATCGACGTCGCTGGGAGTCTTCAAGGCACGGTAGACACGGCGGGCCACCTGCGCGTTACTCGTATACGCCCCCGAGTGTCTGACTAGGCGCTTCTGCATTTCGCGACTATAGCACGCTGCCCGTCCGCCCATGCGGGGAATCCGCTCGCCGGGCGCAGTTGCCCCTTGAGCCGACGCCGGTTTCGGCGTACCTGAACGGGCATGCCATCCCGCTCAACGCCGCGTTGCGCAAGGGTTCTGGGCCTGGCTCTTCTCATCGCGATGGCGCGCCAGGGACACTCGATCGCGGCCCCGATCGATGACCTTTCGACCGACCCGGCCGAACTGCTCCTGCAGTCCCTGCACTCCGATTTCAGGGTCTACGTCGGATCGGTGCGACCGCTGCCCGCGCCCGCCGCCGGCTCGCAGGCGTCCGTCTACATGGCGCTGGTGCGTCCCGGCGCCGAGGATCCGACGACGCCCGTCAGCGCGCCTTTCGCCGGTCCCGGCGCCCGCAACGACATCCTGTACGACCCGGGCGTCCTGGCCGCCGGCCGGAGCGAGGGGTGGACCCTCCTGCTCCTCGATCACGAATATTTCCACGCCCGCCACCTGGCGGGGGCGACCTCGCTGCCGCTGCCCCGTCGGACGGGCGCGGAGATCGAGCATCACTTCTATGAGGCGGCCGCCTGGGGATACACCGTGGAGCAAGCGCGTGCCGGGCGATATCCGGGACTGCGGCCGGACGAGTTTCGCGAGGCCCTCGATCGATACGGCGATCACTTCCGGGCGCTGCGCGCGATGGCACAGGACTCGGGGGCGTGGTCGGCGCTCGAGGCACCGCTATTGGTGCCGGCGGCGTTCGTCAGGACGATCGGCTCATCATCTCCAGAAGCTCTTTCGCGTCCTTCTGGCTCGGGTCGATGACGAGCGACTCCTTCAGGTAGCCGAGCGCCCGTTCCTTCTGATGATCCTGCAGGTAGGCCAGCGCCAGCGCGTTGTAGAGCGTGGTGCTGCGTGCCCCTTTCCGGCGCGCCGTCTCGAGCGCCGTGATCGCCTCTTTCGGATGATTCATCCGGCCTTCGGCCGCCCCGAGGTTGATCCAGGCCTCGAGATTGTTGTCGTCCTTGCCGACCGCCCGCTTCAGGATCTCCACCGCCTCCGGAAGCCGGCCTGAACGGCCATAGAGCGCGCCCAGGTTCGCCATCGTCGCGGCGTAGTCCGGGTCGATCTCCATCGCCCGCTTGAACTCCTGCTCGGCCTTCCCCAGGTTCTTGTTCCACTGATAGATGAGCCCCATCCAGTTGTGATGCACGACCGACTGGTCGTTGATCGCCAGCCCCTGGCGGACGATCGGCTCGAGCGTGGAGATCTTGTCGGTGTCCTTGTAGAGCGTGTACAGCTCGGTGAGCGGCTCGCCGAGCGACGGGTCGAGGTGCAGCGACTTCAGGAGCTCCGCCTCGGCCCCCGTCTTGTCGCCGGTCTTCAGGAGCAGCATCCCCAGCGCCGCGGGGATCTCGCCCACCTTGGGATGATCGCGGGCCATGTCGCGCAGGAAGGCGATCCCCTCCTGCGTCCGGCCGGCGTCGAGATAGACCAGGGCGATCTGGCTGTACGACTGCCGCTCCCCTTCCGGATCGAGATCCAGAATCTTCCTGGCGGTGTCGATGGCGAGGTCGTACTGCTTCTGCTCGCGGGCGATCTGCGCCTTGAGGATGAGCGCCGGCACCAGGGTCGGCGACATCTGGAGCGCCGCCGCGACCGCGGCCTCGGCGCGCGGATAGTTCTTGTTCTTCAGCTCGAG
Organism: Patescibacteria group bacterium; assembly: GCA_035638115.1. GTDB lineage: Bacteria > Acidobacteriota > Polarisedimenticolia > Gp22-AA2 > Gp22-AA2 > DASRAN01. The sequence continues at coordinate 59,644 of DASRAN010000007.1, read as the reverse complement.
CATCGCCTCGTTGACGTGCGCCGTCACCAGCGCTTCGCCGCCCCCCGAGGGAGCGGAGGAGGAGGCCGGGCCCGAGGAGCCCGTACCCGAGGAGGCCGCGCCCGAGGAGGGACCGCCCGCGCCGCCGTCCGACCCGGTCGCAACCTCGCCGCCGACGTACCCGAGGCTTCTCAGCTTGGCGATCATCTCGTCGTCGACGCGGCTGTCGGCGACCAGGTCCTGGGCCGGTCGCGTGGTGCGGCCGATCCCCTCGTAGGTGGCGATGCTCCGCCCGGGAACGCGGGCCCGGAACCCGGGGTCGATCCCCTCCTGCACGACCCGGCCCGGCATGTCCTCCGCGCGCGGCAGTCCGAGGAGGTAGAGAACCGTCGGCGCGACGTCCAGCAGCGAGGTGGTGTCGAGACGCCCGGGCACGGTGACCGGTCCCGTCATCATGAAGATGCCATACCGCCGGTGCCAGAGACCGGGCTTCCCTTCGATGTACGGCGGGTCGTCCGGCGGCCGGCCGCCGCCGTTGCGGAAGCCGTGATCCGAGAGCACGAGGATCTCGGTTTGCGGATCGAGCTTCGGGAGGATCTCGCCGAGCAGCGCGTCCTGGTATTCGTAGTACGCCTCGACGGTGCCGTGGTAGCGCGCGTAGTCCGCCTGCGTGACCATCGCCATCTTGGGCGGCATGAAGTGCGCGAAGCGGTGCGACACCTCGTCGATCCCCTGGTAATAGAGGGCGAAGAGATCGGGCTGCCCGCGCTTGAGAAGGTCGAGAGCCGCGGCCTGGTACGAGCGCTCGCTGGCGACGATGGTGGCGAGCCGGCGGAACTCCTCCGGCGTGGCGTCGGCGAACCGTCGCAGCTCGGCGTCGCGGATCTTCGCGGCGTCGACCAGGAGGGGCCGCAGCTTCTGGAAATCGTCGGCGGGCCAGGTCGCCCCGGTCTGGTCGGGGAGATCGCCGGTGAACGAGAAGGTGCTGTAGGCGACGCGATCGGAGACCAGGTGACCCTGGATCTCCTCGGCGGGCCAGGTCGCCCACCAGGCGATGACGTCGGCGCTGCGACCGGCGTCGGTGGTGATGTTCCACAGCGCCTTCACTCGCCGGGCGCGGCTCGAGACCGGCTCGGGCTTGCCGGTGCGCGCGTCGCGCACCAGGAAATCGATGATGCCGTGCTGATCGGGCGGCTTCCCGGTCGCGACGGTGGTCCAGAGGATCGGAGAGAGCATCGGGTCCATCGACTTCATCGGGCCCCATGCGGCGCGCGCCCGCAGCCGGGCCAGGGTCGGCAGCCGGCCGCGCGCGATCAGCGGCTCGATCACCTCCCAGTCGGCTCCGTCGAGGCCGATGATGGCGACCTTCACGCCGGTGGCCACGGTGCGCGCTGCCAGGGCGCGGGCCGCGAGCGCGGCGCGCTCCTCGGCGGTGCCGCTCGACCAGCGCAGGCTCACGGAACGGGTCTCGAACCCCAGCGTCGTCAACCGGGTCCGGATGGCGTTCTCGACCCCGGCGCGCCCCTCGCCCAGGGCGATCGACTCGACCGACGCCGTGCCGCCCCAACGTTCGATCGCCTCGCGCGCGGCGCCACGCAGGGCCGCGCCGGGATCGGCTCCCCCACCGGTGTCGGCGACCAGGGCGGCGAGAGCCGCGTCGGGGATCGCGGCCACGATCCCCCACGACACCTTGACCTCCGCGCCCTCGGGCGTCCGCAGCGCCACCTCCCCCTGCTGCTGCAGGGGATCGGGCGGGACGACGACGAGCCTCGCGATCCCGGGAACGACGACCCGCAGGCCCGGCGCGAGCCGGGTGACGGCCCCGCCGCCCCGGCCGACGCGATAGGCGCGTTCGGCGGGACCGACCCGCCGCACCGACGCCCAGGCCAGGACCGCGGCGATCAGCAGCGCGACCGCGATGGCGATTCGGCGGAACGGGCGGCGCGCGCCGCCCGCGGGCGGCGCAGGAGGAGCGGGAGTGGTTCTCGTGGAGTCGGGAGCGACGCGCGAGGATGGTTTCTTCTTCGGTCGTGTCATCAGGGCATCCCGACGGCTGGAAATCTCTCCCGGCGATGCTAGCACACGGATTCTCCAGGTCCCGCGGGAGGCCGCCGCCCGCTCCCGCTCCGCGGTGTGTCCCGATTTCGAAAGTGAAATGGACCGGCCGCCCGCCGCGCCCGATCTTCTGGGTGGGTGCGGGGCGCGCTCCGGCCGGGGGGATGAGGGGCGCCCTCGCACCGCCATCGTGGAGGCGATCGCGACCTTGAGCCGCAGCATCCGCCTGATGATCGCCCTGACCGTCGCCGCGGGGTTCCTGCTGCCGGCGGTCGTCCTGCTGCTCCCCCATCGTCCCGAATGGCCGCCGCTCACGCTGAGCACCGCGGGTGTCGCGCTCGCCGCGAGCGCGCTGACCGCGGGCATCGTCCTGCTGCTGACGCTGCGGCAGGACCGATCGACGTCGCAATCGAGCCTCCGGCACCGGGACGAGATCGTCGAGACCAGCCAGTCGATCATCGGCGCGCTGGTGTTCGCGGCCGATCCGGTCAACGACGCGGCCGCGCGGCGCGTGCGACGGGTCCAGTCGATGGCCACCGAAGTCGCGATGGCGATCGGCCTGCCGCCCGCCGACGTCGCGGTCGTGCGCGCCGCCGTCCTGCTGCGTGGTCTCGACGCGGAGCAGATCGAGCGGTCGCGGCTGCCCGCGCCGCTGGCGCGCGTCATCCGCTCGCGTTACGAGAAGTTCGACGGCACCGGCGGACCCGACGGCCTGCGCGGCGAGGCGATCCCCGCCGCCGCGCGCGTGCTCGGCGCCGTGGAGCGCTACGAGTCGCTTTTGGCCGGTCCCGCCGGAGGGACGCCGGCCGTCCCCTCGCAGGCCCTGGCCGATCTGCGCGACGAGGCCGGCACCACCTGCGACCCGGAGGTGGTGCGCCTGCTGATCACCACGGCGCAGCGTCTCGACGGGGCGCAGGAGGACGGCGCAGCGGCGGCGCCGGGCGCGGACGCCACCTCCCCGGCATCCGACCCGCTGACGCGGCTGCCGGCGGCGAGCCAGTTGTTCAGCAGCTTCGAGCAGGAGCTGCGCCGCGCGGCGCAGCAGAAGTCCACCCTGAGCCTGATCGAGCTGGACGTCGACGGTTTCGGGGAGATCAACGAGCGCTACGGACGGCAGGCGGGCGACCGCGTGCTGCGCGGCCTGGCGCGCGCCATCCGCGGCCAGATGCGGCCGGGCGACACCTGCGTGCGCTACGCCGGCGATCAGTTCCTGCTGATCCTCACCGGGGTGGCGGCCGATCGGATCGACGCGGTCGCGACCCGGCTCGAGCAGGGCGTCCTGCGGCACAAGTTCGCGGTGGCGCGCAACACCGCCATCGCCGTCGACGTCACCCTCGGATCGGCCTCCTTCCCCGCCGACGGCCGCACCTGCGAGGACCTGATCGCCATCGCCGACGCCCGCATGCGGCAGCGCAAGCTGACCCGCCGCGGCCGGGCGGCCGAGTCCGACCTCCAGTTCCACTCCCCCGGCCCGCGCGACATCCCCGTCAACTAGCCGACGCTCCGCCCGTCCTGGTGCAGGCCGCCGCGGGACAGGCCACCGCGGGTTGCAGACCGCCGCCGGTTGCAGGCCGCCGCGGGTATGCCCTTGCGGGGGGGCGCGAACCGGAGTACTTTCCCGGCAAGTTCTTGAGGGCTGGGGCCTTGCTGGTCAACGGACGGTGGGAGATCGTGCGTCGCCTCGGCGGCGGTGGGATGGGCGAGGTCCATCTCGCGCGCGACCGGCATCAGGCGCGCCGCGAAGTCGCGATCAAGATCCTGCGCGCCGGGCTCGCCGATCCGGCCGCCATCGAAGGATTCCGCGGCGAATTCCGATCGCTCGCGCGCCTGCGTCATCCAAATCTCGCCGAGGTGTTCGACTTCGGACGGGTCGAGGACTCGGGTCTTCCGTTTCTGACCATGGAGTACGTCGAGGGGCACGACCTCGGCGCGCTGCGACGCAAGGAGGCGATCGCCCGCTTCGACGACCTGGTGGCGCAGTGCCTGCGCGCGCTCGACTACATCCACGAGCGCGGCTGGCTGCACAACGACATCAAGCCGCACAACATCCGGGTGACGCCGGCGTTCCAGGTGAAGCTGCTCGATTTCGGCCTGGCGCAGCGGCTGGCGGCCGGCTCGGAGGCCGGCGCCAGCGGCACCTTGCAGTACCTGGCTCCGGAGCGCCTGGCGGGGACGGCGCCCGATGCGCGGTCGGACCTCTATTCGCTCGGCGTCGTCCTCTACGAGGTGCTCGCCGGCCGCCGTCCCTACGACGCGCCGACCCCGGGCAGCCTGGTGACGGCGATCCTCGAAGGCGCGGCGCCCGCTCCCGTCACCCTCGACCGCTCGATCTCCGGGCGGCGCAATCGTCTCGTCGTCGATCTGATGGCGCGCGAACCGGAGTCCCGCCCCGATTCCGCCGGCGCCGCATTCCTCCTGCTCAACGCCGGAATCGATCCGCCTCGGCCGATCGACACGCCCGAGACCTTCGCGAGCTGGGTGTCGAGCGGACGGCTGGTCGGGCGCGAGAGCGTCCTCGAGACCCTGCGTCTCGCGCTGGCCGGGCACGCGGCGGCGGTGCCGCTCGGCCGGCGGCCGCTCTCGAGCCGCGGCCGGGCGCGCGGACGAGCCGCCGCGAGCCCCGGCGAGGCGCTCGCCCCGCGCGTCATGATGATCAGCGGCCCGCCGGGATCGGGGAAAAGCCGGCTGGTCCGCGAGTTCGGCCAGGACCTGCAGCTCGAAGGCTGGCGCACCCTCGCGGCGCGCTGCCACGAGACCGGCGGCCCGCTGCAGCCGTTCGCCGATCTCCTCAAGACGGCCCGCGCCGCCGGTTCGATGCCCGCGCCGCTCGCCGACGTGCTCGACCAGGTGTTCGGCCGCCACGCACGCGGCGCGCGCGGCGTGCTCGACAAGGCCGAGATGCGGGCCGGCCTCGCGGCGTGTCTCGATCACCTCGCCGGCGACGGACCCGGTGTCCTCGTCCTCGAAGACCTGCAATGGGCCGACGCGGCCGGGCTCGACCTGCTCGAGCACCTGCTGCTGCGCGAGGAGCGCCCGCGATGGCTGGTGATCGGCACGCTGCGCGACGGCGCCGCGGCCGGCGGCGCCGCGACGGGCGGTGCCGTCGGCGGGCGCCTGTCGCGGCTGCAGGAGCGCTCGGGTCTCAAGCATCTGGCCCTCGCGCCGCTCGACGCCTCCCAGACGACCGACCTGCTGGTCTCGATGCTGCCGTTCGCCGAGCCCCCCCGCGCGCTGGCGGCGCTGCTGCTCGAGAAGACCGGCGGCGCGGCGCTGCACATCGAGGAGATCCTCAAGGGGTTGTTCGCCGCCGGCCTGCTGGCGCGCCGCGGCGCGACCTGGACCTGTCCGATCGCTCCCGGCACCGACCTGCCGCTGCCGGCGTCGCTCGCCGGCCTGGTCCTGCGGCAGATCGAGACGCTGCGCGACGAGCAGGCGCTCGCGGCGCGCATGCTGGCGGTCCTGGCCCGGCCCGTGCCGATGACCCTTCTCGCCCGCGCCCTCGAGGAGCTGCCGCGCTCCGCCTGGACCGCCGAGAAGACGCGGCACGCGGCAGAGTCGCTGGCGGCGCTGCATCTCGTGACCATCGACTGGGAGAGCGAGGGCGGGCCCTGGGTGTCGCTCTCGCAGGCGACCGCGCGCACCGCCATCTACGGCGCCCTGCCGGCGGCCCGCCGCCGCGTCCTGCATCGCGCCGCTGCCGCCGCCCTCGTGGCGCACTACGCCTCAGCGCTCGACGACGTCACCGAGGACCTGGCGCGCCATTACGTCGCCTGCGATTCCCGGCCGGAGGCGATCGAGTACCTGGTGCGCGCGGCGCACCGGGCCGCGGCGCTGCACGATCCGCTCGGCGAGAGCGCCTTCCTGAAGCGCGCCCTGACGCTGATGCCCGAGAGCGACGCGGCGGCCCGCCTCGAGGTCTACGAGGATCTCTCCGTCGCGCTGCTCATCAACCTGGGTGACGAGGCCGGCGGTCTGGAGGTCGCCGAGCGGATGCTGGTCGAGGCGCGCCGCGCCCGCGAGCCGCTGGCGGAGATCCGGGCGCTGCGGCACCAGTCGTGGGCGCTCGGCTTCCTGGGACGCGACACCGAGGCGCTGACGCGCGGGCGCGAGGCGCTCGGTCAGGCGCGCCGGCGGCGGGCCCGGCACGAGATCGCCGCCTGCCTGAACTACATCGGCATGACCCTGGCGCGCGGCGGCCACCACCTGCTGGCGCGCGAGCACTTCGACGAGGCGGTCCCGATGGCGCGCGAGGAGGGCGATCCCGTCACTCTCACCTGGATGCTCAACAACGCCGCCATCTGCCATCTCTGCCTGGGAGATCCGAACACCGCCGCGAAGATGCTGACCGAGGCGCTCGAGGTGGCGCGCCGGAACGGCCCCGGCGGCCTCTACCACCGGTACCTGGGGAACCTCGGCGTCGTCCGCAGGGAGCTGGGGGATCTCACCGGCTCGATCGCGACCCTCGAGGAGGCGCGCGCCTGGTCGCGCCAGCACACGACGCTCGAGCTGCTGGCCCTGCAGTGCGAAGCGCTCGTCGACTCGTACGTCCCGCGCGGCCGGTTCGACCTCGCCGCCGCCGCCCATGCCGAGCTGGTCCGCACCCGATCGCTCATCACGGCGAACGAGACGGAGCCGCTGACTTCGGACCTGGCCGGGCAGATCGAGCGCGGACTCGGACGTCACCAGGCCGCCCGCGCGGCGCACGAGGCCGGGCTCGCCGAGGCGCGGCGCCGCAAAGACCGTATCCAGGAGGGGTACCTGCTCGCCGCTCTCGCCGCCGATCACCTGGCGGCCGGCGAGCGCGAGGCGGCGCGTGCCGGCGCGCTCTCGGCCCTCGACCTGGGGCGCTCGCTCGCCCACCCGCGCATCGTCTTCCTCGCCGAGCTGACGCTGGCGCGTCTGGTCGCCGAGTCCGCCACCGGGGCCGGCGCGACGACAGGAGCCGGCGCGACCTCGGGGGCCGGCGGCATGGCCGTCGCCAGCGGGAAGGAGATCGAGGACCTACGACGCAGGCTCGAAGGCCACGACGAGCGGCCGCTCCGGTGCGTCGATCGCCTGCAACGGCATCTGGTCCTGGGCGCGCTCGCCCTGGCGGCGGGCGATCCCCGGGCCGCCGAGCGCGCCGCCAACGCCGGTCTCGCGGTCGCCGACCGCGGCGGCTTTCTTGAAGACTCGTGGCGCCTGCGGCTCCTGCTGGCGCGAGCCCAGGAGCAGCGCGGGCTACCACGAAAAGCCCCATCCCCGTATCATGAAGCCATCCGACAGATCGAGGCGATCGCCTCGGACATCGAGGACACCGCAATGCGTGACGACTTCCTGAAGACCCCCGAGCGCGCCAACGCCGCCCCGCCCTCCGACGCCTCGCCGACCCAGAGCCCCGCGGCGCGCCCGGAGGCGAAGGAGTCGGCCTCGCGGATGCTCTCGACCCTGTTCGAGATCACCCAGGTGATCAACTCGATCCACGATCCCGACGAGCTGCTCAACAAGGTCATGGACCTGGCGATCGAGAGCGTCGGCGCAGAGCGCGGCCTGATCTTCCTGTCGTCCCCGGACGGCGGCGAGATGGAGCCGGTCGTGGCGCGCAACGTCGAGCGCCAGACGATCAAGGACGCCACCGCCTACAGCCAGGGGGTTCTGAAGGAGGCCGGACGCGGCCAGGCGGTCTTGACGCACGACGCCGAGCACGACGCCCGGTTCAAGGAGTACCGCAGCGTGCTGCGTTTCCACATCCGCTCGCTGATGTGCGTGCCGCTGAGCCTGCGCGGCCGGACCATCGGCACGGTCTACGTCGACACCCGCGCGCCGCGCGTCGTCTTCACCCCCGAGCACCTGAAGTTCCTCGAGGCGTTCGCGGCCCAGGCCGCCATCGCCGTCGACAACGCCAACCTCTTCGACCGGGTGCGCAAGGAGAACGAGAACCTGCGCCAGGCGGTGAGCGAGCGCTACGGGTTCGAGAGCATCGTCGGCCGCAGCGCCAAGATGCGCGACGTCTTCTCGATCCTGGCGCGCGTCGCCCCCAGCCCCCTGCCCGTCATGATCCGCGGCGAGAGCGGCACCGGGAAGGAGCTGGTGGCGCGCGCCGTCCACCAGAACAGCCCGCGCCGCGACAAGGCATTCTTCAGCGAGAACTGCGCCGCGCTGCCGGACACGCTGCTCGAGAGCGAGCTGTTCGGCCACGTGCGCGGCGCCTTCACCGGCGCCGAGACCTCGCGCAAGGGGCTGTTCGAGCTGTCCGACGGCGGCACCCTCTTCCTGGACGAGGTCGGCGACATGACCATGGCGCTGCAGAGCAAGCTGCTGCGCGCCCTGCAGGACGGCGAGATCCGCCCCGTGGGCGCCGAGAGCACGCGCAAGGTCAACGTGCGCGTCATCTCGGCCACCAACCGCGACCTCGAGGGGATGATCCGCGGCCGCCAGTTCCGCGAGGACCTCTATTACCGGCTGAAGGGGATCTCGGTCACCCTGCCGCCCCTGCGCGACCGGCGCGACGACATTCCCCTGCTCATCGACCACTTCCTGACCCGGCTGGCGCGCGAGAACGGCCAGGTGCGCCTGCGCGTCGAGCCCGCGCTTCTGCGCGAGCTGGGCCGGCGCGAATGGCCCGGCAACGTCCGCGAGCTGGAGAACGCCATCTATCGCCTGTCGCTCTTCGCCGAGAAGGGGGTCATCACCCTCGACGCCGCCCGCAACGACGTCGACTCGGCCGAGCCCTCGCCTTCCCTGACGGCACGGCCCGTCAACGGCAGCATTTCCAAGGTCTCCCTGCGCAAGGCGCTCACCGCCGCCAAGGGGAACCGCAACCAGGCGGCCCGCATCCTGGGCGTCAGCCGCGCGACGTTCTTCAGGAAGATGCGCGAGATGGGGATCGAAGGCGCCCGCAAGGGGCACTGAGCGCCCCCACAGGCCGGCTTTTGGCTCGATCCCGCAGTCTCACTTCAAAGACCTGAGACGACCAATGCCGTATCTCAAGCAAACACAGCCCGATAACAGCGATAACTGAACAGTCTCATCGGCGTCTCGCGAGACCATCCGTATCTTGCTGTAAATGCTGATAGATAGAAGTCCCTAGGGTGAACTACTTACTAAATCGTGTTCCGGGCAGGGTGTACCGTACCTTTCGGTACAGTTTCGTAAGACAACATCTCACGCCATTTCTTATGGATACGCGACGCGGCACGAGACAGTCACGAATTTGGCATCGTCGTTGCTCTAAGGGTCGCCCGAGTACGACGAAATGATAACCGGGCTGAGAAGCCAAAAGGGGAGGTAGGGCGATGAGCAAGATGCTGAAGAGTGCAGCGGTGCTGATGATTCTCGCGGTGGTGGCGTTCGGTCCGACGGCTGCAATCGCCGCCCCCCACTCGAACCCGGTCGCGACTGGAACGCACTTCGGCTTCCTCCAGGTCCTCATGCAGTTCCTGGGCTTCGGTTCCAGCGCCCCGGTCCAGGGCGGCACTACGGTGTCCCCGCGCTCGACTGGTGGAACGGTTTCTGCTGACACTGCAACCTGGGGTGGCGGCGGTCGATGTGGCCTGGGCGGCTGCTAACAAAAGAAAGTGATACGGATTAATTTCGGGGGCCCTAACGGGCCCCCTTTCCTTTTCTTGACCGGACTCGCACAAACTCTACATTCGAGTCCTGATGAATCAGCTTCCAGAATTCCCTGGTTACGATATTGTTTCCAACCTCGCAGAGGGGTCGTCCAGTTCGATCTTGGAAGCCATTCGTTCGGTCGACGGAACAGCACGCATTATCAAGCGATACAATACATCTACTGACTCCTATCGATCCCTCACCGCATTACGACAGTTCAGCGCAGAGATCGAGGTTCTGACCGTCTTCAACGATCACCCATTCGTTCCGAGACTGCTGGACTTTGGTCACACAACTCACGCAAGAATGCCTTTCCTCGTACTCGAACATATACGTGGCGTCGACATCGCAGCATTCGCCTGCACCGCATCCCGCGATCTACTTCTCCTGCAACTAGCAAATGTCTGTGGCTTCCTAGATTACTTCCATCGCCGCGGGTTCATCCACGGAGACTTAAAAAGCGCCCACATCCTGCTCCCCCAGAATTCTTCTACCCTCACGCCTGCAATCCCTAAGGTCATTGACTTCGGAGCGTCTCATAGGCACGTAGAGAGCACTCTACGAGACGCTATAGTGTTTACGCCGCATTATGCTGCCCCCGAAACTATGAACGAGGGACGGACCACCTACACATCCGATCTCTATTCTCTCGGCAAGATCATTTCCGAGTGCTTGTTGGGACAACGTGGCGTGCACAGCGATAATCGCGACAGTAGCTCACTTGGCGAACAGCACTTCGAACGAGCGGTTCGCTCACTTTGTTCCACCCTCCTCTCACCAAACCCGGCCGATAGGCCGCTCTCCGCGCTCGACGTTTCCGAAAAGCTAAAGACTTTGTCAACGAGCGACACAGTGCGACACTGTACGACCTCCGGGACGAAGCATGTATCACCTTCCCTAACGCACTTCGAGCCGGAAGTACAACGGATCTGCGAGTCAATAGTTAAGTCCAGCACTGAGTCGGTCATTCGTCCACTACTTTTCTATTTCTACGCGATCCCCTCACCAACCTTGGAGGCTCTCGCCCGATATCTCTTATTGCGCCTTTTCCGCAATGGTTATGCAATTCGCATTACACATTCCTTGAAGGACCTCGCCCTGCTCGCTCGCTCACCCGAGGCAATGGCCTGGAGACCATGGATCCTCTCGCTAAACTTGCCTCATTCTGAATACGAGCGCGCTCATCCCTTTATCGCTCGCCTTCGCAACTCACACTTTCCTCCAACTGCCATTATCTTGGTCTGCCCTCCCATCACCTGCCTGATGCGAGAGCACCGTTCCAACTCACTAGCTGCTCATGCACTTCCCGACATGCTCGCGATAGGCCGCTCTCCACGACACACGCTAGCCACATCTGTTGCAGAATCTCTAGGTATCCCAGTTGCACCTAGCAATCTAGTCTCCGACCTTGACACTGACTCTGGTGGACACCCATTCATAAATGATGCTCTACTGAGTGAGTACTCAGTTCGGGGAATAGTTTCCTACGAGCAGGGGGTACTCAGTTACTCACCGCATCTCCGCTCTGGACTTCAGAAGGAGATAGCCCGAACCGTTTCTGGTCCTCTGCTCGACAGTCTACCGTCCTCGGACACTGACGTGTTACGGCTTGTAGGCATCTCTACGGCTCCCTTGACATCGCATACCATCGCACTTCTTCTGGGACGTTCAGATGACGACATCCAGGGTGTTATCTCCAGGCTAGTTATGCTTGCTCTTGTAACACCCAGCGACGACGATCACCCCGACTGCTTTTCCGTGCCTAGCAACTCCCTTCGCGTGTCCCTAAACGATTCTCCGGACACTGCGCATCATGCAATCCTCCATCAACGACTTGCAGACTTCTACGAGGCTCGGGCAACTACCCCTCACGATCTTGGATATGCTGGTCACCATCATGCCGCTGCTGGGAACCACGGATCATCTGTCCGTTGTTATGGTCTTGCGGGACGCGCCTTTGTGGAGCATGGCAACTATCATCACGCCATATCTCCCCTTCATAATGCCCTAGCATCAAGTGCACACGGGACTTCTGACTCGGCCCAACTGTCCGCGTTACTGGCTGTTGCACTGTTCAAGTCTGGGCGCTATCACGAGTGTCGCGACGTACTCACTCGGGTGGCGATTAGCGATGACGTTCCGCCCGATACGCAGGTCTCTCTTCTTATTTCCCGAGCATACTGCGAGCTGGCATTATCCAACTACGCCTTAGGCATCCTACAGGCGCGCAGGGCCCTCCGACTCTGTAGAATAAATGGCTACAGTGGGCGGGCCGTGCAAGCTCTTGCGATCATAGGAGACGGGCTCTGTTGGTTGGAACGCAGGGATCGTGGTCGACGTGTACTGTTCAGATCCCTTGCCGCTGCTCGGCGAACACACGAGTTGTCATATGCCGTAGATGCCCTACGTGCCATCGCCTCTGCCCACTGGAGAGAAGGAACATATAGGCTTGCCTTGAAATACGAGCAGCGGCGAGCTCGCCTCCTTAAACAGTCTGGCAATTGGCAAGCATTCGCAACGGCCGTACTAAATACGGGAATCCTGCTATCTGATGTTGGTAGGTACAGCGCTGCCCGAGATCAGTATCGAACAGCACGGTCGTTGAGCCGAGAGTTATCACTCGCCCACCTCCGTTGGACCGTCTTTGTAAATGCAGGCGAGACGTTTCGAGCACAGGGCGCATTGAAGCCTGCTATTCGACTTAATGCCATTGCTGCTGCCGAGTTTCGCCGTTCGGGCGACCAGCACCACGCACTCATAGCCCATCTTAATCAGGCCCAGGTCCTCGTTCGTGGGGGCTACCCCGGATCTGCTCTCTCCCTCCTCTCACGCCTCGGAGCGAGAACCGAACTTCACAATATACCTTCGCTAACTATTCTTTACCTGACCACATGGGCATACTCGCTCGTAGCTGTTGGGGCCTATACCTTGGCCAAGCGAGTAATTACAAAGGCAATTCGCCTTGCACTCGAAATGCGATTCCACCAGTCCCTTCTTGAACTACACCGCTTACATGCCATCAACGAATCCGGACTCGGTCTTTCCTCCGAGGCTATCGAACGACTCAAGACGGCCATTTCGACCTATCGTGCGCCGGCACCATATGACATTTGGATCCAGGCTGAGACTACGCTCACGTTGTTATCTGTGGAAATGGGCGTAGATTTGCCCCAACACATGGCCCAGCTAGCGCGTGTGCAACGCTTGGCGCAGCGCGTTGGGCTGAGATCAGTTCACTCAGAGTGCCTCCTCATAAGAGCATCACTGCTGCTTTCGGTCGGACAACCACGTGACGCTATCGCGTGCGCTCTGGATGCCCTCTCCATTGCTCACGAGACACGTAATCGCGATGTTACCTGGCAATCTCTTGCGTTGCTAGCAACACTGCATGAGCGCACACTGTCGTTGTCTCGTGCTTTATGGTATCTGCGTAGGGCCACCAACGTTCTTCGGGAGGTCTCGCAAGACATAAGTGATTCTCGATTCCGACGCTCGTTTCTCTCCACGCCTCACGTCTCCCTGGTACTCGCTCACTATCGTGAACTAGCGCGTGAATACGGACGTCGCTCACGGTTCAACACCGCTACGTTGCGTCGAAGCGAGATGATTTCCCGGAAAATGCTGGCTGCTCTGAGCGAGATCGGACAGAAGCTCGCTTCTACTCGCGACCTAGATGCACTACTCGGCCGGATACTTGACCTAGCGATTGACAGCATTCGGGCAGAACGAGGAATCATGTTTCTGAAGTCCTCTACGGACGGACAGATGCGCGTCTCCTGCGCAAGAGGAATAGGGAACACAGACCTGGAGGACTTGACAACGTTTAGTCGATCTGTACTGCGCCGCGCAGAACAAGGGCTCATCGTTTTCTCGACTGACGTGGGTCAGGATCCCTCGCTTGCATCGGTGCACAGCATCATCGTTCGGGAGATTAGGTCTATTTTGTGCGTCCCCATGAAGTCTCGAGATGAGGTACTGGGGGTCATCTACCTCGATACTCGGAGCAATGCTCAGAAGTTCACGGACAAGGACCGGACCTTTGTTGAATCGTTCGCAAGTCAAGCTGCAATCGCAATTGCGAACGCTCGTGTGTTCGGCCAAATGCGTGAAGAGAATTCTCGACTCAGACGTCAGGCCGCAAGTCGGTTCCCGGAACTTATAGGAACAAGCGTTGTTATGCGTCGGTTGCATGAGACTATCGCAGGTGTACTCGACTTGAACAGTACAATTCTCATCACCGGAGAAAGCGGGACTGGCAAGGGGCTTATTGCCCGAGCAATACACGCGAATGGTGCGCGTCGCCAGGGTCCGTTTTTGACTGTTGATTGTGGCGCCCTTCCAGAGGGCCTACTTGAGGTCGAGTTGTTCGGATGCCGACGTGGCGCCTTCACCGGGGCGGACCGCGATCGCGTAGGGTTGCTTGAAGAGGCAAGCGGTGGGACGCTTTTTCTTGACGAGATCGCGAATACATCGATCAACTTGCAGTCACGGCTTCTGCGTGTTCTGCAAGAGCGTGAGATTCGCCGGTTGGGAGAGAACCAAACGCGTCGGGTTAATGTTAGGGTTATCGCTGCCACCAACGCAGACCTCTCTTCGCTCATAGCTCAGGGACGATTTCGACAAGACCTGTTTTATCGCTTGAACGTCATCGGGATCGTTGCGCCAACACTTCGTGAGCGAAGGGAAGACATTCCGCTTTTGGTCGCGGAGTTTCTAAGTCGACAAGCTCACGCAAACACGCCTCCGCGAGAGCTTGGTCCTGGTGTCCTTGAGGCTCTACTTTCGTACTCCTGGCCTGGCAATGTGCGTGAGCTTGAACACCTAATAGAGAGCCTTATGGTTGTGAATCCGCGCGAGGTCATTACTATCGCTGACCTTCCTGACACACTTCCTTCACTTGCAGGGTCTGCGGACTCAGGTCGCCCAGGTCTTGTCTGCTCCAGGCCGGAAGTCATAGGTTCACACGAGGGCTTGGATTCGATCGGTGGTGTCCGCGATGTACGAGGTCGTGTTAATGCTCAAAAGACGGGCGAGCAGATCATGATCGAAGATGCCCTGCGCCGGTTTCGAGGGGACAAGACGAAGGCTGCCAGATTTATCGGATGGAATCGCCAGAAGCTTTACCGTCGTATTAGGTCGTTCGCTATCCCAACCGACTTCGGGAAGGCGGCGTAGTCGACCTACTATTACGCGGCACTGCGGGCTTCTTGACACCCCCCTCCGCCCCGGCGTACCGTCGCCTCAGCGTTCGTTCCAACCCTCACAGAGCTAAGGCACGCGGCGGCGGACTCGCCTTCGTCGCGGCCGGGGACCGGGGATGCGTGCGACGGCACGCGGGGAGGCCACTCGTGGCGGACATCGAAGTCATCTTGCAGCCGGATGGGTCGATCGAGGTCGTCAACGACTTCCAGCCGGTGGTGGAGACAGAGTTCGTCCACTGGCACTTCAGGAATCACCACGAAGAGGTCGCCAAGGTCTCGGTCGTCTTCGACGAGGCCGACTACTTTCTGGTGGCGGGTAAGCCGTCGCGGTCCTTCAGCCGGACGCTGTGCCACGCGGACACCATCTACGGCCGCGCCCCCCAGGGTCGCTCCTTCCCCGCCGTCGGCAGGGGCCAGGTCTCGGGTATCCGTGACAAGTACACCATCAAGACGTTCGACGACGAGGACGGGGAAATCGCCTCGATCGACCCCGAAATCGTCCCGATCCGGCCCTAGGACCCCCATCATTATTAGTGACCCCGTTAGCTACCCCGCCAGCTCGACGATGCGGCGGTAGCGCGGCAGGGGGTGCAGGGGTCTGTCGGGGTCGTTCTCGATGTCGTCGCGCGTGACGCCCAGCCGTACCGCCTTCTCCAGCAGGTCGAGAGCCTCGTCGTTGCGGCCGAGCAGGCAGCGGACGGCGGCGTTGGCGAACGCGACCGAGGCGTCCTGGGGCGCCAGCTCGGCGGCCCCGGCGCCATGTAGCCGGGAGTCCCAAGCGGCCCGGGCGCCGCCGTCCGGCCCTGCGCCTCCTCCAGCACGGCGATGCCGAAATCCATGACATGCACTTCGCCGCGCTCGTCGATCATGACGTTCTCGGGCTTCAGGTCGCGGTGGACGACGCCGTGCTGGTGCGCGGCCTCGAGCGCCCCGGCGATCTCGGCCGCGATCTGAATCGCCCGGTCGGCCTCGAGCGACCCGGCGCGCCGCAGAAGTTGCCGCAGCGTCTCCCCCTGGATCCACTCCATCGACAGGTAGACCTGCCCGTCGATCTCGCCCAGGTCGTGCACGCGGCTCACCGACGGGTGGCTGATCTGGCGCGCGATCCGCACCTCGTCCTTGAATCGATCGACGCTGCCGGCGTGCCGCGCCGTGGCCGGCCGGATCATCTTCAGCGCGACCGGGCCGTCGAGGCGCGTGTCGATCGCTTTGTAGACCTCGCCCATCCCGCCTTCGCCGATCTTCTCGACGATCAGGAAGCGTTCGGCGAACAGGCTCCCTGGAGCGAGGGCCAGAGGATCCCTCCGCCCGGACGACGGCGAGGCGCCGGGCGCCTCGGCCCCGGGGAGGTCGGCGGTCGGCAGATCGCTCAGCGGTCGACGCGCGCCCGGCGGCGGGCTCGGGGCCGCGCTCGAGGCCGCGCTTCGGGCCGCGCCCGAGGCCGCGCGCGCGATCGCGCCGCAGTGCGGGCATCGCGACGCTGCTTCGGGAAGGGGCCGGGAGCATCCAGGACAGTGCATGGAGGCCATCCCCCACGACGGCGACTGGTTCGACGGCGGCGAAGGTCCGTTGGCGGGAGTCTACAACAGCG
Source organism: Patescibacteria group bacterium (assembly GCA_035638115.1). Taxonomy (GTDB): domain Bacteria; phylum Acidobacteriota; class Polarisedimenticolia; order Gp22-AA2; family Gp22-AA2; genus DASRAN01. The sequence continues at coordinate 43,225 of DASRAN010000007.1, read as the reverse complement.
GCGCGGCGCCGACGTGGAGCACCTTCAGGGCTCGAGGAACAGCTCGTCGGTGTCCTTGTCGTAGGCGTACAGCTCGGCGAAGCGGCCCCAGGAGATGGCGACATCGAGCTGGTCTTCGGCGAAATCGCCGACCTCTTCGCGCAGCTTGTCGAGGAAGAAGTCGCGATCGACCCGGCGGTCGTCATCGCGCTGCAACGTCTCGTAGATCCAGCGGATCATCGGCAGGCGCAGGGCGCGCCCGGCGGCAATCTCTTTGCGCGTGAGAATCGAGGCCTCGGCGTACAGGCGGCCGAGCGGCGTGATGAGCAGGTCGCCTTCCTGCACCTGGCAGAAGCCGACGAGCTCCCCCGCCTCGACGATCGGCAGCAGGTCGTCCAGCTCGAGCGACAGGTCGGCGCCGAGGCGCGGCAGGTCGGCGCGCCCGCCGTCGGCCACGAGGATCTCCACCAGGCCGGCGAGGGCGTTGAGGCGCGCCTTGGGCAGCTTGCGCGCCGCCTGCGCCAGGGTCTCCGCCTCGGGACGCGTGCGGCCGGCGACCGCGGCGTAGATCTTGTCGACGATCGCCAGGAACGCCGTGTCCTGGCGCTTGCGCGGATGCCGGAGCGTCACGGGAATCTCCGCCAGCACGCGGCCGGGATTCTTCGCCATGATTACCACGCGATCCGACATCAGGACCGCCTCCTCGATGTTGTGCGTCACCATGAGAATCGCCTTGGTCGGGATCGCCTTGGTGAGCCACAGCTCGAGCAGCTCGCCGCGCAGCGCCTCGGCGGAGAGCACGTCGAGGGCCGAGAACGGCTCGTCGAGACAGAGCAATTCCGGCTCGACCGCCATGGCCCGCGCGAAGCCGACTTTCTGCCGCATGCCGCCCGACAGCTCGCGCGGGTAGGCCGACTCGAACCCATCCAGCCCGACGATGTCGATCAGGTGCCGGGCACGCTGGCGCCGCTCCCCCGGCGGCACGCCCCGCGCCTTCAACGCCACCTCGACGTTCTCCTCGACCGTCAGCCAGGGATAGAGCGCGAAGGTCTGGAACACGATGGTGGCGTGCGGGTTCACCTCGACGACCGGCTCGCCGCGGTAGAGCACGGTTCCGGTGGTCGCGCGGTTCAGGCCGGTGATGATGCGCAGGAGCGTCGACTTGCCGCAGCCTGACGGCCCCAGCAGGCTGACGAACTCCCCTTCCCGGATGACGAGGGTCACGTCCGCGACCGCGCAGTACATCTGCACCCCGGCGCCGTACGACTTGCTGACGTCCTTCAGGACGAGCAGGTCGCGGCTTTCGGGACTTTCGGAACTCGGGGTCTGCATGGCCATGGTCTCGTGCTCCTGCCGCGCGGCGCGGCGTCAGTCCAGACGATACCGCACCTCGGCCAGCCGGTACAGCCGACGCCAGAACAGGCGGTTGATGGCGACCACGGTGACGACGAGCGCCAGCGTGCCGGCCAGCAGCAGCGGGTAGTTGCCGCGGTCGGTGGCCGAGGCGATCACCGCCCCGACGCCTGTGGTCGTGTAGACCTTCCCCGCGTACGACACGTGCTCGGCGACGATGCTGGCGTTCCAGGCACCGCCGCTGGCGGTGATGGCGCCGGTGATGATGTAGGGGAAGAGCGCCGGGAGGATCAGGATGCGCCAGCGGTCGAGAGACGACACGCGCAGGAGGTCGGTGGTGTAGCGCAGGTCGAGCGGGATGGCGGAGGCGCCGGCGATGATGTTGAACAGCAGGTACCACTGCGTGCCCATCAGCATCAGAAGCGTCGCCGCCAGGTTCACGCCGCCGCGCATCCTCACCAGCGCGACCACGATCACGGGGAAGATGGCGGTGGCGGGAACCGACGCGACGATCTGCACGATCGGCTGCAGGACGGCGGCGACGCGGCGGCGGGTGCCAATCAGGACGCCGAGCGGAATGGTCCAGAGAAGCGCCAGGGTCAGCGACAGGCAGACGCGCCCGAACGTCGCCAGGAGCCCCACCGCGAGACGCGCCCAGTCCTCCGCCGGCAGGAGCATCAGCATGCGGACCGCCTGCCATCCACCGAACCCGGCCAGAAGCGCCAGGATGGAAATGCCGCCGATGGCCGTCGCGGACAGGTGATGGCCCTCCCCCGCCCGCTCGAGCGCCGGCAGCACGCGACCCGCGCGGCGGCGCAGACGCGCGTCGAAGCGCTCCGCCGCCGGCTCCAGGTACCGCTCCGAGCACTTCTGCAGGATCCACGAGCGCGACAGCACGTCGAGAAACCACGAAGAGGGCCGGTCGTCCCCCTCGACCATCTCCAGCTTGAACTTGTCCGCCCAGGTCAGAAGGGGCCGCCAGACGAGCTGGTCGAGCAGCGCGATGATCAGCACCAGCGTCCCGACGCCCAGCAGGACGGCGCGCATGTCCCCCTCGTTGGCGGCGACCTGGAGATACGAGCCGAGCCCGGGCAGCCGGAAGTCGCGCGCGCCGACGTTGTAGATCTCGGCGGCCATCAGGAAGAACCAGCCGCCGGCCCAGGACATCATGCTGTTCCAGATGAGCCCCACCGCCGCGAACGGCAGCTCGAGAGTCTTGAGCCGCAGCCAGGGGTCGAAGCGGAAGACCGACGCCGCCTCCTGGAGATCCCCGGGCATCGTGGTCATCGACTGGTAGAAGGAGAAGGTCATGTTCCAGGCCTGCGACGTGAAGATGAGGACGATCGCCGCCAGCTCCGCGGCGATCGACACCGGCAGGACCGAGCTGAGCCCCAGGAGCACGACCGGGAGGAACGACAGGATCGGCACGCTCTGCAGGACGTCGAGCAGCGGCAGCAGCACGCGATTGGCGGCGCGATGGCGGGCCGAGGCGTAACCGTACGCCAGGCTGAAGACGAGCGACAGGAAGTAGGCGATCGTCATCCGCCCGACCGACAGGAGCGCGTACCAGGGCAGCGCGCGGGCCGAGGTCGAGATCGTCGGGCCGGCGATCGACTGCGGCGCGGCGAACGCCAGACGGACGCCGACGTACAGAAGCGCCGCGAGGCCGAGCAGGATGAGGCCGTCCCCCGCCGTGAACGGCGGTCGCTTGGACAGGACCGGGCCGAATCGAAAGCGCTTCACGCGGGCTCCCGGAGGGCGGGCGCTCCGACTCCGGATGCCGCATCCGGCGCGGGCGCGGGCGCCAGTCTACGACTAAGACGCGTCGCCGGCACCGCTGATGTGCGGCCGATCCGCGGGGCTCCGGCCGGCGGCCCGGTGTCATAATGCCGGGTCGGCAGGGTTCGAGGTCCACGACTCACACCGGGACGCAGAAGTCGTCGAACGTCGAACGCGTCGCCCCGAAGAAGGAGAAGCCATGAAAGCCGCCACGCTCGTCCTGATGGCGCCGCTGGTCGCCGCGCTGTCCGGGGCCGCGACGTTACCCACCGCGGCCGCCACGCCGGTCGTCATGGTCCAGGCGCCGCCGCCGTTCCAGCCCCATTTCTTCTTCGGAGGCGGCGTCGGTCTCGGCTTCGGCGACGTCAGCTGGGTGTCGGCGGAGCCGCTGTTCGGCTATCGCATCAGCCCGCAGGTCGCGATCGGCTCCACCCTGATCTACCAGTGGCAGAACGACGACCGCTACGACTCGAGCGTCAGCACGACCAACTACGGGGCGCGCGCGTTCGTACAGTACTTCCCGGTACCGACCTTCTTCCTCGAGGCCGAGTACGAGTACCTGAACTACGAGTACGTCCTGTCCGATTTCTCGACGGCGCGGAGCAACCAGTCGAGCTACCTGGCGGGGGCGGGCATCAGCCAGCCGATGGGAGACCGGGCGTTCTTCTTCGTGTCGGCGCTCTACAACTTCTCCTACAAGTCGGACGACCTGACCTATCCCTACACCAGTCCCTGGATCTACAGCGCCGGCGTCGGTGTCGGCTTCTAAGGAGGCATGATGACGGCAGGAATGAAACGGACGCGCCTGACCCTTGGCTTGCTCGTGCTGGCTGTGGGCGCCCTGTGCTGCGCCTCGTCCACGAAGATGCTGTCGTCATCGACGACGCCCGACTTCCGGCCGGGGACGGTGAAGAAGGTGTTCGTCGTGGGCGTGGCGCAGAACGACTCCCTGCGCAAACTCTTCGAGGACACCTTCGTCAACGACCTGAAGCGGGACAAGTACGACGGCGAAGTGAGCTACCTGCGCATCCCCGATCCGGAGCCGAAGAAAATCGACAAGGACGCCGTCTCCGCCGCTCTGGTCAAGGACGGCTTCACGCACGTTCTGGTGACCCGCCTCGTCAGCGTTGAAGATCGGGAGACCTACGTCCCGCCCACCACGATGGCGGTGGGCGTCGGATATGGCGGCTACGGTGGCTACTACGGCGGCTGGTACCCGTACATGTCGATGAGCTACGGGTACGTCACCAGCCCCGGTTACACCACGGTCGACAGGGTGGTCTGCCTGGAGACAAATGTCTACGACCTCGCCACGCAGAAACTCGTCTGGACGGGTCAGACCCAGACCTGGGTGGACAAGTCGGCGGAGGACAGCGTCCGGAAGGTGATCTACACCGTGATCTGGGATCTTCGCGCGAAGAAGGTGATCTGACCTCTACCAGCGCCACCCGAGGACGATCGGCAGGTACTCGGTCGCCGGGTCGGTGTTCATCCGGTGGTAGGCCGCCTCGATATAGATCTCGGATCCCGATTGCAGCGGGAAGGCGATGGCCAGGACCGCGTTGTAGCCGATCTTGGTGAGACGATCGTTGTCCACGATGGCGTCGCCCACCGTCGTGTACGGGTAGCACCAGCCGGTCCACGGGTCGCAATAGATGCCGCTCACAATCGCCTCGCGCGTCAGCGACCAGTAGCGCGTGTAGGAGCTGATCCCGGCCCCGAAGTAGCCGCCGATGTGTCCCTTGCCGCCGAATTCGTACAGTCCGTCGACCGACAGGTTGCCCATCGAGGCGTATCCGTCGTCGACCTTGGTGATGGCCCCGCTGCCGTTCGCTGAGTCGACCGCCTGGTTCGAGGCATCGAACCAGGAGTAGCCGAGGTCGAAGCGGATGCCGAACGGCTTTTGCGGGTTCGGATGCATCGTGACGCCGCCGGAGATGTTCCAGCCGGCGTCCACGAAGTCGCCGGCCGTGCCCAGCGGCTCGGCGTAGCCGAGCGCGAAGTGTCCCACGATCGGCTTGGACGAAGCCTGGGCGAAAGCACCGGACGTTGCGAAGAGAACGACCAGGACCAGACCGAGCGCGAGTCTCTTCATCTGCGAACCTCTTGCCGCGACCGGGACGGGCCGGCCCTCGGTGATGAACTGCCGTTATCAGGACGGCGGATTATGTCACAGCCATGGACCGCTGTGAACGGCCCCCCGATCCCTTTTCACCGCGGGACCCGGCTCCCCTCCGGCGCTTTTCCTTCGGGAGTTTTTTGTTCGGGCGGCTTCCCGCCCGGCGCACCGTTGGCGGGTGTCGGCGGGAAATTCTTCAGGAGCTTTTCGACTGCCTGATCGATCTTCTTCATGTTCTTGTCGACCTCGCTCGCCGGCCCGAGGGTCCCTTCGGCGGTCCCGCGCCAGACGAGCGTCTTCGTCGTCGCATCGAAGACATCGATGACCAGGGTTCCAGAGCGCACCTTCGTCTGGACCGAGGTGCCGACGCCGCTGCCGACCCCGTAACCGGACCCGCCCCATCCCGGCGCCCAGCCCGAGTAGAGCACGTCGAAGCTTTCCTGATCCTTGACCACGCCGTGGATCGAGACCACCGCATCGCCGGCACCGGCGTCGGTCTTCGTCCACCCCTTCTCCGCCAGGCGGGCCTCGACCGCGTCGCGGATCCGCTTTTCTGCCACCGGATTCGCAGGGACCTCGGACTGGCCCCACGACCACGTCTTGTACCTGGTGAAATCGATCTTGGCGTTGAACTCCGTCGAGGTCTGCAGCGCCCAGACCAGGCCTGTGGCCAGGCCGAGCGTCGCGAGCGCGATGAACGCGGTTGGCTTCCACATGGCGATTCCTCTCCCGCGCGCCGAGGCGCGATGTCTAGTCGAGATGCCCGCGGTCCGAATCCCCCATCTCGACACCGCCGGCAGGAAAGTACTCCTTCCAGCGCCGCGTGACGAGCGCGGCGGTGCCGGGATCGCAGAACAGCTCCTCCGGGTACCACGGCTTGAGACGCGCGTCGATGGCCACCGGCGTCTCGAACGACGGGTGGTTCCGCTCCAGGCGCACGGCGCGGCCGTGGAGGTCGGCGGCCGGGTCGAAGCGGGTGAACGTCGTCCAGAGGAAGTTGAAGACGCTCTTCGTGGCGCGCGCCGCGTCGTCGGTCAGGACCACCAGCGGCCACGCGTCCAGCGACGGGTGCGCGAGGAGCGCCGCGACGTCGCCCGCCGGCCGGCCCTGCGCGGCCGAGCGCGGATACGGTGGCGCCTCCAGGACCAGGCAGCCGGGGCTGAAGACACGCGCTTGCGCGACGCCGGCGGGCGGCGGCCCTGCGTACGAACGCGGAAGCTCGCGCCGCGGCTCTCCGACGCCGAGCAGCACCCCCTTGCTCCCCTCGTTGATGCGCGGGCCGGCGTAGTCGAGGCTGTCCATCGACAGGTTACCCATGATGTACAGGTCGGTGCGGAAATCGGCGCGCTCGAGCACGGCGGTCAGGACGGCGCGGAAATCCTTCAGGTCGGCCGGTCTGTCGAGAACCAGCAGGAACTTGGTCAGCGAGAGCTGTCCCTCCCCCAGGATGCGGAACGCCGCGGCCATCGCCTCGCGCCGGTAACGCTGCCGCACGACCGCCGCGGACAACGAGTGGTATCCCGTCTCGCCGTAGGACCAGAGGTCGCGCACCTGCGGCATGACGACGGGGAACAGCGGCGACAGCATCTCCTGGAGGTAGTCGCCGATGAAGAAATCCTCCTGGCGCGGCTTGCCGACCACCGTGGCGGGGAAGATGGCGTCGCGCCGCCGGGCCACGGTCTCGACGTGGAAGACCGGATAGTCGTGGGCCAGCGAGTAGTAGCCGTAGTGATCGCCGAACGGTCCCTCCGGCCTCCGCTCGCCGGGGCGGACCTCGCCCAGGAGCGCCATCTCGGCCGACGCGGGGATCGGCAGCGGAAATCCCCCGAGCCGGGTCATTGGCAGGCGCCCGCCCAGCGCCAGCGACGCGAGGAGCAGCTCGGGCACGTTCTCCGGCAGCGGCGCCACGGCGCCCAGCAAAAGCGCCGGTGGTCCGCCGAGAGAGACGGCCACGGGCAGCGGCTTTTGGCGCTCCTCGGCCGCGGCGTGATGGAATCCTCCTCCCTTGCCAATCTGCCAGTGCATGCCGGTCGTGGCGTCGTCGAAAATCTGCAGACGGTAGAGACCAAGGTTGTGGCCGTGTCCGTCGGGATGCTCGGTGTAGACCTGGCCGAGCGTGATGAACGGGCCACCATCCTTCGCCCAGGTGGTCAGCGCCGGAACCCCGGTCAGGCGCGGCGGGCGCTCGATCGTCTCGAGCACCGGACCGCCACGGCTCCTCCGGGTGCCGGTGCGCAGCAGGTCGCGCAACAGATCGCGATGCGCCCAGATCCGTGCCGCGGTCGGCGGGAGGAGCGTTTCCGGCAGGGCGGCGGCGCGCGCCACCAGGTCCTTCGGACGGCGTCCGAACGCGAGCGCGACGCGGCGCGCCGAACCGAACAGATTCGTGACCACCGGAAGGTCGCCGCCGCGCACGCGGCGAAACAGGAGCGCCGGGCCGCCGGCGGCGACGACACGGCGATGGATTTCAGCGGCCTCCAGCCGCGCGTCGACCTCGGCGTCGATCTCGACGAGGCCCCCCTCGCGACGCAGCAGGGCGAGGTACTCGCGCAGATCGCCCGGAGCCGTTTCAGCCGGCATGTGCTGCCCTAAGCGGCGTCATGCAGTGTGACACGGCTCGATCCCCCTGCTCACAGTGTGACAGACGTCCGGACGGCCGCGCTGTGACGCTCCGTGTCACCCGGCCGGCCGCCGGCCGGATCGCGAATGACGGCAGACACTTGGGCGCGACGGGTGCCTGACGCGACGTCGCGGCGGCCGTTGGTATCGGCGTTGCTGTGTGGGACCGCACCGGCCCGCCGGCCGACGGAAGGAGACCCGATTGATGCCCGTGCCACCCGCCCGACGTCTCGACCTGAGCGCCTGGCTCGACGACCTGCGCCGTCTCGGCGGCCAGGCCAGAACACTCGCCGAGCGACACGAGCTCGTGGAGGGAGTGATGAGCCTGTCCGATCTGCAGATGCTCGAGGAGGCGGCCAAGCGGATCATCGTCTCGATGAACCGCGGTCTTCTCTACGGCGTGCCGGAGCCCGGGCGGACGCACGCCGGTCCGTCCGCCGGGCTCGAGCTGAGCCTGACGCCACCCGATCTCCATGCGACGGGCGAGGCACGCCTCCGGCCCGCGCCGCCGGCCGCGGCGTCGTCGCCGGTCGCCTCTCATGTCGACCCGCCCGCCGGGCCGCACGGCATCATCGGGCGCACGGACGCCATGCGCCGCGTCCACGCCCTCATCGACAAGGCGGCGGCCTGCTCGCTTCCCGTCCTGATCCACGGCGAGAGCGGCACCGGCAAGGAGCTGGTCGCGCGCGCCATCCACGAGCGCTCGGATCGCCGGGCGCGCCGGTTCTTCTCGGAAAACTGCTCGGCCCTCTCCGAGAATCTTCTCGAGTCGGAGCTGTTCGGCCACGTCCGCGGCGCGTTCACCGGCGCCGACCGCGACCGCAAGGGAATTCTCGAGCTGGCGCACGGCGGCGCGCTGTTCCTGGACGAGATCGGCGACATGAGCCTGCGGATGCAGAGCAAGCTGCTGCGCGCGCTCCAGGAGCGCGAGATCCGTCCGGTCGGAGGCAAGGACATCATCCGCATCGACGTGCGCATCATATCCGCGACCCACCGCAGCCTGCGCACCCTCATCCGGACGGGCGGGTTCCGCGAGGATCTGCTCTATCGCATCAACGTCATCACCATCCACCTCCCTCCCCTGCGCGAGAGGCGGGAAGACATCCCCGCCCTGGTCGGGCACTTCCTGGCCCGCATCGCCGCGGAGACGGGGCTGCCGCGCAAGGAGTGCTCCCCCGGCGCGCTCGAGCTGCTCCTGGCCCACGAATGGCCCGGGAACATCCGGGAGCTGGAGAACGTCATCCAGCGCGCCGTCGCGCTCGGAGACGGCGGGCGGATCGAGGCGCCCGATCTTCCCGATCGGATCCGTCACATGATGATCACTGAGGAAGCGCCGCAGTACAGCGCTGACGGCAAGGCCGGCGAGCAGATGCTCATCGAGAAGGCTCTGTTCAACTTCGAGGGGGACAAGACGCGCGCCGCGCGATTCATCGGCTGGTCCCGTCCGAAGCTCTACCGGCGCATGCGGGCGTACGGACTGTCGATCGACTTCGGACGGGCGCGGCCGCCACGGGCGCCGGAGCCGGCCGAGAGCCACTGAGCCCGGTCCGTGTCCTTCAGGCGCGTCCGGCGGGGTGCAGCCCGCCCGCACCCGAGGCCAGTTTCACGGCCAGGGCGAGGTAGGCCCGCAACGCGCTCCCGGTCCGCCGGAACGAGGTGCGGAACAGGGCCAGGATCTCGCGGCGATCGACGATCCCGTCGCGGTAGCCGTCGTGGAGCTGCTGCCCGAGGAAGTAGCCCAGCTCGTGAACCAGGATGTTGGCGCGACGCGGCTCTGAACGGATGCCGGCGAGGATCTCCTCGGGGACCGCGTCGTAGTTCCGGTACTCCCGCTCGAACTTCTTGTGGCTCAGGATGAAGCCGATGATGGCGTTGAACTCGTCGTGCGTGTAGGGCGTGTGCGCCTCGATCTCGGCCGGATCCTTGCGGTAGTACTGGTAGAACTCGGTCTCGAAGAAGTGATTACGCGACGGGTCGACCAGCTTCGATCCGAAGAAACCGAGCGCCTCCTCCATCACCGAAGAGTAGAACACGTCGTGCTGGGCCATGGTCCGCGGCGGGCGTCCGTCGATTTCGCCCTTGAGCGCTTGATTGACGAAGTGGGCTGCCTCCTCACCGGCGTGCGCCATGTTGAACGTGCCGATGAACACCGCGTTGATGCGCGGGACGTAGCACGAGCCGTTGCGCCCCACGTGGTCGAGGACCTCCTGCATCTCGTCGTCCGCGAACTCCGCGGCGCGCAGGACCTCGCGCAGATCCTCGATCTCGAGGGCGGAGTAGACCTCGGGGTAGACGTCGACGAGCGGCTCGCGCGTCCGCCCGTGGGTACGCACCCGGCGCGTGAGCTTGTCGACGCGCAGGAAGCGCAGAATCATGTCGATCACCCCGTGCACCGTCGAGGTCAAATCGACCTGATCGTCCTGATCCGCCTCCCCTTTCCAGATCTCGATGGTCCGGCGATAGGCTTCGTACTTGGCGATGGGGCCGGTGTTGAAGTGACAGTAGGCGTCCGGCGCCAGTCGTGCGACCTCGACGTCCTTGAGGCCGTCCTCCGCCATCTTCCAGGAGATCTCCTCGAGGTTCTGCAGCACGAGGACGGAGCGCTTCTCGACCCCGCTCCGCTTCAGCCGCCGGGTGACGCGGCCGGGCAGGTGGGTGCGCGCCAGGTGCGACTCGCCGAACAGCACCACGGCGCGCGCTCCTGGGTTCGCTTCGATGACGCCGGCCAGCCGGGTGGCGGCGTACTGATCTCGGCGGCGGATGTGCTGGAAGCCGGTGCGCGGCCCGCAGTCGAGACCGAACACCGAGACACCGTGACGCCGCGCCACTTCGAACAGTCCCCGGAACCCATTCCACTCGTAGCCCCAGTCGAGGTCGTAGCGGATGGCCTTCAGGAACTGCGGCTCGGTCATCGCACCACGCATGAAGCGATCGAGCAGCGCCTGGTGCCGCCCGTAGATCATCTCGAGCCCGAGCACGACCCGGCGCGAGCGAACCGCGATCGACTCGAGCAGCCGCGCCGCGAACTCCTGCGACGCCGGCAACGCATGGTAGTCCCCGACATAGACGAGGTCCGCCTTGTAGCAGGCGATCACCAGGTCGTCCCAGGAGGAGATCGCTTCGTATCGGCTGAACTCGGCGTAGAACTCGCGGATGTATCGGCGGCGGCTGTTGCGGTCGACGTCGCCGATCTCGCGGCGCAGCCGCGCGACGGTCGCCTTCTGGAAGGCGATCTCTTCGAGGACTTGAGGCGCGGGATCGTGCGAGGTTCGGAGAGCCATGCGCAACGTGGCCCGGCGGCCTGCGACGGGGCGGCGACCTTACTGGGGCTTGTCCTTCTTTTCGTCCTGTGGATTCTGGCCGTGGAGCGATTCGCGGAAGTTGCGGATGCCCTCACCGAGCCCGCGGGCGAGCTCGGGGATCTTCTTCCCGCCGAAGATTAGCAGAACGATGATGAAAATGAGGATCAGTTCCGGAAACCCAATCGAACCCATGTCACGTCACCTCGCACGCATCTTAGACCCCGCCCCCGACGCTGTCAATCCGCAGGTTCGGCGGGGCGCGGCGGCGGGAGGATGCGGCGGCGATCCCCCTCCCGACGCGTCACCCTGACCTGGTCGAGATATTCGAGGAGGGGGATGGCATTCTTCCGGCTCGTGCCGCTCAGCTCCTTGAACGCGGCGATGTCGATCGAGTCCTGCGCGGCGCCCCGGCTCCACAACCTGCGCTTGAGGTCCTCGATCGCCTCCGCGTGGAAGACTTTCCCGTCGGGGATCCGCACCAGCCGGCCGCGCGACAGCAGGAGGTGCAGCAGCTTTTCGACCTTCAGCGCCGCGATCCCGACCGCTTTCGTCGCCTCGGCGAGCTCGGGGGGGTTGGTGCCGGCGTCGCGATAGGCCTTCTCCAGGCGATCGAGGAGGGCGTGATCCTCCGCGCTCAGGGAGATCCGGTGACTGGCGAGAGCAGCACGGTCGCGTTCGAGGCGCAGGGTCCCGTCCGCGACCATGGCGGTCATCAGGTTCTTGAAGACGTCGGGGTGGCTGTCCGCGAAGATCCGCGCCCGGATCTCCTCGCGCGCCAGCCCTTCGCGCAGCGGCTCTTTCCGGTGGAAGGTCTCGAGCGCCCCGACCACGGCCCGCCGGAGCCCATCAATCTCCCCTCGCGCCACGTAACGAGGCGGCATCGTCGGGAGAGCCAGGATGACGCCGTCACGTACCAGAGACGCAATCGGGGCTGACGACGCGGCGAAGACGACGCCGGTGCGGCTGCGCAGGAACGCCGCGTCGCATCCGGCGGGACCCGCCTCCTCGATGAGCCATCGCAGGCGTGACGCCGGATCGGGACTGGCGAGCTGCTCGTAGCGTCGCCGGGTCTCGGGAGCCATGCGGCGAAGCTTGGGGGGCGCGTTGTGCAGCAACGTCCCCCCGGCGATGGTCATCGGCGGCGACTGCCTCCTCAGGATGAAGCGATCCCCCGGAATGGCGGTGACCGGTCGTTCGGTGCGCAACTGGGCGAACGCGGTCGCGCCCGGAGGGATCGATCCGCCGCCCACCAGCTTGACCCGAGCGGGCGTCTCCGACGTCATCAGATGGAACCCGACGCGTGACAGATCCTTCAGGGGGCCGCCCGCGGTCGGAAGGTACTCGATTTCGACGTCAAAAATGCGCGACGGCTCGAGCACGCCGGGCACTGTCAGGAGGTCGCCGCGCGCGATGGCGCCGGCCTCGACGCTTTGGAGGTTGGCCGCGACGCGCTGTCCCGGTGTCGCGATCGGGGTCGGACGGCCGTGCACCTCGAGTCCCCGCACGCGCGTGGCAAGCTCACTCGGGAGCAGGACTACCTCGTCACCCTCGTGGAGCGTCCCGGCGATCAAGGTGCCCGTGACGACGGTGCCAAACCCCCGGATGCTGAAGGCACGGTCGATCGGAAGACGTGGCAACCCGTCCGAGGCGCGCCCCGGCAGCCTGGCTGCCGCCTCCGCGAGCGCGCGCTTCAGATCCTCCAGCCCCGCGCCGGTCCGGCCGCTGACCGCGACCACGGGAGACGACTCGAGAAAGGATCCCGCGACGAGCTCGCGGACCTCCAGACGGACCAGGTCCAGAATCTCCTGCTCCACGAGGTCGGACTTGGTGAGCACCACGATCCCCCGCGGCACGCGGAGCAGGCGGCAGATGTCGAAGTGCTCTCGGGTCTGCGGCTTGATCGATTCGTCGGCCGCGATGACCAAGAGCACGAGGTCGATCCCGCCGACGCCGGCCAGCATGTTGCGCACGAACCGCTCGTGACCGGGAACGTCGACGAACCCGACACGTGTGCCGTCGGCGAGGGTGAGATGGGCGAACCCGAGATCGATGGTGATGCCGCGCTCCTGCTCTTCCTTCAGGCGATCGGGGTCGATGCCGGTGAGGGCGCGGACGAGGAGGCTCTTGCCGTGGTCGATGTGACCCGCCGTCCCGACGACGAGTGGGCTGGAGGCGCTCATGGAGGGTTGCGCGCCGGCCGGGGCGATGGGGATCTACTCCCGGACTCGCTTGACCTTCTTCATCTCCTCTTCATAGTAGCGGCGGAAGAGGAGGTCGTACTCGGCGCTGCCCTCCGGGAGGTCGCGCCGCTGCGACAGGATGCGTCGGCGGATCGCCTCTTCGAGCTCGTCCTGGTGGGCCATCTCCGATTCGAGAATCTGCAGGATCTTCAGACGAATGTCGTTCGCGTCGTGCAGGAACTCGACCTCGTCGTCGTCCTCCAGGACGTTGATGACCTGGTGCGAGAGATGGACGCAACGCTCGTGGCTCAGTCGCATGATGGACCCTAGATCACCATCTTCCGCTCGCGAGCGAGCTTGGCCTTGGCCTTGCGGAAGAGATCCTGGTAGTTGAGGGAACTGCGGCTGATCTCATCGGCGTAGTTCTTGAGCATCTCGCGGACTTCGTCGTTGAGCCGGTCCTCGGCCTCGAGGTCGGCGGTCACGACCTGCGCGATGACGTCGATGACCTTGTCCGGGTGGTCGGCGGCGATGAACTCGTCCCGGAGGAGCCCCCGGACGATGTGCTGCGATACGAACTCGACCTGGTCGCGTGTGAGCCGCATGGCCTCTCGCACGGGCGTTTGCGGTCCGCCCGTGGGCGCAGATTAACACAGCGGCCCGCGGCGTTCAACGAGACGCCGCGGGCGCTGTGGATGGGTTCTCTCTGGCTGTCAGTGGCTGACGTCGTGGACCGGGTCGACGCGCGGCAACGAGACCTTGCGCCGGCGACCGGCCTTTGGAGCCGAAGCGTCGGTGCGCTGCTGGCGGCCGATCACCTTCTTGAGGCGCTTCTTGGCCTGGCTTTCGATCTGCCGCACCCGTTCGCGCGATACGCCGAGCTTCTCGCCGATTTCCTTGAGCGTGAAGATCCGCCCGCCCTCGAGCCCGAAGCGGTTGATGATCACGGTCTGCTCCTGGTCGCTCAGATTCCTGAGGGCCAGGCGGATGAGACCCTGGTTCTCGTGCTTGATGAGCTCGTCCTCGGGGTTCACCGAGCGACCGTCCACCAGGTAATCGGAAATCGGCGTGTCGCGATCGCGGCCGACCTTGTCGTCGAGCGACAGCTCCCGCATCTTCATCTGCAGGATCTCGTCGATCTTCGCGATGGTGACGCGCAGCTCCTTGGAGATCTCCTCGCGGTCGGCCTCGCGCCCCAGCTCCTTGGAGAGCATCCGTCCCGTGTTGCGGACGTTGCGGACCTTCTTGAGCTGGTAGTTCGGGATGCGGACCATGGCCGCGTGCTGCGACAACGCTTTCAGGATCGATTTCCGGATCCACCAGATGGCGTAGGTGATGAACTTGGTCCCGCGGGTGGGATCGAAGTGATGAGCCGCCTCGATCAGTCCGATGTTCCCCTCGTTGAGCAGATCCTCGAACGGGAGTCCCATGTTCCTGTACTCGCTGGCAATCTTGACGACGAAACTGAGGTTCGATTTGACCAAATCGTGGTAGGTCGGATCCCCTGAACCTTCCTGACCCATCCGACGTGCGATCGCGTGCTCTTCCTCCTTGGTCAGGAGGGGGAATTCGCTGATCTCGTGGAGATAGCGTGAGACACAGGAATTGCGGTCGGTCGAGCCCTTCGCCATCTGTCTAGGACCTCCTTCCCCGCCAGGTTGACCCGGTCGGGGACGCCTTCTTTTTGCTTGACTTTATTTCATTATCGCAATACATTTCCGTCAAATTTATGGAGCTTTTGAGGCTCCAGAGCTCGTAACCGAGGGGTCGAGGGGTAAGGCCTTTCGGATTCCAAATCCGGGCAGCACAAGGGAGGGCGCCATCCAATGTCTCGGAGAACAGGATGGGAGCCGGTGATCGCGCTGCCTCTGGCCTCGTCCATCGATCTCTTGACACGGCAAGCTGGGTTCTGTGTGCGAGCTGACAACAGCAGTATATGTTCCGGCGGCAACGGTGTCAAGTATTATTGCTGCGCTCGCATCGGGCTGAACTCCTTGTCCTGCAAGCAATTTCGAGGCAATCAACCTCTGGAAATCATATGCTGACAGCTAAATTCAAGAAGCAATCCCTCCTCGTCGGGTCCAGAATCCGCGCACTCCGGAAGGACCGCGATCTGACCCAGGCCGATCTCGCCGCTCGCATTGGCATCCAGCAGTCCGATCTGTGCCGAATGGAGAACGGCGAGTACAAGGTCAGCCTGGAAACACTGTTCCGTATCCTCTCTGTGTTCGAAATGAACATCGCCGAATTCTTCCACGAGGAGGTCCCCGGCGCGCTGAAGGAACGCGACGCTGAGATCCTGCGCCAGTTCCACCGGCTCAGCCCCAGGGCGCAGGAAGAGGTCCTCGAGTACGTCCAATTCAAGCTCCAGTTCGAAGACAAGATCGGCAACCGCAAGGGGAACTGAGGGCCGCTCCCGATGGACGCCGAGACTCAGGCCAGTTTTTTGGACCTCACCGAGGCGGGCGAGCAATTCGTCCGGAGGGGCGACTTCCGAAGGGCCATCGATAATTTCGAGCGGGCCATCGCCCTCGCCGAGGAGATGGCCGACCAGGCACTCCTGGTCAAGGCTCTCTGCAACCTCAGCACCGCCCGGCTGGCGGCGGGTGACATCAAGGAAGCCGAGCGCGGGTTGAGGCAGATCCTCCTCCGGACCCGCGAGCCCCAGATCGTCTTCCGTACATCGTTCAACATCGCCAGCGCCCTGAGACGCCAGGGCCGGCTCGATCGGGCGCTGATGTACGCGAAGCGCGCCCTCAACGCCTGCGAGGCGATCGACAACCCGGCGTGGAAAGCCTCCTGCCACAACCTCATCGGCAACATCTACATGAACAAGAGCTACCTCGACGACGCGGTCGCCGAGTTCCGGGTCGCTCTCGCGCTGGGCAAGCGCGGGGAGCGGAAAGCGTCCTGGCCGATCGATACGATCACCGAGAATCTCGGGTACTGCCTGCTCCTCAAGAAAAAGTACCGGCGCGGCATCACCATCATTCATCAGGCGCTTGCAATCGCCGAGAAGAACGACAACGTTCGCTGCGTGAGCGAGAGCCACCAGGATCTCAGTTTCGCCTACATGCAGACGAAGGAGCTGGTCTTAGCCGGCGATCACGGCGAGCAGGCGCTGACGCTCGCCATCCAGCAGGACTACAAGGACATTCAGAAGAACTGCTATTACCTCCTCGGGGAAATCCACCTCCTGAAGGGAGACGAGGCGAAGAGCGACCATTACTTCGACCGGCTGCAGGAGTTCTTCCCTCACCTTCCGGTGATCAAGGACTTCCTGAGGAATTTCGACGTCAGCAGCATCATCAACCTGAAGAATCCGGTCTGAGGCGGCGTGCCATGAGACAGAGGCTTCGCGATGCATGGAGGCGGGTGGCGGCGGCGATCACCGTCCTGACCGCCGCGTCGATGGCCCCCTGTCTGGCGGCTTCGTCCATTCCCGTTCCCGGAGGCGGTTCGCTGACGGTCGAGGCCGTGGGACTCGATCGAAAGACCCCGTCCACGGACGGCCGTAGTCTGTCCTGGACGTACACAGACGCCTTCGGGGTGCGGACGGGCGTGGTGCCCTCGACTTCGGGTGACGAACCCGACGTGACTCCGGTCCTGGCAGCCGATCCCCGCAGCGGCGCTCCGATTCTCATCTGGAGTCACTGGGACGGACAGGCGATGAAGCTCACCTGGAGCCGGTTCGATTCCGGCTCCTGGAGCGACCCGCGCCCGGTCACCTTCGGCCCCGGAAACGATCGCTCCCCGGCCGTCGGCGTTTCTTCGGCCGGTGCCTACCTGTTTTTCTGGCGTGACAACGCAAAGGTCTTCTACGCGCCGCTGGACCTCGGCACCGGGCGACTGTTCGCCGCACCAAGACTGCTCGGCCCCGCCATCCTGAACGGCCGCGACTTGAGGCCCAACGGCGGAACCGACGTGCCGATCATCGGTGTCTGCGGACCGAAGCACAATGCGCCGTGCGTCGGTCCAGGTCTGCCCCCTGTTCTCCCCGGCAAGGCGAACCAGTCACCCGGCATCGAGGGCGGAACAGACGTGCCGATCGTGATTACCTCGGGCCCGTCGATTTCGACGTCGATCGGCGTCGCCTCGGAGCCCGCCTGCTCGACGATGCTCGTCGGAGTGGGTCGCGTCGGCGACGCCGTGCAGCGCATCGTCGGGTTCGATGGGGGCGGTCGTGCATGGCTCGTGGCCCGGATACAGGCCGATGGCGTGACCCCGTCCGAAGCCCTCGCGGCCTCGGCCTCTTACTACCTCGGGTCGACCTGCCGCTGATTGAAGCGTCCGCCGGGTGACCGGCGGGTTCGTGCCCGCCCCGTGTTCCCTCAGTGGTACGGATAGTGCCGGTCGGGGCGGGGCGTCTGGTCCGGCCGATCGACGACGCGGAAGCGCCGCCGCCTCAGCCTCCAGTGCAGCTCGGACAGGAACGGCCGGATACGCCAGGCCCGCTTCAAGTACAGGTATCCGAAGAGCATCCCGCCGAGATGCGCGATGTGCGCGATGCCGTCCTGCATTTCGAGGAGCTGGGCCATCTCGATGACGGCGCAGAGAAGCACGAAGCTCACGGCGCGCATCGGGAAGATGAACCAGAAGAGGATCTGCCGGTTGGGGAACATCAGGGCGTACGCCAGCATGACTCCGAACACCGCACCGGAGGCCCCGATCGTCAGGCTGTGCGGGAACAGGACGCAGGTCGTGAGGGCGGCCCCGATGCCGCAGACGAAGTAGTACCTCAGAAACGGCCGGGTCCCCCACGCCCGCTCCACCTCGGCCCCGAACATCCAGAGCATCAACATGTTCAGCACCACGTGGAAGATCCACCCGGTGGAGTGCAGGAACATGTAGGTCACCAGCTGCCAGACAAAGAACGGCTTGTGGATGACCTGTTCGGGTTGCAGGCCGAAGAGCGGCTCGATGGCCGTACCGCCGACCCGAAGCGTCAGCATCTGGACCAGGAAGACGGCGCCGTTGGCGATCATGAGCGCCCGGATGCCCGGGGTCACTCGCCCACCGAGCATCACCTGGGATCGGGAGTCCGCGCGGTCGTAATAGGTCATCGGGTCACGGGTGCACAGGATAGGCCGCCTTGGAGGGCCGGGCAACCGGGGTCGGACAACGGCGCCGCGAGAGCCTGACTCAGTCCTCGCGCAGCTCGGTGTTCCAGTAGACCGCGTCCAGGAAGTTCCTCCAGGCCTCGTACCGGCCGGAGGCCAGGGAGATCTTCACCAGCGGGTGCCACCGGGGCCGCGCCGGCGACTGCACGAGTCTCATGCCCGCCTCCTCCGGCAGCGACCCGCCTTTGCGGGAGTTGCACGGGATGCAGCAGCAGACGACGTTCTCCCAGGTCGACTTCCCGCCGCGCGAGAGCGGCACGACATGGTCCAGGTTCAGGTCGCGGGTCTGGAACTTGTCGCCGCAGTACTGGCACCGATTGCGGTCGCGATAGAAGATGTTCTTGCGCGTGAAGCGGACCTCGTGCCTCGGCAGGCGATCGAAATCGACCAGCAGGACGACGCGTGGAATGCGGACCTTGATGGTCGGCGTGACGATCACCTCGTCGTCCGGCTGCGGCGGCACGTCGACCCAGTCCTCCCAGGCGCAGGTCGAGTAATCGGGATTCACGGCCCGGACCTGTCCCTTGTAGAGCAGACAGAAGGCCTTGCGAACCGATGTCACCTGGATCGCCTGAAAAAGCCTGTTGAGGACGAGGACGTTGGTGTCGAGCATGGTCCCTGTCGTCCGCGGCATCGTCGATCCGGCCGCCGATGACCTGGAGATAATTAAGATCCCTCGCGACGAATGTCAAGCGACCGCGGCTCGCGAACGGCCGATCACCGACGCCGGGGCGCCCCGGCCTTCCTCGGTCCCCGTGGCCCCCCCGGCCCGAAGGTGGTCACCAGCCTGCGACCCAGGGCATGGCGCTCCAGCGCCAGGGCGATCAACCGATCGACCAGGCGGGGGAACGGCAGCCCGCTCGCCTCCCAGAGCTTGGGATACATGCTGATGGGCGTGAACCCCGGAAGCGTGTTCACCTCGTTCAACAGCACGGCGCCGCTCCCCCGCTCCACGAAGAAATCGACGCGTGCGAACCCCGCCAGGTCGAGCGCCTGGAAGGCGCGGATCGACAGGTCGCGGACCAGCGCCTGCTGCGCGCGGCTCAGCGGCGCGGGAATCACCAGCCGCGAGCCGGTGTCGGCGTATTTCGACTTGTAATCGTAGAACTCCCCCGCCGGCACGATCTCGCCCGCCACCGAGGCGTCGGGGTGTTCGTTCCCGAGCACGCTGCATTCGATCTCCCGCCCGTCCACGGCGGTTTCGACCACGATTCGGTGGTCGTATCGGAACGCCAGGCGCAGGGCGCGCTGCAGCCCGTCCCGATCGCGGCACTTCGAGATACCCACGCTGCTGCCGCCGTTGGCGGGTTTCACGAAGCAGGGATAGCCGCAGTGACGCTCGAGAATGGACTCGATCCCGGCGGCGGCGGCGTCGTGCTCGCGCCGCGACACGGCGCGGTAACGCACGATCGGCAGGCCGGCCTCCTGGAACATCGTCTTCATGGCCGCCTTGTCCATCCCGAGCGCCGAGCCGAGCACGCCGGCGCCGACGAACGGCAGGCCGGCCAGCGTCAGCAGCCCCTGCAGGGTGCCGTCCTCCCCCCCCGTGCCGTGGATGATCGGGAACACGACGTCCACCGACCGGGCGCCGCTCCCGGTGAAACGGAGCAGCTCGCTCACCCCCGCCAGGGACCGGGACTTCGCGCCCGAACGCCCCGCGCTCCAGCGGCCGTCGCGAGACACCAGGACCGGCAGCACCTCGTAGCGCGCCGGGTCCAACGCCGCCATGATCGCCTTGGCCGAGACCAGCGAGACCTCGTGCTCCACCGAGCGTCCGCCGTAGACGACGGCGACGCGCAGCCTGCGACCGCGCGCCGCCCGGCGGGGACGCGCGCTCACTGGACCTTCCGCCGCGCGCCGGCGGGCGACGCCTCGGGGGAGGCCAGAAGCCGCGCCACCCGCTCGCGCGTCTCGGGCCGGGAGCGGAACCGGACCTCCACCTGCTCCGCGGTGTAGCGCGTGCCGGTCACCTGCACGAGGCTCGACAGCCGGGCCAGGATCCCCGCCGAGCGGAGCGGCAGCGACACCGTCTCCTCGATCACCCCGGTCGACAGCTTCTCCTCGATGGCGCGCATGAGGCGGATCCCGTCGCCCGGATCGAGCGCCGAGATGGCGAGGGCGTGGGGGTACCCCGCCTGGAGCCGGTCCAGGGCGTCCGGAGCGACCTGATCGGCCTTGTTCAGGACCATGAGCGCGGGGCGATCGCCGAGCCCCAGGCCCTCGAGCGTCTCGCGCGTGGTCTCGAGATGATCCGCGATCGCGGGCGAGGACGCGTCGGCGACGTGCACCAGGAGATCGGCGTCCGCCGCCTCCTCGAGCGTGCTGCGGAACGAGGCGACCAGATGGTGCGGTAGCTTGCGGATGAACCCGACCGTGTCGATCAGCAGGAACGAGGCGCGGCCCTTCTCGCCCACGCGGCGCACCAGGGGATCGAGGGTCGCGAACAGGCGGTCCTCGACGAACGCCCCGGCCCCGGTGAGCAGGTTGAGCACCGTGGACTTGCCGGCGTTCGTGTAGCCGACCAGGGCGGCACGCGGCACGCCGTCACGGCTCTTGCGCCGCTCGCGCCGCTCCTTCTCGATGGTCGACAGCTCGGCGGCCAGACGCGCGATGCGGCGATGGATCAGCCGGCGATCGCTCTCCAGCTGCGTCTCACCCACACCACGCTGGCCGATGCCGCCCGCCTGCCGCGACAGGTGCGTCCATTGCCTCGTCAGCCGCGGCAAGAGGTAGCGCAGCTGGGCCAGCTCCACCTGCGTGCGCGCCTCGCGCGAGCGGGCGCGCCGCGCGAAGATGTCCAGGATCAGCGCCGAGCGATCCAGGACCGTGGCCTCGGTCTCCTTCTCGAGATTGCGCACCTGCGCCGGGCTCAGATCCTCGTCGAAGATGACCAGCGTCGCCTTGTGCTCGAGGCAGAGGCTCTTGAGCTCCTCGACCTTCCCTTTGCGCAGGAGAGTCGCCGGGGAGACCACGCCGCGCTCCTGCACGAGGCGGGCCGCGACGGCGGCCCCGGCGGTGGCGGCGAGTCGCTCGAGCTCGTCGAGGTGCTCGTCGAGCGCCGCGCGATCGCCGCGGGCGCGGCTGACGCCGATGAGGATCGCCCGTTCCCGCCGGCGGGCGGCGGTCACCGGGCGGCGGCCCGCGGCGGCACGTCCTGGGCGAGAGCGGACTCGAGGATCGAATCGTATCCCTCGGGGAGCTCGCCCCCCGCGTACCGGATCACGCCGTCACGGCCGATGAGGAAGATCTGCGGGATGGCGTCGATGCGGTAGCGGTTCACGATCGCGTCCGCGCCGTCCCAGACGATCGGATAGTCCATCTTGTGCTGGGTCGCGAACTCGCGCACCCCGGTCTTGGTCTGATCGGCCGGCACGACCACCCCCAGCACCACGAGGCCGCGATCGCGGTATTTCGCGTACACCTGGCGCATGGCCGGGATCTCCTCGACGCACGGGACGCACCAGGTCGCCCAGAAGACGACCTGGACCACCTGTCCCCGGAGATCCTTGAGGTGATAGGGGTGCCCGTCGAGATCCTTGCCGGTGAAATCGAACGCCAGGTTGCCGGGGCGCAGCCCCTGCGACGGACCGATCGACGGCATCTTCTGCGCCCGCGCGGGGACGGCCGGCAGGAGCGCCGCTCCGAGGGCGAGCGCGAGCACGAGGGCGCGGGCGGAACGTCGGGGCCGCACGGAAGGTTTTGGATTCACTCCATGACGGGAGGGCCACCGCGGCGCTCCCGAAGGAACGATGGGCGATGAGTATAGCACGGGCTCCGCGTGCGTCCGGGCGGCGGATCAGGCGCCCGGAGCGAGGGCGAAGCAGGACCGGACCCGGCCCACCACGAGCCCGCGGTGGTTGCGGATCGGTCCGACGTGACGCGCGAGGATCTCGTCCGCCGCCGGCCCGGTCAGGACCCCGAGCTGGCGAAGCGCGTCGATCGCCGCCGTCGGACGCGCCCTGTCGCCGTCGCCGTCCGAGATCTTGATCGCGAGGCCGAATCCGCGGCCGCCGCGGACGTACCCGAGCCCGTAGAAGCCCTCGGCGCCGATTTTCGCGATCAACCCGTCCCCGCCCTGCCGCATCAGATCGGTGCACAGCCTCTCCGTCCCCGCCACCATCTCCGGATAGCGCCGCATCGCGGCGACGGCGCGGCGCGAGGCACGCCCGAGATCCTCGGGCAGCGCCTCGGGCGCGAGGAGCCTTGCGTACAGCGTCGCCGCCGCTTCGAGGGGGATGGCGAAGGTCGGCGCCGAGCAGCCGTCGACGGCCGTCCCGATCGAGCCGGCCGCGACCCCGGCCAGTCGCGCCACGACCTCGAGAATGCGCTGCTGCACCGGGTGGCCCGGCTCGAGGTAGGTGCCGATCGGCGCGCCGAGATGCGCCGCGAGCGCCAGCATGCCGGCATGCTTCCCCGAGCAGTTGTTGTGCAGGGCCGACGGCTCCTGTCCCGCGAGACGCAGCGCGCGGGCGGCGGGACGGTAGAACGGCGGGTGCGCCCCGCACTGGAGCGCCTCCTCGCCGATCCCGGCGCGCTTCAGGATGGAGCGCACCGCCTCGAGATGGAACGGCTCGCCGCCGTGCGAACCGATCATGACGGCGATTTCGGACTCGGTGAAGCCGAAGCGCTCCGCGGCGCCGGAGAGGATCACGGGCAGGACCTGCGCGGGCTTGGCCGACGAGCGCAGATAGGTCGCCAGACCCGGGTCGCCGAGCGCGGCGACCACGCCGCCCGCGTCGTCGACGAGAACGGCGGCCCCGTGATGCAGCGATTCGACCCGCTCCCCCCGCCACACCTCGACCATCGGCCGATCGCGCCAGGCGGAACCCGGAGTCGTGGACCGTTCCCCGATCATCGCGCGCTCATGAAGGGACTCATTGTACGGCACCTGACATACCATACGCCGCATGACGCGACGCTCCTCTTCGTCCGCGGCGCCGATCGTCGCGACGCTGCGCAACGGTCTCACCGTGCTCCTCCGCCCGATGCGGCAGGTGCCGCTCGTCTCCCTCTGGTGCTGGTACCGGGTGGGCTCGCGTGACGAGCGGCCGGGGATCACCGGGATTTCCCACTGGGTCGAGCACATGAACTTCAAGGGGACGCGGCGCTTCGGCCGGGACGAGATCACGCGCCGGGTCGAGCTGGCGGGCGGCGTCTGGAACGGCTACACCTGGCTCGACGTCACCACCTACTTCGAAACCGTGCAGGCGGGGGCGTTCGAGGAGATGCTGCGGCTCGAGGCCTCCCGCATGGGTGAATGCCTTTACGACCCGCGCGAGGTGGAGCGCGAGCGCACCGTGGTGATCTCGGAGCTCCAGGGTGGCGAGAACGACCCGCGCACCTACCTCGATCGCGAGGTGACCGGGACCGCCCTCCAGGCCCACCCGTACCGCTGGCCGACGATCGGCTACGTGTCCGACCTGCGCGCCATCACGCGCGAGGACCTGGTGCGGCACTATCGATCGTTCTACGTCCCCGGCAACGCCATCGTGGTGGCCGCCGGCGACTTCGATCCCGAAAACGCCCTGCGGCTGGTGCGACGGCATTTCGGGCGGCTGCCGAAGGGACCGTCCCCTCCCACCGTGCGCACCATCGAGCCGGACCAGGCGGGCGAGCGGCGGGTCAGCGTGCGCCGCCCTTCGGGCGCCGCCTACGTCAGCCTCGCCTGGCCGGCGCCCGCCGCGGCCGACGCCGACTTCGCGGCGCTCCTGGTCGCCGACGGCATCCTGGCCGGCGGGCCGAGCGTCAACGCCTGGAGCGGCGGACAGGGCCGCGGGCCGAGCAAGGCGTCGCGTCTCTGGCGCGCCCTGGTGGACGGCGGCCTCGCCAGCGAGATCGCGACGACGCTCATCCCGACCCGGTATCCTTTTCTTTATATGGCGCAGGCGACGGTGCGCGAAGGCGTCACGCCGGCGAGCGTCGAGGCGGGCATCGTCGCCGAGGTCGAGGCCCTCCGGGCCGGACGCATCGAGCCGGCGGACCTGGCGCGCTCGAAGAATCAGATCCTCGCGCGCCACGCGCTCGAGAGCGAGAGCGTCACCGACGCGGCGCACCAGCTGGGGTTCTTCGAGACCATCGGATCGCACCGCATCTGGCTCGATCTCCCCCGCCGCGTCGCCGCCGTCACGGCGGCCGCCGTGACGCGCGCGGCCGCCGCCCGTCTCGACGCCGCGCACCGGACGGTCGGGATCCTCGAGCCGGCCGCGACGGCCGGCGCGCCGGCGGCGTTGTGAGCCCGAAATCGCTGGTCGCGGCGCGGCGGGTCGTGCTCGACAACGGGCTCGCGGTCATCGCGCGGCCGAACCCGGCGACCCGATCGGTCGCGGTCCATCTCATCCTGCCGGCCGGCTCGGGATTCGATTCCCTGGACAAGCCCGGCGCCGCGGCGTTCGTCTCCCGGCTCCTCGACCGCGGCGCGGGAGGGCTGACCGCCGCCCGGATCGCGGGCGATTTCGAGAACCTGGGCGCCGCCTTCCTGGCCCGCACCCGGCTCGACGGCCTCGACGTCACCTTGCGGATGCTTCCGGGACACCTGCCGTTCGCGCTGGAGCGGCTGCGCGTCATCGTCTCCGCGCCCGAATTCCCCGCCGCGGAGGTCGAGGGAGAGCGGGCCCGGATCCTGACCGACCTCGCCGAGCGCGATTGCGACACCACCGCGCGCGCCGACGACCTGCTCGCCGAGAGCCTGTTCCCCGAGGGACATCCGTACCACGCGCCGATCCATGGAACGCGCGCCGGTGTCCAGGCCCTTGGCCGCGACGACCTGGTCCGGTTCCACGCGGCGCGCTGCATCCCGCGCGGCGCGGTCCTGGTGATCGCGGGCCAGGTGACCGCTGCCGCGGCGCACGATCTGGCGGCGCGTCACTTCGCGTCCTGGACCGCCCCCGGCCGGGGGCCGCGGCAGGCCGGCGACGGTGGCGCGGGCCCGGCGCCGTTCCCTGACGCGCCGCCACCCGCCGGGGTGCGCGCCATCATCCATCCGATCGCGGGCAAGACGCAGGCCGACGTCGCGCTCGGCTTCGTTCCCGCGGTGCGCCGGCGCGGCCCCGATCTCCAGGCGGCGCTCGTCATGAACAGCGTCCTCGGCGAGTTCGGGATCGGCGGGCGTCTCGGGCTCGAGGTGCGCGAGAACGCAGGTCTCGCCTACTACGCCCACTCGTACGTCTGGGCCGGTCTCGGGGCGGGCCCGGTGGTGGTGCGCGCCGGCGTGGCGACGGAGAACGTGGTGCGCGCCACCCGTCTGATCCGCAGGACCCTGGCGCGGTTCCTGAGCGCCGGCATCAAGCCGAAGGAGCTGGCCGATTCGAAGCAGGCGATGGCCTCGGTGCTGCCGCGCCGCTTCGAGACCAACGCCGGCGCCGCGGGTCTGCTGGCCGACAGCGAGTACCAGGGGCTCGGATTCGAGTTTCCCGACCGGGTCGCTGATCTCATCCACGCGGTCGATCGGCACGCCGCGGAGGATGCGGCGCGGCGCTACGTCACCCTGGATCGCCAGGTCCTGGTGGTGGCCGGCGCCGACCTTCCGGCCGGCGCCCTGGACTGAGCCCGCGCCGGGGGATCGTGCCGCGCCGTCCGCGGCCGGCTCAGCGGGCTTCGGGGGCCCGCGCCACCTGTCCGCCCTTCATGACGAATCGCACCCGCCGGACGGCGGAGATGTCGGCGAGCGGATCGCCCTCGACCGCCACCACGTCGGCCAGCATGCCGCGGGCGAGCGCGCCGACGCGATCACGCCATCCCAGAAGCTCCGCGCCGCCCAGAGTCGCCGCGCGGATCGCCTCGATCGGCGTCATGCCGTACTCGACCAGCAATTCGAGCTCGCGACCGGCGCCGGCGTGCGGGAAGTCGCCGGCGTCGCTCCCCGAGGCGATGCGCACCCCCAGCTTGAGCGCGCGGCGGAACGACTCGCGGTGCCCGTCGGCCACCTTCTTCCAGGCCTCGGTCTTCTGCTCGTCCCAGGAGGTCCGGTAGGCGGTGAGGGTCGGGCAGTACCAGACCCCCTTGTCCTTCATCATCCGGAAGGTCTCCTCGTCGAGGAACAGCCCGTGCTCGATCGAGCGCACCCCCGACCGGATCGCCTGCCGCGCCGCCTCGTTGCCGTAGCAGTGCGCCGCCACCGGCCGATGACGGCGCGACGCCTCGTCGACCACGGCGGCCATCTCCTCGGGCGTCATGGTGACGCGCAGGTCCTCGATCTCGCCGGTCGGCCGGAAGCGCCGGTAATCGCCGTAGATCTTGATCCAGTCGGCCCCGTACTGGATCTGCTCGCGCACGGCGCGCCGCATGCCGTCGGCGCCGTCGGCGATCTGCACCCCCTTGGGGACCGTCACCTCGGGGGCGTAGTCGAGAAGGGCGTAGTTGCCGGTGGTGGAGATGGCCCGCGTCGCCACCTGCATCCGCGGGCCGGGCACGAGACCGTCGGCGATGGCGTCGCGCAACGCGGCGTCGCCGTACATCGCCCCCTCCGTCTCGAGGTCGCGGATGGTCGTGAACCCCGCGAGCAGGAGCGCCTTCGCCGCGGCCGCCGCCTGCAGGGTGCGGCGCGGCAACGACTGCTTCAGGAGCTGGACGTCGTAGTCCCCCGGCTGAAGGAAGGTGTGGGTGTGGGCGTCGATGAGCCCCGGCAGGCAGGTCAGTCGCGACAGGTCGATGATCGTGGCGCCCTCGGGCACCGCGGCGCCCGCCGCGCCGATCGATTCGATCGTCTCGCCGCGCACCACGATGGTCGAGGCGCCGGCGGTCCTCCCGCCGGTCACATCGAGAAGGTGCCCGCAGCGCAGCGCTGTGACCACCGGCGCCGCGGGGGCGCCCGGTTTCGGCCGCTCGTCGGCGCGGCCGGCGCGCGCCCCGGCGAGGAGCACCGCACCCGCGAGCAGCACCGCACACTCAAGCCGCAGCGCGCCGGGGGCGCGCCGCCCGGGCCGGCTCACCGCGGCGCCGCCGGCGGCCCGGTCGCGCCGCCCCGCTCGGAGTTGATGAGGTAGAGGGCGACGAACGAACAGGCGAACAGCAGGAGGCAGGGCATCACCAGACCCGTCGGGTATGGCAGGAGCCACCAGGTCGCGAGCGCGAGCACGACGGTCAGCGGCGCCAGCCAGTTCATCAGCGGCGGGAGCGGGATCGGTCGCGGCAGCAACCGGCTGTGACGCGCGCCGTACAGGGCGTAGATGAACAGACCAATCGCCAGCCATCCGAGGAAGCGCCACCAGGTCACCATCGGCAGCCCCTGCATCAGGTAGATGCAGGAGGCGATTCCCGCCAGGGAGAACTCCGTGCGCGCCAGGTTCGGCACCGGCCGGCGGCGCAGCAGCGCGGTGAGGCCGACGACCGAGAATCCCGCGCCCGCCAGCGCCACCAGGAACACCACGCCGTACTCGACCCGCGTCCCGACGTCGGGCGTCGCGAACGCGGCGCCGGGGATGAACCAGATGATGGCCGCCCAGATCGGCAGCAGCGGAAACCAGGGCATCCGGAACGGCCGCGGGCGATCGGGGTCGGTGTGCCGCAGCACCATGACGCCCAGGCAGACGAGGACGAACGCGAACAGGGTGCCGATGTTGGTGAGCTGGATGATCTCGTCGAGCGACGCGAACGCGGCGAAGACGGCGACGAAGATCCCGGTCCAGATGGTGGTGACGTGCGGCGTGCGGTAGCGCGGGTGCACGCGCGCGAAAATCTTCGGCAGCAGCCCGTCGCGCGACATCGAGAAGAAGATGCGCGGCTGTCCGAGCTGGAACACCAGGAGGACCGCGGTCATCGCCACGACCGCCCCGAACGACACGATGCCGGCGGCCCAGTCCTTGTGGATGAAGGCCAGCGCGGCCGCCAGCGGGTCGGCGATCCCGAGCTGCGTCCAGGGGATGATCCCGACCAGGACCGCCGCCACCGCGACGTAGATCACAGTGCAGATGAACAGCGAGCCAAGGATGCCGAGCGGGATGTCGACCTTCGGGTTGCGGGTCTCCTCCGCCGCGGTGGAGACGGCGTCGAAGCCGATGAACGAGAAGAAGATGATCGCGGCCCCCGCCTGCACGCCGGACCAGCCGCCCGGGAAGAACGGGTGGAAGTTCGCCGGCTGGACGTACTTGAAGCCCACGACGACGAACAGGATGAGGATCAGGATCTTGATCCCCACCATGACGTTGTTGAACCGGGCGCTCTCCTTCACGCCGATGACCAGGACCCAGGTGACCAGCGCGACGATGAGGACCGCCGGCAGGTTCATGACGATCGGCATCCCGAACAGGCGCGGCGCCTGGTTCACGACGTCGGGCGTGTTGAGCGCCGTGCGCAGGTCGGTCACCAGCCACCCCGGGATGGTCCGGCCGATCGTGTGGGCCAGGACGTCGTTGAAGTACGCCGCCCACGAGATCGCCACGGCGATGTTCCCGACCGCGTACTCGATGATCAGGTCCCAGCCGATGATCCAGGCGATCGTCTCGCCCAGCGTCGCGTAGGCGTAGGTGTAGGCGCTCCCGGAGATCGGGATCATCGAGGCGAACTCGGCGTAGCACAGCGCCGAGAAGACGCAGGCCACGGCGGTGACCACGAAGGAGACGATGATCGCGGGTCCGGCGCCGGGTCGATCGGCGTTTCCCGCGGTCGCGGTGCCGATGGCGGCGAAGATCCCCGTGCCGATGACCGCGCCGATGCCGAGCATCGTCAGATCGACCCAGGTGAGGGTCCGCTTCAGCGAGTGCTCGCGGTCCTCCGCCTCGCGCGTGATCTGATCCACGCCTTTGGTGCGGAACAGCGCTCCCGAACCCATTCGGCGACGGCTCCGATGTCGATGGTGGGCGTGCGAACCGCGGCGACTATACGGAAGCGCCGCGGAGAGTGTCAACGGCGGGCGGCGGGCTGGTGTATCCTGCCGCCGCGATGCGCGGACTCTATCTGGACTGTTTCTCGGGCGTCAGCGGCGACATGATGCTGGGCGCCCTCGTCGACCTGGGCGTGTCCTTGGGCCACCTGCGCGACCGGCTCCGGTCGCTCCCGGTGCGCGGCTACACGCTCGCCTCGCGGCGCGCGACGTTCGCCGGTCTCGCCGGGACCAAGGTCGACGTGACACTCTCCGACACGCGCCAGCCGGAGCGCCGCCTGGCGGAGATCCGCGCCCTCATCATGAAGAGCCGTCTCTCCCCCGCCGTCCAGGACAAGGCGCTGCAGGCTTTCGGCCGGCTGGTGCGCGCCGAGGCGCGCGTCCACCGCGTCACGGCCGAGAAGGTGCACCTGCACGAGGTCGGCGCGGTCGACGCGATCGTCGACATCGTCGGCACGATGATCGGCATGGAGGCGCTCGGCTGGCCGCGCGTCGTCTGTTCGCCGCTGCACGTCGGACGCGGGCTGGTGTCGATGGCGCACGGGACCTTCCCGGTGCCGCCGCCGGCGGTCACCGAGCTGCTGCGCGGCCGCCCCGTCTACGCGACCCACGTCGAGGGGGAGCTGGTGACGCCGACCGGCGCCGCGCTGGTCACCACGCTGGCGAGCGATTTCGGCGTGCTGCCGCCGATGCGCATCCGCAAGATCGGCTACGGCGCCGGCTCGCGGCGCTACGAGCACCACCCGAACCTCCTGCGCGCTCTGTACGGCGATCTCATCAATGAAGGCGCGGTGCGCGAGACCGTGGTCGTGATGGAGACGACGATCGACGACATGAATCCGCAGCTCTACGGCCATCTCATGGAGCGTCTGTTCGCGGTCGGGGCGCTGGAGGTGTTCTTCACGCCGATCCAGATGAAGAAGAACCGCCCCGGCACCATGGCGACGGTGATCGTCCCGGAGCGCGTTCTCGACATCGCTGCCGAGGTGATCTTCCGCGAGACCACCACCATCGGGTTCCGTTACCTGCCGATGGGGCGGTACGAGATGGCGCGCCGCTTCGACACGGTGAGCACCCCGTACGGCCCGGTGCGGATGAAGGTGAGCGTGCACAACGGCGTGGTCATGCAGGCGACGCCCGAGTACGAAGACTGCCGCGCCCTGGCGCTGCGTCACGACGTGCCGCTGAAGGAAGTGCAGCGCGCGGCGGTGGCGGCGCACCACGACCGGACCGGCGGCCGGCTCCGGCCGGCCCGCCGCGCGGCCGCCCGGCCCGGCGCGGCCGCGCGGCGGCGCGCCCGGGTCCCCCGACGGCCGCGCGCTGCGGCAAGGAGACGACGATGATCTACGACAAGGCCAGGGCCGGGCGGATGCTGTCGATCGCGATGGAGGTCACCTCGGGCGCCATCGACCTGGCGACGCGCGCGGGCGGACAGCCGGGGGTCCGGAAGCCGGCCCTCGAGACCGAGAAGGTGCTGCGGACCCTGGCCGCCAAGGGGGACGTCGACGCGATGGTCAACGAGTACCTGCGCGTTCTCACGGCCGCGCCCGAAATGGGACGGACCCTGAACCGCTACCACCAGAAGTCGTTCGAGTCGGAGCTGTACCGCTTCATCACCGTGTACTGGGAGCCGGAGTGAGCCCCGAACCTCCGTCCCGCCCCTTCTACGTCACGACGCCGATCTACTACGTCAACGACGTCCCGCACATCGGCCACACCTACACCACCGTGGTCACCGACGTGGTGGCGCGGTTCGCCCGCATGCGCGGCCGCGACGTCCGGTTCCTGACCGGGACCGACGAGCACGGCCAGAAGATCGAGCGCGCCGCCAGGGCACGCGGGATCGAGCCGATCGCGCTGGCCGACCAGGTGGTGGAGCGCTTTCGCGACCTCTGGACCACGCTCGGCATCCGGAACGACGACTTCATCCGCACCACCGAGCCCCGCCACCGCCGCGGGGTCGAGGCCCTGTTCGCGAAGATCCAGGCGCGGGGAGACATCTACAAGGACCGCTACGCCGGCTGGTACTGCACCTCGTGCGAGTCGTTCTATCCCGAGAACCAGATCGTCGACGGCCGCTGCCCCGACCAGGGGCACAAGGTCGAATGGACCGAGGAGGAGTCGTACTTCTTCCGCCTGTCGCGCTACCGCGAGCCGCTGCTCCGGCACTACCGCGACCAGCCCGGCTTCGTGTTCCCGGAGACGCGGCGCAACGAGGTGGTGGCGTTCGTCGACGCCGGCCTCAAGGATCTGTCGATCAGCCGCTCCACCTTCACCTGGGGGATCCCGTTCCCGGGCGATCCGTCGCACGTCCTGTACGTCTGGTTCGACGCGCTGAGCAACTACGTCACCGCCCTCGGGTACGGTGCCGGGGCGGGGCTCTACGAGCGCTACTGGCCGTGCGACATGCACTTCATGGGGAAGGACATCCTCCGCTTCCACGCCGTCTACTGGCCGGCGTTCCTGCTGTCGGCCGGCGAGCCGCTGCCGCGGCGCATCGTGGCGCACGGCTGGTGGCTGCGCGATGCGGCGAAGATCTCCAAGTCGCAGGGAGGCGTGGTCGATCCGCTGCCCCTGATCCGGGAGTTCGGCGTCGATCCGCTGCGCTACTTCCTGATGCGCGAGATGGTCTTCGGACAGGACGCCTCCTACTCCGACGAGGCGTTCGTGGAGCGGGTCAACACCGACCTGGCGAACGATCTCGGCAACCTCGCGAGCCGCGCCCTCAAGATGATCGAGGACTACCGCGCCGGCGTGCTGCCCGCGCCCGACGCGGCCTTCGCGGGCGACGGCGAACTCAGGAAGACGGCGGGCGCCGCCTGGGACGGGTTGATCGCCGACTTCGAGGCCCTTTCGTTCCACACCGGCCTGGGCCGGGTCTGGGACCTGGTCGGAGCGCTGAACCGGTTCATCGTGCAGCACGAGCCCTGGAAGCTGGCGCGCGACCCCGCCGCCGCGAGGACGCTCGACACCATCCTCTACGACGTGGCGGAGGGGCTGCGCATCGTCGCCGTCCTCGTGGCGCCGGTCATTCCGGCCTCGGCGCAGGCTCTCTGGAGCGCCGTCGGCGCGCCAGGCGACGTGACCGCCGTGCGCCTCGAGAAGTTCCAGTGGGGGGCGCTCTCCCCCGGAGCGCGGACCGTCCGCGGCGCCGCGCTCTTCCCCCGTATCGACAAGGCCGCCTGGCTCGCCGGGGCGGCCCCGAACAAGGAGATCAGCATGGAGACCCGAGATGGATCCCCGCCCGCCCCGGCGCCCTTGCAACCGGCTCCGGCGTCGGCACGACCCGCCGCGACGGCGGGCGGCGGCGCTCCCGCCGAGATCACCATCGACGATTTCGCGCGCGTCGAGCTGCGGACCGCGAAAGTCCTGGCGGCAGAGCGCGTCGAGGGCGCCGATCGCCTCCTGAAGCTGACCGTCGACGTCGGCACCGCGACGCGCACCATCGTCGCCGGCATCGCCGCGGCCTACGCGCCCGAGTCGCTGGTGGGCAAGACGATCGTCGTGGTGGCGAACCTCAAGCCGGCGAAGCTCCGGGGCATCGTGTCCCAGGGAATGCTGCTCGCGGCGTCGGACGCGTCGGGCAGCCCGGTCGTGCTGACCACCGCCGACCCCGCGGTCCCGGCCGGCTGGCGGGTCAAGTAGGCGCCGCCCACCGCGTGCCGATCGCGAGCGACAGCCACGCGCACCTGACCGACGCCCGGTTCGACGCCGACCGCGACGCGGTCATCGCCCGAGCCCGGACCGCCGGCCTGGCGCACATCGTCACCGTCCCGACCCGCATCGGCGACGCCGACCGGTGCGCCGACCTGGCCGCCGCCCACGACTTCATCCACTTCACCGCCGGGGTCCACCCGCACGAGGCGAAGGACTGGAGCCTCGAGGTGGCGCGCGCCCTGGAACGGGCGGCGCGGCGCCCCAAGTCGGTCGCCATCGGCGAGATCGGGCTCGACTACCACTACAACATGTCGCCGCCGTCCGAGCAGCGCGCCGTCTTCCGCGAGCAGATCACCCTCGCCCGCACGCTCCGCCTCCCGATCGTCGTGCACACGCGCTCGGCCTGGGACGACACCTTCGCCATCCTGCGCGACGAGGGGGCGGCGGCCGGCGGCGGGGTCTTCCACTGCTTCTCGGGCGGGCCGGAGGAGGCGGCGCGGGCGCTGCAGACCGGGTTCCTCCTGTCGTTCGCGGGCCCGGTCACGTTCAAGAACGCCGGGGCGCTCGCCGACGCCGCGGCCGCCACCCCGCTCGACCGCCTGCTCATCGAGACCGACTCGCCCTACCTCTCCCCGCACCCGCTGCGCGGCGGGCGCAACGAGCCGGCGCGCGTGATCCACGTGGCGGAGACGATCGCCGCGTTGAAGGGAATCTCTTCCGACGCGATCGGCGAGGCGGCGACGCGCAATCTCGAGCGGCTCTTCGGCCTGGCTCCGACCGCCGGTCGTTGACGCCCCCGCGTAAGGCGGCGTAGCATGCCTGCGTGAATCGCTGCGCGCGTTGTGGAAAGGACTATGCCCCGGGCGAAACCCGGTGCGCATCCTGCGACGACCTGTTCTCCGGCACGCGCTGCGTCGCGCAGGCGCCGCTCGAGGAAGAGGCGTCGCTCATCTACGATTTGCTGACGAGCGCCGGCTTCCATCCGGTGCTGGCCTGGCTCGACGAAGGCGGACGACCCTCGGCGGTCGACCCCGATGGATCGACGACGCCGGCCGCGGGGTTGCTTCCCCCGTTGACCACGCCGTTCGCCGTCTACGTCCCCGACGGCGAAGCGTCCGAGGCGTTGCAGGTGCTGCAGGACGCCGGCCGGGCCGTGGTCAGCGACGAGCCGCCCGCTTCGTGACCCCGGGCTCCCTGCGGGTCGCGGCGCCGGTGCGCGTCCCACCGGCGCCACGCTCGCCCTTGCGCAGCTTCTCGATCAGCGCGGTGATCTCGAGCTCGAGGCGATCGCGCACGCGGCGGAACGCCTGGTGGACCGCCTCGGGACCGCCGGGCACGAACGATGGGTCGGGCGTCGACCAGTGCTCCATCGGATAGTCGCGCACCGAGGTCGGGCAGAGGAGCGCTGCGGCGTCGCACAAGGTGATGACCAGATCGAACGGCCCCGGAACCTCGTCGATCCGCTTGGAGCGCTGGTGCGTGATGTCGATGCCGCGCTCCTGCATGACCGCGACCGAGTGGTTGTTGACTCCGGCGGGCATGGTGCCGGCGCTGTGCGCCTCGACGTCACCCTGTCCCAGGTGGTTCGCGAGACCTTCCGCCAGCTGGCTGCGCGCGGAGTTGCCGGTGCAGACGAACAGGATTCGGAACGGTGGCCGGGATCGATCCCGCGGATCTGGATCCTTCATGCCCGCGCATTGTAGTCCACGTTCGACCGCGGCGACAGACGTCCCCGAAGCTCCGGGCGGGTGGCGCGGATGAGCCGCCCCGCTCGTCGCCGCGTCCACCCCCGCGTCCACCCCCGCGTCCACCCCCGCGTCCGCCCGCGCGTCCGCCCCCGCGTCCGCCCCCGCGCCCGGCGCCCGTCCGCGCGCGCCCGGGGCGCGGCCCCCGCGCGGCGCGCCGCGGCGCCGCCCCCGTCCGCCGGCGCGGACGCCGCCTTGAGGACGCTTCTCGAGCGCGACTGGGAATGGCGCCTGCGCGAGTACCCGATCCTGGCCACGCTGGTCGGCGACCCGCGCTACGACGATCGATGGTCGGATGTCTCGCTCGAGGCCCACGACCGGCGCGGAGGGTACTACCGCGATCTGCAGAAGCGCGCGCGGGCGATCGATCGCCGGGCCCTCTCCCCCGCCGCGCGCATGGACCTCGACCTGTTCCTCTACGAGACCGGGCTGACGGTCGACGGGCTCCGGTTCCACGACGAGATGCTGCCGCTCAACCAGATGAGCGGCATCCACCAGGAGGTCGCCGACCTGATGGGGCTCGCGCCGCGCCGGACCGCGGCGGATCTCGAGAACGTCGCTGCTCGGCTGGCCGCCATCGGAACGCTCGTGGATCAGACCATCGCGGTGCTGCGCGAGGGAGCGGCCCGCGGCCTGACGCCGCCGCGCGCCATCATGCAGATGGTCCCCGGCCAGGTGGCGGCCCAGATCGCCGACGACCCGGCCACCACGCCGATCGCCACGATGGTGCTCGCCGACCTGCCGGCCGAGCTCGACGGCGCGGCGGGACGCCGGGTCCGCGACGCGATTCTCCGCGCCACGCGCGAGGTCGTGGTTCCGGCCTACCGCCGGCTGCACGCCTGTCTCGTCGACGAGTACCTGCCGAAGACCCGCGCCTCGCTGGCGCTCTGCGTCCTGCCGGACGGCGAGGCGTGGTACGCGCACCTGGTGCGGCTGATGACGTCGCGTGACCTCGCCCCGGCGGCGATCCACGAGACCGGTCTCGCGGAAGTGGCGCGCATCCGCGCGGCGATGCTCGAGACCATGCGCGAGACGGATCACCGTGGCGACCTCCCGTCCTTCCTGAGCTTCATGCGCTCCGACGCGCGCTTCTTCCTCGCCTCGCGCGAGCAGATCCTCACGGCCTACCGTGACATCTGCAAGCGCATCGACCCGGCGCTGACGCGGCTGTTCCGCACCCTGCCGCGTCTGCCGTACGGCGTCCTGCCGGTGCCGTCCTATTCGGAGAAGGAGCAGACGACCGCCTACTACCATCCCGGCTCGGCCGCGGCCGGCCGGCCCGGCTACTTCTACGCCAACACCTATGACCTGGCGTCGCGCCCCACCTGGGAGATGGAGGCGCTGGCGGCGCACGAGGCGGTGCCGGGCCATCACCTGCAGATCGCCCTGGCCCAGGAGCTGGAGGATCTCCCCCCGTTCCGCCGTCACGGGCATCACACCGCCTTCGTCGAGGGATGGGGTCTGTACGCCGAGTCGCTCGGCGCCGAGCTGGGACTCTATCGCGACCCCTACTCGCGCTTCGGCCGCCTGACCTACGAGATGTGGCGCGCCGTCCGTCTGGTGGTCGACACCGGCCTGCACGCCTTCGGCTGGTCGCGCGAGCGGGCCATCGCCTTCTTCGAGCAGAATGCCGGAAAGGCCGGTCACGACATCGCGGTCGAGGTCGATCGCTACATCGCCTGGCCGGCGCAGGCGCTGGCCTACAAGCTGGGCGAGCTGGCGATCCGCGAGCTGCGCGACGGCGCCCGGCGGGCGCTCGGGGATCGCTTCGACCTGCGCGACTTCCACGACGCCGTGCTGCTGGCCGGACCGCTGCCGCTCCCGATCCTGGAGAATCGCGTGACGGGCTGGATCGCGGCCGAGCGCCGGCGCCGGCCGGCGCGGGCGGCGCGCGCGTGAGCGGCCGGCGCCCGCGTCGCCGCGGCGCGCTCGTGACGGCCCTCGCCCTGGCGGCGGCCGTCACGGCGATCGGCGCCGCCGAGCCGGCCGCGACCGACGCGACGCCCCGCCCGCCGCGGCCCCCGGCCGTCCGCGTGACGCCCGCGAGACTCGGGAACCGGACCGCGGCGCTGTTCGGCCTCGGCGTGCACTACCTGGAGGGCGGTCAGGGCCGGCCGGTGATCTTCCTGCACGGCCTGGGAGGCACCTCGGAGTCGTGGCGCCCCGCCGCCACCGCGCTCGCCGCCGGTCTGCGCGTCCTGGTCCCGGATCAGATCGGCTTCGGCGCCTCCGACAAACCGCTGCTCGACTACTCGACCGGGACGCTGGTCGACTTTCTCGCCGAGTTCATGGACGCCGTCGGTCTCGAGAAGGCGAGCCTGGTCGGGCATGCGATGGGTGGGCGGGTCGCGTCGCTGTTCGCGCTCTTGCATCCCGAGCGGGTCGAGCGGCTGGTGCTGGTGAGCGGCGCCGGATACAAGCCGAACTACGACCCCGAGGTGCTGCGCGCCCTCGACTTCGACACCCTCGCCGAGGCGCACCGGCTGCTGACGCTGATGTACTACGACGACGCGACGCGGGCGACCGACGCCGCGGCGCGCAAGATGTTCGCCGAGCGGGTGCGCTCCGGCTCGGGCTACGCGATCAGCCGCATGCTGGAGTCGTACCGGCGCGGCGAGGGGTTCGCCGACGACCTGTCGCCGATCGCGGCGCCGACGCTCATCGTGTGGGGCAAGGAGGACGAGATCACCGCCCCGAGCGCCGCCCGCGCGGCGCGCAACCAGATCGCCGGCTCGAAGCTCGTCGTGCTGGAGCGCTGCGGTCACCTGCCGATGGTCGAGGCGCCGGACGAGTTGCTGGCGGCCCTGAAGGATTTCCTGCTCGCCGGCGACCCCCCGTTCGAAGCGCGTTGACAGCGCCGGCGCCGCCGGCGTATAAGACCGTGGTCGTTCATTGACAATATGTCGCGCGTGATCCCCGCGGCCCGGCACGGCCGCGGGGGAGGTTGAGGGAAGGGGGTGCGAATCCCCCGCTGCCCCGCAACTGTAAGCGGTAGCGAACGCCGGAGAATCCCACTGGGAGCCCCAGGGCTCCTGGGAAGGGCCGGTCAGTAGAGAGCCGCAAGCCAGGACACCCGCGCGCGACATCGAGCACGTGACGGACCTTTCGCGGGAAAGGCACGCTGGTCAAGCCCCGGTCGCGCCTCCCCCTGCGAGCCCGGGGCTTTTGCATTTTCCGAGCGGTTCCGTCGCGCGCCCATTGCCTCGAGGGAGGTCGCCATGGGTCGTCGCTTCGCCGCTCTCACCCGTATCGCCGCCGCCGCGCGCGCCGTCACGCCTTACGGCGCTCGTTGCGCCGCACCGCTCGCCTGCGTCGCGCTGGCGCTCGCGTCATTTTCGTCCGCCGCCGCCGGCGTCGGCAGCGACTGCTTCCCGGACCGCATCGTGGTCTACGCCGTCGGGTCGATCAGCGCCCCGCCGGCGTTCAACTCCTGGCAGCCGGGGATCGTCCTGGGGCCTCCCGGCAACGCCACGCCGACCACCGGCTCGCTGACCGTCCTGTCCCTCGGTCACGGCGGCTCCATCACCCTCGGCTTCACCGACAACGAGATCCTCGACGGCCCGGGCCCCGACTTCGTCGTCTTCGAGAACCCGTTCTTCTGCAGCGCCGTCCCGGCCGGCGCCGCCGATCCGTGGAGCGTCTTCGCGGAGCCGGGTGTCGTGGAGGCGAGCGACGACGGCGTCACCTTCCACGCCTTCCCCTATTCGGCGGCGGCGCTGGCGCAGGTCGTGACCTCGTGCAGCGACCGGGCGCTCGTCGCCCAGCTCCAGGGACTCGCGGGGCTGACGCCGAGCTTCACCGGCAACTGGACGATCCCCGACGACCCTCTGGTCTTCGACGTCTCGGCGCCCGGCGGCGTGTCGGGTCACGGCGGCGACGCGTTCGATCTCGCCGCCATCGGCCTCACCCGCGCGCGCTTCATCCGGATCACCGACCCGAACCTCGCCATCGGCAACCCCGGATCCTCCGAGGGCTTCGACCTCGACGCCGTGGTGGCGCTGCACGCGCGCCCGCTCCTGCCGGGGCCCGACACCGACGGCGACGGACTGCCGGACGATCTCGAGACGCACCTGTACCAGACGAATCCCGCCGACCCGGACAGCGACGGCGACGGCGTGACCGACGGCGAGGAGGTCGCCACCTGCCGCGATCCGAAGAGCGCCTCGACGCAGCCGTTCTTCCTGCCGGAGATCGACCTCGAGGTCCCGGAAGCGACCCCGACGCTCGTGCGCTGGAGCACGCTCGGACCCGGCGTCACCTACGACCTGGTGCGCGGCGGCCTCGGCGCGCTGCGCTCGATCGGCGGCATGGTCGACCTCGGAGTCGTCACCTGCATCGAGAACGACTCGACCGATCTGTCGAACCGGGGTCTGCTCGACGCCGCCCTCCCGGCAGTCGGGCAGGGGTACTTCTATCTCGTCCGGCAGACGCCGCGCGGCACCGGGCTCGGATACGGATTCTCCAGCGCCTTCGAGCCGCGCGTGCCGGCCTCCGGCGATTGCCAGTGAGACGGACGGCCCGCGTCTGGCCGCTCCTGGTCGCGGCGATCGCGGCCGCGGGCGCGGCGCGCGCCGGCGCGGCGGACGCGGGCGCGGCGGACGAATCCAGTCCGCCTGCCCCCGCGCCCCCCCCGGCGGCCGAACCGGCCGGCACCCCGCTCCCGGCCGCGTCCGTCGAGACGGTCACCGTCTCGGGCGAATCGGACCGCGCCGCCGCCGATCCGACCGCGTTCGCGACGATCATCCACGCGGCCGACTACGCCGATCGGATCACGACCCTGCCCGACCTCCTGCGTGAGGCGGTGGGCGTGCAGGTCAAGTCGCTCGGCGGCGACTTCGCGACCGTCTCGATCCGCGGCTCGAGCGCCGAGCAGGTCGCCGTCTACCTCGACGGAGTGCCGCTCAACCGCGCCCTGGGGGGCGCCGTGAACCTCGCCGACATCCCGCTGGTCCAGCTCGACTCGATCGAGATCTACCGCGGCGTGACCCCGGCCTCCCTCTCCGTGGCGTCGATCGGGGGCGCCATCCTGCTGCATTCGCGCGCCCCGGGACCGGGCGCGCACGGCGAGGCGTCGGCGTCGTACGGCTCGTACGCCACCGCCCAGGTCGCGGGGTCGTACGCGCGCGGCGGCGAGAAGGGAGACTGGCTCGCCGCGATCGACGGCGCGACCAGCGACGGCGATTTCACCTACCTGGACAACAACGGCACTCCTTTCGATCCGACCGACGACGTCGACGCCCGGCGCGTGAACAACGGCTTCGACCGCCTCCATGCGCTGCTGCGCGGTGGTCTCGCCGCCGGTCCGGCGCGCGTCACGCTGCTCGCCGACCTGATGGGCAAGAGCCAGGGCGTGTCCGGGCTCGACGCGCTGCCCTCGGAAAGCTCGCGCGCCTCGGTGCGTCGCAGCCTGCTCAGCGCCGGCGCGGAGGCGCCCGGTCTGGCGGGCGGCCGGCTGCTCTTGCGCGGCAGCCTCCAGGGGACCTTCGACGCCGAGGCGTTCGACGGCTCCTCGGGTGACATCGGATGGGCGCCGCGCAAGACCGACACCCGGATGCGGTCGATCGGCCTGGAGACCGGCGGCACCTGGGTCCTGACGCCGCACCAGGCGCTCTCCTTCATGGGAGCCCTGCGCGACGAGAGCGCCGCCCTCCACGACGACACCCCGTCCGCGCCACCCGATCACTCGGAGGCCGGCCGGCGGATCGCCGCGGCGACGATCGAGGATCAGATCGCGTTCGCCGCGGGACGGATCGTGGTCAACCCCTCGCTGCGTCACGAGCGATACGAGAGCCGCTTCACGCCCGGGATCACCTCGGTGACGTCGCCCTCCGACGATGTCTCGGACGCCACGACCACCGGGAAGATCGGCCTCCTGGCGCGTTTCTCCGATCGGCTGGCGCTGCGCGCCAACGCCGGCTCGTTCCTGAGGCTGCCCGACCTGTCGGAGCTGTACGGCGATCAGGGGAGCGTCATCGGCAACCCCGCGCTCCAGCCCGAGCGGGGCGTGAATCTCGACCTCGGCCTCACGTCCGAGATCGCGCCCACGCACGGCGCGCTGCGGCAGCTGCGCCTCGAAGGGGTGCTGTTCGAGACGCGCGCCTCCGACCTCATCGTCTACACGGCGGTCTCCCCCGGCACGGTCCAGGCGCGCAACACGGGCGAGGCGCTGGTCCGCGGCGTCGAGCTGTCCATGGCGCTGGCTGCGGGGCGCTTCAACGGGACCCTCAGCGCCGTGCGCCAGCGCGCGGTCGACGCCAGCGACGCCTACTCCTCCGGCAACCTGCTCCCCGGCCGGCCGTGCGACGAGCTCAACGCCGGCGCGGGACTCGCGATCGGTCCCGGCCGCGCGGCCTGGGAATTCACCTACGTCGGCGCCAACTATGTCGACACCCCCAACTCGGAGAGCGGCCGGCTGCCGGCGCGCTATCTGCACGACCTGTCGTACCGCCTGCCCCTGGCGCACCGGATCGAGGCGACCTTCGCGATCCACAACCTGTTCGACGACCGCACGGTCGACGTGGCCCGCTTCCCGCTCCCGGGCCGCTCCTTCGAAGGACGGCTGGCATGGTCGTACTGATGCCGCCCCGGTCGATGCCGCCCCGGCGCGACGGCCTT
Source organism: Patescibacteria group bacterium (assembly GCA_035638115.1). Classification (GTDB taxonomy): domain Bacteria; phylum Acidobacteriota; class Polarisedimenticolia; order Gp22-AA2; family Gp22-AA2; genus DASRAN01. The sequence goes on along the minus strand of DASRAN010000007.1, from coordinate 1,941 downwards.
CCCGGCCCGGCGGCGCGCGGAGGCGGCCGTCCGTTCCGCGCCGCGGCGCTCCTGGCCGTGCTCGTCGCGGCCGGGGTCGCGGCCGGGGCCGTGGCCTGCGCGCCCCGAGGCGGCGCGGACGGCGGCGATCCCCTGCCCGGACCGGCCGGCCGTCTCGATCCGATCTACGACGTGATGGTGAGCTTCCCGGATGCGCACGTGACCATCGGCGGGCTCGACTACGCCGGCATCACCCTCGATCTCGAGGCGACCTTCGACGATCCGACGGTGCGCGACGCCGACCCGCGCTTCCGCGCCCCGCTCCGGGTCGTCGGCGTGACCGCGGGAGGGATGGTCCAGCCGTTCGTGGTGCCGCAGCCGATCGTCATGCAGGGCTCCATCGACGGCCCGGCGTTCGAGACCGATCTGTTCGGCCCGATCCAGTTCGGCACCGCGAACCTCGTCCTGTCGCTGCACGGCCTGGTCGAGTCCCCCGCCCGGCGCATCGGCGGAATGGCTGAGATCCTCGGCACCACGACGACGGGTCCGTTCACGGCGGTGCGGCGGCGGCGCTATCTGGTCGCCGGCACCGACCTCTCGAGCCCGCTCGGCCAGGCGGCGCTCGTCGAGCTGCGTTACGACAGCCAGGCGTCGCTGGCCGACAACGTGGAGAGCATCAGCTCTGATCCGGTGGCGCGCGTCGCCGACGGGCGGCCGATCGTGGTCAACCGGCTGTCGTTCGACAACCTGCAGGGGCTCGATCCGCGGGCAGGATTCAAGACCGTCTTCCAGGAATCCACCGGCAACGGCTCGAACCCGCACGACCTGGCGGTTCTCGACGCGGCCGCCGCCGGCGTGTCGCCCGGCGGGCCGGCCGCCAAGGCGGGGGTCGCGTTCGTGACCCGGTACGGGCCGCCCTACGACGACCTCGCGCTGTTCGATCTCGACGACGGGGCGCTGCTCGATCACGTCGATCTGCAGCCGCTGGCGCGCAACGCCGATCACCTGCCGCGGGCCGATCAGGTCCTGCTGCACGACGGGCTGCTCTGGGTGACGCTGCAGGACGCCAACGCCTCGTTCACGCAGTTCATGAACGGGAGGCTGGCGATCATCGACCCCGCCGCCCGCGCCGTGGTCGGCGTCATCGACCTGGCCGGACAGAATCCGTTCGAGTCGCTGGTCTATTCGCCCGAGACCGGGCTGATCTACGTCGGCCTGGCGGGGATCTTCCCGGGGCTCAACACGCAGACCCTCAGCGGCGGGATCGAGGCGATCGACCCGGCCACGCGCGCCTCGCGCGGCCTGATCGTGGACGACGACGCGCTCGGCGGGAACGTCTCGGCGGTCGCCATCGCCTCCGCCGCGCGCGGCTACGCGGTCGTCACCGACGCCGCGTTTCACAACCGGCTCAAGGCGTTCGACCCCGGGACCGGCGACGTCCTCGGCACCGTCTACGACTCCCCCGACTATCTCGCGAGCCTGGTCGCCGACGACGGCTTCGTGGTCCTGGCGGAGCACAGCGACAGCGCTCCGCGGCTCCTGATTCTCGACGGGGCGACCGGGGCCCTGGTCGCGATCGTGCCGCTGCGGCTTCCCCCGGTCTCGCTGGCCGTGATGACACGCACGCTGTGAACTTTCAACCGCATCGCATCCGACAGGAGGTCCTCATGACACGCTCCAATCCGATCCGCATCGCGCTGCTCCTGCCGCTCCTGCTGCTCGCCGTGCCCGGCGCGGCGGGCGCCGCGCAGCCCTCCGGGCCCGTCTTCGTGGCGCGCTTCGGCACCGATCCCCTCGCCGGCTCGATCTTCCAGCCCGAGGGGGACGTCGTCTCGCGCTTCACCTGGATCGGGAAGGAGCGGCCGCACTTCGCCGGCGACCGGCCGGGCACGCTGCGCGTCCTCTACGACACCACGCTGCCGACCGGCCGGCTGTCGGCGCCGCTCGGCACCGTCCTGTCGA
>DASRAN010000006.1:0-6838 GCA_035638115.1 Patescibacteria group bacterium | reverse complement strand
GCGAAGCCGTGGTTCTGGCTGGTCTGGTAGCAGCGCCCGCTCCGGCTCTCGACGCAGGGCTGGTTGTGGGCGCGGTGACCGAACTTCATCTTGTAGGTGCTCGCACCGGCGGCGAGCGCCAGGATCTGGTGCCCGAGGCAGATCCCGAGGATCGGAATCCTGCGGCGCAGGAGGCGCTTCACGGTGGCGATGGTCGCCGCCGCCTGCACCGGATCGCCCGGGCCGTTGCTCAGGACCACGCCGGCGTAGTCCCGCGCCCCCAGCTCGATGGCGTCGTCCCAGGGCACGACCCGGACCTCGGCGCCGCGATCCACCAGCATGCGCACCTGGTTCCCCTTGTGGCCGCAGTCGATGAGGACGATCGGCGTCCCCTGGCCATGCCGGCGGACCGTCCGCGTGGAGACCTCGGCGACGAGATTCCGGAGGTTCGGATCCGCGAACGGCGGCGCCGGCCGCCGGCCGGTCTCGATCCGGCCCAGGAGCGCGCCGTGCACCCGGATCCGCTTGGTGAGCGCGCGCGTGTCGATGCCGGTGATGCCGGCGACCCCCTGCTCCTGTAGCCACGCCCCCAGCGACCGCGTGGCGCTGTAGTGCGAGTAGTCGTCCGAATAGGCGGCGCAGACGACGCCGCTGGCGTGGATGCGCCCCGACTCGAACGGCCGCGGCAGGAGCGCGCCCTCGGCGAAGGCACCGGCCGCCGCCTTCGTGGCGTCGGGCCGCGCCGGCACGCCGTAGTTCCCGATCGAGGGGTAGGTGAAGACCAGGATCTGGCCGCGATACGAGGGGTCGGTCAGGGCCTCGGGGTATCCCACCATGCCGGTGGTGAACACGACCTCGCCGGCGGAGGACTGCGCGGCGCCGAACGCCCGGCCCTCGAAGACGGTGCCGTCCTCGAGCACGAGCCTTGCCGCTTCAGCCTGACGTCGCGCCACCCTCGCCACTCGGATCCCCGGAATCGGCGCGGAGAATACCACACCCCGCCGGGCGTCGCGGCGCTTCAGGAATGGTCCTCGCAGGGCTGCTGATAGCCCGGCGTCTCGACCTGGAGCGTGGTGTGCTCGATCAGGAACCGGCCGCGGAGAATCTCCTTGATCCGGGCCAGCATCTCGTCCCCGTCGGCCGCCGAGCGGGCGTCGATGCGAACGTGACCGCTCAGCGCCGGGAGCCCGGTCGTGATGCTCCAGACGTGCAGATCGTGCACTTCGAGCACCCCCGGCACGGCGCGAATCGCCGCGCTCACCTCGTCGAGCGCGATCCCGGCCGGCGCGGCCTCGAGCAGCACGTCGACCGCCTCGCGCACCAGACGCACCGCCCCGACGCAGATCACCACCGCGATGACTCCGGCGATCACCGGATCGAGCCGTGTCTCTCCGGTCAGCGCGATCAGGATCGACGTGGCGACGACGCCCGCCGACGAGAGCGCGTCGCCGAGGATGTGCATCCGGGCGCCGCGGATGTTGAGGTTCTCGTGGCCCCCGGGGATGATCGACAGGCACGCGATGTTTCCCAGGAGCCCGAGAAGCGCCACCCAGAGCATGGTCGAGCCGTGGATCGGCGACGGGTGGAGGAACCGGCCCACCGCGCTCCACGCCAGAAGACCGGACACCAGGACGAGGACCGACCCGTTGACCAGGGCGGTCAGGATCTCCAGGCGGTGATAGCCGTACGTCTTGTCGGAGTTCGCCGGAAGGGAGGCGAACCCGCAGGCCATGACGCTCAGGACCAGCGCCAGGAGATCGGTCAGCATGTGTCCCGCGTCGGAGAGCAGGGCCAGGCTGCCCGAGACGACGCCGCCGGCCGCCTCGATGATCATGACGACGCCGGTCAGGTAGAGCGCGCGCCGCAGCTGGCGGATCTGGCGGGCCCGATCGGGCGGGAGCCCGTGATGGGCGCCGGTCACCGGTTCTGTTCCGATCACAGCGTCCTCCGGGAGGCGCGTATGATAGCACCGTGATCGAGCTGATCAACGTCAACGGCCGGATCACGTCTCCCGAAGAAGCCGCGATCTCGCCGCTCGATCGCGGCTTCCTCTACGGCGACAGCGTCTACGAGACGATCCGCACCTACCACTCGCGGCCGTTCCGGCTCGCGGCCCACGTCGATCGCCTGCGAAGGTCCGCCGAGGCGCTCGGGATCCCGCACGCACGGGCCGCCGTCGAGCCGGGGGCCGCGGCCCTGGCGACCCTGGCGCGCGCCCCGGGACAGGAATCGGCCGTCCGGATCGTCCTGACCCGCGGTGTCGGAGGCGTCGGCTACGACCCGGCCGCCCTCGGACCGCCCACCGTGGTGGTGCACGTCCGCCCCTATCCCGAGATCCCCGCCGCCTGGCGGCGGGAGGGCGTCGACGTCGCCGTCGTCCAGGTGACGCGCAACGCCGTCACCGCCGTGGACCCGGCGATCAAGTCGAGCAACCTGCTCAACAACTACCTGGCCTGGGAGGCCGGCCGCCGTCTGGGGGTGTTCGAGCCGATCCTGCTCAGCCCCGACGGCCGCGTGGCGGAGGGCGCCACGAGCAACCTGTTCATCGTGCGCGGCGGCCGGCTCGCGACCCCCGAGCCGGCGACCGGAATCCTCCGCGGCATCACGCGCGAGGTGGTGCTCGAGCTGGCGCGCGAGGCCTCCCTGCCCGTCGACGAGACCGCGCTCCTGCCCGGGGAACTGCGCGGCGCCGACGAGATCTTCCTGACCAGCACCCTGAAGGGGATCCTGCCGGTGCGGCGCTGCGACGGCTGGCCGGTGCACGACGGGCGGCCGGGACCCGTGACCCGCCGGCTGATCGATCTGTTCGACGCGCTGGTTCAGCAGGAGACGAACGCAGGCGCCTCTCCGGGCGCCACCCTCAGATAGCGATGCCCGGCCCGCCAGGCGGGAAGGACGTAGACGGCGCCTGAGCGCTCGCCTTCCGCCACCACGATGCGGCGCTCGTCGTGGAAGTGGCCGTAGACGACGAGCTCGGTCCCCGACCTCACCCGGGGCCGCGTCTCGACGAGACACTCCGCGATCGGAAAGCCGCCGCGGAACTCCATGTTGGTCCGCGCCATGCCGCGCTCGATGCCGTCGATGATCGCGAGGCGGCGCCGGCGCGGGACGGCCAGGTTGAAGAGGCCGAACAGGAGGCGGTTCTTGCTCAGGGCGCGCCAGGTCCGGTACTGATGGTCGCGGCGGTTGACCAGGTCGCCGTGCGCCAGGTGGGCGCGTCGCCCGCCGGCCGGCAGGTCGACCCCGTTCTCCGCCAGCAGATCGAACGGGTCGCCCGCGAACAGCCGGCGCAGGAAGAAGTCGTGGTTCCCTTCGACGTAGATCAGCCGGCAGCCGCGGGCGCGCAGCCGGCGCAGCGCCTCCACCACCAGCCGGTGATGCGGACGCTGCAGCTCCTCGCGACCGATCCACACGGAGAACAGATCGCCGAGGATCGCCAGGACCGCGATGTCGGCCGGGAGCCGCGCCAGGAACGCGACGAACGCCTCGACCTCCGCGTCGTTCTCGCGCAGGTGGGCGTCACCAAGAAGGGCGATCGGCCGATCGGCGGGGATCACCGTCGGACGAGATCGGCGATGCCTTCCTTCAGGCAGAACTCCTGAACCTCGCCCGTCTGCATGAAGCGCTCCCGCATCAGCGACACGAAGCGCTTCTGGAACTGAGCCACCTCGGCGGGCAGCGGGTCGCCCGGCTTCCAGGAGTTCTTCTCGCGGGCGGCGCGGAACTCCTTCCCGGCCCTGCGGCAGCGATCCTCGAGACCTTCGAGCGGCATCCCCTCGATCGGCGTGCCGTCGGCGTCGGTCTTCTCGACGCCGCCGACCGCGGCCGCTTTGCGGGCGATGTCGGCCGCGTACTGCGATTCGGAGGCCGTCTTGTCGTCGCGATCGAGCCCGTACGCCTTCACCGCCTCGTCGAATCGCCCCACCGCGAGCAGCGCCGTCCCCTGGCGGAACGGACGCACCTGCTGGAACGCGGGCACCAGGGCCAGGGCGCGTGCGTAGCCGTCGGCGGCGTCGTTGAAGTGGTGTGCCTCGAAGTCGAGGTCGGCGACGCGCACCAGCGACAGGGCTTCGTAGGAAGGGTTCGCGGCCGGCGCCTTGGCGAACGCCGACACGGCGCGCCGGTAGGCGGCCTCCGCCTCCGACGACTCCTGCAGGAAATCGTGCAGCCGACCGAGACGGAACCAGTCGTCGCCGGTCAGCGCGTTCGGATCGGGCCCCTTCTCGATCGTGTCGACGGCCTGCCGGGCGTACTTGCGCATCACCTCCAGCTCGCCGTCGTCGGAGCTGATCACGGTCAGGTAGTACAGGCGATCGAGCGTCGCCCCGCCCTTGACGGCGATCTCCTTCTCGAGGAGCGGCTTCGCCTCCGTCCAGTACGCCTTCTTCGCGTCGGGGGTCGCGCCCGGAAGGGCCGTCTTACAGAACCCGATCTGGTACAGGAGCGTGCCGGTCTTGCCCGCCCCGGCCGACTTCTCCAGGAGTGGAAGCGCGTCGGCGAACTTGCCCTGGTTGTACAGCGCCTGGCCCGGGTCGGTCGCGGCGGTCGATGCATCCTTGGACCGGCTCGCGCAGGTCACCAGGAGAACGCCGGCGACCGCCAGCAGCGCGCGCGACAGCGTCCGTCGGGGCGCCCCGGGCCGTTCGATTCGGTGCAACGCGAGCGACGTGGTGCTCATGAGCCGGCGGATGATATCACCCGATCCCGCCACCCGCAACGCCGACGGATGCGCCGGCGCCCTCGTTCCAGCGCGTCAGGAACGCGTCGCGGAACGCGGCGTACTGTCCCTCCTCGATCGCGCGCCGCGCGCGGCGCACGACCTCGGCGTACTGGTGCAGGTTGTGCAGCGTGTTCAGCCGCAGCCCGAGAATCTCGCCCGCCATGAACAGGTGACGCAGGTAGGCGCGCGAGTACTGGCGGCAGGTCTCGCACCCGCAATCCGGGTCGATGGGGGCCGGATCGTCGCGGTACTCCGCTCTCTTGATCTGGATGTGGCCCGTGGCGGTGAACAGCGAGCCGTTGCGCGCGTTGCGGGTCGGCAGCACGCAGTCGAACAGATCGATGCCTGCTCCGATCATGACGACCAGATCGGCCGGGGTCCCCATCCCCATCAGATAGCGCGCCCGCTCCTCCGGCAGCAGCAGGACCGTCGCGGTCACGACCTCGCGGCTGAGAGCCGCCGACTCCCCCACCGACACGCCGCCGATGGCGAACGCGTCGAACCCGACGGCACGGATCGCGGCCGCGCTCTCGGCGCGCAGCGCCCCGTCGTCGCCTCCCTGGACGATGCCGAAGAGCGCGCGACCGTCGTCGGGGAACGCGGCGCGCGAGCGCTCGGCCCAGGCCGTCGTGCGCCGCACGGCGTCCCGCAAGCGCGCGCCGTCCGACGGCAGCGGCGGGCAGTCGTCGAACGCCATGGCGATGTCGCTGCCGAGCGCCTCCTGGATCGCCATGCTGCGCTCCGGGGTCATGCGCAGCTCCGACCCGTCCAGGTGCGAGCGGAACACGACCCCGTCGTCGCTGATGGCGCGCCGATCGGCGAGGCTGAGGACCTGGAACCCGCCGCTGTCGGTGAGGATCGATCCGCCCCAGTTCATGAACCGGTGCAGGCCGCCCAGACGCCGCACCACGTCCTCGCCCGGACGCAGCGCGAGGTGGTAGGTGTTGGCCAGGATCATCTCGAACCCGAGACCCGCGACCTCCTGAGGCGTCATCGCCTTCACGCTCCCGGCGGTGCCGACCGGCATGAAGGCGGGGGTCTCCACCACGCCGTGCCGCGTCGTCACCCGGCCGCGCCGCGCGGAGGTCCCCGGATCCCGGGCCGTCACGATGAATCCGAACCGGCTCATGTGATCAGCATCGCGTCGCCGTACGAATAGAAACGGAAACCGCGGCGGACCGCCTCGTGATAGGCGGCGAGGATGCGCTCGCGCCCGGCGAACGCGGCGACCAGGATGAGCAGGGACGACCGTGGCAGATGGAGGTTGGTGAGCAGCGCGTCGACGACCCGGAACCGGTGACCCGGGCGGATGTAGAGGTCGCACCAGCCTTCGCCCGGCCGCACGCCGCCGGCGTCGTCGGCACGCGCCTCCAGCACCCGGGTGACGGTGGTGCCGACCGCCACCACCCGGCCGCCTTGGCGGCGGCAGGCCGCGATCGCCTCGGCCGCTTCGCGCGGCAGGACGAAGCGCTCCGGCTCGATGTGGTGATCCTCGATATCCGCGGCGCGCACCGGCAGAAAGGTTCCGGGGCCGACGTGCAGGACGAGACGCGCCGTCCCCACGCCCCGCCGCGCCAGATCGTCCAGGATGGCGGGCGTGAAGTGCAGTCCGGCCGTCGGCGCCGCCACGGCGCCGTCGCGCGCGGCGTACACGGTCTGGTAGCGCTCGCGATCGTCGCCTTCGCGCGGGTCGCCGGGGTCGCGATGCACGTACGGCGGCACGGGCATCGCTCCATGACGGCGCAGCCGATCGTCGATTCGGGCGGCGGTCTCCGGCGCCGGACCGCGGAACAGGACGCGCGCCCGGCCCTCGCGCGGACCTTCGATCACCTCGGCCTCGAGATCGGCGGCGATCGAGAGACGCACCCCGGGACGCAGACCCTTCGAGGTCGACAGCAGGACGGTGCGCGCGGCGCCCCCCTCCTCGCCCGCCCAGTCCAGCACCAGCAGCTCGACCTGGCCGCCGGTCGGCTTGCGGGCCCGGAGGCGCGCCGGCACGACACGCGTCTCGTTCAGGACCACGAGGTCCCCCGGCCGCAATCGATCCGGGAGGGTGGCGAAGGTGGTCTCGTCGAGATCGTCGCCCTGCCGCGGCACCAGCATCAGGCGCGAAGCGTCCCGGCGCGGGGCGGGCTGCTG
>DASRAN010000005.1:0-36579 GCA_035638115.1 Patescibacteria group bacterium | reverse complement strand
TACGACGCGATGACGCGCCGGCTCGAGGTGGTGCGGCGCCGCCTGGGCCGTCCGCTCACCCTGTCGGAAAAGATCTTCCTCGGCCACCTGAACGACCCGGAGCACCAGGATCTCGAGCCGGGACGCTCCTACCTGATGCTGCGCCCGGACCGGGTCGCGATGCAGGACGCGACCGCCCAGATGGCGATCCTGCAGTTCATGCAGGCCGGACGCGACCGGGTGGCGGTGCCGACGACGGTGCACTGCGATCACCTGATCCAGGCGCGTGTGGGCGTGGGGCCCGACATGAGCGCGGCGCTGCAGGAGAACCAGGAGGTCTACGAATTCCTGCGGACCGCCTGCTCGCGCTACGGCATCGGCTTCTGGAAGCCGGGGGCCGGCATCATCCACCAGGTGGTGCTGGAGAACTACGCCTTCCCGGGCGGGCTGATGATCGGCACCGACTCGCACACGCCGAACGCGGGCGGTCTCGGGATGGGCGCGATCGGCGTCGGGGGCGCCGACGCGGTCGACGTGATGGCCGACTTCCCCTGGGAGGTGCTCTATCCCCGGACCCTCGGCGTGCGTCTCACCGGGCGGTTGTCGGGATGGACGGCGCCCAAGGACATCATCCTGAAGCTCTGCGGCCTCCTGACGGTGAAGGGCGGCACCAACCGGGTGATCGAGTACTTCGGACCCGGCACGAGCGGCATCTCCTGCACCGGCAAGGCGACGATCACCAACATGGGCGCCGAGCTCGGCGCCACCACCTCGATCTTCCCGTTCGACGCGCGGATGGAGGCGTACCTCCGCGCCACCGGCCGCGAGAAGCTTGCCGACCTGGCGCGCGGGCACGCGGATCTCCTCGTCGCCGACCCCGAGGTCGAGAAGGACCCGCGTCGCTTCTACGAGAAGGTGATCGAGATCGATCTCGACACGCTCGAGCCGCACCTGGTCGGCCCGCACACGCCCGACCTGGCGCGGCCGGTCTCGGAGATGGCCCACGCGGTGCGCGAGAACGGCTACCCCGACCCGCTGTCGGTGGCGCTCATCGGGTCGTGCACCAACTCGTCCTACGAGGACATCGGCCGCGCGGCGGACGTCGCGCGGCAGGCGGCGGCGCACGGGGCGCGCATGACGTCGCCGCTTCTGGTCACGCCGGGGAGCGAGCAGATCGACGCCACCATCCGCCGCGACGGGCAGATGGCGGCCCTCGAGTCGATCGGCGGGACGGTCCTCGCCAACGCCTGCGGCCCGTGCATCGGGCAATGGCGGCGCGACGAGATCAAGCCGGGGCAGCGCAACTCGATCATCACGTCGTTCAACCGCAACTTCCCGGGGCGCAACGACGCCAACCCCGACACCCTGGCGTTCATGGGCAGCCCGGAGATCGTCATGGCGTACGGCCTGGCCGGCCGCCTGTCGTTCAATCCGATGACCGACGAATTGCCGGGGGCCCGGGGCGCCTGGAGGCTCCAGCCTCCCGCCCCGGCACCCGACATCCCGGAGCGCGGCTTCGTCCTGTCACGCAAGGGTTACGAGCCTCCGGCGGCCGACCCCGGCGCGGTCACGGTGCGGGTGGAGCCGAAGAGCGAGCGGCTGCAGATCCTCGATCCGTTCGATCGGCACGCGGACCGCGATTTCGTCGAGATGCCGGTCCTCATGAAGACCAAGGGGAAGACGACGACCGACCACATCTCGCCCGCCGGATTCTGGCTGCGGTTCCGCGGTCACCTCGATCGAATCAGCGACAACATGTTCACCGGCGCCATCAACGCCTTCACGGGGGAGCGCGGCAAGACGCTCAACCAGCTCACGGGGGAGCGCGGCGCCGACGTCCCCAAGGTGGCGCGCGCCTATCTTGCCGCCGGGCGCAAGTGGGTCGTCGTCGGCGACGACAACTATGGCGAGGGCTCCAGCCGCGAGCACGCCGCCATGTCGCCGCGCTATCTCGGCGCCGCCGCGATCGTGGCCCGCTCGTTCGCCCGCATCCACGAGAGCAATCTCAAGAAGCAGGGAGTGCTGCCGCTGACCTTCTGCGACCCCGCCGACTACGACCGGGTCCGCGAGGACGACCGGTTCACGCTGACCAACCTGCGCGACCTCGCGCCGGGCGTGCCGGTCACCGCCATCCTGCATCACGCCGGCGGCGGCGCCGATCGGATCGATCTCAATCACACGATGAACCAGGAGCAGATCGCCTGGTTCCGGGCGGGCTCGGCGCTCAACCTGCTGCGTCGTCAGAGCGGGGAATAGAACCGGGGGCGGGACCCCTTCACACGTCCGCTTCGGCCTTCGAGTCGATCCAGACCTTCACCTCGTTGGCGCCGTCGTGCACCTGGACCAGCGCCCCGTCGTCGTGCGCCGCCAGGGCCTCGATGGCGGCCTTCACGTTGAGCTGTCCCTTCGGCGCGGAGAGCAGGGCGTCGACCACGTCGAGCGGGATCCGGACCTGCACCTTGCCCCGGTCGCCGTCGTGGCCGTCCACGTTCGCCAGGAGGTACTTGCCCGACTTGGCGACCTTCACGGTCGTGTCGTCCGACTCGACGGTCACGAACTCCATGTCCTGCGAGGCGCGGATCGCCTTCCATAAATCCTGGAGCCGCGCGGCGTCGATGCCGTCGTGCCCGATGTCGATCCGGCCGTCACGGAAGTGATCGGCCTCGATCGACTGGGCCATCGTCTCGAGGACGCTGACCGGAAGGTTGACCTTCACCGAGGCCGTCTTCTCGCTGCCGTCGACGACCCTCACGTGCAGCCACCGGCCGCCCGACTGGGCCAGGGCCGGAGCCAGTGCCAGGCCGGCGGCCAGCAACGCCGCCACGCCTCCCGCCATCCATCCACCCACCGTCGTTCGCTTCATGGTCGGACCCCCTTGTCGTGTCCCGTTCAAGCGGGAATACGAACGGGGGGCCGGAAGGTTCCCGGAATCGCCGTCCCGGGGGAGCGCCGGCTTTCCGTTACACTGCTGTCCTCGCGTGGCGGGAAGGCGTTCCCGGGGGGACCATGCCCGAGCTTCCAGAGGTCGAGACCATCCGCAGGGGGCTCGAGCCGCTCCTCACCGGCCGGCGGGTCGTCGAGGTCACGGTCCGCGACCGGCGGCTGCGCAAGCCGATCGCCGTCGGGGCGCTGCGGCGTCTACGCGGGGCTCGCGTCCTCGCGGTGCACCGGCGGAGCAAGTACCTCCTGGTGCACACCGACGGGGGCGATTCCCTGCTCCTGCACCTCGGGATGACGGGCCGGCTCTGGGTCACGACCGCGGACGGGCCGCGCCGGCCGCACGAGCACGTGGTCTTCGCGCTCGACGACGGACGTGAGCTCAGGTTCGCGGACCCGCGCCGCTTCGGGATGGTGGAGATCGTGCCGACCGCGCGTCTCGGGCGCCATCCGCGCCTGCGCGGGCTGGGGCCCGAGCCGGTCGGCGACGGTCTCGACGCGGACGCCCTCGCCGAGGTCTTCTTCTTCGCCACCCGGCGGCGCAGGAAGCCGGTGAAGAACTTCCTGATGGATACCCGCACGGTCGCCGGGGTGGGGAACATCTACGCCTGCGAGGCGCTGTTCCGCGCCGGTCTCCACCCGCGCCGCGCGGTCGGGCGGATCGCGCGACCGCGCTGGACGCTCGTCGTCGGCGCCGTGCGCCAGGTCCTGGGCGAGGCGATCGAGGCGGGCGGGACGACGCTGCGGGACTTCGCCAACGCCGAGGAGGAGGCCGGCTACTTCTCGGTGCGGCTCAGGGTCTACGACCGCGAGGGGAAGCCGTGCGTCCGGTGCCGTTCCGCGGTCCGGCGGATCGTCCAGGCGGGCCGCAGCACCTTCTACTGCCCCCGCTGTCAGAGATAGCACCCGGCTCGCGGCGCCGCCGGCGACGCGGCGCGGGGCGACACGGCGCCGGGCCGGTCCCTAGCGCTCGAACCGCAGACAGGCCTGGTCGACGATGAACCGCTCGTCCCAGAAGGCGCGCGTGTAGTCGTCCTTCGGGTTCGACAGCATCTGCGACACGCCCGCCAGCCGGAATCCTGCGCCGGTGACCTCGCGGATGATCAGGTCCTCGCCGATGCGGCAGTGGTCGGTGTCGCGCTGGCCGCTCCAGGTGCGGGGGTCGGCGATGCCGAGGATGCCGCCCGGCTTGAGGATCCGCTTCAGCTCGGAGAGCACCTCCTGCGGGTTCTTCAGGTCGTGATAGTTGCGGATGGTGATGATCGCGTCGAAGCCGCCCGCCGGCAGCTTGGCGAGGGCCGCCGGCAGCTCGCTGAACCCCTTCGGGTATTCGAGCACCGTCTCCTCGACGTTCTTGAGGTCGGCCTTCTTCATCCGCTCGGCGAACTTGTCGTGGCTGTAGTTGGCGAAGGCGACGACCTTGCCCTTGGGGCCGACCGCCTGGCTGAGAAGCTGCGTGCTCCACCCGTCGCCCGGGAAGAGATCCATGACCGTCATCCCCTCGCGGATGCCCCAGAACTCGAGCAGCTCTTTCGGCTTGTTGTAGGAATCGCGGTCGTGGTCGGGCTCGGTGCGGCCGGGTGCGTTCAGGTCGAGGGTGACGGCCGCCGCCGGCGGGACGGCGAACGCCAGAGCGAGCGTGAGAGCGGCGAAGGTGCGCATCGGACAGGCCTCCAGTCGGAACGGCGTACGGACCACCGGGCTGGAGGATACCCCATGTTGCGCGGCCCCATAGCGCCATGTTAGATGGCTGCCTCGGCAACGCCCAAAACTGCGAGGAGGAGCCCGATGGGAGCCCGGTTCTGGATCTCGGTCGTCGTGATGTTCGTCCTGGCCCTCCTGATGGGCTTCGTGGTGCACGGGATGCTGCTGCATTCCGACTACGCCGCGCTGCCGAACCTCCTGCGCACGGAGACCGACGCGCAGGGGTATTTCGGCTGGATGATCCTGGCGCACGCGCTGATGGGATTCGGTTACACGTGGATCTATGTCAAAGGCCGCGACCCGGCGAAGCCGCCCGTGTCCCAGGGGCTCCGTTTCGGAGCGGCGCTGGCGGTCGCGTTCCTGATCCCGAACTACCTCATCTACTACGCGGTGCAGCCCTGGCCGATGGCGGTCGTCGTCAAGCAGATCGCGTTCGACACGATCGGCCTGCTGATCCTGGGCGTGGTGGTGGCGCTCATCAACCAGGGGCCGGCGAAGGCATGACGCCGAGGGACGCGCCCGGGCTCAGGCGTCGGCGAGACTCCGTCCGGGGATCCAGAGGACATCGGTGCGACCATCGTCGTTGGCCTGGCGCGCGAGGACGAACAGCAGGTCCGACAGCCGGTTGAGATAGACGATCGCCTGGGGGTTGAGCGACTCGCGGTGCGCCACGGTGACCAGGCGGCGCTCGGCGCGCCGGCAGACGGTGCGCGCGTGGTGCAGCCACGCGGAGCCGGGGGAGCCGCCCGGGAGCACGAAGCTCGAGAGCGGCCGCAACCGGGCGTTGCAGCGATCGATGGCCGCCTCGAGAGGGGCGACGTGCCGGGGCGTGATGCGCAGCGGAGCGCGGCGGCCGGGGCGCCCGCGCGGCGCCGGCGCGGCCGGGACCGTCAGATCGGCGCCCAGGTCGAACAGGTCGTTCTGGATCGCCCGGAGGAGATCGGCGGTCTCGGCCCCGAGACCGGAAGCGATGGCGAGACCGAGCGCGGCATTGAGCTCGTCGACGTCGCCGCACGCCTCGATACGCGGATGATCCTTCGAGACGCGCCGCCCGCTGCCGAGCGCCGTGGTCCCCTTGTCGCCGGTCTTCGTGTAGATGCGGGTCAGCCTCACCATCGTCCGGACCTCCCGGCGGCATCCTAGGAGCCTGCCCGGGAAATATCAACGGCCGCGTTCGGTCCGGCCCCCGCCGCTTGACACCCGGGCGGGCCCCGCGCTATTTTGAACGGGCGTTCAAATCATGAAAACCGCCGCGATCGACATGAGAGAAGACGACGCGACCGCCGTGCCACCGCGCGCGGTGCGGCGGAAGCTCGAGATCATGCGCGGCGCCGCGGCGGCGTTCCGCGACCGGGGGTACGCGGGCAGCAGCGTGCGCGACATCGCGCGCCGGCTCGGGATGGCGCCCGGAAACCTCTATTACTACTTCCGCAACAAGCAGGACATCCTCTATTTCTGCCAGGACTACGCCCTCGACGTGCTGCTGCGCGAGGCGCGGCAGATCGTGCGCCGCCCCGCGCCGCCGGAGGAGAAGGTCAAGGCGCTGGTGCGCGCCCAGGTCCGCTGCATGCTCGACGAGCTGCACGGCTCCGCGGGGCACATCGAGTTCCACGCCGTGTCGCCGGCGCGTCTCAGGAAGATCATCGCCAAGCGGGACGCCTACGAGCGGCTGGTGCGGGCGGCGGTGGAGGAAGGGGTGCGGGCCCGCCGGTTCGCGCCCTGCGATCCCAAGCTGACGTCGCTCGCCATCCTGGGCGCGGTGAACTGGACGGCGCGCTGGTACCGCCCATCGGGCGTCTGGTCGCCGGAGGCGATCGCCGACGGGTTCGCCGAGTTTCTCGTGCGGGGACTGCGCCGATGAGCGAGGCCGCGCCCATGAGCAAGACCGCAGCGACGAGCAAGGTGACGCTCCGGCTGCACGTCAACGGCGAGGAGGTCGAGGCGGCGGTGCAGCCGCACCACACCCTCCTCGAGATCCTGCGCGAGGACCTGGCCCTCACCGGGACCAAGCACGGCTGCGAGCTGGGAGAGTGCGGCACCTGCACGGTCCTGCTGGACGGCCGGCCTGTGTTGTCGTGTCTCGTCCTCGCCTTGGAATGCGAGGGGCGGCCGATCGTCACGGTCGAGGGGTTGGCGCGCGGCGCAGAGCCGGAGCCCCTCCAGGCGACGTTCGCCGAGCTGGGGGCCGCGCAGTGCGGCTACTGAACGCCAGGCATCCTGTGCGCGGCGCGCGACCTTCTCGACCGCAATCCCGACCCGACCCGCGACCAGATCCGCGAGGCCCTGTCGGGGAATCTCTGCCGCTGCACCGGCTACATCAAAATCTACGAGGCGGTCGAACTGGCGGCGCGGCGCCGGAACGATCCCGGGGCGCAGCCGCCCGACGAGGTGATCCGTGGCCGCTGAGGTGACGTGTGGCCGCTGACGCGAAGCGCGACGGGTTCACGGTCGTCGGCCGCCCGGTGCGCAAGGTCGACGGGCTCGCCAAGTGCACGGGTCAGACGAAGTTCGCCGACGATCTCTTCCTGCCGCGCATGCTGTACTGCAAGATCCATCGCGCCCACGTCCCGCACGCCCGCATCGTCTCCATCGACGTCTCCAAGGCACTCGCGCTGCCGGGGGTCGTCGCCGTCCTGACCGGAAAGGAGCTGCCGATCCCGTTCGGCATCCTGCCCGTGAGCCAGGACGAGCACGCCCTGTGCCTCGACCGGGTGCGGTTCGTCGGCGATCCGGTCGCCGCGGTGGCGGCGATCGACGAGGACACCGCCTTCGACGCCATGAACGCCATCACGGTCGAGTACGAGCCGCTCGAGCCGGTCTTCTCGATGTTCGAGGCGGCCGAAGGGACGGCGCCGCGGCTGCACGAGTACGGCGACGAGGGGAACATCCACAAGAAGGTGGCGCTCGAGTTCGGCGACGTCGCCCGGGGCTTCGCCGACGCCGACGAGATCTTCGAGGACACGTTCTTCTACGAGGGGAACACCCACCTGCCGATGGAGCAGCATGCCGCCGTCGCCCTGCCGGAGCCGGACGGCAAGCTGACCCTCTGGTCGAGCACGCAGACGCCGCACTACGTGCATCGCGCGCTGGCCAAGGTGCTGGAACGCCCGCCGTCGCGCATCCGGGTGATCGCCTGCCCGAACGGGGGCGGGTTCGGCGGCAAGAGCGACCCGTTCAACCACGAGATCGTGGTGGCGGCGCTGGCCCTGAAGACGGGGCGGCCGGTGAAAGTCAGCCTCACGCGCGAGGAGGTGTTCTACTGTCATCGCGGCCGGCACCCGGTGCTGATGAAGGCGAAGACCGGGGTCAAGAAGGACGGGTCGATCACCGCCCTGCACTTCCAGTCGTACCTCGACGGCGGGGGATACGGCTCGTACGGCGTCGCGAGCACCTATTACACCGGGGCGCTCCAGACCGTCACCTACCCGATCGCGCACTACCGTTTCGACGGGGCGCGCTTCTTCACCAACAAGCCGCCGTGCGGGCCGAAGCGCGGCCACGGCACGCCGCAGCCGCGCTTCGCACTCGAAGTGCAGCTCGACAAGATCGCCGAGCGCCTGCTCATCAATCCCGCCGACCTGCGCCTGCGGCATCTGGTCCCGCCCGACAGCCTGACCGCGAACTATCTTCGGATCGGATCGATGGGGCTGGGGCCGTGCATCGAGAAGGTGGTGGCGAGCAGCCGCTTCCGCGAGCGTCATGGCCGCCTGCCGCACGGAAAGGGGATCGGGCTCGCCTGCTCGTCCTACATCTGCGGCGCCGGGCTGCCGATCTACTGGAACGCCATGCCGCACACCGGCGTGCAGCTCAAGCTCGACCGCGGCGGCGGCGTCGCGGTCTTCTGCGGCGAGACCGACATCGGGCAGGGATCCGACACCGTCCTGGCCCAGTTCGTGGCCGAGGTCCTGGGGATCGATCCGCTCGACATCCGGCTGTGCGTCTCGGACACCGACCTGACACCGGTCGATCTCGGGTCGTACAGCAGCCGCGTCACGCTGATGATGGGGCACGCGGCGATTCAGGCCGCCGAGCGCGCCCGTGAGCTGCTCGCCAAGGCGGCGGCCGCGAAGCTCGAGGTCCCGGCCGACCAGGTGGGATTCGCGGCCGGCCGCGTCTTCGACGTCGCCGATCCCGCCCGCGGCATGGACTTCGCCGAGGCCGTCGTCCTCGCGGAGGCGCGCTTCGGCACGATCGGCACCGTCGGCTCCTACACGCCGCCGCCGTCGGCGGGGCGCTATCGCGGCGCCGGCGTCGGGCCGTCGCCCGCCTATTCCTACAGCGCCGCGGTGGTCGAGGTGGACGTCGATCCCGAGAGCGGCTGGATCAAGGTCGAGCGCATCCACGTCGCGCACGACGTCGGCCGCTCGATCAACCCGATGCTGGTCATGGGGCAGGTCGAGGGGGGCGTCTACATGGGGCTCGGCGAAGCGCTCATGGAAGAGCAGGTCTTCCGCGCCAACCGCCAGGGAGTCCACAAGATCCCGTCGATGCTCGAATACAAGAGCCCGACCACGATGGAGATGCCGGAGGTCGTGACCTTCCTCGTCGAAGACCCCGACCCGAACGGCCCGTTCGGCGCCAAGGAGGTCGGCCAGGGCCCGCTCCTGCCGATCCCGCCGGCGGTCGCGAACGCCGTCTTCGACGCCGTCGGGGTGCGCGTCGACGAGGTCCCGATCACGCCCGAGAAGATCGTCAAGGCGCTCGAGTCGCCCGCGAAGCGGTACGGCCCGGGCCGGCTGCCGCGCGTCGAATGGCCGGAGGCGATCCGCGTGCCGACGCCGTGGGAAGGGGGAACCGGGCGCGCCGTCGAGGCGCCGCGCGGCGTCCCGGCCGAGACCGGCCCGGGGGGCGTGCGCCGATGATGCGCCTGCCGCGGTTCCGGTACCTGGCGCCGAAGACCCTGCGCGAGGCGGCGCGCGTCCTGTCGGCCGAGGGCCCGGCCGCGATGCTGGTGGCGGGCGGCACCGATCTCTATCCGAACATGAAGCGCCGGCACCAGACGCCGGCGGTGCTGGTCGGCCTGCGGCGCCTCGAGAAGCTGCGCGGGGTGCGCGGCAGCGCCGCGAAGGGACTGACGATCGGCGCGGCCACGACGCTGACCGACCTGGACGAGAGCCCCCTTCTGCGCGCGAAGTACCCGGGGCTGCACGAGGCGGTGCACTCGATCTCCACCCCGATCCTGCGCAACATGGGGACGATCGGCGGCAACGTCTGTCTCGACACGCGCTGCAATTACTACAACCAGAACTACGAGTGGCGTCGCGCCATCAACTTCTGCATGAAGTGCGACGGGACGGTCTGCTGGGTGGCGCCCGGAAGCGACGTCTGCCTCGCCGTCTCCTCGAGCGACACCGCGCCGATGCTCTGCGCGCTGGGGGCGCGGCTGCGCCTGGTGTCGAAGGACGGTGAACGCACCCTCGCGGCCGCCGATCTGTACCAGCGCGACGGAATCAAGTACCTGACCAGGCGTCCGGACGAGATCCTGACGGCGATCGATCTGCCGCCGGCGGCCGGATGGCGCACCGCCTACCGGAAACTGCGACGCCGCGAGGCGTTCGATTTCCCGGTGCTCGGAGTGGCGGCCGCCCTGAGGTTCGACGGCCCGAGCGTCTCCGAGGCGCGCCTCTGGCTCGGCGCCGTCTCGCCCGCGCCCGTCGAAGCGGCGGAGGCGGCCGCGGCCCTCGTCGGCCGGCCGCTCGACGACGAGTCCATCGACGCCGCCTCGCGTCTCGCCTACCCCAGGGCGAAGCCGGTCGACAACACCGATTTCGGCGTCCGCTGGCGCAAGGAGATGGCGCGCCTCATGACCCGCGACGCCCTTCGATCCCTGCGCCCCTCCCGAGGCGCGTAGGAAGCCCAGGCCGGTCCGCGTCCGCGTCGCGCGGACGGCGGAGCCATCACGACGAACCCCTCGCACGGCTTGCGCCTCGCAAGCGCACGCGCGCATACTGGGGCCAATCCATACCACTCAAAGGAGGCGCCCATGCGAATCGTCAGGGGCTTGTTCCTTCCGCTGCTCCTTCCGCTTGCCTTGCCGTTGATCGGCCCGGTCGTCTCCGTGCCCTGTCTGGCGCAAGTGGATCGGACCGTCAGTCCGGCCGAGGCGGCCGAGCCTCTCCAGCCCGGGATGTCGGTCCGTGTCGTCCGCGAGACGCCTCTCGGTCAGCAGGGAGGCCCGTGCGACGGACCGAGAGATCCCTATCTCGCCCCCCTCGAATGCCTGTCGCGCAGCCATCCCATCGACCCGCACGTCTTCCCGTGGCGCGGTCAGCCCATCGGATTCGACGCCGCCGGCAACTTCTACCACTGGGCCAATCTCTACGCGTCGTACGACATCCAGTTCGATGCGGCACGGCGCGGGTACCTCATCCAGCGCGTCACCCCCGACGGCGCGACCGAGGACGTCCTGCGGCTGTTCAGCGTCCTCTGCGTGGCGCCCGCCGATTGCAGTCAACCCGACCCCGATCCACGCAAACAGTTCTGGTATTCGCCCGTCGAGACGATCGACGCGGCCAACGGACGGCTGCTCGTGCAGCTCACCGCCTGCTTCTTCAGAAGCCAGGATGGCTGCGTTGACTACGACATCGGAACGATTGAGATTTCCGGACTTCCGACCCGCAGGCTTCCGCCGGGCCGCAACTGATCGGCGAGCGCGCAGGAAGAATAGGCTGCGTGGCTGGGTTCGGTAGGGCATGATCCGTCGCGTGACCCACGGAGTCACGTAGAATCTACCAATGTCGGAGCCAGCGGCGCTGGCGCGGACGCCCCGCCGCGCCACCACGTTCCATCTCGTCTTCCTGACCTACTCCGTCGTCTGCAGCGGCGCCTACGGTCTGGAGGAGATGGTGTCGGCGTCGGGTCCCGGCCTCGCGATCGCCATGATGATCGCGCTGCCGATCCTCTGGGTCGTGCCCCTGGCGCTGACCTGCGCCGAGCTCTCGTCGCACCACCCGGTCGAGGGTGGATACTACCGCTGGGCGCGGATGGCGTTCGGCGACTTCGTCGGCTATCAGGCGGGTTGGCTCGTCTGGCTGGCCAATCTTGCGACCAACGCGGCCTTCGCCGTCCTGTTCGCGAACTATCTCAAGGTGATGATCCCCGCCCTCGGCGACGACGGCCGGTGGGAGGTCGCGCTCGCGGTGATCTGGGGGACGACGATCTTGAACATCCTCGGGATTCGTCTGGTCGGCGACACCTCGGTCGTGCTCACGACGCTCGTCTTCCTGCCGTTCCTCTGTCTGACGATCGGCGGGCTGCTCCAGTGGCGCTTCAATCCGATGGTCCCGTTCGCCCACCCGGACAAGGGGATCGCAGGGGGGGCCGCCGCGGGCCTGATGATCGCCATCTGGCTCTTCTCCGGATACGAGAAGCTGACCCCCAACGCCGGCGAGGTCGAGAACCCGTCGCGCGCCTTCCCGATCGCCCTGGCCTTCACCGTGCCGATGGTCGTCCTCAGCTACCTGGTCCCCACCGTCGTCGGACTCGCCGCCTGCGACGACTGGAGCGGCTGGGGCGAGGCGCACTTCTCCGTTTTGGCCGGCTCGATCGGCGGGGAGTGGCTGAAGAGCGCGATGACCGTCGGCGGGCTGGTCAGCAACGCCTGCATCCTGATGGTGACCATCCTCGGGCAATCGCGCCTGCCGATGGTGATGGCGGAGGACGGGCTCTTTCCGCGCCTGTTCGGCGGGGTAAGCCGGCGCTTCGGGACGCCGGTCGTCTCGCTCCTGGTCGGGGCGGTCGCGCTGAGCCTCCTGGCCCGGCAGCCGTTCGCGGCGCTCGCGGGGCTGTTCTCGGTCGTCCAGGTCCTCGCCTACATCTTGATCTGCGCCTCGCTCCTGAAGCTGCGTCGCAGCGGCCCGGCGCCCGAGGGCTCCACCTCGGCGCCGTTCCGGGTGCCGCTCGGAAGAGCGGGGCTCCTGGTGATGATGACGCCGGTCCTCGTGATCGCGATCTTCGTCGTCGGCCAGCAGATCTGGAACGGCGGCCGGCTCGAGCCGCGACAGCTCGCTGTCGATCTGGCGCTCTTCGGCTCGGGCCCCTTGACCTATGCCCTGTTCAGGCGCGGCCGGGGAGCGGGAAATGCCTCCGTTTCACCCCCTGCATGAAACCCGGGGAGGGGGACTAGACAGCGGCGACATACTTCTAGGAGAATGTGCCATTCCCATGGGCTCCCCGGTTTCAGGATCAAGGTGAATCGCGCCAGCGGTGGCGTCGGCCGGTCCGGGTCAGTCCGTGCTTTCTGGAGGTTGGTTCGTTATGCCCAGAGGTAAAGTGAAGTGGTTCAACGATGCGAAGGGTTACGGGTTCATCACGCCGGAGGATGGCAGCAAGGACGTCTTCGTCCATCACACCGCCATCCAGGCCCAGGGGTTCCGCACCCTCCAGGAAGGTGACACGGTCGAGTTCGAGATCACCTCGGGGCAGAAGGGCCCCGCGGCGGCCAACGTCCGCAAGGTCTAACGACCTCCAAGACGCCGACATGCAGATGGGGCCGCTCCCCGCAAGGGGGCGGCCCCGATGCTTTTCAGGGGTTCTTCAGGGCGCGATCGAAATGCCGGAGGAGGCGCTCCTCCATGTAGACCCGATCGGAGAGCGCCCGGGGGAGATGGCGCTCGTCCGGGAAGACGAGCAGGTCGTAGGGCCGGTGCGCGGCGTTGAGGACGTTGAGAAGCCGCGCCGTGTGCCGGAAGTGAACGTTCTCGTCCGACATCCCATGGATGATGAGCAGCGGATTCTGGAGCGTCGCCGCCAGCGTCAGAACCGACGCCGCCCGATACCCTGAAGGATTGCCCTCCGGCGTTCCCATGTAGCGCTCGGTGTAGTGCGTGTCGTACCCGTCCCAGCCGGTCACCGGCGCCCCGGCGACCGCGGCGCGGAAAAGCTCGGGCGCCTTGAGCACCGCGAGGGCGGCCATGTACCCGCCGTAGGACCAGCCGTAGATCCCGATCCGTCCGCCGTCCACGTAGGGAAGCGACGCGAGCCAGCGCGCGCCCGCGATCTGGTCCTCGACCTCGACCGATCCGAGCCGATGGTACAGCGCGCTCTCGAACGCGCGCCCGCGGCGCGGCGTGCCGCGGTTGTCGAGCCGGAAGACGACGTAGCCCTGCCGGGCCAGGTACTGCGCGCGTAGATCCTGTGTCAGCTCCCACGAGTTTTTCACCGTCTGCGCCGTCGGTCCGCCGTAGACCCGCACGAGAGCGGGGCAGCGGCGTCCCGGCGGAAGATCGGGCGGCTTGAAGATGGCGCCGTAGAGGAGGGTGCCGTCCGGGCCGTGCAGGCTCACCAGCTCCGGGGCCGGGAGTCCAAGCGCCGCGATCTCCGGATCGTCGTTCGCCTCCAGCGTGCGGATCGTCTTTCCGCCCGCACTGCACAGGGTGACGACGGGTGGCGTCCGGACGCTGTCGAACGCGTCGACGAAGTGGCTTCCCTCGGGCGAGGCCACGACGGCGTGGAACCCGGCCTGCGGCGTGATCCGCTCCGTCTCGCCGCCGCCGAGCGGCACGCGGTAGAGACTCTTCTCGAGCGGCGTCTCGCGCCCCGCGGTGAAATAGACCAGACCGCGCTTCTCGTCGACGCCCTCGAGCCGGTCGACGGCCCAGGGTCCCGAGGTCAGGGTCCGCACGAGGCCGCCGTCCGCGCCGCGCAGCTCGAGGTGCTTCCATCCCGAGCGCTCGCTCGACCAGAGGAATCCCCCCTTCTCCAGAGGGTGGAAATCGTCGCCGAGGTTGATCCAGGTCTCAGAGCGCTCCTCGAGCATCTGGGTGGCCGGCCCGCCCGACGCGGCGAAGCGCAGGAGGCGCAGCGTCTTCTGATCGCGGCTCTCGACCTGGACGTACAGCGCGCCGTCGGTCCCGAAGCGCGCCCGTGCGAGATAGACGTCCTCGCCCGCGGGGGCGAGGTCGAGCCAGGTGGTGTCGCCGCCCGCCGAGGAGACGATCCCGAGACGGACCCGGGCGTTCGGTCCGCCCGCGAACGGATAACGGTGCGTCTCGACGTCCCAGGTATCGCCGCCTTGATGGACGATCGGGTAGATCGGGATGCCGGTCTCGTCCACCTGCGCGTAGGCGATCCGGCTGCCGTCGGGCGACCACCAGAAGCCGCTGCGGCGATCCATCTCCTCCTGCGCGATGTACTCGGCGAGGCCGTTGGTGACGCCGTCCCTGGCGCCCGAGGTCAGCCGCCGCTCCTCGAGCGTCTCGACGTCGAGCACGTACAGCTCGCCGTCGCGGACGAAGGCGAGCCGCCGGCCGTCGGCCGAGAGCTGCGGATCCTGCTCGGGCGCCTCGGATCGTGTCAGCCGGATCGGCTCGCCGCCCGGCCGGGCCAGATAGAGATCGCCCGCCCAGACGTAGACCACGCGGTCGGTCTTGGCCGCCAGGACGAACTGGGTGATCCCGCGGTCCTGCAAGCGGAGCCGCTCGCGGCGCAGGACCTCCTCGCGGGACGGCGCCCGGCCCGGGTCCTCGGCGCGGGCCACCACCTCGCGCCGGCCGGTCTTGACCTCCTCGCGCACCAGCATCCGGACGTCCGCGTCGCCGTCGAGCGCCAGGTAATAAAGGATGCGGCCGTCATGGGTGAACCGGAAGCCGGTCGGGACCCGGTTGCCGGGCGGCGGGAACCGGGCCACACGCTCGAGGGTCAGGGCGGTCTGGCCGGTGCCGCCCGGAGCCGGCGCGGGTCCGCCCGCCGCGGCGGCGCGCGCCCGCGAAGCGCCGAGGAAAGCGATTGCCGCCAGGCCCAGTGTCACGAGCGCTCCCCCACGCATGCCGCGCCCGTATAGACCGCGGGGCGGCGATCTGTCAACTGAAGCCGCCGCGATATCTCATGTTGACACGGGGCTCCGCACACGGTAGAAGGACCGCATCGCCGCACGCCCCGATTTCGCCACCGGGGGTGGAGGACGATGCCCCCACGGAAGCCCGGATCGAAGCGTCTCAGCCAGAGCGAGCTGGTCGGTCGTCTCGATCGGCTCTGCCGGCTGGCGGGGGAGATCGCGACCCTGCACGCCGAGAGGGACACGCTCCGCTTCATCGTCGACGGCGCCGTCGAGGTGGTCGGCGTCTCCGCGGCCCATCTGGCGCTGGTCGACCGCGGGGAGCGGACGCTGTTCGGTCTGGCGAGCAGCGGACACCATCCCCCCGACGCCCCGAAGGCGCGCTTCGAGCTGGAGCGGGGACAGGCGGCGAACGAGGCGCTCTCGACGCGCCGACCGGTGGTCATCCACGACGCCACGCGCGATCGCCGCGTCAATCCGGATGCCCGGGATCTTCTCCAGATCGGCAGCGCCGCCTACGTGCCGCTGCTGGGAGCGGGGAAGTCGTTCGGTCTTCTCATCCTGACCACGCCGCGACCGCAGGCCTGGGACCGGATGCAGGTGCGGCTGGCCGTCTACACGGCGAACATCGCGGCGGTGGCGTTGCAGACGACCCACCTGATGACCAGCCTGGTGGAGACCGACGGCCGTCTGAGAAACCTCCTCGAGGACATCTCCGCCATCGTCTACACCTGCGACGTCGACTTTCCCTACCGGACCTACTTCGTCGGCCAGGAATCGGAGGCGGTCCTCGGCTACACGCCGCGCGCCTGGATCGAGGACCCCGACCTGTTCGGCAAGCTGGTCCACCCGGACGACGTGCAGGCGGTGATCGACGCGTCCGAGGAGGCGAAGACCCGGGGCCGCGGGTTCGTCCGGAGCGAGTACCGGCTCCTCGACCGCAGCGGCAACACGCACTGGTTCCGGGACGAGGCGGTGCTGCTTTGCGACCCCGCCGGCCGTCCCCAGGCCTGGCACGGGGTCCTGATCGACGTCACCGCCCGCAAGGAGCGGGCCTTACTCGCGCCGGACAAGGCCGGGCGTTTCAAAGGTCCGCCGCCCCCGCCCGGACTGCCGCGCGACTGAGCTCGGCTTGCACCGCGGCCCCTGCTGGCGGTACTCTCCGCGCCCATGACCCTGCTTCTGGTGGCCGCCATCATGGGGGTGGTGGAAGGCCTCACGGAGTTCCTCCCGGTCTCCTCGACAGGACACCTGATCATCGCGGGGCACGTGCTCGGCTTCACCGGGGAGCGCGCCTCGACCTTCGAGATCTTCATCCAGCTCGGGGCCATCATGGCGGTGGTCTGGCTGGAGCGGGATCGGTTCCTGGGGCTGCTGCGGCCCGACCCGAAGCGCGCCTTCTCGGGAGCGCGCGGGATCGGCCTGCTGGCCCTGACCACCGCGCCGGCGCTGGTGGCGGGCGCCCTGCTGCACGACCTGGTCAAGAGCCGCCTGTTCGGGACGGGGCCGGTGGCGATCGGGCTGTTTGTGGGGGGCGTCGGCATCCTGCTGGCGGAGTGGCTGCGTCCCGCGCCCGCGATCGAGGACGTGGACGGGATCGGCTGGCGCCAGGCGCTCCTGATCGGCCTGTGCCAGTGTCTCGCCCTCTGGCCGGGCGTGTCGCGCTCGGGCGCCACCATCGTGGGCGGGCTGATGTGCCGTCTCGATCGGCGCGCCGCCGCGACCTACTCGTTCCTGGCGGCGGTGCCCGTGCTGGCGGCGGCGACGCTCTTCGACCTGTACAAGAGCCGCGCGCTCCTGTCGTCCGCGGACGCCCTCCCGTTCGCCGTCGGGCTGGTGGTCTCGTTCGTGGCCGCGGCGGCGGCCATCCGCACGTTCATCGCGCTTTTGGGCCGGCTCACCCTGCGCCCGTTCGCGTGGTACCGGATCGCGGTCGCGCCGATCGTCTGGTTCCTGGTGGCGTGAGATGAGCTGGAAGCGATGGTTTCTGGGCACGCCGCTCGAGACCGAGCGGGCCAAGGAGCAGCGTCTCGGCATCCCGCTGGCGCTCGCCGTCTTCTCGTCCGACGCGCTGTCGTCCGTCGCCTACGCGACGGAGGAAATCCTCCTGGTGCTGACCCTGGCGGGGGCGGCGGCGATGGAATACTCGCTGCCGATCGCCACGCTCATCGTCAGCCTTCTCCTCATCCTGGTGGTCTCGTACCAGCAGACCGTCCATGCGTATCCGGATGGCGGCGGCTCGTACATCGTGGCGCGGGAAAACCTGGGCACGATGCCGGGCCTGGTGGCGGCCGCGGCCCTGCTCATCGACTACATCCTGACCGTGGCGGTCTCCGCGGCCGCCGGCGTGGCCGCCGTCACGTCGGCCGTTCCGTACCTGCTCCCCCACAAGGTGGCGCTGGGGATCGTGTTCGTCGCCATCATCGCCGTCGGCAACCTGCGCGGCGTGCGCGAGTCGGGCCGGTTGTTCGCGATCCCCACCTACACCTTCGTCGCCTCCATGGCGATCGTGATCGTGGCCGGTCTGTGGCGCCACGCTCACGGCCTGCCGGCGGTCGAGGCGCCGGCGGCCGTGCTCCCGCCGGCCACGGCCACGCTGACGCTCTTTCTCCTGATGCGCGCCTTCTCCTCCGGGTGCACCGCGCTCACCGGGATCGAGGCGATCAGCAACGGCGTGCAGGCGTTCAAGCCGCCCGAGTCGCGCAACGCCGCGGTCACGCTGCTCATCATGGGCACGATCCTCGGCTCCTTCTTCCTGGGGATCACCTGGCTGGCGCACGCCTACGCCATCGTGCCGGGGGCGGGGCAGACGGTCATCTCGCAGCTCGGGCGGGCGATCCTCGGCACCGGACCGATGTACTACGTGCTCCAGGCCGGCACCGCCGCGATCCTGCTGGTGGCGGCCAACACCGCCTTCGCCGATTTCCCGCGGCTGTCGTCGATCCTGGCCCGCGACCGGTTCCTGCCGCGCCAGCTGGCGACGCTCGGGGACCGGCTGGTGTTCAGCAACGGGATCATCATCCTCTCCGCCGCCGCGATGCTGCTGATGATCCTCTTCCGCGGCGAGACGCACGCCCTCATCCCGCTCTACGCCGTCGGCGTCTTCCTGGCGTTCACGCTGTCCCAGGCGGGGATGGTGATGCGGCACCTGCGCACCCGCGACGGACGCTGGCGTCTGCACGCGGCGGTGAACGCCGCGGGCGCCACGGCCACGGGCGCGGCCCTCCTGGTCATCGCGGCGACCAAGTTCACGCACGGAGCCTGGATCGTGATCGTGCTGATCCCGATCCTGATGGTGCTGTTCCTGCGCACGCACCGGCACTACTTCTACGTGCGCACCCAGCTCTCGCTGGTCGAGATCGAGCCCGAGCGGCCGATCCGGCACACCGCGATCGTGCCGATCTCGGCGGTCAATCGCGCCACGGTCTACGCGCTGCGCTACGCCAAGTCGATCGCCCACGAGGTGGAGGCGATCCACGTCGCCCTCGATCCCGTGCGCGTCGAGCAGATCCAGAACCAGTGGAAGACCTGGGGCGGGGGAGTGCCGCTGCGCATCCTCGAATCGGACTACCGGTCGCTCATCCGGCCGATGGTCGACTACATCGACGACCTGATGCACGGCCGGCGGCGCAACGAGATGGTGACCGTCGTCCTGCCGGAGTTCGTGACCGCCCACTGGTGGGAGGGGCTGTTCCACAACCAGTCGGCCTTCCTCATCAAGGGCGCCCTTCTGTTCCGTCCCGGAGTCGTCGTGACCAGCGTCCCGTTCCACTTCAAGCGCTGACCGCCGCGGGCGGTCCCGGCGCTCCGGCGGCGTGGTAGGATGCGCCCATGGGCGCGGGCGCCGAGAAACGGCAGCATCACCGATTCATGGCGCGCCTCGACATGCGGGTCGTGTCGGGCGACCGGGTCGCGGCCGGTCTTCAGCTCACCACCATCGACATCGGGGTCGGCGGCGCCCGCTGCGTGTCGCCGTCGCTTCTCGCCGGCGGCACGATCCTGCACCTGACCGTCACGCTCGCGGGCGGCAACCTGAACGAGCCGCAGAACATCGTTCTCGACGCGCAGGTGCTGCGCTGCGTCAACCGACCCGAGCCGCATTACGGGTTCCCGTACGAGGCCGCGCTGCTCTTCGTGCGCCTCGACACGCGCGACCGCCGCCGCCTCCAGGGTTATCTCAACAGCCTCTGACCGGATGCGCCCTCCCGCGCCTCGGCGGCGGGGGACGAAAAGAAAAAGGGCCCCGGGACATCCCCGGGGCCCTCGATGTCGCCATGCTCGCCCGGCCGACCGGCAGGAGCCGGCGCCGGCGGCGATCCGGCGGGGTCAGATCAGGCGAACGTTGGCCGCCTGCGGGCCCTTCTGGCCCTGCTGCACCTCGAACTCCACCGCCTGCCCTTCCTCGAGGGAGCGATACCCCTGCCCCTGGATGGCCGAGTAGTGCACGAAGACGTCCTTGCCGCCCTCGCTCTCGATGAAGCCATATCCCTTGCTGTTGTTGAACCACTTCACGCGACCTGTTGACACTTGACGATCCTCCTTGCCATTGCATCCAGACGGGCGTGAACCGGGACCGAGGGGCCCCGTTCGCGGAAGCGCGCCGGCCTTTCGCCGGCACAAAAAAATAGCCCCAGGGAAGTCTCAAGCATCCCTGGGGTTCGACGTCCGTCCAAGAGCTTCGCTTCCAAGACGCGGAGATCCTAAGGTCTCGAAGTCCGGCTGTCAAGCGCGCGGTGCGAGGGAAAACGCACCGCGACCGCGGCGTCTCAGGCGTCGATCGCCTTGAGGAAGGCGGCGTTCGAGGGGTACTTCGACAGCTTGTCGATGAGCTTCATCATCGCGTCGTTCGGCTTCATGTCGAAGAGCACGCGGCGCAGCCGGTGGATGCGCGGCACGTCCTCCTTGGCGAAGAGCTTTTCCTCCTTGCGAGTCCCGGAGCGCGCGATGTCGACGGCGGGGTAGATGCGCTGCTCGAACAGGGCGCGATCGAGCACCAGCTCCATGTTCCCGGTGCCCTTGAACTCCTGGAAGATGACGTCGTCCATGCGCGAGCCGGTGTCGACCAGCGCGGTCGCGATGACCGTGAGGCTGCCGCCCTCTTCCGCCTTGCGCGCCGCTCCGAACAGGCGGCGCGGCTGCTCCATGGTGCGGGCGTCGAGACCGCCGGACAACGTGCGACCCGTCCCGGGCGTGGCGGCGTTGTGCGCCCGCGCCAGGCGGGTGAGCGAGTCGAGGAGGATGACGACGTCGTGCCCGACCTCGACCAGTCGGCGCGCGCGCTCGAGCACGATGCGCGCCAGCGACACATGCTGCCGCGCCAGCTCGTCCGAGGACGAGGCGATCACCTCGCCGTTGACGTTGCGCTTCATGTCGGTGACTTCCTCGGGGCGCTCGTCGACCAGGAGGACCACCAGGTGGATCTCCGGATGGTTTTTCGAGATGGCCGCCGCGATCTTCTGCAGCAGGGTCGTCTTTCCGGCTCGCGGCGGCGCCACGATCAGGCAGCGCTGGCCCTTGCCGATCGGCGTGAGGAGATCGATGACGCGGGTCGAGACCTCCGCAGGCTCCGTCTCCAGCCGGATGCGCTCGAACGGATCGATCGAGGTCAGGGTCGAGAACGGACGGCGCTGCGCGAACGCGTCGGGCGCCAGACCGTTGAGGGTGCGGATCTCGCTCAGACGCGGACCGTTGCCCCGGCCGCCACCGCCACCACCGCCGCCGCGCCGCGCGTGCTGACCGCGATGCCGCCCGCCGTGGCGTTCCTCCTCGTGAACGGGAGCCGGCTCGGCGCCCGGACGCGGGCCGATCGCGAGACCTTCGACCTCGCAACCCTCGAGTCCCGTCCCGTTGCCCGTCGGGCCGGTGTGGCTCGGGAGGGCGTAGGGCGCCAGGAGATCGCGCGGCACGTAGACGTCGTCGGTGGAAGGGCGGTAGTTGCGCAAGGGCTGGCGGAGGAATCCGCCGCCGTCCTGCGCTACCTCGAGCACGCCGCTGGTGTCGAACGGCGCCCCCGAGGGAGCCGGCGCCGGGGCGTGCGCGCGTGCCGGATGCGCGGCGCCGCCGCCGTGCGGCTGCGGCCCGCCGTGCGGCGCGTTGCCCTGGGCGGAGGGGTTCTGGCCTCCCTGCTCGCGGCCGCGACGCCAGCGGCGGCCACGGCGACGGCGCCGCGAGCGGCGATGGCCGTCGTCGTGACCGTGACCGTGTCCGCCGGGTCCGCCCGCACCACCACCATGCGGGCCTGACCCCGGTGTGCTGGGGGGTGATCCGTGCTGCATCGTTTGCGATCCGTCGGCCGGGTCGTGCCCGTCAACCACGGGAATCGGTTGCCGGACCGGGCCGGTGCGCTGCTCGTCGTTCAACGGTTATGGCCGTTCCCAAAAAGGGACCCAGAACGGGCCCCGCTCGTGGCGGGCGGGGAAAAGGTACCGTGATCGACCCCGCTGGGTCAAGTACCTCCGCTCGCTCGTTCCCGACAAACGCATCGCTCGCGAAGACAAGACACGATCGCCGACACGCGCGCGCGGCGCGATCGCCCTCGCGAGGTCGGCGCATCTTCGCGCCGTCGAGCGGTCGTGTCTCACACAGCATCACGATCCGCGTGATCCGCGTAGCGTCGTGGTGTTCATGAGCGGCGACGATCATGCGCCGGCTCGATACGCGCGTAGATACGCGATACACGCGTCGATACGCGCGCGCCGCGTGCTCGATCGCGTGCGGCGCCGCGCGATCGCGTGCGTCGTTGTCGCGATCGAAGCGTCGATCCGTATTGACAGTGATCGATCGTCATGGTATGAAATGCGACGAAATGATTGCGACGAAAATTCGCTCGCTCTCACATCACACCCAACAGGCAGACTCCATCGCTTCCGCTCTCCTGCGGGCCCGCGCTTCGGGCTTCCGCTCGTCCGCCGTCACGAACGACGCAGCCCCATGTCGCGGCGGGCTCCACCCATCTCACGTCCGATCCTGAACGCCACAGCGAAGGGAGGTGAGTGCCATTCCGAAGAAGAAGAAGGCCGCCAAGAAGAAAGGGAAGAAGAAAGCCTGAACCTGACCGGAAATCTTTATCGAGGGGTGACGTTCGTCACCCCTCAATTTTTTTCCGCCACCCGCGGAGCCGGATCGTGAACTCATCGAAGACCTGGAAGAGCGGTGAGCCGTGCCGGTTCGCCGGCACCTATCGCTGCGTGCAATGCCGCCTCGAGGGGCGCGAGACGATCCGCGAGATGACGCAGGGCGCGATCCTGCCGCTGTGCGAATTCTGTCCCGGCAAGGACGCTACGTGGCGGCTCGTCCGGGAGGCCGGCGTGGCGGCACGGAAGTGACCGGCCGTCCGGTTGCGCCGCCCTCCTGAGGTCGCGTCGGGCCGGCTTCCGCGCGGGCCCGCGCCTCCGCCGCCCGTCGCAGCCGCTCGCCGAGCTCCTTCTCCTCGCCCACCGGTCTGGCCTCGAAGTAGCGCCGGCCTCTGAGTCTCTCCGGGAGACAATCGAGGGCGGCGGTCCCCGCGGCCTCGTCGTGGGCGTAGCGATATCCGCGGCCGTAGCCGAGGTCTTTCATCAGCCCGGTCGAAGCATTGCGCAGCGCCAGCGGGACGGGATCGCTCAGGCCCTGCTTCAGATCGTCCAGCACGCGGCCGTACGCCAGGGTCACGGAATTGCTTTTCGGGGCGGCGGCGAGATAGAGGGCGGCCTGGGCCAGGGCCAGCGCACCCTCGGGCAGGCCCAGCGACTCGAACGCGTCGCGCGCCGCGAGGGCGACCTGCAGCGCCATGGGGTCGGCGTTTCCGACGTCCTCGCTGGCGAAGCGGATCATCCGGCGCGCCAGGTAGAGCGGATCCTCGCCCGACTCGATCATCCGCACCAGCCAGTAGAGCGACGCGTCGGCGTCGCTGTTGCGGAGGGACTTGTGGAGCGCCGAGATGAGATTGAAGTGCTCCTCGCCGGTCTTGTCGTAGAGCAGCGCCGCGCGCTGCATCGCCTGCTCGATCCCGGCGCGGGTGAGGGTCCGCTCCTCGCCGCCCGGCCCGGCCGCGAGGGCGACGGCCTCGAGGTTGTTGAGGGCGCGCCGGGCGTCGCCCGATGAGCGCTCGGCCACCAGACGCAGGTCGGCGTCCGCGATCCGGAGCCGCTCGGCGCCGAGTCCCCGGTCGTCCCCGAGCGCCCGGCGCAGCAGCACCAGGAGGTCGTTGTCGGACAGCGCCCGCAGGACGTGCACCGCGCAGCGCGACAGGAGGGCCGCGTTGATCGAGAAGGACGGATTCTCGGTCGTCGCCCCGATGAGCACGATGGTGCCGCGCTCCACGTGGGGGAGGAAGGCGTCCTGCTGGGCGCGATTGAACCTGTGGATCTCGTCGACGAAGAGAAAGGTGCGCGCGCCACCGGCCGCGGCCGAGCGCTGCGCGGCGGCCATGATGTCCTTGATCTCCCGAATCCCCGCGAGGACGGCGCTGTACGACACGAACCGGGACCGGGTGAGGTCGGCGATCAGCCGCGCCAGGGTCGTCTTGCCGGAGCCGGGAGGACCCCACAGGATCATCGACGCGACCTGATCGCGATCGATGGCGCCGCGCAGCGGCGCCCCGGGCCCGAGCAGCTCCTCCTGCCCGACGATCTCGTCCAGGGAGCGCGGCCGCATCCGCTCCGCCAGGGGAGCGGGACGAGCCGCCGGATGACGCGACCGGTCCCCGGAATCGTCCTCGTTGTCGAAGAGGTCCCTCATGCGAGGGTGTTCAGCCGGCGCTGGTCCGCAGGGCGGCGGGGTCGGAGCTCGCGTCGTCCTCGTCCGGGCCGTCCTCCGCCGCAGGGCGCGTGAACGATTTCATGTCGCGCACGCGGCTGCGGGCCATGGCGGCGACGATCGCCTCGTAGATCCCGAGCGCGGTCATCAGCGGCTCGAGGGCGTGGGCCTGGAACGACCGCACCAGCCGTCCAATCTCCGCGTCGCCAAGCTCGCGTGTCTCGCCGGTCTTCTGCTGGGCGCTCAGGTGACCGCTCGCGGCGTGCAGGACCTCGAGCGCGGCCTCGACCGCGCGGCGCTGCTCGGGGGTGTAGGCATGAACCTGACGCGCCAGCTCGAACACCTCCCGATCCATCCGCGGCATCTCCGGCGATCCGTTCTCCCAGTGCATGCCGGTGAGGATCCACTCCACCGACGTGCCGCCGATGCGGGCCAGCTCGACGAGACGCTTCACCTCGGGGAGGATGCCGTTCTCATACTTATGGATCGCGGGCTGGGTGGCGCCCAGGAACTGCGCCATCTGCCATTGCCGCAGGCCGCGCGACTTTCTCAAACTCTTGATTCTCTGGCCGATGGCCGCCTTGTCGAGAGATTCCATTGCGCTGACTTCCTCCCAGGTCGATGCGTGGGGGCTAGGGTGCAGACCCTACTCCACGAAACCGGACGAGATGTTCCCCCGGCCAAAATCATACCTAAGTGGCCAGATCGTGGCAATGGAAAAAGTCATAGGCCGGAATTTCGGCACGATCGGGGCGGTCGATTCTCGAGCCATCGGATGTCCCCGGCGTGAAAATCTACGGGTTTTCCCCTAGTCGTCGATCAAGGGGGATTCCGTGGTCCCAGCCTGCGGGACCAACCCAGATAAGCGCCGAAATCGGGAGTGTTCAGGCGCGAGGTCAGGTTCTCCAGCATCGCCCATTCGAACGAGTCCTTCGACGACGCGGCATGACGCGCGCCGAGCGCGATCTCGATGGTGGGATCTCCGAGGTCACCGCCGTCGCGACTGGGAAACGGTCCGTGCCCGCTGAGAATCTGGCCCACGAAGGCGTTCTGCGGCGAGAATCCGTAGGCGTACTCCCCGAACAGGGCGAACCGATGGCCGATCGTCGGAGCATCATCGATCCGCCAGGGGCCGAGCCGCGAATATTGCGCCCCGAAGTTGAGGCTCGAGCGGCCCAGGCGCCAGCCGGCGAGCAGGCCGATCCCCTCGTCCCACGATCCGCTCCCGTCGAAGCGATCGGGATCCCCGGTCGGCGCTTTGATGTCGGCGGTCACGGCCAGGGCGGCGGAGCCGTCCGCACCGCCCAGCAAGGCCAGCCTCGCGGAGAGGACCATGTCCCCCGGCCGGATCCCGTCCGGCGCCTCCCCGAGAAAGACGGTGCGGCCCCGGTCGTCGTAGCCGACGACGTACTGATCGCGGTCGAAGGCCGGCCTGCCGCCGTCGGGAAAACCCCAGAAGCTGTGCCAGCGCTCGATCGGACCATCCATGAAGCCGGGCGTGTGCCAGACCAGCGGGAGCGTCAGGCCGATTTCGCAGCGCGTCCCGACCCCGAGGGCGCCCTCGAGCGTGGTCCGCAGCGTCTCGCCGTCGACGTAATAGGCGTGTCCCGAGCGCGAGGCGGCGGCGACCTGCGTCAGGATCGGCTCCGTCACCCGTCCATCCGGCGGCCTGGCGCCGGAACGATACAGGGTCTCCAGATCGGCGCTCATGGTCATCGTGCTCAGGTAGGCAAGCGCGACGCTCCAGCGCGTGCCGCCGTCGGGAAGCAGGAACGCGGAGCGCGGCGTCAGATCGAGAAAGGGAAGCGCCAGGGGGTACTGCCCCCGC
This sequence comes from Patescibacteria group bacterium, assembly GCA_035638115.1. Classification (GTDB taxonomy): domain Bacteria; phylum Acidobacteriota; class Polarisedimenticolia; order Gp22-AA2; family Gp22-AA2; genus DASRAN01. Next base: position 10,621 of record DASRAN010000005.1, on the reverse strand, counting down.
AGCGCGAACGGATCGTCCAGGCGGGAGCCGTCGATGCGGTCCGACCCGGCGGCGCCCGCCGATCGGAGCGCGGCACCGGCCGACACCAGGACCAGGAGGATGGCGACAGGAAGCCGGGCCCGGTTCCGCCGGCCCCCGCTCAGTCGGCCCCGCCTGGATCGGCGGACGTGGCGCCGGCGAGGCGCGTGATCTCCGCCTCGATGTCGACCGCCATGCGGCCGATCGCCGCCACCTTTCCGTCCGGACCGACCAGCACCACGTGCGGAATCCCCGTGGCGGGGACGCCATAGGCGCGACCGATCGGCCCGGCCGCGCCGCCGTCGTGCACCTGATGTCCCGGCAGGTGCTCGTTGAACACGAACGCCTCGAAGGCGCGCGGATCGTCGTCCAGGCCGATCCCCACGATCGCGAGCCGGCTGCCGTATTGATCGGCGATCCTCCTCAGACCGATGACCGAATCGCGGCAGGGCGGGCACCAGGAGGCCCAGAAGTCGAAGAGCACCGGCCGGCCGCGCAGCGCCGCGAGGGACACGTCGCTCCCGTCGAGCGCGCGGGCCGAGAACGGCGGGGCCACGGCGCCCACCTGGAGGCCGTCGGTCGGAGGATTCGGGCCGCCGGGAAGCTCACCACGCGTGCGGAACATCACCCCCATCGTGGAGGCGCCGCGCCCGATGACCAGCCGCACGAATTCGGAGCGCTGCCGATCGATGATCCGGAACACCTCGTCCGGCGCGACGCGATCGAGGCCGACGAGAGCCTGGTCGTCCACCACGAGGAGCACGTCTCCCGGCAGGAGTCCGCCGCGCGCCGCGGCGGACTCGGGGGTCACGGCCGCGACCACGACCCGCATGCCGCGTGTCTCGATCGTCATCCCCCCGAGCGACCGTCGCGCCACGACGGCGTCGACCGGGCGCGCGGCGAGGCCCGCCAGGATCGTGACGCCCGTCAGAATCACGCGAGCGGCGCGCATCTTTCTCAGACCCGATCGCCCATCGGCGGCGGAGGAGCGGGGGGAGGGAACCCGAGGTCGTCCGCCGATGACCGGCCGGCGGCGGGTGCCATGCCGCGCGCCGCGCCGGCGGTCACCTCGGTCGCTCCGACGGCGTGCTTGATCGATCGCATGGCGAGATCCATCAGCCGGGACCGCAGACGTTCGGGCGCCAGCCGGCGCAGGACCGGCAGCCGCAGGCCGGCGAAGCGGGCGCTGACGACGAGGACGAGCTTGGTCTCCCGATCGCCCTCGGGGACGAGCCGCAGCTCGCAGCGATGCCTCCACAGCCCGCGCTCCGTTGCGAGGGAATCGCGCCGCAGGCGGACCGCCAGGCGGTTCGGCGGCTCGATCGCCACCAGCTCGATCTCCGCCCAGTAGGGCTGGTCGTCCCACCGCCCCCGCTGGAGCCAGACCGATTGCGTCGTCTGCCCGTCTCCCTCGAGGAGCGTGGAGGATTGGAGGCGCAGCCACGGCTGGCCGCGCGCATGCCGGGCGTGCAGGGCGCCGAAATCGCGGACCCCGGACCAGACCAGGTCGGCGGGGAGGTGCAGGCGGATGGCGCGTGAAGTCTCCATGCGGCGGCTGGAGAGGAGGACGATGAGGATCAGGATGGTCAGCGCAGAGACGATCGCCAGCACGATGCTCAAGAAGGCTCCGGAGACGAGGGACCCGGCGGCGAAAAGCAAGGCTACCACAGCGCGGCGTATACTCGACCTCGAATGAGCGGTGCCTCCGCAGCGATTCCCCTGGCGCGCGTGCTCGCCGGGATGACGCGGGCCGGCGAAATCTACGATCGGCTCGAGAACGACGCCGTGCGCTGTCACGCCTGCGGGCATCGCTGCCTGATCCCCGAGGGTCGCGTCGGCGTCTGCAAGGTCCGATTCAACGAGCGGGGAACGCTTCAGGTTCCGTGGGGCTACGTCGGCGCCCTGCAGTGCGATCCGATCGAGAAGAAGCCGTTCTTCCACGCCCTGCCCGGGGCGCAGGCTCTGTCGTTCGGGATGCTGGGCTGCGACTACCATTGCGCCTACTGCCAGAACTGGATCACGTCGCAGGCGATCCGCGATCCGACGGCCGTCTCGGAGCCGCGCCCGATCACGCCGGCCGAGCTGGTGGCGATCGCCCGCCGCCGCGGGGCGCAGGTCATCGCATCGACCTACAACGAGCCGCTCATCACCTCCGAATGGGCCGCCGCCATCCTGGGCGAGGCGCGCGGCGCGGGGATCCTCGGGGCCTATGTCAGCAACGGCAACGGCACCGAGCGGGTGCTCGATTACATCCAGCCGCACGTCAGTCTCTACAAGATCGATCTGAAAGCGTTCCGCGATCGGGTCTACCGGTCGCTCGGCGGGACTCTCGAGGCGGTGCTGCGGACGATCGAGTCGGTCTGGCGCCGGGGCATCTGGCTGGAGATCGTGACGCTCCTGGTCCCCGGATTCAACGACTCCGACGCGGAGCTGCGCGACATGGCCGGGTTCATCCGCGACCTGTCGCCCGATATCCCGTGGCACGTCACCGCCTTCCACGGCGACTACAAGATGACCGGACCGGCCGACACCGACGTCTCGATCCTGATGCGCGCCGCAGCCATCGGCGAGCGGGAGGGGCTGCGGTTCGTCTACGCGGGGAACATTCCGGGCGCGGTCGGCCGCCTGGAGGACACGCGGTGCCCCGGCTGCGCGGCCACGGTCGTGGCGCGCTCGGGTTTCCAGGTGCGCGCCTTCAGAGTGACCCGGTCCGGCGCCTGCCCGCGCTGCGAGCGCCCGATCCCCGGCGTCTGGCCGGGGGGCGTGCGGCATCCGGCGCCGCCCGATCCGGGGCGGGCGGCCGCGGTGACGGCCCCGGCGCCGTCTCGAGGATGAAGCGGCCGGCGGCGGGATCGATCACGACCCGGTAGCGCGACAGGAGGTCGGCGCCCAGGATCGCCCCCGGGGGCGGCGATCCCCCGGGAAGGATCCCCGTCAGGCTGCGGGCGAGATCGACCTCCAGCAGATCGGCCCACTCGATCGCCGCGCCGCCCGCCGCCAGGCCGGTCACCCGGATCGCCGGGAACGATCGCGCGCTCCCCACGGCATCCACCAGCCGGGCGACCCCCGCCGCCTCGGACTCCAGTCCGGCGCCCCGCTCGATCAGGCTCCTGCCGGAAGCCGTGTCGATCCAGGCGGGGAAGATTTTCCCGCCCGCGCGGATCGAGGTCAGCAGACGGCCCTCGAGGAGACGCAACCCGACGGTCACATCGCCCGGCGGAGCGGTCGGCCCGCCCGACGCGGTCGTCGCATCCGCGTCGCCCGTCGCCGCAGCGCCTTCGGAGGCGATCGTCAGACGCCGGGCGGGGTAGTCGATCGTCAGCCGCCGGTCGCGCAGGAGATCGACGCCGACGGCGCCGTCGATCGCGCTTCCCGGCTCCTCCGGCAGCGTCCGCGCCCCCTCGACGACGTCGATCGGGAGATCGCGCCAGGTCACGCCGTCGAGACTCAGCGAGTCCAGCCGCGCGCTGCGGCGTGCGATCGCCGAGGGACCGTTCATGCCACGGGCGACTCCGGGTCGCGGGGGGCCGGCGGACAGTCCCAGCGCGCGCGCCGCCGCGGCCGTGAGGGTGACGCCGCCCGGGTCGCCGGTGTCGAGCAGGAGATGCAGAACGCGCGCGCGCGCCGCGTCGTGGCCCCGCGCTTCGGCGCGCACGATCACCAGGCCACCGGGCGACTCGAACGGCACGGCGGGGACGGAGCCGGCGCCGGCGGCGAGGAGGGCGAACGGGAGAGCGAGCCGTGCGGTCGCGAGCGGCCCCGCGCGCATCGGCGGCTACGCGACCGGGTTGTAGAGTGTGTCGCGCTGGCGCGGCTGGTAACCGGCCTCGCGGATGAGACGCTCCATCTCGGTCCGCGTCGTGCAGCCGTGGGCGCCGGCCGCCTTCACCACGTTCTCCTCGATCATGATGCTGCCCATGTCGTTGGCCCCGAATTTCAGCGCCACCTGCCCGATCTCCTTCCCCTGGGTCACCCAGGAGGACTGGATGTTGGGGATGTTGTCGAGGAAGAGCCGGCAGACGGCCTGGGTGCGCAGGTACTCGGCGCTGGTCGCCTCGCCGCCGCCCAGGGCGGTGTTCTCGGCCTTGTAGGTCCAGGCGATGAAGGCCGTGAATCCGCGCGCGCCGCGCGCCAGGCTCCGATCCTGCAGGTCGCGGACGCGCGCCAGGTGCTCGACGCGATCGGCATAGCTCTCGACGTGCCCGAACATCATCGTCGCCGTGGTCGGCAGGCCGAGACGGTGGGCGCTCTCCATGACGCCGAGCCAGTCGTCCGACATGGTCTTGAGGGGAGAGATCCGCCGGCGCACCTCGTCCACCAGGATTTCGCCGCCGCCGCCCGGGATGCTCTTCAGACCCGCCGCCTTCAGGCGCGCGAGCACCTCGTCGATCGGAATGCGCGACACCCGCGCGATGTGCTGGATCTCGGACGGCGAGAAGGCGTGCAGGTGCAGGGTCGGGAAGCGCGCCATGATCGAGGAGAGCAGGTCTTCGTACCAGGCGATCGGCAGGTCGGGATGATGACCGCCCTGCATCAGCACGCCGGTCCCCCCGACCGCCAGGGTCTCCTCGATCTTCGCGAACAGGGTCTCCTTGGAATGCAGGTACCCCTCGGGATCGCCCGGCTCGCGGTAGAAGGCGCAGAAGGAGCAGCGCGCCACGCAGACGTTCGTGTAGTTGACGTTGCGGTCGACGATGTAGGTGACGACGGGCTCGGGATGCAGGCGGCGCCGGACCAGATCGGCGGCCATCGCCAGATCGAGCAGGGGGGCGTCGCGCAGGAGGGCGAGCGCCTCGTCCGGCGTGAGCCGCCGCCCGTCCGCGGCGCCGGCCAGGGCCTCCTCGACCACCGCGTCCGAGCGGCGCACCGACCGGCGCTCGGGCGTCTTGATCGACGGCGTGTCGAGAAGCGGCAGCGGACGGGGCGGACCGATGAGACCGATCTCGTGCGCCCGGCCGAGGAACAGGTCGGCGGCGCGGTGCTCCTCGGCACCGAGCTCGTAACGGATGTTCACTTTCAGATACGCGGCGACGGCGGCGGCCTCGAGCCCGAGACCCGGCGCCGCCTCGGCCGCGATCGCGTCGAGGCGCTCGCGGCCCTCGAGGTAGGACCGCATGAAGAGATCGCCCTCGTCCGTGGGCCAGGCGTCGCGTCGCACCGCCCAGACCGCGAACAGGAACGGCAGTCGCGTGAGACGGCGCCACTCGGCGGCGAGATCGAGAACCTCGAGACCGTCGGTCTCGGCCTGCAGGGCCGGGTCGCCGATGAGCAGCGCGGCATCGCTGGTCTCGAGCATGGCGCGCAGCGCGGGGGCCTGCTCCGTGAAGACGATCCCGGTCAGCCGGCGGGCGGCCAGGATCACCTTGAGGAGCGCAGCCGAAGAGCGCGAGCCGGCGTCCAGCGCGATGCTGCGGATCTCCTCGAGCGGCCGCTTCGAGATCAGGAGCACCGAGCGGGCCCGCTCGGGCGAGGCGATGCCGAGCGCCGGGTGGATGGCGTGGTCCTCGAGGACCTGGGTGGCGATCACCGGGACGAGACCCGCGTCGACCCGTCGCTCGCGCAGGAGATCGGCGATGCGCGCCGGCGGCACGGCCAGCAGCTCGACGCGGTCGCGAAGAGAGCCGTGCCGGAACCCCCAGACCAGGGGGGCCGCGTTGACGAACGGGACGGTCGCGATTCGAAGACGCTGCACCGGGATCGGCACCTCGCGGGCCGCATCAGGGCCTGGGAAGCGGTGAATTCTAGCAGAAGGGGAGGGCGGGGGTGCCGCGGGGCGGCGAACTTCTGCTACGCTCTTGAGGCTCCGCCCACACAACGCACGGAACGCGACATGAAGCCGACCTGGCTCCACCTGCTCTATCTTCTTTATTGTGCCGAGGCGGGGGTCTACCTGCTCCTGGTCCCCTGGTCCGGTCTCTGGCCCCCCGTGGCTCTGCGCTGGGCCGAGCCGATCCGCCCCCTGCTCCTCGCGGGCGCCGTGCGCGGCGCGGTCTCGGCCTTCGGCTTCGTCCTGCTCCTGGTCGGGTTCGTCGACCTGGTCCGGTTCTGTCGCGCCCTCCGGTCGCCTTCGTGACCCAGCGTCCCGACCGCGACGCCGGGCCCGGGGTCTGCTTCGTGACCGACCGGACCGCCACGGCCGGCCGCGGCATCGTGGAGGTGGCCGTCGCCGCGGCGCGCGGCGGGGTCGATTTCGTCCAGGTGCGCGAGAAGGATCTCGACGGCGGGGCGCTCCTCCGGCTGGTGTCCGAGCTCCAGGCGGCGCTCGCGGGCCTGGCCGGGGCGCGGACGCGCCTCTTGGTCAACGATCGGCTCGACGTGGCGCTCGCCGCGAAGACGGCCGGCGTCCACCTGCCCGCGTCCGGTCTTCCCATCGAGGCCGCTCGCCGTCATGCCGGGAAAAAATTCCTGATCGGCCGGTCGGTGCATTCGCTCGCCGAGGCCAAAGCGGCCGCCAAGGCCGGCGCCGACTATCTCATCGCCGGCCCTGTCTTCCCGACCCCGAGCAAGACCGCGTACGGCGAGCCGCTCGGGGTCGCGGGACTGGAGCGGATCGCGCGCGCCGTGCGTATTCCCGTCTGGGCGATCGGCGGTGTGACCGCGGAGACGGCGTCCGCCCTGGCGGGGTTGCCGCTGGCGGGCGTGGCGGCGATCCGGGCCGTCGCCGGCGCGTCCGACCCGGCCGTCGCCGTCCGGGCTCTGCGTCAGGCGCTGGCGGCGCCGGGCGCCGCGGCTCCCGCGTCCTCCTAGGAGGCCGAACGGGTCTTCGCGCCCGCCGCTCCCGCGGGGCGGATCCGGGTGCTGCGGCGCGGCGTCGCGCCCGCCGGCGGCTGCCGCGCCAGCTGTCCGCAGGCGGCGCCGATGTCCCGGCCCCGGCTCCAGCGGATCGAGGCCGGGATGCCGTGACCCAGAAGCGCGTCGCGGAACGAGGCGGCCACCGCGGCCGCCGGCGTGCGGAATCCTTCCAGACCGGCTTCGTTATAGGGGATCACGTTCACCTTGGCGCGCAGGCCACGCAGCAGGCGCGCCACCGCGTCGGCGTCCTTCTTCGAGTCGTTCAGCCCCGCCAGGAGGACGTACTCGAAGGTGATTCGCTCGCGCGGCCGGAGCTTGAAGGCGCGGCAGGCGGCGAGCAGCGCCTCGATGTTCCAGGTCCGGTTGATCGGCATCAATCGGTCGCGCAGCGTGTCGTTCGCCGCCGCCAGCGAGATCGCCAGACGCGGGCGGATCTCCTCGCGCCCCAGACGCTCGATGCCGGGGACCAGGCCGGCGGTCGACAACGTGACCCGGCGCGGCTGCACGCCGAATCCGCGCGGGTCGACGAGCAGCCGGAACGACCGGAGGACCGCCGAGTAGTTGTTGAGCGGCTCGCCCATCCCCATGAAGACCAGACGCACCGTCTTGAGATCGACCTCGCCGGCGCGCGCCAGCGCCGCGACCTGGCCGACGATCTCGCCGGGGGTGAGATTCCGGATCAGACCCATGGTGCCGGTCAGGCAGAAGCGGCAGTCGAGCGGACAGCCGACCTGGGAGGAGAGGCAGAAGGTGGTCCGCCCCTCCTGCTCCATGTGGACCGCCTCCACCTCGAGGCGGTCGTCGAGACGGACGACGTACTTGCGCGAGCCGTCCTCCGAACGGCCGATCTCCACCGCGTCGGGCCAGTCGATCCGGAAGCGCGCCGCGAGCGCCTCGCGCAGGCCCGCCGGGAGATCGCTCATCGCCGCGAACGACGTCACCTGGCGTCCGTACATCCAGTGATGGATCTGGTCGGCGTGGAAGCGCTTCTCGGTGAGCGGCGCCAGCGCGCGCGCGATCCCGTCCCGGTCGAGCCCGTAGAGGTTCTGCCGCCCGACGGCGTCGGGCGCGGTGGTCGTCTTGGTCACACGGAGTCCCCGCTCGTCCCCATCATACGCGGGTCGACGAGCGGGTAGAGCAGATCGACGGCGAGGCTGGCGAGGACGTAGACGGCGGTGAGAAGGAGCACGCATCCCTCGACGACCGGCACGTCCCTCAGGGCGATGGCGCGCACCAGGGCCTTCCCGAGGCCGGGCCAGGCGAAGACGAACTCGGTGGCCACCGCGCCGCTCAGGAGCGAGGCGAGGTTGAGACCCAGGACGGTGAGGACCGGGACGAGCGCGTTGCGCAGCGCGTGGCGCAGGAAGATGCGGCCGCGCCCGGCGCCGCGCGCCGCCGCCGCGCGCAGGAACTCGTGCGCCCCCGCCTCGATCAGGCTGGCGCGGGTGACCCGCGCGATGGCGCCCATGGTCAAAAGCGCCAGCGTGACCGCCGGGAGCACCAGGTGATCCCATTCCGGCAGGCGCGCGCCGACTATGGGCAGCAGCCATCCGTCGGTGCCATAGCCGAGAACCGGGAACCAGTGCAGTCGCGCGGCGAACACCAGCATCAGGAGGAGCGCGAGCCAGAAGACCGGCGTCGACGCGCCCAGAACCGCCAGGGTGAGGACCAGGAAGTCGGCGGCGCGGCCCCGCCGCGCGGCGGCGAAGGCGCCGAGCGCGACCCCGGCGAACGACGCGAGCGCCGCCGCGGCGCAGGCGAGGACCGCGGTCGGAAGGAGATGATCGCGCAGCACTGCGCTCACCGGCCGGCCCTGAATGTACGAAGTCCCGAGGTCGCCGCTGGTGATCCGCCCCAGGTAGCGGGTGAACTGCACCCAGGCCGGCTCGTCCAGCCGCCATTCGGCGCGGATGGCGCGCAGGATCTCCGGGTCCGCTCCCTGACCGCCCGCCATCAGGCGCGCCGGGTCGCCGGGCAGGAGGAACATCAGGACCCAGACGAGGGCGGTCGCCGCGAGCAGCACCGGCACGACGCCGAGAAGCCGCCGGACCAGGTATCCGGTCATCGTCCGGACGCGCCAGACGCGCGGGCCGGCATCAGGACCCCGTTTTTTCGAGCCGCAGCTTCTCGAGCGGGATGCGGAATTCGCCGAGCGGCGTCGGCACGACCCCCTTGACGTACGGCTTGAACAGGGTCATGGAGCCGTAGTAGTTGAGGAAGAGCCAGACGGCGTCGTCCATCACCGCCATCCGCTCGGCGCGGCGGTAGCGATCGGCCCGGGCGGCCGGGTCGGTCAGACCCAGCGCCTCGTCCACCAGGCGATCGAAGGCCGGGTTGCGGTAGCGGAAATAGTTGCCCGGCGGACCGACGTTCTTCGAGTGCAGCTGCAGGCGCAGGACGGCGTCGGCGTCCGGATAGTCGAGGTACCAGCCGAAACGGAACATCTGCGCGGCGCCCGGCTGCTCGACCGTTCCTTCCACCGCCTGGATGTAAGCCGCCCAGTCGACTTCCTTGATGGCGATGCCGACCCCCACCTTCTTGAGATCGGCCTGCACCTGCTCGGCGATCTGCCGGTTCTCCTCGCTGGTGTTGACCCAGAGCGTGATCGGCGGCAGCCCACGGCCACCCGGGTAGCCGGCTTGCGCCAGAAGCGAGCGCGCCTTCGCCTCGTCGTGCGGGTATCCCGGCAGGTCCTTATCGTAACCGGGGACTCCCGGCGGGATGATGCCGCGCCCGGCGGTGTTGGCGCCGGGAAGGAGCACGTTCCAGAGATACTCCTTGTCGACGGCGTAGTTGAACGCCTTGCGCAGCGCCGGATTCCCCTTGAACGGCGGCAGATCCAGGTTGAACCCCACGTATCCGACGCCGATGAACGGATAACGCAGCACGTCGCCCTTGATGTCGTCCGGCAGATCGGTCGGCACCTCGTCGAGCGAGTCGAGACCGCCGGCGCGGTACTCCTCGACGGCGCTGGCGCGGTTCTCGATGATCCGCACGATCACCCGATCGATCGCCGGCCGGCCGCCGTAGTAGCGGTCGAAGGCGCGCATCTCGATGGCGTTGGACTGCTGCCAGCGGACCACCTGGAAGGGGCCGCATCCGATCGGGGCCCGCAGGTAGCCCTTGGTCGCGTCGTCGTACACCTCGCGCGGGACGACGGCGGCGCCCGTCATGGTCAGCATCGACAGGAACGGGGCGAACGGGTGATCGAGGGTCAGGACGACCGTGTGATCGTCGGGGGTCGCCAGACCCGCGACGTCCGGCGTCTTCCCCTCGATGTAGGCGGCCGAACCGGCGATCGGCTCGAGCAGCCAGCGCCGCGGCGAGTTCGTCCCCTTCGCGAGCACGCGGCGGAAGGACCAGGCGACGTCCTGCGCCGTGACCTTGCGGCCATTCTGGAAGAAGGCGTCGTCGCGCAGACGGAAGGTGTACACGAGCGCGTCGGGGGAGATCGTCCAGCTGCTCGCCACCGCCGGGACGATCGCCAGCGTCGCCGGATCCATCGCGACGAGACCGCGGAAGACGTTCGCGGTCACCGCGTCCGACAGGTTGTCCGTGACCATCGCCGGGTCGAGAGTCGGAGGATCCTCGCGCAGGCGGAAGCGGAAGACCTTCTCCGCGGCGGGAGGAGCGGGGCGCTCGGGGGCGCAGCCGGCGGCGAGCGCCGCGGCCCCGAGGACGGCGCCGGCGAGCAGGGCGCGGGCGATGCGGACGGAACGATGACGTGCGGTCGTTCGGATCATGCGGTGACGCTCCGCGGGCGCGGGTCGAGGCGGTCGCGGACCCCGTCGCCCAGAAGGTTGAAGCCGAG
>DASRAN010000004.1:0-51798 GCA_035638115.1 Patescibacteria group bacterium | reverse complement strand
TGAACGCGACGCGGCGCGCGGCGAGGCCGCCGAGGGACGCAAGGCGCTGGCGGCGCTGCAGGCCGAGACCCGTGCGCTCGAGCGCGATCGGCAGGGGGCGCGCGAAGCGCAGACGGAGCTCGACATCCTGCGCGAGGAGCGTCAGGCCGTGCGCGGCCGCGTGACGCGCATGCTGGAAATGATGGCGGCCCTCGACGAGTCCGAGGTCGAGGTCCGTTCGGACCACTGAGGTTCGCCGATGACGGAGGGACACATGGACCGTCCGAGCAGCCACCTCGTCCAGGTCGAGATCTACGGCCAGTCGTACAACCTGCGCGGTGAAGGCGCGACCGCCTACCTCCAGGAGCTGGCGAGTTACGTCGACCGCAGGATGCGCGAGGTCGCCGAAGCGACCGCGACGGTCGACTCGCTGAAGGTCGCGATCCTCGCGGCGCTGAACATCGCCGACGAGAGCCAGCGTGGCCGACCCCCCGCGGTCGATGTCGTCCCGGGCGGCGCCGATCGACTGGGCAGGATGATCGACACGCTCGATCGCTGCCTTGCAAGTGCGTGATGTGCGGAGTTCGTCCGGAGGGTCTTGACGACGTGGACGCGGGGACCTAGCATTCCGGCGGGTCAACTGTCCCCTGCGCGGTGCGTGATGGCTGGGAATTTTTGAGCCAACACTATTTGAACTGGGAGTCGGCGTCCGATCGTGGTGTGCCTCCCTCCTGCAGGGAGACCTGAAGCGAAGGCCCGGTTCCTCGTCTGGTTAGCCAGGTTCAAATAGTTTCCTCCACACGGCCTCGCGGGGGTCCCCTGACCCCGCCTGTCGCGGCGCCTCGTGGCCGCGCCCCGTGTTCCGTCCCCCATCCCCTCCCGTCATCGCTCCCGGATTTCCGTCCCTGGAGGCCGACGTGCTGGCGGTTCTGGTATCCATCCTCCTTGTCGCGGGCCTGGCCGTGGTGGCGCTGCTCGTGCGGCGCGCGGCGCGGACCGCCCTGGCTCGCGCGCGCGAGCGCGCCGAGGCCCTGGAACAGGACGCCGAAAGCCGCGCCCGCGTCCGCCTCAAGGAGGTGGACCTGGAGATCGAGGAGCGGCGCGCCGCCGCCGAATCCCAGTCCGAGCAGCAGTCCCGGCAGAAGCGCCAGGACCTCCAGCGCCTCGAAGAGCGTCTGCGCGAGCAGGAGCGCAATCTCCAGCGCCGCCTCCAGCTCCTGAGCCAGAAGGAGGGCGAGCAGCAGACGCGCGACACCGGGCTGAAAGAGCGTGAGACCGTGCTCGGCGAGCGGGAGCGCGAAGTGCAGGCCGCCGTGGCGCGGCAGCGCGCGGCGCTGGAGCGCATCGCGGGCCTCACCGCCGCCCAGGCGCGGCAGGAGCTGGTGCAGCAAATCGAGGGCGAAGCGCGTCACGAGTCCGGACAGCTGGTCCGGCGCATTGAAGAGGAAGCGCGCGAGGGCGCCGTCGCGACCGCGCGCCGCATCGCGGCCGAGGCGCTGCAGCGACTGCCGACCGGCGAGATGGTCGACAACGTCGTCTCCGTCGTGAAACTCCCCAACGAGGAGATGAAGGGCCGGATCATCGGTCGCGAAGGGCGCAACATCCGCGCTCTCGAGATGTGCACGGGCGTCGACCTGATCGTCGACGAGACCCCGCAGGCGATCGTCCTGTCGTGCTACGACCCGTTCCGGCGGGCGGTGGCGCAGACGGCCCTGGAGCGGCTCATCGAGGACGGCCGGATCCACCCGGCGCGAATCGAAGAGGTGGTCGCCAAGGTGCAGGCGGACCTCGAGGAGGGGCTGGAGGCGGCCGGGGAGTCGGCGGCGTTCGACCTCGGGCTGACCGGTCTTCCCCCGCGCCTCACCCGGCTGCTCGGCCGGCTGAAGTATCGCGTCGTCACCGGATACAACCTGCTCGGGCACTCCGTCGCGGTCGCCCGGCTGGCGCAGCAGATGTCGGCGCTTCTCGGCGCGCGCGGCGAGGTGACGTTGCGGGCCGGTCTGCTGCACGAGATCGGCCAGGTCGAGGACGGCGGCTCGTCCGTGACCCATCCCCTTCTGGTCAGCGCCGATCTCGCCGCCAAGTACGGCGAGGAGGCCGCCGTGGTCCAGGCGATCCGCGCCTTGCACCAGCCCGGGGCCGAGCCGTCGGTGGAGGCCGTCCTCCTGAAGGTGGCCGAGCGCGTCGTCATCGGCCGCCCCGGCGAGCGCGACGACAACCTCGACGTCTTCATCGAGCGCCTCAAGCATCTCGAGGAGATCGCCGCCTCGTTCAGCGGCGTCGGACGCGTGTTCGCCATGCGCGCCGGCAAGGAGGTGCGCGTCATCGTCGAGCCGGTGTCGGCCAACGACGCCGACGTGGTCTGGCTGTCGAAGGACATCTCGAAGCGGATCGCCCGCGAGGTCCAGTACCCGGGCACCGTCCGGATCAGCGTCATCCGGGAGACACGCGCCGTGGACTACGCCACCTAGGGGCACGCATGCGCGCTCTCCTGATCGGCGACGTCAACGGCCGCCCGGGACGGCGGATGGTGCAGACCTGTCTCCCGCGTCTGATCGTCGAGCATGGCGTCGATCTGACGGTGGCCAACGTGGAGAACGCCGCCGACGGCTTCGGGATCACGCCCGACCTCAGCGAGCAGCTGCTGGGCACCGGCATCGATTGCATGACGTCCGGCAATCACATCTGGGACAAGCAGGAGATCCTCGACTACATCGTCTCGCAGCCGCGTCTGCTGCGGCCCGAGAACTACCCCGCCACGGCCCCCGGCCGCGGCGTCTGGCTCGGCGCCACGCCCGGCGGCGTCCCGGTGGCGGTCGTCAACCTGATGGGTCGCGTCTTCATGCCGCCCTGCGACGACCCGTTTCGCGCGATCGACGCCGTGCTGGCCCGTCTGGCGGGCCGCGCCCGCGTCGTCCTGGTCGACATGCACGCCGAGGCGACCTCCGAGAAGCAGGCCATCGCCGCGCATCTCGACGGCCGCGTCTCGGCGGTCGTCGGCACGCACACGCACGTGCAGACCGCCGACGAAACGATCCTCCCCGGCGGCACCGCCTACCTCACCGACCTCGGCATGACCGGCCCGTACGATTCGGTGATCGGCATCGAGAAGGACCTGGCGCTGCGGAAGTTCCTCACCGGGATGCCGGTGCGGTTCTCCATCGCGAAGAAGGACGCCCGCCTCTGCGGGGCCGTCGTCGACATCGACGAGTCGACGGGCCGCGCCCGGAGCATCACCCGAATCCAGATCCGCTCCTCGCAGGCGGAGGGCGCGGGGGGCGCCGATGCGTAGCCTGTTCGACGCCCCCGAGCCGCCGGCCGGCCGGCCCGAGCGCCGCGTCCTGACGGTCAGCGAGCTCAACGCCTGGGCCCGTGCGACTCTCGAGGCCGAGATCCCGCTCGTCTGGGTCGAGGGCGAGATCAGCAATCTGCGGCGCTATCCGAGCGGTCACACCTATTTCACCCTCAAGGACGCCGACGCGCAGGTGTCGGCGGTCCTGTTCCGGGGACAGTCGGGCTCGGTCCGCTTCCGTCCCGAGGACGGCATGAAGGTCCTGGTGCGCGGCCGCGTCGGGCTCTACGAGGCGCGCGGCTCCTTCCAGATCGTGGTCGACGGGATGGAGCCCGCCGGTCTGGGCGCCCTGCAGCTCGCGCTCGAGCAGCTCAAGGCCCGGCTGCTCGCGGAGGGTCTTCTCGACCCGGCGCGCAAGCGACCGCTCCCGCTGCTTCCGCAGTGCATCGGCGTGGTGACCTCGCTGCGCGCCGCGGCGCTGCGGGACGTTCTGCGCGTCCTCGAGCGCCGCTTCGCCGCCGTGCGGGTGGTGATCGCGCCGGTGCGCGTGCAGGGCGAAGGCTCGGCGAAGGAGATCGCCGCCGGGGTTCGCGCCCTCAACGGGCTCGGTGGAATCGACGTGCTCATCGTCACCCGCGGCGGCGGTTCGATCGAGGACCTCTGGGCGTTCAACGAGGAGGTCGTGGCGCGCGCCATCGCGTCCTCGACGATCCCGGTGATCTCCGCCGTCGGCCACGAGACCGACGTGACTCTGGCCGACCTGGTCGCCGATCTGCGCGCCCCCACACCTTCCGCGGCGGCCGAGATGGTGGTCGTCTCGCGGCGCGACATGATCGATCGCGTGACGGCGCTGCGCGTCCGGCTGGCCGCCTCGACCCGCCTCCGCCTCGGGGAGGCGCGCCGGCGTCTCGACCGCCTGGCCGCCGCGCGCGGCCTCGTGGACGTCGAGCGGCGGGTGCGCGATACGATGCTCGAGGTCGACGACCTGGGGGCGCGGTTGCGCGGCCGGCTCGACGCGCGACTGCGGGACACGCGTCACAGGCTGGCGATCCTGGCGCAACGGATGACGCCGGCGCGCCTGGCCGAGCGTGTCGCCTCGCGACGCTCGCGCAACGCGGACCTCTCGGGGCGGCTCGCGTTCGCGGCCCTCGGCCGCGTCCAGCGCAGCGGCCAGCGGCTCGGAGGCCTGCTGGGACGCCTGCGGGCGCTGTCTCCCCTCGAGGTCCTGGCGCGCGGTTACGCCGTCTGCTACGCCGTCCCCGGCGGCGCGATCCTCAAGAACGTGTCCGGCGCCGAAGTCGGCGACCGGGTCCGCGTGCGGCTGCATCGCGGCCGGCTCACCTGCGAAGTGAAGGAGGTCGACGATGTCCCGCCCGACGAAACGATCTAAGGAGCCCGGCTTCGAATCGGCGCTGCAGAGGCTGGAGGAGATCGTCCGCACGCTCGAGGAGGGCGACCTGCCGCTCGAGACCTCGCTGCGTCTGTTCGAGGAAGGGGTCGGGCTGACGCGTCAGTGCTCGGTCCGGCTGGAGGAGGCCCAGCGTCGCATCGAGGTCCTGGGGCGGGGGGCCGACGGCGAGCCGGCGCTGCGCCCGCTCGAGGCCGCCGACACCGGTGACACGGATGGGGACGCCGGAGTCGACGACGGCGACGACGGGGGCCGGTGATGCCGGGACGGGAGTGGATGGAGTCGGACCGCCGAATGGTCGACGCAGCGCTGCGCAGATTCCTGCCGCGCCCCGGACGGGTGCCCCCGACGGTCCGGCGGGCGATGATCTATTCCCTCTTTCCGGGAGGCAAGCGGCTCCGTCCGGTGCTCGCCATCGAAGCCTGCCGCGTGGTCGGTGGCCGGGTCCCCGAGGTCCTCCCCGCCGCGGCCGGGCTGGAGATGATCCACACCTACTCTCTCATCCACGACGACCTGCCGGCCCTCGACAACGACGACCTGCGGCGCGGCCGGGCCGCGAGCCATCGGATGTTCGGCGAGGCGATGGCGATCCTCGCCGGGGACGCGCTGCTCACCCACGCCTTCGAGGTGATGGCCTTCCATCCGCTCGCCGCGCGCCTGGCGAGCCGGAAGATCGACGCCATGTCGATCCTGGCGCGCGCGGCCGGGGTGCACGGCATGATCGCCGGCCAGGTGATGGACCTTGAGGCGGAGGGCCGGCCGTTCACGCACACGCGGCTCCTGCGCATCCACCGCGGCAAGACCGGGGCGCTGATCAGCGCCGCCCTGCAGATGGGCGCCATCATGGGCGGCGGTCGCCCGCGACAGATCCAGGCGCTGCGGATCTACGGCGAAGGGGTCGGGCTCGCGTTCCAGATCATCGACGACATCCTCGACCTGGAGGGCAGCGCCGAGGGACTCGGGAAGTCGGTCGGCAAGGACCAGCGCGATCAGAAGGCGACCTTCCCGGCCCTGCTCGGCGTCGCGGCGTCGCGCCGCCGGGCCGAACGGGCCGCGCGGACGGCGATCGCGGCGCTGCGTCCCTTCGGCCGGCGCGCCGATCGGCTCGCCGATCTGGCGCGTTACGTCGTGGAGCGCGCCCGCTGACCGGGGAGGGCCCGACCGGCGGCCGGAAGCGCGAGCGCCTGGATCGACTGTTGGTGGAGCGGGGTCACGCCAAGAGCCGCGAGCGCGCGCAGGCGCTGGTCCTGGCGGGGCGGGTGCGGGTCGACGGGCGGCCGGCCGGCAAGCCCGGGATGACGGTCGCGACCGAAGCCGCGCTCGAGGTGACCCAGCCCGATCACCCGTTCGTCGGGCGGGGCGGGGTCAAGCTCGAAGGAGCGCTGACGCGTCTGGGGCTGGACCCGTCGGGGCGGACCGCAATCGACGTGGGCGCCTCGACGGGGGGGTTCACGGACTGCCTCCTCCGGCGCGGCGCGCGGCGCGTCCTGGCTCTCGACGTCGGAAGCGGCCAGCTGGACTGGTCGTTGCGCAACGACCCGCGGGTGACGGTCCTGGAGGGGATCAACGCGCGCCATCTCAAGGCCGGCGACCTGCCCGAGACACCCGGGCTGGCCGTCGTCGACGTCAGCTTCATCTCGCTGCGACTGATCCTGCCGGCGCTCGCGCCGCTCTTGGCGCCGGGGGCCGACGTCGTGGCGCTGGTCAAGCCGCAGTTCGAGGTCGGACGCGGCGAGGTCGGGCCCGGCGGCATCGTGCGCGACGCCGCGCTCCACCGCTCCGCGGTCCTGCGCGTGGCGCGCGAGGCGGCGCGCATCGGATGCCAGGTTGTGGGAGGATGCCCTTCGCCGATCGCGGGGGCGGAGGGGAATCGCGAGTTTTTCCTGCATCTGAGAACCGGGGCGGCCGCCGCCGCTCCCGACCTGGACGCCCTCGTGGGGGGGATCGTCGATGGCTGACACGGAACGACCGCACCGGATCCGCAGAATCCTGATCGTCGGCAAGCGGGACAGCCAGCCGGCGCGACCCGCCATCAGGCGGCTGGCGCGCATGGCCGAGGCGCGCGGCATCGACGTCGTGTTCGACGAGCATACGGCGGCCGCGCTGCAGGGCCGGCGGCGCCCCGGGCGGGCGGCCCGCGCGGCGCGCGCCGACCTGTGCGTCGTGGTCGGCGGGGACGGGACCCTGCTCTCCGCGGCACGCTCGATCGCGGGCCGCCCGATCCCGATTCTCGGGGTCAACCTGGGCGGGCTCGGGTTCATGGCTGAGACCGGGCCGGAGGAGGCGCCGTCGGTCTTCGCCGAAGTCCTGAAAGGACGATTCGACGTCGGCCGGAGGATGACTCTCGACGCGACCCTGACGCGGGCCGGCCGGACCGTGGCTAGGCAGTCGGTCCTCAACGACGTCGTCATCAGCAAGAGCGCGCTGGCCCGGATGATCGAGCTCAAGGTGATCATCGACCGCAACATGGTGACCCATTACCGCGCCGACGGCCTGATCGTCTCCACCCCGACCGGCTCGACCGCCTACTCGCTGTCGGCCGGAGGACCGATCATCCACCCCGAGATGGACGCCCTGCTGATCGCGCCGATCTGCCCCCACACCCTCACCATGCGCCCGCTGGTCGTGCCGGCGGCGGCGCAGGTGGAGATCGTTCTCCAGACCGGCGACTCGGAGGTCTACCTGACGCTGGACGGCCAGGTCGGATATCCCCTGCGGTCCCGGGATCGGGTGCGGGTGAAACGCGGGACGCGGCCGGTGCTGATGGTCCGCACGCGGCGCCGCAACTATTTCGAGGTGCTGCGGCGCAAGCTGCGCTGGGGCGAGCGCTAGTTGCCTGACCGAGGCTTGCGCGCGGGGGCGGGTTTCTTCGTCGGTGCCGGCGCCGGCTTCGCCGCGGCGGGCTGCGACGGCGCGGTCGGCGGCGGGGCCGGATTGCTCAGGAGCGCGACGGGACCGAACTGCGCCGCCATCGCCTGGTCGGCCTCGGCGGCCGACTTGTGCTGATCGACCAGGGCGTTGAGCGCCTTCTTCATGTCCTCGGAGCCCTTGTCGTTCCGGCAGGTGCAGACGCTCAGGGTGAGATTGCAGCCGCAGACGCAGCGATAGCGCTCCGCGAGCACGCTGGCCTCGGGGGAGAGCCGGGTCGGGACCTGGGCGGCGATGGCGGTCCCCTGCGGCGCCGTGCCGGCCTCGCCGGCCGCCGGGGCCGCGCCGGACGGGGCGGCTCCGGCCGGGCCGGGATTCGCGCCGGCGGCGGGCGCGGCCGCGGGCGCGGGGGACGTGGCAGGCTCCAGCCCGGGCGTCGGCGACGTCAGCCCGCGGCGGTAGAGCGCGAAGGCCACCAGCCCGACAAGGATGATGGCGCCGGCGATGGCGGCCATCGGGACGGGACGATTCTGGGGCGCCCCGGATGGCGTCTCCCCGCCCGTCGATCCGTCCTGCTGCGGCGTCTCGTCCATGTACCGGCGTCTCCCGTGAAAAAGGGGCGCATTATACCAGAGCGCCGCGCGCGGCCGCGGCACGCGACGCCGCGCGGTCGTGTGGCATCATAGCCGCGGACGCCGGCTCGTCCCGGGAGGAACGATGCTCGACAGGCTCAAGGAGGATCTCAAGGAGGCGATGCGCCGCAGCGACGCCGTCGCGGTCGGGACGATCCGGATGCTCATCTCCCAGATGCAGTACGCGCGCATCCAGGCGGGCAAGGACCTCGGGGAGGACGACGTGCTCGCGCTCCTGCAACGGGCGGTCAAGACGCGCCGCGATTCGATCGAGCAGTTCGAGAAGGGCGGCCGCGCCGACCTGGCCGCCAAGGAGCGCGCCGAGATTGTCGTTGTCGAGCGCTACCTGCCGGCGGCGATGGGCTCCGAGGACATGACGAAGGCGGTCGACGTCCTCCTCGCCGAGCTCGGCATCACCGAGAAGAAGGACCTGGGCCGGGCCATGAAGGAGTTCATGGCGCGCCATCGCGGGCGCGTCGACGGCAAGACCGCCAGCGCCCTCATCGCCTCGCGCCTGAAGTAGGCCGCTGGTGCCGGCGACTCCCGCACCCCGTTCGGCGGCGCCGGTCCGCGACACCGGCGCGGGTCGCGCCGCCGCACTCGCCGCGCTCGGCGCCCTGGTCCTGGCGCTGAACGTCACGCCGATCACCAACAACGATCTGTTCCTGCACCTGCGCACCGGCGCCCTGGTCCTCGAGACCGGTCACGTCCCGCGCGTCGACGACTATTCGGCACTGGCGGCGGGACGTCCGTTCGTCGCCCACGAGTGGCTGGCCGGAGTCCTGTTCCGTCTCGTCGAGGTGGCGGGAGGCGGGCTGGGGCTCGATGCAATCATCCTCATGAAGTGCGCCGTCGCGCTGCTCGTCGCGTTCGCGCTCTACGCCGCGGCCCGCCTCTGGGGTGCGTCCGCGGAGGTGGCGCTCCCCTGCCTGGCTCTGGTGATGATCCTGGCGGCGGCGCGGTTCCTGGAGCGGCCGCACATCTTCGCCTGGCTCCTGCTCGCGATCACGCTGGTCGTCCTGGCGCGGCGCTCGTCGCGCCGGGGCTCCGGGCGGTCCGGCCGCGGTCTGCTCGTGCTGCTGCCGATCCAGGTCCTCTGGGCGAACCTGCATGGCAGCTTCTTTCTCGGGCCGGCCATCGTCCTGCTCGCGGCGTCGGGCCGGCTCCTCGAAGCGTCCGGTGTCCTTCCCTGGACGCGCGGCGCCGGCCCCGACGAGTGGCGGGCCTCGCTGCGCGAGGCGGCGCGTCTGGCCGGTCTTTCGGTCCTCCTCGTGGTCTGCTGTCTCCTGAACCCCTATGGCGCGGCCCTGCTGCGCTTTCCGTTCGCGCTGACCGGCAGCGCGTTCATGGGGCTGATTTACGAGTGGCAGCCGCCCTACACCGCCCCGTTCCGCACCACCTACATGGCGCTCTACTACGTCGTCTGGGCGATCCTCGGGGCGGCCGTCCTGCTCACCGCCGGTCGCCGCTCGCGCCGCGGCATGGCGCCGCCCGATCTCGCCTTCCAGGGGCTCCTGTTCGTCGCCTTCCTGGCGCTCTCGCTCCGCATGAACCGCAACGTCACCGACTTCGCGCTCGCCACCGTTCCCGGGGTCAGCGCCACGCTCGGCTGGCTGGTCGCGGCGCGCTCCGGCACGCTCTCCCCGCCCGACGCCGCCGGGCGCGATCGGCGCGTCCTGCGCTGGGTGACCGGAGTCCTGATCGGACTGGCCGTCTGGTTCGCTCTCGCCGGGTATCCCTACAGCCCCTCGGGACGCCGCGAGTTCGGCCTCGGGGTCGGCCGCACCATCCCGGTGGCCGCCGCCGACTACCTCGAGCGCACCGGCGTACGCGGCAACGGGTTCAACACCTATGGCTCGGGCGCCTATCTCATCTATCGGTTCCACCCCGCCGTCCGGGTGGCGATGGATTCGCGCAACGACGTGTACGGCGAGGCGCTCTATGCCGACTACACGCGCGCCCTCGCCTCGGCGGACGATCTCGCGGCGATGCTGGCCAGGCTGCACGCGTCGTTCCTGTTCATCGAGTGGCCGCAGTCGGGGATCGCGTCCACGGCGCAGGCGATCCGCTCCGTGCCGGGGGGTTGGCGGCCGGTCTACTTCGACGACGCCGCGGTCGTCTATCTGAGCGAATCGGGACCGTACGCCGCCCTCGCCCGGCGCGATCGCTACGAGCTGCTCGATCCGGCGCTCTTTCGCCCGGGAGCCTGGACGCCGGACGAGGCGGCCGCCGCCGTGCGCGAGGCCGACCGGGCGGTGTCCGAAAGTGCCGGCTCCTACATCGCGCGGGTGATGCGGATCGAGGCGCTGCGCGGTGCGGGGCGCTCGTCCGAGGCGAGCGCCGACGAAGGGCGGATCGTTTCCGAGGATCCGCCCCTGGCGCATATCCACGCTCTGCTCGGGCTCGTCCACCTGGCGCGCGGAGAGAACGGCGAGGCCGAGGCGCGGCTGCGGCGATCGCTCCAGCTCAACCCCTACTCGGACGGGGTGCGCGAGGCCTACGCGCGCGCCGCCGGCGGACGCTGAGCGCGGCCCGGCCGCGGCGGGGGCACAGCGGCGTCCCCGCGGGGGCGCCGGTTTGATCTGGCCCGTACGACCGGCGGCCGGTATACTCCCGGCACCGCCCCCGGGAGGCGGATTGTCCCCATGAGAACAGCCATCATCTTTATTGCGGCCGGCCTGCTGCTGCCGTTCGCGGCCTGCGACCGCGGCGGGAACGACGAGGTGAAGATCCTCCCCGTCCACGCGGACGTCGCGGTGCCGCCGCCGAGCCTCTCCTCCGACGTCTTTCTTCAGAAGAGCGCCATGGACGTGACCACAACGGATGACGTGGTCGTGGTGGACGTCATGCTGCGCTCCACCGGCTCGCAGGCCTACAGCGCCCTGGCCCTCGACGTCATCTTCGACCCCGGTCTCCTGCAGATCAGCCGGATCGACTGGGCGTCCACGCCCCTCGGCGACTGCACGAGCTCCGGCACGTGCGTCCCTCTCTGCGAGAACAACGTCAGCCCGTCGTCCGCCGACCCGGCCAACACCATCGGCGACCTGGTGATCGGCGTGGCCCTGATCTCGGGTTGTCCCGGCGCGACGGCCTCGACGGCGACGCGCCTGATGACGCTCTGGTTCATCGCCACGACGGTGGGGAACAGTGACATCACTCTAAAGGACAACGGCCTCGGCGATTGTGGGATACTCAGCGCGGGTCTGCCGGTCGTCCCTGGCATTCCTTGCGACCCCGCGAGCGCGACAGTGACCGCGGCGCGTTAGGGCGGCCCGCACAGGGGGATCACTGATGGAAGAGAAAGTCGTCGCTCATTACCGGGATGGCCGCACGCTCCGGGGCACCACGCAGGACTTCCGGCCCGATACCGACCTGTTCCACCTGCTCCCGAGCGAGGGGGGCGGCATCCCGACCGCCGTCAAGATCAACGATCTCAAGGCCCTGTTCTACGTGAAGGACTACGGCTACATGCGGCGGCAGGTCGAGCGCTCCCATCGCTTCGGCGGATCGCAGCCGGGGTTGAAGACGATCGTCGAGTTCAAGGACGGGGAGCGGATCTGGGGGTTCACCGAGGAGTACACGCCGAGCGGCCAGGGGTTCTTCTTCACCCCGGCCAACCCCGAAGAGAACAACACGCGCATCTTCATCATCAACTCGTCCGTCAAGCAGATCACGTTCGAGGACTGAGGAGCCGCATCATGACGAACGTTTCGCGCGCCGGCCGATCGGGACGCCTCCCGCGCCTGCTGGTCGCCGGGCTCGCCCTGCTGGCCGCCCTGACGATCGCCCCCCCCGTGGGCGCCGAGGTGAACTCCGCCCGCTACAAATTCGAAGGCAACAAGTGGCTGTCGCTCGACCTGGCGGTCGACGAGGTGCGGACCGACGTCATCCGGTTCGACTGGCCCTCGGCGGTGCTCGGGGTCAAGAGCGGGTACAAGGCGGTCGTGAAGGTGGTGAACTCCTCGACGAAGCAGGTCTCAGCCGGCCTGGCCGTCGCCCTGTACGACGGCGACGGAAAACTGCTCGGCGCCGGGACGACGGGGACCAAAATCGGGACGATCGACCCGGGCGACAGCGCCGAGTTCACCGTCAGTTTCGATCACGTCATCGAGCGGCTGTCCCAGACCACCCAGTTCCAGATCGCGCTGCAGACCCGCTGAGCCGCAGGCTGCCGGCGCCGGTTGCCGCAGCCTGAACGCGGTCCCTATATTTCACCCGGGATCCGGCCGTCGCCGGACCATCCCGGGGAGGGACCCATGCTCGGAACCGCCCGTCTGCATCGAATGCTGCGCCCCGCGGTCCTCGCCGCGGCGGCCGTCTCGATCCTCTTCCCGCCGGCGGTGGCTTCGGCCGCCGACCTGTTCTACAACGCCACCATCGGGCTCAAGGTCAATGACGACGCCCGCTTCTTCCTGAACCTCACCAACGAGCACTACGCCGTTCCGGAGCCCACCGCGGTCGCCGTCGTCAAACGCTGCCCGCGGCCGCAGGACGACTATCCGGTGGTGATGCTCCTGGCGCGCGCCTCGGGGCGGAGCGCCGACGCCATCCTGTCGATGCGGCTCCACGGCGCGCCGTGGGTCGACGTATTCGCACGCTGTCAGGTCTCCCCCGACGTCCTGTTCGTCGGCATGGACCGCGATCCCGGGCCGCCTTACGGCCACGCCTGGGGATACTGGAAAAAGCACGATCACGGCGGCGACGCGCGCGCGGCCCTGTCGGACGTGCAGATCACCGACCTGGCGAAGCTGCAGATCGTGTCCGGCTACTATCACGTCAGCCCGTACACCGTCGTCGCCGAGCGCCAGCGCGGCTCGACGATCGAGCGCTACGCCGTGGTGCACGGACGCCCGGCGGGAGCGGTCGCGGCGAAGCAGGGCCATCCAGGTCACGGTCCCCGGCCCGAGCGTGGCGACGACGGGCACGGCCCGCACGACCAGGGTCATGGCCAGGGCCACGGCGCAGGTCACGGTCACGACCAGGGCCATGGCCACGACGACGATCACGGCCCCGACCCGAGGTAAGTCCGGCCGGCCCTTTCGCGTATGATGCCGGGGCGCCGGGAGGCTCGAGCCTCCCGGGAACGGCACGAGGTGACGCGATGGGGTTCTCCACCGACGCAATCCACGCCGGCGTCCGCCCCGACCCTTCCACGGGAGCGGTGATGACGCCGATCTACCAGACTTCGACCTACGCCTACGAAGGGCTGGGCCGGGGCAAGGGGTACGACTACGCCCGCACCATCAACCCGACGCGCTCGGCCCTGGAGGAGAACCTGGCGACGCTGGAGGGCGGCGTCGCGGCCTACGCCTTCGCCTCGGGGATGTCCGCCATCCACGCGGTCACCACGCTGCTCAAGGCCGGGGATCACGTCGTCGTGGGGA
This sequence comes from Patescibacteria group bacterium, assembly GCA_035638115.1. Classification (GTDB taxonomy): domain Bacteria; phylum Acidobacteriota; class Polarisedimenticolia; order Gp22-AA2; family Gp22-AA2; genus DASRAN01. The sequence continues at coordinate 38,235 of DASRAN010000004.1, read as the reverse complement.
ACAACGTCTACGGCGGCACCTACCGCCTGTTCGCGCGCGTGCTCGAGGACTTCGGGCTGCGCTTCAGCTACGTCGACACGTCGGTGCTGCAGAACGTCGAGTCCGCCCTGCGTCCCGAGACGCGCATGGTTTACATCGAGACTCCGACCAACCCGATCATGACGCTGACCGACATCGAGGCGACGGCCGCGCTCTGTCGCAAGCGCCGGCTGATCTCGGTGGTCGACAACACCTTCCTGACGCCGTTCTTCCAGCGTCCGCTGGCGCTCGGCGCCGACATCGTGGTGCACAGCACGACCAAGTACCTCAACGGCCATTCCGACAGTGTCGGGGGCGCGGCGATCCTGGCGCGCGCGGAGCACGCCGAGCGGATCAAGTTCGTGCAGAACTCCGCCGGCGCGATCCTGTCACCGTTCGACTCCTGGCTCGTCCTGCGCGGCATCAAGACGCTGCCGCTGCGGATGCGGACCCACGACGCCAGCGGCCGCGAGGTGGCGCGCTGGCTGGTCGGGCAGCCGAAGGTCGAGCGGGTCCTCTATCCCGGACTGCCGACCCACCCCCAGCACGACCTCGCGTCCCGACAGGCGACCGGCTTCGGAGGGATGATCTCGTTCGTGCTCAGGCCGGAGGTCGACGTGACCCGGTTCTTCGACTCGCTCCGTCTGTGCGCCATCGCCGAGAGCCTGGGCGGCATCGAGACGCTGGTCTGCCAGCCGTCGACCATGACCCACGCCTCGGTGCCGGAGGAGGATCGCAGGCGTCTCGGCCTCACCGATTCGCTGGTCCGGATCTCCGTCGGCTGCGAGGACGTGGAGGACATCGTCGCCGACCTGGCGTCCGCCCTCGCCCGGGCCTGAGTGGAGGACGGTGCGGCCGCAGCAGGGCCTTCGCGGGGTCTTGCTCCGTCCCGTGCGCGGCCGCTACAATGCCCCGCCGTTTTTCAGCGAAGGGAGAACTGTCATGACAAGGACCCGCCTCGCCGCCGCGCTCGCGGCGCTCGGCGTCGTTGTGTGCGTCGCCGGCACGCCCCTCCTGGCGCAGGAGGAGCCGGAGCTGATCCCGAAGGAGCAGGTCGCGCCTCCCGAGAAGCCGGCCCTCGACTCGACCCCGCCCGCCACCGCCACCGGTCCGCTGCGCGCGGCTCTCGACTTCAAACGCTGGCAGGAGATGACCGCGAGGGAGCGGCAGACGTTCGTGGAGGGGGCGATCCAGGCGCTCTCGTCGGTCACGCTGCGGCTTCGTGCCGACATGGAGACCGACGGCAAGGTGCCGCCCGAGAGCCTGGCGGCGATGGTCCGCTTCATGCACGAGCACTATCCACGCTTCCCCGCCACCATGTACCTGCGCGAGATGGACAGCATCTACATGCGGTCCGACGGGCAGAACCTGTCGATGAGCGAATGCTTCGATCAGGCGTTTCGCAGGATCAACGCGCGGTGAGCCGGTCGGCCGGCGTCAGGGGTTGTCGCGGCCGTGCTTGACGGACGTGCCGATCCAGGCGAGCGCGTTGGCCTCGCCGTCGGCCACGGGAAGTGCGAGGATTTCCGGGAGCTCGTAGGAGTGCAGCTCCTTGACCGTGCGTTTGACGTCGTCGAAGGCCGCGGCCGTCGTCTTGATCATCAGAAGCTGCTCCGCCTCGTTCCAGACCTTTCCCTTCCAGCGATAGACCGACCGGACCATCGGCACCATGTTCACGCAGGCCGCTTCCTCGCGCTCGACGAGCGCCTGGGCGATCGACATCGCTTCCTTCTCGGTGGAGGCCGTGACGAGGACGATGAGCACGGGAGAGGTGGACATCGACACGATTATAGGAGCCGCCTCCGCGGCGAGTCAAGAAACCACGCCGCGCGCCGGTCCGCGCCCGTGAGCGGGATCGGGCGCCCGTGATCCGGTTCGGACCTGCGGGCTGGCGCGGCGTCGTCGCCGACGAGATCACGCTCGCGAGCCTGCGGCGTCTCGCCGCCGCGGTCGCCGGTCACGTCCGGGAGACCCGCCAGGAACGGCGCGGCGTCTTCGTCGGGCACGACGCGCGTTTCCTCGCCGCCCGCTTCGCCGCCGAGACGGCCGCGGCGCTCGCGGCGCACGGCGTCCCCGCGTTCGTCCCGCCCGGACACCTGCCGACCCCCGCGGCCGCGTTCGCCGTCGTCTCCCGCCGGCGGGCGCTGGGGCTGATGATCACCGGCGGGCATCTCGCTCCCGAGATCACCGGCGTGAAGATCCTCGGTCCCGACGGCGCCCCGGCGCCCGCCGAGACCCTGAGGTCGATCGAGACCGCGGCGTCGCGTTCGGCCCGACCCGACGGCGAACGCCCCGCCCGCCGGACACGCGCCGCCGCGGTGCGGGTGCAGGATTCCCGCGCCACCTACCTGCGCCGCCTGAGGTCCCTGTCGCCGCCCGCGCGGCTGAGGGGACGACGGCCCAAGGTGGCCTGCGACGTGCGTCACGGGGCCGCGGCGGGCTGGCTCGATGCCTCGCTCGCGGAGGCGGTGCGCGGGCTCGAGGTGCTGGGGCTCCCGGCGCATCCGACCTTCGCGGACGACTCACCCGACTGCGGCGAGCCGCACCTGCGCGCCCTGCAGCGGGTCGTGCGCCGGGGGCGGCTGGATCTGGGCGCCTCGGTCGACGGCGACGGGGATCGTTTCGCCCTGGTCGATCGCGGCGGCCTCTGGGTGCCACCCAACCAGGCGCTGGCGCTCTTGGCCGACTACCTGATCGGCGAGCGCGGGATGACCGGCGGCGTGGCGCGCTCGGTCGCGACCTCGCACCTCATCGACGCCGTCTGCTCGTTGCACGGCCGGACCCTGTTCGAGTCCCGGATCGGGTTCGCCTCGATGGCGCCCCTCCTCGCGTCGGGTGAGGCGTTCCTCGGCTGTGAGGAGAACGGCGGGCTGTCGCTGGCCGCCCACCTGCCGCAGCGCGACGGCCTGCTCGCCATCCGGCTGGTGGTCGAGATGCTGGCGCATCGTCGCAAGCCGCTCCGGGATCAGATTCGCGATTTGTTCTCGAAAGTGGGCCCCCGGTACGGACGCCGGATCGATTATCATGTCGACGCCTCGGCCCGCGAGCGACTGGTGCGCCGGCTCGAGGACGTCCCCGCCGCCGTCGCCGGCCGGCGCGTGCGGCAGGTCAATACCCTCGATGGGTGCAAGATGGTGTTCGCCGACGGCTCCTGGATGCTGATCCGCTCCTCGACCACCGAAGCGGCGGTGCGCTGCTACCTCGAAACCCGCACGCAGCGCGACCTCGAGCCGCTGACCGTCGCTGCCCGCGAGCTGATATCCGGGGCATGAACGCATGGTGAAGGTCTCCGACGTGACCGCCCGGGAGATTCTCGACTCGCGCGGCAACCCGACCGTCGAGGTCGAGGTCATCCTCGACGACGGCAGCACGGGCCGCGCCGCGGTCCCCTCCGGCGCCTCCACCGGCTCGCGCGAGGCGCTCGAGCTGCGCGACGGCGACCCGACCCGTTTCCGCGGCAAGGGGGTCCTCAAGGCGATCCACAACGTCGTGGCCATCCTGCGGCCCGCCGTCTACGGCCTCGACCCGGCCAACCAGGAGGTCCTGGACGCGCGGCTCCGGGAGGTCGACGGCACGCTCGACTGCTCGCACCTCGGCGCCAACTCGCTCCTGGGGGTCTCGCTGGCGGCGTCGCGCGCTGCGGCGGCCAGCCGCCGGTTGCCGCTCTATCTCCATCTCGGGGGCGAGTCGGCGCGCGATCTGCCCGTCCCGATGTTCAACATCCTCAACGGCGGCGCGCACGCCGACAACAACGTCGACATCCAGGAGTTCATGGTGATGCCGATCGGCGCCGCCACCTTCCGCGAGGCGCTGCGGATGGGGGCCGAGGTCTTTCAGGCGCTCAAGGACATCCTGGCCAAGCGCGGCCGGCGCTCGGGCCAGGGGGACGAAGGGGGCTGGGCGCCCGACCTCAAGTCGAACACCGAGGCGATCGAAGTGGTGGTCTCGGCGATCGAGGGGGCCGGCTACCGCCCCGGCGAGCAGCTCGCCATCGCGCTCGACGTCGCGGCCACCGAGCTGTGGCGCGACGGCGCCTATCTCTTCGAGGCGGAGCAGCCGGCGCGGAGGACGCCGCAGGAGATGGTCGCGTTCTACGAAGGGCTGGTGCGCTCCTGGCCGATCGTGTCGATCGAGGACGGTCTGGCTGAGAACGACTGGATCGGCTGGGAGAAGCTGACCGCGGCGCTCGGCGACAAGGTGCAGCTGGTCGGCGACGACCTGTTCGTGACCAACGTCGCCATCCTGGAGGAAGGGATCCGCCGCAACGTCGCCAACTCGATCCTGATCAAGCCGAACCAGATCGGCACGCTCACCGACACCATCCGCGCCATCAACACCGCGCGCCAGGCCGGCTACACCACCGTCATGTCACACCGCTCCGGCGAGACCGAGGACCCGTTCATCGCCGATCTCGCCGTCGGCCTCAACCTCGGCCAGATCAAGACCGGCGCCCCGTCGCGCGGCGAGCGGGTGGTGAAGTACAACCAGCTTCTGCGCATCGAGGAGCAGCTCGGCGGCCGGGCCCGCTATCCCGGACGCGCGGCCCTGGCGCCGCGTGTCGCGCATCAGGTTGAGTCATGACGCCGATCGACCGCCTGCGCGCCATCGACCCCGCCGCCCGGGCGCGTGCCGCCCGCGCAGGGATCTGGATCGTCGCCGGTCTCCTGCTCCTCAACCTCCTGTTCGGCGACATGGGCGTCCTGTCCGGCATCCGCCAGCGCCGCGCCGCCTCCCAGCTGCGCGCCGAGGTCGCCGCGCTGCAGACCGAGCACGATGCGATCGCCGCCGACATCCAGGCGCTGAACTCGAACCCGTTCCGGATCGAGTCGATCGCGCGCGAGGAGCTCGGTCTGGCGCGGCCGGGTGAGATCATCTTCCTGTTCCCGTCCGGTGGCGGCGCCGCTCCGCCCGCAGGCGCAGCGCCTCCTGCCCGGACGGCCCCGGCCGCAAGCGGGCTCGCGCCGTCCACGGCCCCGGGCACGACGTCACCCGCCCGTCCGAAAGCAGCTTCGCGACGCCGCTGACGGCCTTCCGGCCCGCCGCGCGTTGACACCGCCGCCGGGCGCCGCCTATAATCCGCTCCTCGTCGCGGGGTGGAGCAGCCTGGTAGCTCGTTGGGCTCATAACCCAAAGGTCGCGAGTTCAAATCTCGCCCCCGCCACCAAATAAATCACGCAGCATCTTGAATCAGCGAAGGGCGGCCCAACCGGCCGCCCTTCGTGTTTCGGACGCATGACGTTGCCCCGTCAGGGGCGTGCTTCCGTTCCTATCGCCCGCCGATCACGCCCGAGATCGACTTCCCCGGCAGCATCAGGTGCTCCGGCGTCAGGGTGATCCCGATCCGCCCGGCGTCGACGAGGGCCATGAGAGGCGCCTGCGCCTCCAGCTCGAAGTCGCCGTAGCCCGGGGCGTAGCGCTTGGTCGGCGTGAGGCCGAGGGCGCGGAACTCGGCGGCGACCGCCATTTCGATCGAGGTGCCGAGCGCGATCGCCGCGCTGCTGCCATAGGCGTCGGCGAGGAGCGCCCGCGTCAGCTCGCCGCGGTCGTTCAAGACGCGGATCCAGTCCTCGAGCGTCTGACCGATGGTGGCCGCGAACAGCGACGCGCGGGAGCAGCCGTTCAGGCGCTCGGCGAGCGATCGGCTGGCCGAGCGCAGGGCGCCGCCGACCACGAACGCCTCACCCTCACGCGCGACCTCGAAGGTGCCGCAGACGGCGCGCGGCGCGAGCAGCGGCTTGCCCTGGGCGATGACCTCATCGAGCAGACGCGTGGTCTTCTCGGGGACCTGGCCGGAGTGGCGATAGCCGAGACGGAGCAGGACGAGGGGCCGCGGAACGTCGAGCGGGAGCGGATCGAAAAGACGCATGGCGCTCGGGCCGGGCGTCACTCCGGCAGGGCCGGCAACGCCTCCAGGCCGTACTGGCGGGCGTCGGCCAGGACGACCCGGTCGAGCTCACGCAGGGTCTTCTCCGGCAGGGAGAAGCGCGGCAGCGCCAGGAGATCCTGCACGACCTTCTGCGCCCGCTCGTAGTCGGTCGCGCCGCCGCCGCCGGCCTTGGCCGAGGCGCGATCGACCGTCTTGCCCGGCATCAGCCCCTCCTCCTTGAAGAGCTTGAGGGTCGTCGGGTGGCCGAGGAAGTGGCCTTTCTCGATGGCGTCGGGGAGGAAATCGCTCGCCATCGGCTCGTGCCGGTGCTTGATGCCGTCCATGAGCCGGTACGCCATGCCGCAGATCTCGTTGTCGATCACCAGCTTCTCCAGCGACTGGCAGGTGATGAAGTCGAGGATGCCGACGCCGCTGACCATGTTGACGCCGGCGAGCGCCGCGAGGATCACGCCATAGCCGGTCTCGTAGCCGGCCTGCGCGTCGACCAGCTTCGAATCGGACAGACCCATGTAGGCGTGCACCGGCAGGCCGAAGCGCTTGGCGATTTGCGCGTAGGCGCAGTCGATCATCATCGTCTCGATGGAGCCGAACGGCGTCTGCCCGCCGCGCATGTCCATCAGGCAGGGGGCGCCGCCGTAGACGACCGGCGACCCGGGACGCACCGCCTGCACCAGCGCCAGCCCGGCGAGGTTCTCGGCCGTGTGCACCACGAGCGTTCCCGACAGAGTCACCGGTCCCGTCGCGCCGGTGAGCGGCACCGAGATGATCTCGGACGGCACGCCGGCCTCGGCGCACTTGATCAGGCTCTCGGAGGTCAGCTCGCTCCAGCGCAGGGGCGACGACGGGCAGGCGTCGAAGACCGCCAGGGGCTTCTCCGCCACCGCCTTCTTCGATCCGCGCAGGACGCTCATCAGCTCGAGCATGGTGTCGAACGACTCGTGCCGGAACAGGCCGGTGACGATCGGCTTGTCGCAGCACTGCACCGCGATGTACATGCGGTAGTAATCGGTGACCTCCATCGGCAGGTCGGCCGGCACGAGCGAGGTCGACTGGGCGCGGATGTTCTTGAGCTGGTGCACCAGGCGCGACAGCCGGGCGTAGTCGACCGAGGTCGACGGATGCACCGATCGATCGGGCTCGAGCACCTTGATCGCCGCCGAGCCGGGGTCGAAGGTGACGTGATCGCCGCCGAGCGTGATCGACTGGTCGCCGGTCACGTTCCAGAGCTCGAACGACTTCGGCGCCAGCGCCAGCGCCTTCTCGATGAAGTCGCGGCTCAGCCAGACGCGCTGCGTGGCGCGGTCGATCTTCTGGCCGCGCTCGGCGAAAATGTCGACGGCCCGGTCGTTCTCGAACTGCAGCCCGATGCGGGCGAGCACGTCGTACGCCTCGTCGACGATCCGATCGATCAGGCTGTCGGCGATCATCTGCACCCGCGGCCGGAAGGTCGGGAGCAGGCTCATGACGCGGCGCCGCCGCGCGCGGCCGGGGACAGCCGTTCGTCCAGCGCGGCGCGCATCTTGGAGATGAACTCCGGATCGGTGCCGCAGCAGCCTCCCACCACGTTCACGCCCAGAGCGGCGATCTGCTTCATGTCGGCCACGAACTCCTCGGCCGTCTGCTTATAGAGGACCGTCCCGCCCTCGAGAGTGGGGCGGCCGCGGTTCGGCTGCACGATCACCGGCAGGTCGGTGGAATCGCGCACCAGCTTCGCCAGCTCGAGGAAGACCGGCGAGCCGTGGCTGCAGTTGCTGCCGACGATGTCGGCGCCGTTGTCCTTCAGCACCTTCATGCAGTGCGGCACCGTCTCGCCCATCAGGGTGAAGAAGCCGCGCGGGTTGCGGTCGAACGTCATGCAGACCGACACGGGCAGCGTCGAGACCTTCTTGGCCGCTCGCACGGCGCACAGCGCCTCGTCGAGCGAGTACATGGTCTCGAGCGAAATCAGGTCGACGCCGCCGTCGACCAGGCCGTGCACCTGCGCCTCGAAGTCGGCCTGGAACTCCTCGACGGTGTACTCCCCCATCGGCTTGAGGAACTTGCCGATCGGGCCGACGTCGCCCGCCACGAAGCGGCCGGGCGGGCAGACGGAGCGCGCCGCCTTCGCGGCAAGGGCATTGGCGTCGTGGGTGCGCTCCTGCAGGTCGCGCTCTGACAGCTTGATCGGCGTGCCGCCGAAGGTGTTGGTCTGCACCACATCGGAGCCGGCGCGGTAGTAGCCGTCGTAGATCGCCGTGACCACCTCGGGCCGTTCCCAGTTCCAGGGCTCGGGCGACTCGCCGTCGAGCAGACCCTGCGCGAACAGCATCGTCCCCATGGCTCCGTCGTACAGCACGAGCCGGCGGCGCACCAGGTCGAGATAGTCGGACGACATCGTCCCTCCAGGCCTCCAGGGCGTGAAACAGCGGTCGCACGCGCGGGTTCGATGATCCTACGCGGGGCGGCGCGCCCCGGTCAATCGGCGTCTGGAGAATGTCCGGTCGCGGTCCCGTCGTGACTGCCGGCGAGCACGAACGCGGCCCCCAGCACCAGGCCCGCCCCGGTCCACTGCGCCGGGCGCAGCCGCTCACCCAGGACGATCAACGCGAGGACGATCGTCCCGACCGGCTCGAAGGTGCTCAGGATCGCCGCCACCTGCGGCCCGACGCGCTTCAATCCGACCACGAACAGGATGAAGCCGAGCAGTGTCGGACCCGCCACCAGCCCCAGCACCGCCCCCCAGGCCGCGTGAGTCGGGGGGAGGACGTATCCGCCGCCGAGCGGAATCGACAGCGTGAACGCGACCGCGGCGCCGGTGATGACGAAGGCGGTCGAGAGCACCGCCGGGACTCCGGGCGTGACCTTGTCGAGCACCAGGAGGAAGCCGGCGTACCAGAGCCCCGCCAGGACCGCGAGCGCCAGCCCGGCCGCCGGCTGCCGCGCGCCGCCCGCGGGGGCCGCCACCAGCCAGGTTCCCGCGAGCGCGAACAGGATGGCGGTCACCACCGGCCACCCGGGCCGGCGGCCGGTCCTGGCCCAGACGATGATCGCCAGGAAGGCCGGGCAGGTGTAGAGCAGGACCTCCGCCAGGCTGGCCGGAATGAAGCGCAGCGCGCCGAAGAAGAGCGACGACTGCCCGGCGAATCCGGCGAACCCCCAGAACAGGAGCCCCGCCCGCTTGCCGCGGCTGCGCTCGAGCGCCAGACGCAGCTGCGGGCTGGTGGCGATGCCAATCCAGAGAATCGCGGCGCCGATCGCGAACCGCGTCGCCAGGAGGGACGAGAGCGGCATCCCGTCCCGGATCGCGATCTTCCCGAAGATCCCGAGGCTCGAGTAGCACAGGGCGGAGACGACGATCAGCAGGTACCCGAAGAGATCAATCCGCCGGCGCCCGATCACGCATCCCCCCCCGCGACCGGCCGATTATAGGGGCCTTCCGCGTGGTATCTTCACGATCATGTCCACGGGTGCGGGCGCGGGACTTTCGAACGCCTCGGATCCGCTCGAGGCGGCGCAGGCCGCGGCCGGCGCGGCGCTCGAGCGTCTCGGCGGGGGCGCCGCCGACTGGGGGCTGGTGTTCGCCACCATGGCGCATCGCCCGCAGTTCGCGGCCATCCTCGCGGAGGTCCAGAAGACGCTCGGCACCGCCACGCTCTCCGGATGCAGCGGCGCGGGCGTCCTGGCCGGTGGCGAAGAGCTCGAGACCGGTCCCGGCGTGGCGGTCCTCGCGGTGCGCTCCGACCGGTTCACCGCCCAGGCCCACCTGGAGGCGGGCGGGGACGACATGGGGCGCGTGGCGTCGCGGGACCTCGGGCGCCGGGTCGCGCCGGGCGGCGGACTGCTGGTGGCGCTCCCCGATCCGTTCGCCATACGACCCGACGTGATGCTGCAGGAGATCGACACGCTGTCGCCCGGGACGACGGTGGTCGGAGGAGCGTCGGCCAGCGGGCCGCGGGCGCTGTCGACCTTCCAGTTCTGCGGACGCAACGTGGCGACCCGCTCCCTGGCGGCGCTGCACCTCACCGGCGCTCTGCGCACCGGTATCGGCATCACCCAGGGATGCCTGCCGCTCGGTCCCGCCTGCCGGGTCACGCGCTCCGCGGAGAACCTGGTGCTCGAGCTGGACGGACGACCGGCGCTCGCCGTGCTGCGGGACCGCCTCCCGGCGGCGCTCGCCGACTCGCTCGAGCGCCTGGGAGGGCACCTGTTCGTCGGCCTGCCGCCCGACGACGGCGACGTCATCAGCCCCGGCGAATACCTGGTGCGGCCGCTGGTCGCCATCGACCCCGACCGCGGCGCCCTGCTCCTGGGCGGCGAGGTGAAGGAAGGCCGTCCGATGCTCATCGTCCTGCGCGACGGCGCCGCCGCCCGCGACGACCTCAAGGCGATGCTGGAGCGGCTGTCGGTGGCGGGTGTCCGGCGCGACTGGAGCTTCGGCATGTACTTCAACTGCGCCGGACGCGGCTCGGCCCTGCACGGGATCTCCGGTGTCGACAGCGCCTATATCGGCCGCCAGTTCGGCGACCTCCCGCTCGTCGGTTTCTTCGGCAGCGCCGAGATCGCGCCGCTGCGCGGACGCAATCAGATGTTCACCTACACCGGGGTCCTGGTCCTGTGCGGCGACGGAGATGGTCGCGACGGCGATGGTCGCGTCGCCGCGGCCGGCGGGACCGGGGAGGGCGCTTCGACCGGGGAGGGCGCTGCGGAATGAAGCCGCCGCAGCTTCTCGGAGCGATCCTTGCGCACCTGCGCGCCGCCGGCGCCGCGGTCGGCAGCCGCGACCTTGCGGGGCGCTTCCTCTTGATCCGCAACGCGGACGAAGAGACCTGCCGGCGCCTGCTCGCCCCGATCCTCGACGGCATGCGCGGACTCCGTCACGTCGAGGGCGAAGGCTGGATCTTCGATCCGAAGGCGGCGGCCGCGTCGGAGCCGGCGCGTGACGAGCGGCCGGCCGCCGCTCCGCCGCCCGACGGCGATCGCCCGGCGCCCGTTCCCCCGCCGGCGCTGGAGGCGCGGGAGGACGGCGGCGCGCTGCTCGATTTCGTGGCGCTGGCGGTGGACGGCGTCGGTCCGGGAGGCAGCGGGGCGCCCCGCGCTTTGACCTACCTTCCGGTGATCGGCGGCGAGGAGCTGCAGGAGGAGCACCTGCCGTCCTGGGGCCTCGACTCGGACGGGGTGCCGGTGGACGACGAAGGGTCGCGTCTCGCGGGCGCGCGGACCGGAGGCGGTCTCGAGGTCGCGGATCTCGAGGCGCTCGCGGAGGCGGTCGGCGATCTGCCCATCGTCGTGCACCGGGCGGGACGCGAGGCCGAGCCGATCGCCCGCGCCGCCGCCGACGCCGGTCTCTCGTTCCATCCGCGCGTCGTGTCGGCCGCCCGTCTGGGGCATCTGCTCCTGGGGCTGAAGGCGAACCACGCCACCCTCGATCTGGCGGCGGCGCTCGGAGTCGAGGCGGCGGGTCCCGACGATTGCCGGGGGCGCGCGCGTCTGGTGGCCCGCTCGTTCCTCCGCCTGGTGCCGCGTCTCGAAGCTCAGGGGATCGCCTCGGTCGACGACCTGATCGAGTTCCAGGGACTGCCGGCGCCGCCGCTCGACCTGTCGGGGTACGCGTTCACCGCCGACGACCTCAAGGCGCTGCCCGCCTCCCCCGGCGTCTACCGGTTCCTCGATCGGCAGGGCGCGGTCGTCTACATCGGCAAGGCGCGCAACCTGCGCGCGCGGGTCGGCTCGTACTTCGTCCCGGGCGCCCGCGGCACCACCAAGGGCCGGGCCATCCTCGAGCAGGTCGATCGGATCGAGACCCAGACGGTCGGCTCCGAGCTCGAGGCGAACCTCCTCGAAGCGGCGCTTCTGGCCGAGCATCGGCCGCCGCTCAATCGTCAGTTCGAGGTGCACGAGCGCCCGGCGCCGTACGGGCCGCGTCTGAATCTCGTCGTCGTTCTGCGCGACAGCGAAGGCCCGGCCTGCACGCTGCATCTGCTGCGCGGCGGGCGTTACCTGAGACGGATGCCCGGCATCACCACGGCGTCCGACGCGCCCGGTCTGCGCGAGGCGGTGGAGACCGGCTACTTCCGCAGCGCGCCGGAGCGCCGGGAGGAGACGGAGATCGACTGGCCGATCGTCGCCTCCTATCTGCGCCGCTATCACGACGAGGTGAGCGTGCTCGACGTCGACGAGTGCGCTTCGCCCGCCGAAGCGTCGGAGCGACTGGCCGTTCTGGTACGCGCCGCGCTGGCGGGCTCGGGGAAGGTCGTCGCCCGCTGACTCAGTTGATCCTGAGAACGGGGCTTTCGGGCGAGACGCCGGGGCCTTTCAGCTCCTCGATCGGCGCGTGCGGGTTGAGCGAGCGGATGACCTCCAGCACGCGCTCGTCGCGCTGCACCAGCGCGATGTAGGCGGTGGCGCCGTCGAGGACCAGGCGGCCCGCGTCCTTCTGTCCCAGGACCTCCGGCGGAGCGTCGCGCAGCTCGAACAGGTAGGCCTGCACCTCGGCGGGACGGCCGTAGACCGGGAAGCCGCTGCCGTTCGCCACGAGCAGGCGGCGCGCCCCCGCCGGCGCCGAGCGCAGGAGCGCCGCGGCGGCGCGGAACGCCCCGTCGTGGGCCGCGAACACCTCCGGGCTCCTGCCCCACACGACGAAGTAGCGGTAGGTGGTCGAGCCGGCGAGCGCCAGCGCCGCCACCAGGCCGAGCGCCAGCGTCGTCCGCGTGCCCAGCAGGCGGCCCAGGCTCTCCCCCGCCAGGACCGCTCCGAGACCGGCGAGCAGAGCGATCGCCGGCAGCGCGCCGGCGCTGCGCAATGCGTGCGGCACTCCCTCGACCGACAGGAGATTGGGCAGGAGCATCACCGGGACCCAGGCGACCAGCAGCGCGCCCGCGCCGCGCGGCCGTTCGACGAGGCTCGTCAGACCACCGCGAAGCATCACCAGGGCGGCCACGAGCCCTCCGAGGAAGAGAATCCCGGTCAGGGGATCGAGCAGCGGCGCCCCCGACAGGTTGTGACGCCAGTTGGCGTCGCCGCGCAGGTGGAACATGCCCAGGGTCAGGAGCAGGTTCTGCCCGAGGTAGCGGCCGGTGGCGCCGGGCGCCAGCTTCGGGCTGAAGATCGAGACGATCCGATCGGGGTTGTTGAAGTCGCGCGGGTGATGCAGGTAGTGCAGAAGCATCGGCAGGGCGACGAGCGCCGCGGCGGCGGCGAAGACGGCGAGCCCTCGCCGGGCCCCGGCCCAGGACCTCCGATCGAAGCCGAGCTCCGCCACCACATAGATCGCGACGAACAGCGGCACGACGCGCGACGCCGGATAGGTGTGCGCGGCCAGGCCCAGAAGGCAGCCCGCGATCACCATCCTGGAGATCCGCCCGCCCCGCAACCCCTCGACCAGGAACGACAGCGCCCAGGCCAGCACGAGCGGCAGCATCACGGCGCGAAAGCCGCTGCGGCTGAGGATGACGTGCCAGAGCGACACCGCGAGGAGAAAGGCGCCGCAGAGACCGGCGCGCGGCGCGCCCAGGACGCGCCCCAGCCGGTAGACGCCGAGACAGGTCAGGACCCCCATCAGCGCGCCCGGGAGGCGCACGCTCCAGTCGCTGGCCCCGAGAATCCGGAACCCCAGTCCCATCAGGTTCGCGAACAACCCTTCGTCGTAGACGTAGTGCAGGCAAGGGTGGCCCGCGGCGGCGCGCAGGGCGTCGATGGCCGTAATCGCGACGTCCCGATAATGGGCGGGAGGCAGGTCGGAGAGACGCGCGAAACGGAGCAGGGTCGCGACGGCCAGGATCGCCGCCAGGACCCATGGGGCGCGCCCCGACCCTGGCCCGGCCGCCTGCGTCATGGGGCGGATTCTACGTCACCGCCTTCGGGGCCGCGCCAAACCGTTGACGCGGACTCGGTTGTTTTCCGTACTTGCGCGCGTCATGCCGGCTCCTATATTTCGATGGGAGCCGGGATTGGCCCGGCCGGCGCGGAGATTCATGCCCTCGATCCGCATCCTGCTGGTCGACGACGAAGTCAGCGTGCTCGAGCTGATTCGCACCACGCTCGAGACCTGCGGCTACGTGGTCGACACGGCCGCCAGCAGCCAGGAAGCGATGGAGAAGGTGCGCCAGAACGAGTATGTGATGGTCATCCTCGACCTGCTCCTCCCTGACATGAACGGCTTCCTGCTGTCGCAGGAGATCCGCCGTCTCCGTCCCGGGCTCGGGAACCGGATCCTGTTCATCTCCGGAATCCTGTTCGGGCAGAGCACCATCGAGCAGCTCGGCAGCGTCGGCGCGGGATTCCTGAGCAAGCCGTTCCAATTGCGCGCCCTGATCGAGGCCGTCGACCGGATCTCCGGCGGCCGGCCGACCGCCTAGGAACACCGTCCAGAAAAAACAAGCGCCACGGACGGTGTCGCCTCCGTCCGTGGCGCTTCCCGTTGAGGAGGGGACGTCCCCTGGATCCGGGACGTCTGCGCGATGGGGCAGTTTCAGCTGGTGCAGGTCCTTTGTTTCGCCTTCCCTCAGCGGCGATCGAGCGTCACGCCGGCCTTTTTTGCCTGATCGGCCGCGTCGTCCAGGCGCTTGTCGAGCAGATCCACCCGCTTCTGCAGCTCGATGATGAGCGGCCGGGCCTGCGCGCGGTAACCGAGCCGGACTCCGAACGATCGCGTGTCGCCGGCGAACGGCGATTCCGACTGGTCGACGAGGCCCTTCTCGTAGTCGAGCTCGGCGGCGAGCGCGTCCCGATCGGCCCTGACGCCGTCGTAGTACTGCTGGTACTCGGCCGTGGGTACCGGCGCCGGCTCGTAGCGCGGCAGCTGCGCGGCCGGCGCCTTCTGCACCGGCATCGGCGGCAGCTTCCTGAGATCCTGGTTGGTGTAGGCGCCCGGCACCTGGAACTTCGCCAGGTCGGCGTTGGTGTACGTCTGTTGCGCGAAAGCGGCGGCCGGCACGAGGCAGACCGCGAGTACGACGAGATGCTTCATCCTTCTCCTCCCCTGCGCCTGGCACGCCGCCCGTGTCGGAGCGCCTGGCGGCGTCTCCGTGTTCCCCGCGGGCGGGGGCCGTCCCGAGCGGCCCCTTCGGCGTACCGCAGCGCGAAGTGGCCTCCATATACGTCGAGAGAAGCCGCGCGACAACCGGATTCTCGATCGGCCGATCCCTGCAAACCGTTGATGGGCGTGGGTTCCAGAGAACTGACGCGGGGTGTCAGATATCCGCCGCGCGCCGCGAGGCGCCGGTTCGATTGATAACGGCGCGATGCGGCCGCTATAATGCGTGCCTTTCCTCGGGGGCGTTCGCATGAGTCTGGCAGGAGCGGGTCGGGTGCGTCGTTGGACCGTTGGACTGGCTTTGGCCCTGGCGACGGCGCTGCCCGTCGCAGCCGCGCCCGGGGTCCCTGAGACCAGGACCCTGCCGAACGGACTCCGCGCCGTTCTTCTCGAGGATCACGCGCTGCCGATCGTCTCCGTCAGCCTCTGGGTCGGCGCCGGCAGCCGCACCGAGATCGAATCGTCGGCGGGGTACACCCATTTCCTCGAGCATCTCATCCAGCGCGGCACCGACGTGTCGGGACCGTTCGAGTTCACGCGGCGGGCGCAGCGCTGGGGAGGAGCGCTCAGCGTGCGCTCCAACTACGACCGCACCTACATCACGATCGGCGGCGTGCCCTCGGCGCTGGACGGGATGCTCGACGCGGCGGCCGCCATGGCGCTGCGGGCGGCCCTGAAGGACGGCGAGATCGATCAGGAGCTCGGCACCTTCACCCAGGAGATCCGCACCTATTACGACCGCCCGTCGTCGGTGGCCTTCCTCGAGACCATGCGCGCGGCCTTCCCCGATCACCCTTATCGCTGGCCGATGCTGGGCAACTTCCACACGGTCGGGACGCTGCGCGCCGAGCCGCTCCAGGCGTTCTACAGGAACGTCTACGTGCCGAACAACATGGCGCTGGCGGTGGTCGGAGACTTCGATCCGAAATCGGTCGGAGCGCGGATCGAGTCGGCCTTCGGCGCCGCGCCCAAGAGCGCGACGCTGGCGCCGCCGCCCCCGCCCCCGGCCGCCTTCGCCGGACACAACGACATCGAGAAGCGTCTCGACTTCGGCGAGAGCTGGACGACGATCTCGTTCGTCGGCCCCGGATTCCGCCACCCCGATCGCCTGGCGTTCGAGGTGCTGGCGGCCGCCATGGGCGAATCGTCGGCGCCTCCGACGCAGGAGACGCTCCGATCCAGGAGCGGGACGGTGTCGCAGATCTCCTTCTACGGCCTCGACAGCGCCGGCCTGCTGTACGTCGCGCTCAACCCGGTCTCCCCCGAGAGCTCGTACAACGCCGCCGCCGCCGCGATGAAGGGAATCGCCGCCTTCAAGAGCAGCGGCGTCTCCCAGGCGGCGCTCACCGATCTGGTCACGCGTCTCTTGCGCGACGAGCGGCTGCGGGCGGGCTCCGTCACCGAGCGCAGCGAGCGGCTCGCCGAGGCGGCGCTGTTCGGCGGCGCGCGTTACTACTGGGATCGGGCGCGGCGGCTCGCCGCTCTCACGCCGGCCGACCTGGCCCGCGTCGCGACGCGCTACCTGGTCCCGGCCAACATGCGGCTGGTGGTCCTGGTGCCCAAAGCGACCGGCGATCTGCCGGAGCCGTCCAAGCTCGCCTTCCATCAGGCGTCGGACGCGCTCGGCTCCCCCGAGGCCCCCGCGGAGGGAAGCGCCAATCCGACGGGCGGCTTCGACGCCACGCTCTACACGCCCGCCGACGCGACGCGCGCCGATCCGGCCGCCTGGGGCGCGCCGGGCGGCTCGGCCCTGGGCGAGCCGCAACGGACGGTCCTGAAGAACGGGGTCACGATCGTGGCGCTGGCGGATCATCGCCAGCCTCTGGTCGGCGTGTCGCTCCATCTGCGCGCCGGTTCGGCGCTCGACCCCGCCGGGCACGAGGGGATGGCCGCGCTGGCGCTGCGGATGGTGGGCGCGCGCGCCGCCGCCCTGCTGCGGGAGCAGGCCGCCGGCTCGTCGCGCCGGCCGCCGCTGCCCGAGCTCCAGGTGAGCCGCGACGTGATGGAGATCCGCATGACCGGCGCGCCGGCCGACCTCGGTCCGGCTCTTGGCGCGCTGGCGCAGGCCCTGGAGCAGCCGTTGCCCGGAACCAGCGACCTCGAGGCGGCACGCCAGGCGGCGCTCGCCTCCCTGACGCGGGCCGACATGGATCCGGACGCTCCTCTGAGCGATCTGTTCCACGAGAAGGCGTTCCCGAACCATCCGTACGCCCATCGTCCGGCCGGCAGCGCCGCCGGTCTGGCCGCCATCAAAGCCGCCGACCTGACGGCGTTCGCCGAGAAGGCCCTCGGACCGGAGCGCACCGTGATCGCGGTCACCGGCGATCTGGATCCCGCCGACGCCGCCAAGCTGGCGTCCAAGGCGTTCGGCGGCCGGAGGCGTTCCGCTCCCCCGACCGCCGCGGCCGACCCCGGCGCGCCCTCGGGCGCCCGGGCGACCGACGGGGCCGCCGCCGGCGACTTCACACGCCAGTCGGCGTCGCCGCAGTCGCGCATCCTGGCCGGGGTGCCGACGGTGCCGCTGCGCGATCCCGACTTCCTCGATCTGCGGGCCCTCGGGACCGGCATCACGCTTCTGGGCTTCGAGGACATGGTGTTCACGCGACGCGCGGCGTTCAGCGTCGTGTCGATTCCGGAAGGTCTCGAATCCGGCGGCACGCTGTCGTTCCAGATCCTGACCCCGCCCGGTCGGGCCCGCGAGGACCTGTTCGATCTGAAGCGGCTGCTCAGCCGGATGGCGACCACCCCGATGGAGGCGGCCGATCTGCAGGACGTGGGCCGGATGATGGCCGGGCACGAGGCCGCCGCCGACGAGGGCGTCATGCCGCTCGCCAGCGTTCTCGCCTATCGCGAGGCGGCCGGCCTCGGGGCCGCCACCTGGCGCGGCACGTTCAGCACCACGACGCCGCCCGCCGAGCGGCTCCAGGCGCTGGCGCAGAAGTATCTGCGCCCGGAGAGCTGGATCACCGTCGTCACCACCCCGACACCCTAGGAGCGGACGCCCGCAGCTCGAGGAGGACGCCGTGCCCCAGACCCCCGAGATCTCGGTCGTCCTGCCGGTGCACAACGAGGCCGCCGCGCTGCTCGAGACTCTGCCCGCGGTGCGCGCGGCCCTCGAGTCGATCGGCCGTCCGTTCGAGATCGTCTGCATCGACGACGGCTCCGCGGACGGGACCGGCGCGCTGCTCGACGACGCCGCCCGGAACGAGCCGCGCCTCGTCCCCCTCCATCTGACGCGCCGTTTCGGCAAGGAGGCGGCGCTGGCGGCGGGCCTCGAGACGGCCACGGGCCGCTCCGTGATCCTGATGGACGCCGACCTGCAGCACCCGCCGGCCCTGCTGCGCGAGATGGTGCGTCTCTGGCACGAGGGGTACGACGTGGTCGAAGCCGTGCGCCAGGATCGCGGCGACGAAGGACTTCTCTACCGCCTGATGGCGCGCACCTTCTACTCGCTCGTCGGGCGATCGGTGGGGCGTCCGTTCCAGGGCTCCACCGATTACAAGCTCCTCGACCGCCAGGTGGTCGACGCCCTCCTGCAGTGTCGCGAGCGCAACCGCTTCTTCCGCGGGCTGGTGGCCTGGGTCGGGTTCAAGGTGGCGCAGGTGCCGTTCACGGCGTCGCACCGGCACGGCGGCGAGAGCAAGTGGTCGACCCTCGGGCTGGCGCGCTATTCGATCACCAGCCTGCTCGCCTTCACGTCCCTGCCGCTGCGGATCGTCGCGTGGGGCGGTCTGGGGATGGTGCTCCTGGGGATCGTTCTGGCGGCGCAGACGCTCTACAACTGGTTCGCCGGCCATGCCGTGAGCGGCTTCACGACCGTGATCCTGGTCGAGCTGATCCTGGGCGGGCTGATCCTGGTCAGCCTCGGCGTGATCGCGTTCTACGTCGCCCTGATCTACGAGGAGCAGAAGGCGCGCCCGCTGTTCGTCGTGCGCCGCGACCCCGGCTCGGCGCCGCCGCAGGCGCCGTGGCCTCCCCGGCCCTGAACGTCCCGCTGCGACCGCCGCTCTTGTGCAGGAGCCGGATCGGACCGATCACCATGCCGCGGTCGAGCGCCTTGGCCATGTCGTAGAGGGTGAGAAGCGCCGCGGCGGCGGCGCACAGCGCTTCCATCTCGACCCCGGTGCTCCAGCGCGCCCGCGCGGTGCTCTCGACCACCACCGCCGAGGCGCGCGTGTCGAAGCCGATCTCGACGCCGACGTGATCGAGCGGCACGACGTGGCACAGCGGGATCAGGTCGGAGGTGCGCTTGGCCGCCGCGATCCCGGCGGCGCGCGCCAGCACCACGGCGTCCCCCTTGGCGAGCGACCGCGCCCGCAGGGCGTCGAACGCGGCCGGGCTCATCCGGATGAGTCCGGCGGCGGTCGCCTCGCGCCGTGTCGCGGGCTTCTCCCCGACGTCGACCATCCGCGCCCGCCCGCGCGCGTCGAAATGGGTCAGCCGTCCGCCGCGATTCCGCACGCCGCGCTTCGTCCCGCCGCCCCTCGTCCCGCGGCCCTTCGTCCCGCGCTTCATCGCGACACGCTCCCTCCGGCGGGGCTCACCGCGGCCGCTCCCGAAGCGCCGTCTCCGCCTGTTCGCGGTCGGCCGGCGTGTTGACGTTGAGGAACATCGCCGCGCCGCCGAACGGCGCGACTGCGGCCTCGTCGAGGAAGCGGACGCGGAGGCCGCCGAGGGCGGCGTGCACCGCGCGCTCGCCACGCCGCAGGGCCTGATCGAGGACCGGCAGGCAGGCGGGGTCGTAGGCCGCGGTGAGCACCTGGTCCTCGCCCGCGACGCGCGGCACGACGGCGTCCCAGCCCGATGCCGCGCCGATCAGGTAGCGCAGGAACTCCGCCGTGACCAGCGGGACGTCGCAGGCCAGCGCCACCGCGGCCCGGCCCGCAGCGCACAGCGACAGACCATGACGGAGGGCCGGAAGCGGGCCGGACGGCTCCTGCCCGTCCGCCGACTCGTCGGCCTGGCGCACCCCTCGCAGGGCCGGGTCCGGTCTCGGCGGCCCGATCACGATCGGATCGCCGCCCGCGGCGCGCACCAGATCCACGGCGCGCAGCAGGAGGCTCCGGCCCCCGATCTCGATCAGCGCCTTGTCGGTGCCCATCCGCCGCGATCGTCCCCCGGCGAAGACCAATCCCGTCCACACGCGGCGCAGGATAGAAGCCCGGGCCCGAAAGATCAACGTCCGCCCGGCGCGGTCTCGCCCAGGCCGGGCGATTCGACGAACAGACGCAGCGCCCGGGCGGCGTCGGGCTGTCCCGCGAGCGCCTCGCCGAACGACGGCATCGCGGTCCCCACCCCGAACCGGATGGCCCGATCGAACGCGACGTCCGAGCCGCCGCCACGACGCGAGCAGGCGTGACGGAGATCTCCCGACCCGGCGATCGGCTGTCCTTCGGCATCGATCCAGGTCACGCCGCTCCCGGCGGCGCTCCGGCCGGCCGCGTCCTCGCCGTGGCAGCGGGCGCATCCGAGGGAGCTCCAGAGCGCCCGTCCCTTTGCGATCATCTCCAGCCGATCCGCGCCGCCGGTCGCCTGGCCGCCGCTCGCCGCGCCGCCGGCGCTCGCCGTCTCGCCGGGAGGCGCCGGCGCGGGACGCTCCGGCTCTCCGGCCCCGCCCGCGAGGGCCGGCGAGAACGCCTTGATGCGCGCCACCAGCGCCCATCTCTCGGACGCCGGCAGGAAGTAGAACGCCGGCATCGCCGCCCCGGTGCCGGTGCCGAGCGTGATGGCGCGAAACAGATCGGCGTCACGCGGCCGATCCCAGGGCCCGTTCGACCGGAAGCGGTACGACGCCGCGACGAAGCTGCGTGGCGGCCGGTCGAGAAGCGGCGCCGCCGGACCGCGGCCGTCCCCCGCCTCTCCGTGGCAGGCGACGCAGTGCCGCCCGTAGAGACGGCCGCCGAGATCGAGACGATCGCTCGCCGGCGTCGCGTCCGGGGCGGGGATCTCCGGCTCGCGGGCGCGGAACTCCGCCCAGACGTCGCGCCTCTCGCGGCCCAGCGTCTGCAGCCAGGCGACCAGCGCCCGGGCGTCATCCTCCGGCTCCGGCAGACCGCCCCCCGCGACGCGGAACAGGTGGCGCGCCGCCGGCATCGGAGATCCGGGGCTCACGACGTCGGGCGCGTAGAGGTGCGCCAGCTGCCAGTCGTCGCTTCGCCGGTGTCCCTCGAGCCCGAGATCCGGACCGACGCGCGACGGGATCGACGCGGCAGCCGGCGGCGCCGGAAGGTCCCCGGGCTCGCTCCCGCGCGCGGTGTCGAGGAGGGTGTGGCAGCGGGCGCAGTTCTCGCGATCGTAGATCGCCCGCCCGGCCCGCTCCTGCGCGGTCGGCGCGCGGGACGGCGCCTCGCCGGCCCGCTCCTCCACCACGGGCGCGGCGCCGCCGCGCGGTCCGCAGGCGATCGCGGCCGCCACGAGAGCACCCGCAACGTAGACGCGCGTCACGCCCGCCTCAGCGAAGCGGCAGGCTGCGGTCGAGGGCGAGTAGACCGAGAAGCGCGGGCAGGTAGATGACCGTCGCCAGGAGGACGCGCCGCGCCGATCGCGCCGTGGCCCCGATCGCGAGCGGCCAGGTGGCGCCGAGCAGGAGCAGTCCCATCGCCAGCCCGCCGTAGAAGTAGGCTTTGCCGGCATCGCCCCAGAGGGTCGGCAGGAGGCTCAGCGGCACCAGGAGCATGGTCAGCGCGACGATCACCCGGCCGGTCAGCGCGTTGCCGCCCATGACGACCGGGAGGAGACGGAAGCCGCCGCGCTGATAGTCCTCGCGATAGAGGCAGGCGATGGCCAGAGCGTGCGGCAGCTGCCAGAAGAACAGGATCAGGAACAGCGCCACGCCGCCCCGGGTGATCGCGCCCTCGGCCGCGGTCCAGCCGACCAGAGGCGGCAGCGCGCCGGGCAGCGAGCCGACGAGCGTGCACCAGATGCTCCGGGTCTTCATCGGTGTGTAGGCGAAGACGTAACTGAGAAGCGTCAGCGCCACGAGACCGGCGGCCACCCGATTGACGGCCAGCAGCAGCTGGGCCACCCCGGCCGCCGACAGCAGGCAGCCGAACAGGAGCGCGTGCGACGGCTCGAGACGGCCGGCGGGGAGGGGCCGTCCGCGCGTGCGCAGCATGCGGCCGTCCTCCTCGCGCTCGATGTACTGGTTGAGGGCGCTGGCGCCGGCGGCCGCCAGGGCCGTGCCGAGCAGAGTGTGCAGCAGGAGCAGGAAGTCGACAGCCCCGTGCGAGCCCAGGTAGAACCCCGCGAGCGTGGTGACCAGGACCATCGAGGTGACCCGCGGCTTGGTGAGCTCCACGAGGTCGGCGACCCGCGTCCGCAACAGCCGCGACGCGTCGGCGGTCATCTCCCCGGCCCGCTCCACGGGGGCCATCAGGCCGGCGACCGCTGCGCGTCAGGAAGAGCGGCCGGCGCGGACGCGAGACCCGCTTCGCGCCCGGCGCGCAGCGCGACCACCAGGAGCGTGGCCAGCAGAAGCGCTCCGTTGACCAGGTGCGCCACGGTCGGCACCACCGCAAGCCGCGACAGCACCGACGCCGCCCCCAGCATGATCTGCACCAGGACGAGGACCGCTGCCAGGCGCGCCGGGATCACCAGGTCCAGACGCTCCGCCCGGCGCCCGGCGCGCGCCGCCAGCCAGAAGACCGCCGCGGTCACGAAGAGGGCCATCACCCGGTGCGCGAAGTGGATTGCGATCTCAGGCGTCGCGAGAGGTGGCACCGCCCGTCCGAACGCGAGAGGGAAGTCGGGGATTGCGAGACCCGCCCCGGTATGCCGCATCAGCGCGCCGACGGCCAGCTGGACGTAGACCAGGGACGCCGCGATCACCGCGGGCCGGAACAGCGACGGACGACCGTCCTCGGGCGCCGCCGCTCCCCGCTGCTCGATCCAGCCGCGCGAGGTCAGGACGGCGAGCGTCACAATCAAGCCGAAATATCCCTGCGCCAGACAGGCGTGCAGGACGGAGACGGCTGGCGGCAACCGCAGCAGGACGGTCAGCCCGCCCAGGATCCCCTGCGCGACGACCGCCGCGAGCGCCACCCACGCGAGCGACCTGACCACGCGCCGGCGCTCGCGGCGCGCGTACCAGAACGCGAGCACGACCGTCAGGGCCCCGACCGCTCCGGCCACCATCCGGTGGCCGTGCTCGAACAGCACGCCACCGACCATCGGCGGCATCAGCCGTCCGAACGACAGCGGCCAGTCGGGCACCGACAGACCCGAGCCTGTGCTGGTGACCAGGGCGCCGGCCGCCAGGAGCGCCACGGTGGCGCCCGCGAGCAGCACCGTGAAACGGTGCCTCCAGGGATCGAATGTGGACGTGGGCTGCATGCGTTTGGGGTCCGGGGCGCCCTCCGCCGCGGGCTGCGGCGCGGGCGAAAATTCTTTATAGAGGAGGGCGGCGGCGCGCGTCAAGTGCGCCCTGCGCGCGGCTTGCACTATGATGCCGACCGATGCCGGCCCCGACTTCCCCGCCCGCGGTGCGCGTCGAGCAGCTGGGCCACGATTATCGCGGCCGCGCCGCGCTCCAGGAGGTCGACCTCGAGGTCGCGCCGGGAGAGATGTTCGGGCTCCTGGGCCCCAACGGCAGCGGCAAGACCACCCTGTTCCGGATCCTGGCGACGCTTCTGCGGCCCGCCACCGGGCGCGCCATGGTCTTCGGCCGCGACGCGGTGCGCGAGCCGGCGGCGGTCCGTGCCCGGCTGGGTGTCGTGTTCCAGGCCCCCGCCGTCGATCGGCTCCTGACGGTGCGCGAGAACCTCGACATCCACGGCCGTCTGTACGGGATGCGCGGCCGGACCCTGCGCGATGCGATCACGGCGACGCTCGAACGGCTTCGCCTCGCCGATCGGGCCCACGATCGGGTCGGCGTCCTCTCCGGGGGGCTCGCCCGCCGCGTCGAGATCGCCAAGGGGGTGCTGCACCGGCCGGCGCTGCTGCTGCTCGACGAGCCTTCGACCGGTCTCGACCCCGCGGCGCGGGCCGATCTCTGGGACTGCGTGCGGGAGCTGCGGGCCCGCGACGGGACCACCATCCTGTTCACCACCCATCTGCTCGAGGAGGCGGACGGCTGCGACCGCGTCGCCATCCTCGCCGCCGGCCGCGTCGTGGCGCATGGCGCGCCGCGCGCCCTCCGGGAGGAGGTCGGCGGCGACGTCCTGGTGATCACCACCCGGGGCGACGCGGCGCGCCTGCGGGCCGACGTCGAGTCGCTCGCCGGGCTGCCGGCCACCGAGATCGACGGCGCCATCCGCCTCGAGACGCCCGCGGCGCGCGTCCTGGTACCGCGCCTGCTCGAGACGTTCCCCGATCGGATCGACGCGCTGACGCTCGGCCGGCCGACGCTGTTCGACGTCTTCGTGCGCCGCACGGGCAAGCGCTTCGAGCCCGTCGCCGCCCGGGAGGCGTCGTGAGCCCGATCCCCGGGGCCATGCCCGGCGCATTCCCCGGCGCCATCCCCGGCGCGGTCGCCGCGCTGGCGCGTCGCGAGGTGATCCGTTTCTGGCGCGAGCGGACGCGCGTGTTCGGCGCCCTGCTGCAGCCGGTCCTCTTCTGGGCGTTCTTCGGCGCCGGGTTGCGCGCCTCCTTCCGCCTGCCGGCGGCGGGACCCGGCTACGGCGCCTATCTGTTCCCGGGAACCGTGGTCCTGATCCTGCTGTTCACCGCCATCTTCTCGACCATCTCGGTGATCGAGGATCGGCGCGAGGGCTTCCTGCAGGGCGTGCTGGTGGCGCCGGTGCCGCGCGCCGTCGTGGTCCTTGGGAAGGTTCTCGGTGGGACGGTTCTCGCGGTGGCGCAGGCCGGTCTCGTCCTCGCCGCGGCGCCGCTCGTCGGCCTGCGCGTCGCGCCGGCGGCGTTCCTGGCGGCCGGGGCGATCCTGGTGACGCTCGCGCTGGCGCTGACCTCGCTGTCGTTCTGCATCGCCTGGAGGATGAGGTCGACCCAGGGCTTCCACGCCATCATGACGGTCTTCCTGATGCCGCTCTGGCTCCTTTCCGGAGCCTTCTTCCCCGCCGCCGGCGCCCCCGCCTGGCTGCGGATTCTCATGGCGGCGGATCCGCTCACCTACGGCGTCGCGATCCTGAGACGGGTCCTGGGCGAGGGCGCCGGGGCGGGGGCCGACGCGTCGCTTCCGGGGGCCGCCCTGTCGCTGACGGTGACCTTGCTGTTCGCGGGGTCGGCGTTCGTCGCGGCGCTGGTCCTGGTGCGGCGCACCGCCGCCGAGGGCGCATGACCTGGGGCTGGCTGCCCGAATTCAACGCCACCATGAATGCCGCCAGCGCCGGGCTGGTGACGACCGGATACCTCTTCATCCGGCGCGGCCGCGTCCAGGCGCACCGGGCCTGCATGATCGCCGCGCTCGGGGCCTCGACCCTCTTTCTGGCCGGCTACCTGACGCACCACGCGCGCGTCGGCTCGGTCCCCTTCCGCGGCACCGGAGCGGCCCGGACGGTCTACTTCACGATCCTCGCGACCCACACCTTTCTCGCGGTCGTCATCCTGCCCCTGATCGCCGTGACCGTGACGCACGCCGCGCGCGGCCGATTCGACGCGCACGCCCGGATCGCGCGGGTCACCCTGCCGCTCTGGCTGTACGTCTCGGTCACCGGAGTGATCATCTACTGGCTGCTCTACCAGGCGCGCTTGTCCTGAGCGCCGCGCGCGACGTCGCGCCGGCGCGGCGGGGTCAACCGACGCGGATCGTCCCGAGCCTGCCGGCGAGCCGCCGGTTCATCGTCTCGACGACGAGCGGCGGCATGCGGCCCGAGCGCGCCTCATCGGCCGCGGCGAACGCCGCGGCGCGGGCGTCCTCCAGGAGCTCGCGATCGCGCAGGATGTCCCCCACCCGCAGCTCGGACAGACCCCATTGCCGGGTGCCGAAGAACTGTCCCGGACCGCGGATCTCGAGATCACGGCGGGCGATCTCGAAGCCGTCGCCGGTCTCGCACATCACCTCCAGCCGGCGGGTGGCGTCCTCGGTCACCTCCTTGCCGTGCAGCAGGAGGCAGTACGAGGCGTGCGCGCCGCGCCCGACGCGGCCGCGCAGCTGATGGAGCTGCGACAGGCCGAATCGCTCCGCCTGCTCGACCACCATGACGGTGGCATTGGCGACGTCGATGCCGACCTCGATGACGGTCGTGGAGACCAGGACCGGGATCCGCCCGGCGGAGAACTCCGACATGATCGCGTCGCGCTCCTCGCTCTTCAGCCGGCCGTGCAGCAGGCCGACGCGGTGCCCGGGGAAGACTTCGCGCTGCAGCTGCCCGGCCATGGCGGTCGCGGCCCGCAGATCGATCTTTTCGCTCTCCTCGATGATCGGGTAGACGACGTACGCCTGACGGCCGGCGTCGACCTGGCGCCTCACGAACTCGTAGACGCTGCCGCGCCCGTCCTCGCCGCGCATCACGGTGTTCACCGGCTTGCGGCCGGGCGGCAGAGCGTCGATCACCGACATCTCGAGATCGCCGTAGACGGTCAGCGCCAGCGAGCGCGGGATCGGCGTCGCGGTCATCACCAGAACGTCGGGGTCCCGTCCCTTGGCCCGCAGGCGGGCCCGCTGCATGACGCCGAAACGGTGCTGCTCGTCGATGACCGCGAGACGGAGGTCGCGGAACGCCACCTCCTCCTCCGTGAGCGCGTGCGTGCCGACGACCAGCGGCAGCGTGCCGGAGCGCAGACCCTGGAGGACCTGACGGCGCGCCGTCCCCTGCACCGACGCGGTCAGGAGGCCGACCGGCCGGCCGTGCCCCGCGAGGAGCCGCGTGAAGGTGCGGTGATGCTGCTCCGCCAGGATCTCGGTCGGCACCATGAAGGCGGCCTGGAGCCCGTTCTCGACCACCAGCAGGGCGGCCAGCAGGGCGACCATCGTCTTGCCGCAGCCGACGTCCCCCTGCAGGAGGCGGTTCATCGGACGCGCCGACATCAGATCGCGGGCGATCTCCTGGAGCGCCTTGCGCTGCGCGGCGGTCAGGTGGAACGGCAGCACGGCGCGCAGCCGGTCACGCAGCGCGTCGTCGACCCGGAGCAGCTCGCCGGAGCGGCCGCGCGCGTCGCCGGCGTGGCGCGACAGCGCGAAGCCGAGCTGCAGAAAGAAAAACTCCTCGAAGATCAGGCGGCGATGCGCGTCGGTGCGGCGCGTCTCGAGGGCCGCCGGGTCGGCGTCGTTCGACGGGAAGTGGACCTCATCGAGCGCCCTGCGGCGCGCCGGGAAGCCGCGCGCCGCGGCGGCGCCGGCGGGCAGCGGATCGGGGAGATCCGCCGGCAGGGACTGCAGCAGTCCGTGCACCACGCGCCGGATGAGGCGCGTCGACATCTCCGGGAGGCGCGGGTAGATCGGAACCACCCGCCCGGTGTGGATCGCCTCCCCGTCGTCCGGCGTCACGACCTCGATCTGCGGCCCCTGCAGGACCAGGCCGTGCCGGTCGCCGCGCGCCGGCAGGGCCTCGCCGTACAGGATGACCTCGCGACCGCGCGGCAGGAGCGTCTTGAGATACGGCTGATTGAAGAACAGCGCGCGGATCGAGCCCGAGTCGTCCTCCACCAGAATCTCGAAGAGGGTGAGGCCGCGCGCCCGGGTGCGGCGCAGCACGGCGTTCACGACGCGGCCGCGGATGGTGGCGCGCACCCCGGCCTGGAGGGCGGTGATCGGGAGGAACGCGCTCCGATCCTCGTAGCGGAACGGCAGGTGCAGGAGCAGATCCTCGACGGTGCGCAGACCGGCGCCCTCGAGGGCCTCGGCCCGCCGGGGACCGATCCCTTTCACGAAGCGCAAGGGCGACGTCAGCTCGAGCAGGCGGGTTCTCCCCCGGGACGCGCGGCGATCATAGCAGGGACGGCGGCGGGAACGCGGCTCACGCCGGGCCCCGCAGAGATCGCCAGAAGTCGATCCGCTAGAAATCGATCTGGAAGCCGACCTGGAAGCGCCGCCCGAACTGGCGGATGCCGTTGATCTGCACCGGCCCCTGGGACACGGCGCTGTTGGGGTTGACCACCTCCGGCGGGTTCGGCTCGTAGGTGTAGACGCGCAGGCTGTCGCTGTTGAGGATGTTGAACACCTCGAGGAACAGACCCGCGGTGTACTTGCCGATGACGAAGGTCTTGCGCGCCCGGCCGCCGAAGTTGATGGTCGATCCGTTGCGGCGGCTGTTCCGGCTCTCGACCTGGAAGCGCGTCGTGCTCCCGGACTGGACCGTGTAGCCGTACAGGGTGCGGAACTGCTGGTAGTCGAAGTTGTCGAGCGCGAAGAAGCGCGAGATGACCGAGTACGGCAGACCGGACGCCCAGGCCCCGGTCAGCCCGAGCTGCCAGTCGTGCGGCAGGTAGAGGCTGGTGTTGACCTTGATGACGTGACGCTGGTCGAAATCGAGATAGCCGAATTCGGACTCGATGGTCGACGGATCGTTGCCCAGGTTCGACTGGAAGTCCTCGGCGGAGCCCATGGCGCGCGAGTAGACGTACGAGCCCTGCATCTCCCAGCGGCGCGACAGACGCTTGAGGAGCTCGAGCTCGATGCTGTGGTACTCGGCGTCGTTGTAGTTCCCCAGGCTGAGGATCTGGTTGAAGAAGAAATCCTCGATGTAGAGGTCGGGCTTGCCGTCCTGCTGCCGGAAGTTGCCCCCGCCGGTGGTCGATTCGAACCCCGCCGAGACGCGCCCGAATCGATCGAGCAGGGCGCCCGACGCGTCGCGTCGCACCGTGTGATTGATGTCGATATCCTGCAGCTGCTGACGGTACTTGCGGTTGACGTAGGTCAGACGCAGGGCCACCTCGGGGGCCAGCTCGCGCTCGAATCCCAGCGTGAACTCGTCGCTCCACGGCGTCTGCAGACCGCGATCGACCTGGGTGGCCGAGGGCGGGGCCTTCGACACCACCTGCCCGATACCGTGATCAGGCTGGCCGTTCGCGGTCACCCCGGACGGATCGAGGATGTAGTAGCGGTTGATGATGTCGGGCCCCTCCTCCCCGACGATCGAGCTGAGGAACAGCTTGTCGTAGTACCGGCCCCAGGTGGCGAAGATCTTGGTCCGGCCGTCGTAGAAGGGATCCCAGGAGACCGACAGACGCGGCGCCAGGTTGTTGTTGGTCAGGCGGAACGGCTCCTGGTGCTGCGCCTGGATCCCGAGACCGAGAAGGGTGCCGTTCTGGACCTCTCCCCCTTCGAGGATCTCGGGAAAAAGGGTGGCGAGCTGCGGGGAGATGAAGCTGGTCTCCGTGTGATGACGCGTCAGACGCCCGAACGCCGCGCGGCGCAGCGGATCGACCAGGAACGCCACCGCCTGGTCGAGACCGGTCGTGACATCGCGGAAGAGGGGATCGGCGTAGATCCCCTGGCTGAGGACGCCGTCGTCGTTCCCGAAGACATGGTCGTCCGAGACGCGGCGCTCGCCCCCGGCGAGATTGTTGAGCCGATCGAACTGGGCGCGCTCGCCGGCCGGATTGAACGGGGTGTACCCGAAGGAGTCGGTGGTCTCGCGGTCGAACCGCAGCCCCAGACCGACGCTCAGGTTGGGGAATGGCTTGTAGGAGTCCTGCACGTAGATGCCCCCGGTCACCGACGTGGCGCTGTTCTGCACCTCGCTCTCCGCCGGCAGGAGGGTCCGCACCGTGCTGGGGCCCGAACGACTGTCGCGGATGAGAGGCGCGACGATCGGCCGGCCGTCGGTGGTCCGATCGAAGTTCTCCTTCTCGACGACCATCCCCATCTTCATGTCGTGGCTGCCGTAGAAGTCGGGCACGAACAGCGTCAGATCGTTGCGGATGGTGAAGCGCCGGCGGCTGTCGGAGAAGTCCTCGTAGTAGGGGCCGCTGGTGACCCCGCGGTTCTGGTCGATGGTGTAGAAGCGGTCGGCCGGCGTGGGATGCAGCTCGCCGTACGGATAGGTCGAGGTCGGTGACGGCGTGTCGTCGAGCGAATGGTTGTGGTTGCGGTCCTCGAGACCGCGCTCGAGCCTGCCGTCGGCGTCGACGTCGCCCGGCTCACCCGCGTCGAAGCGGCCGTTGCCGTTGGGATCCTCGTCGATGGCGTCGAGATTCCCGTCGCAGTCGATATCCTCGCGCTGCGCCCCCTCGCATCCGCCCCCGCCGCCGGAGTGCCCCGATTTCGTCAGGCGCTGATCGTGATCCTTGTCCTCGCCGTTGTCCAGGAAGTTGTTGCCATTGCGATCCTCGAAGATGTCGAAGACGCCGTCGCTGTCGTAATCCTCGCCGCCGTCGTACTCGGTCGCCTCGGCGAAGCCGTTGAGGTTCCTGTCCTGCCATTGCATCCCGTTGCCGTTGGTGTCGGGGTCGAGGGTCGGCTGGCGCGACGGCTTCTCGTCGAAGCTGCTGAGGGACGTCTCGAGGGACACGTTGGGGGCCAGGATGCCGAGCCACTTGGCGGTGATGATCGGCCCCCCCTGGTGCAGCGTGTATCCGCTCTCCTCGCGGGTGAAGCTGTTCAGGCCCTGATTGAGGAACCGTTGCGGGTCGTAGTTCAGCGACAGGGTGAGGCGGTGATTGGGCGCCACCTGCCAGGTCAGCTTGGCGAACTGCCGGAATTCGTCCTGGCTCGCCACGAAGGCGTTGCTGATGGCGTTGACCGGATCCTGGATCGAGACGTACTCGCTCGCCAGGAAGAACCAGGCGCGATCCTTGACGATCGGCCCGCTCAGCGACAGGAACGGCAGGATGTCGCGGAAGCTCAGGTCCCTCAGCCCGTGCTCTCCGATCCCGCCGTGCAGGGAGGGGTCGTCGATACCGGCCCCGTCGCCGTCCAGCGCCGAACCGCGGTAGTAGATCTTGAACGTCCCCTCGAACTGATTGCCGCCCGACTTGGTGATGATGTTCGCGAACCCGCCCTGGGCGCGGCTGAACTCCGCCGTGGCGCCGCTGGTCTTGACCTCGATCTCCTGGATCGATTCGATGTTCAGCTGCGCGCCGATTTTCCCGGTCAGCGGGTCGGTGGTGGAGACTCCGTCGACGAGCGTGACGACGTCGGTGTCGCGCGCCCCGTGGATGTTCGGGTTGCCGTCGCCGTCGACGTCGCTGACGCCTGGCGCGAGCGCCAGGATGTCCTGGTAGTTCCGTCCGAGGAGCGGCAACGCGTCGATGAACTCCGCCGAGAAGCTCGACTGGGTCGTGGTGTCCTGCAAGGAGACGATCGGCGCGGCGGCCTTGACCTGAATGGTCTCCTGCAGCGCCTCCGAACGCTTGTCGAGCGCGATCTTGATGAGCGAGGTCTGGCCCGCGCTCACCTCGATGTTGGTGAGCGTGACGCTGGCGAACCCGGGGAACGCCGCGGCCACCTTGTAATCGTTGCCGGCGGGGAGGCTGCCGATCTGGAAGCGGCCCTCGGAATCGGTCACCGCCGCCCGGCCGGTGACGTTCTGCGCCGCGCTGCTGGCGATGATCGTGGCGCTCTCGAGGGGAAGCCCGGCCGCGTCGGTGACGATGCCGCGTACCGCTCCGGTGGTCTGGGCCAGCGCGGGAGAGATCCCCGCAACCAGCCAGATCACGATGACCGGCACCGTCCGCAGCCTGATTTTGGCAGCCCGCACGTCGCAGCCTTCCGGCGAGAATCGGTCCATTGTACACAGGGGGGGGTACCCCACCTCCCCCCTCGGCATGGGGTCCGATGCGGGGTGCGCCCCGCGTCCGGCCGGGACCCGCACGAGGGGCGATTTCGACCGCGCCAATATCGTGGAATGCCTTGACCGATAAGGCTTTGTGTCCTATATTGGCGCGAACGACCGCATGTGAGGTTCGCTTGCGCCGGATGATCTTCATCATCATTGGTCTTCTCTGCGCCCTTTCGGGGACGGCTCTTGCCGCCGCCGATCCGCCGGACCTCAGCCTGTCCGCGATTCTCGCGGGAGCGCAGGAGAGACCGGCCGGCGCCGCGATGCCACCCGAAGGACCGGCCGCGGTGCTCGCCTCGATGGCTGGAACCGACGCGTTCACCGTCGGCTGCGCATCGCCAATCCTGATCGCCGGCGCGCACGAGAGCGCTCCGGCGGAAGCCCTGCGTCAGGCGCTGGGCCTGCTCGCCGCGCCGCCCCTGGCGGCGGACGCGCCGATCTTCGTCACGCGTGACGGCCGCTTCGCGCTGCGATACGCCGCGCCCGGTGCGCCGGGGCGCGAGCGCGAGGTCAACCCCGAGATCGTGGCGCGCATCGCCGAAGCGCTCGTCGCCGCCCGATCGTACGTGAGCGCGACCCTCGGCTATGCCGATCCTTCTCCCGCCCCGGCCCAGGTCTCCGTCTACCTCGTCCGGCTGGGTCACGGCCTCGAAGGCTACATCGTCCCGGCCCGCGCCATCGAGGCAGGCCGGACGGCGCCCGCGTTCATCGTCCTCGACGCCGGGATCCAGTCGGATCGGATCATGCCGGCGATCCTGCATCAGGTGGCGCACCTTTCCCTGCTCCGGATGGCCGACCCCGAGACCTGGTGGCAGGAAGCGACCGCCTCGCTCGTGACCCTGATGGGAGCCGGCGACATGGAGGACCAGCGCGCCGCTTTGGGCGCCCGGCTCGGATCGCAGGCCCGCGGTCTCCTGGCCGACGATCTGGTGCTGATGCAGGGCGCGCTGCTCTGGCCGCTCTTCCTCTCGGAGCGCACCGGCGATCCGGACGTCGTGCGCCGGATCTGGGTCGCGATGGCGGGCGGGATCTCCGACCCGATGCAGGCCGCCGACGTCGTCCTCGCCCGCGAGGGCGGACTGCCGGCCGGCGCGGCGTTCCGCGAGATGGCTCTTTGGACCCTGTTCACGGGGGAGCGCGACGACGGCGCCCACTTCAGCGCCGCGCGCGCCATGCCGGCGGCCGCGATGGAGACGGTCGGCCCGTCCCTGCCGCTGCAGGCCGGTCGGATCGATCCGGTGGAGCCGCTGGGAAGCGTGGCGCTGCGGCTGCCGGCGGAGCGCGCCAGCGGGTCGCTCGATCTCGAGCTGCAGTCGCGGGGCGGCCGGCCCGCCGCAGACATCCTGATCTTCTACCAGAGCGAGGGCGGACGGCCGGTGCTGGTGCCGGTCGACCTGACCCAGGGATCGGCGCGTCTGAGCCTGCCCTGGGGCCAGGCGCGCGAGGCCTGGATCGTTCTGCGCAACGAAGCACGCGCGGCCGACGCGGGCGCCACGACGTTCGAGGTGCACGGCACGCTCGACGCGTCGGCACCCTTCGACCTGGCGTCCCTGACCGCCGAGCCCGTGGGCCGGACCGTCGTGCTCTCCTGGACCACCGCCTCCGAGAAGGGGCTGGTGGGATGGAACCTGTACCGGAGCGACGATCCGTCCGGTCCCTTCACCCGCCTCAACGACGTCGCGGTGCCCGCCTACGGCGACTCGGAATCCGACACCGGCTATCTCTACGTGGACGACAAGGCGCGGTCCGGCCGGCGCTACTACTACCTGGTCGAGGGGATCAACTCGCTGGGGCTGGTCGAACGGTCTCATGTCGCGAGCGCCCGTACCCTTCCCGCACGCTGACCCGCCCATCCCGCGTCCCTAGGGCCGCCCTCCCGTCCGCGCCGGGCGTCCTCCGCCCTGGCTCAGGACCAGGAAGCGATCGACGCCGGAAGCCTCGAACTCCTCGCTTCCGCCCCGACCCGGCCAGCGCACCGTGATATGCGCCGTGGTCGCGCCGCCCAGTCCGAAGTGCAGCCGGCGGTCGGCCTGCGAGGCGTACGACGACCCGGTCCGCGCATAGCGCAAGAGACGCCGATCCCCCGCTGTCACGATCACCCGGGCGCCGATCGCGTCCCGGTTGGGCGGCTTGCCCTGGAGGGTGATCGTCAGCCAGTGGCCGCGCGCCGGCCCGTCGTTGCGCCACAGGAGGGCCGGCCGATCGTTCTGGGTCACCAGGAGATCCTCGTCCCCGTCGTCGTCGAAGTCGAACGGCACCGCGCCGCGGATCACGTAGCGCCCCGCGAGGGGCCCGACGGCGGGGGCGAGCGTGAATCGGCCCGGCGTGCTCTGGCGGAACAGGAGCGCGGGCTCTTCGAAGGTGACGGTGTCGCTGTACAGCCCGATGTTGTCGATGATGTGCCCGTTCCCCACGAACACATCCAGCCATCCGTCCTGATCGGGGTCGAAGAAGAAGGTCCCGAATCCGAGCGTGAGCAGCGACGCCGGACCGAGACCCGAGGCGTAGGTCGCGTTCGAGAACAGCCCGTTCCCGTCGTTGTGGTACAGCTCGTTCATCTCCTCCGCCAGGTTGGTGACGAAGATGTCGAGACGGCCGTCGCCGTCGTAATCGGCCATGTCGGTCCCCATTCCGGCCTGTGGCACCCCGTCTTCGGAGAGGGCCACGCCGGCCGTCTCCCCCACCTCGTCGAACGTCCCGTCGCCACGATTTCGGAGCAGGAAATTCGGGGTGTCGTCGTTGGCGACGTAGAGGTCGTCGTCCCCGTCGTCGTCGTAGTCCCCGGCCACCACGCCGAGACCTTTTCCGGTGCGGTCGTCCAGACGGGCCCGCGCGGTCCCATCCTCGAAGGTGCCGTCGCCCCGGTTGCGATAGAGGATGTCGGGCTGGCTGTCGAAGTTCTTCGGATGGCAGACGGTCCGGTAGCCGGGACGGTTCTCGCCGCAATAGAGATCGTTGCGCAGATCGTAGGCCACGTAATTGGCGACGTACAGGTCGAGGTCACCGTCCCCGTCGGCGTCGAACAGAGTGGCGCTCGAGCCCCAGAGCCCTTTGCCGCCGACCCCGGCACGCAGGGTATCGTCGGTGAAGGTGCCGTCGCCATTATTGCGGAACAGGCGATTGCCCCCGTAGCCGGTGACGTACAGATCGCGATCGCCGTCGCCGTCGACGTCGCCCGCCACGCAGCCCATCCCGTAATGGCCCTCGTCCGCGAGCCCCGCCTTCCCCGTGACCTCCTCGAACCGGCCACCCAGGTTGCGGAACAGGGCGGCGCGCGGCGGCGCGCCCCCCGACCAGCCCGGCAGCGACCCGCTCTGCACGAAGAAGACGTCCTGGCGTCCATCGCCGTCGTAATCGAAGACGCAGACGCCCGACCCGAGCGTCTCCGGCATGTACTTCCGGCCGCTGGCGCCGTTGACGTGACGGAAGGCGAGCCCGGACTCGGAGGTCACGTCCTTGAGCGAGACGAACGCGAGGCCGGCGTCGCCCGCTCCGCCCGGCTCGGCCGGGGCGACTCCCGCCGGCGCACCGGCGGCGGGAGCACCGCCCTCGTGCCGGCCGCAGCCCATCGCGACAAGGCCGCACCACGCCGCCGCCAGGAGCGCGGCGCGCCATCGGCGCGTCACCGGGGCACCGCCTGGGGCGGACCGGCGAGCTCCAGCGCGGCGCCGGGCGAGCGCGCCTTGAGCTCCTCGAAGCGTTGCATCTCCCGGCGCGCTCCATCCGGGTCGCCGCGCGCCGTGAGGATGCCGGCCAGGAAGTAGTGCGGCTCGGCGAATTCCGGGTT
Organism: Patescibacteria group bacterium; assembly: GCA_035638115.1. Lineage (GTDB taxonomy): Bacteria > Acidobacteriota > Polarisedimenticolia > Gp22-AA2 > Gp22-AA2 > DASRAN01. The sequence continues at coordinate 2,917 of DASRAN010000004.1, read as the reverse complement.
CACCTCGATCGACCGGCCGATCGCCCGCACCGCCTCGTCGAGACGATCCTGCAGCGCCAGGAGTCGTCCCAGCTCGAGAAGGGTGCGTTCGTTCCTCGGCTGCAGCGCCAGGCTCCGGTCCAGGGCCCGGCCCGCCTCATCGAATCGCGACAGCGCGATGAGCGACGAGCCGGTCATCAGGTAGGCCTGCGGGTCTTTGGGATCCTCGCGGGAGATGATCTCGAACTCCGACAGCGCCGCCGGATAGTCGCCGCGATTGAATGCGGCGACCCCCTTGACCCGGTGGCCCCGCACCCGCTCCTCGACGCGCTGCCGGGCGAGGGCCGTGTCGTGGGCCTCACGGGCGCGCGCCGCGTCCTGCGCGCGGCCGAGGCGGGTGTAGAGGGCGGCGAGCCGGCTGAGGGCCCCGACGTGGAGCGGCTCCTTGGCGACCACCGTCTCGAGCGCGCTCACGGCGCCCGCGAAATCGCCGCCGTCCTGCAGCGCGGAGCCGAGCACGTAGAACGCCTCGACATTGCCGGCGTCGGCGGCGATCACCGCGCGGGCGCTGGTCGCCGCCTCCGCGTTGCGGCCGAGGCGCCCGTACAGGGTCGCCTCGTAGAGACGCGCGTTCCGGTTGGCGGGATCGTGCGCCAGCATCTCCTCGGTCACCACGAGCGCCTCGTCCACCCGCCCGACGTCGGCGAGCGTCGTCGCCAGACCGTAGAGCGCGCCGGGTGAAGCCGGTGACAGACCCAGGATGCGCCGGTAGGTCTCCTCCGCCTTGCGCCACCGGTCGGTGTGACCGTAGACGTAACCGAGCGCGTCGAGCGCCCGCGTGTCGTTCGGATTGCGCCGCACCGCCTCCAGCAGGAGCGGCTCGGCCGCCTCCAGATCGCCCTCCCTGGTGAGCCGCACGCCGTTCTCGACCGGCGAGCCGCCCGCGGCGTCGAGGCCGCCCGGCGAGGGCCCGCCCGCCTCGGCGGCGCCCTCCGTGGAGCCGGCCACCTCGGCGCCCCGCGTCCGGCCGGCGGGCGCGGGACCGGACGGGTTGCCGGCGGGGCATCCGGCCAGCAGGAGGAGACCGGTCGCCAAGACCGCGACCGGCAGGAAGGCGCAACGTCGGTGCCGGGACATCGTGCGATTCTACATGCGGGCGCTCCGCGCGAACGCTTCCGCGGACGCGCCGGCCCGACGCGCCCCGCGTGCCGGGGCGAGCCGCGGATCAGCATGGTAGACTCCGCGCCGGGAGGGCGGTGTGGAGGAGCTGAAGGAGGAGTGCGGCCGGATCATCCGCGATCTCGTCGCCCGGCTTTACCAGCTCACGCCGGAGAAGATCGCCGTCGAGGACCCGCCGCGGCCCGGGATGGGCGACCTCGCCTCGCCGGTCGCGTTCGAGCTGGCGCGCGCGCTGAAGCGGCCGCCGCGCGCCATCGCGCAGGAGATCGCCGCCGGATTCCCCAGGCCGGCCTGGCTGGCGCGCGTCGAGGCGGCCGGCGCCGGCTATCTGAACCTGTTCTTCGATCGCGCCGAGTCGCTCCGCGCCCTGGCGCGGGAGGCGCAGGACGCCGGGACCGGCGCGGGCGCTGCGACCCGGGGCGAGACGATCATCGTCGAGCACACGAACATCAACCCGAACAAGGCGGCCCACATCGGGCACCTCCGGAACGCAGTGCTGGGCGACGGTCTGGCCCGGATGCTGAGATTCCTCGGCCATCGCGTCGAAGTGCAGAACTACATCGACGACACCGGGGTCCAGGTCGCCGACGTCCTGATCGGCTTCCGCGAGATCCTCGGCTGGGGTCTCGAGGAGGCGCAGGGGATCCGCGAGCCGCTCGACCGCTTCTGCTGGGATCTCTACGCCCGGGTCACCGAGATGTACGACAAGGAGCCGCAGAAGCGCACGCTCCAGGCCTCCATGCTGCGCGAGCTGGAGGAGCACCGGGGCGAGACCGGGGCGTTCGCCGACTGGCTGACGCGGCGCCTGGTGACCTGCCATCTCGACACCATGGGCCGCATCGGGGTGCGTTACGACCTGCTCCCCTGGGAGGGGGACATCCTGGCCAGCCGCTTCTGGGAGACGGCCTTCGCCCTGCTCCGCGAGAAGAAGGCGATCGTGCGGGTCGAGTCCGGGGAGCGCGCCGGCTGCTGGGTCATGGCGCTCGACAACGAGCGCTTCGCCGAGCTGAAGGAAGCCGAGAAGATCATCGTGCGCAGCAACGGCACGGTGACCTACGTCGGCAAGGACATCGCCTATCAGATGTGGAAGTTCGGCCTTCTGCCGAGCGATTTCCGCTACGACGTCTTCCGCGACGAGCCCGGAGGACACCGCGTCTGGACCAGCACGCGCGGGGCCGGCCGCTCCGATCATCCCGAGTTCGGACGCGCCGACCGGGTCTACAACGTCATCGACGTGCGCCAGTCGTACCTGCAGGCGATCGTCGGCGAGGGGTTGCGGGCCCTCGGCCATCAGAGCCAGGCGGAGCGTTCGATCCATTTCGCCTACGAGATGGTCGCCCTGACCCCGAAGAGCGCCGAGCGGCTGGGCGTCACCCTCAGCGAGGAGGATCGCGGCCGCGCCTACGTCGGCATGTCCGGACGGCGCGGTCTCGGGGTCAAGGCCGACGACCTGCTCGACGCGATCGAGAACCAGGCGGGCGGCGAAGTGCGCTCGCGCAATCCCGGCCTCGATGAGGCCGAGGCGCGCCGACTGGCGCACGTCATCGCCGTCGGCGCGCTGCGGTACTTCATGATCAAGTACACGCGCAACAAGGTCCTGGCGTTCGATTTCGACGAGGCCCTCTCCTTCGAGGGGGAGTCGGGGCCCTACCTCCAGTACTCGCTGGTGCGGGCGAAGAACATCCGCCGGCGCCTGGAGCAGGAGGGATTGCCGGCCGACGTCTTCGCCGAGGAGGTCTCAGGCGTCCCGCACGAGCTG
>DASRAN010000003.1:0-4405 GCA_035638115.1 Patescibacteria group bacterium | reverse complement strand
ACTTCCTGGCGCGCTACTGCCGCGAGATGAACTCGCCCGCGAAGCACTTCTCGACCGAGGCGATGCGCGTCGTCGCCGACGCGAGCTGGCCGGGAAACGTCCGCCAGCTCGAAAACATCGTCGAGCGCGCGGTGGCTCTCTCGTTCGGCAAGGAGGAGCTCGGACGCGAGGACCTGCCGCGCGAGGTGCTGGAGGAGAACACCATCGAGATGCCCCTGCTGCACGTCGGCGGGGACGGCTTCTCGCTCGACGAGGTGCTCGCCAGCTACGAGCAGCGCATGCTCTACCAGGCCCTCGAGCATGCCGGCTGGGTGAAGACGCGCGCCGCCGAGCTCCTCAAGATCAAGCGCACCACGCTCATCGAGAAGATGAAGCGGCTCGGGATTCCGCTGAAGGCGGGGGTCGCCGCCGAGCCGGTCGTCGCCCCGATGGGGGAGGGCGCCGAAGCCTCGGGGGTGCGACGCTAGCCACGCGTCGCGCGGCGGGAGCGATCCTTGATGGGTCTCGCGGAACTGTGGTATGGTCGCGCCGATTTCCGGGGCTGGGCCCGGAGAACCCGAGTCAAGGCCGCCCGCCGACACGACGCCCCGCGCGGTCCCTCCGCGAGAGACGAGCGATGTCACGCGTGCTGATCGTCGACAACCCGCCGCTGTTCAGGACGCTCGACGCGTCCTTCATCCGTCGTGCCGGATGGGAGATCGTCAGCGGTCGCGAGACCCGGGAGATCGTGGCGCGCGCTTCGGACGGCGAACCCGATCTGATCCTCCTCGACACGTCGACCCCCGGATTCGACGCGCCCGCCTGCATCCGCGCGCTCAAGACGACGTCGCCGACGCGCTCCATTCCGCTCCTGGTCCTGTCGGATCCGGCGCTGACCCGCGCGTGCGAATCGGCGGGCGCCGACGCGACCCTGGCGCACCCGGTGCCGGCCGCCGCGCTGGAGGCCGCGCTGTGCTCGATGGCCCGGGTCACGACGCGGGCCGGACGCCGGCGCGTCGTGCGAGCGGCGGCGCGCGTCGACACCCCCGACGGCACTCTCCACGGACGCGTCAAGGACATCAGCCGTTCCGGCGCCTTTCTGGCGCTGCAGCGCCCCCTGCCGATCGATTCGACGGTGCAGCTGGCGCTCCGTCTGCCGCTGCCCGGACCGCCCCGCGAGATTCAGGCCCGCGGCGTCGTCGTCCGCCAGGTGCCGGACGATCGGGAATCGCACCTGGTCGCCGGCGTGGGCGTCAGATTCACCGGAGTGGACGCGACCAGCGAGTCGCTCATCGACCGATACGTCGACCTCGACGTCGGTCGGGACGCCGTCGACGCCCCGATCGGAGAAGGGGACAGCGGATGACCGCCGGATGGAGAGCCGATGCCGCAGACCGTCATGGTGGTGGATGACGACAAGGACATCCTCGAGCTGGCGCAGCTGGTGCTCGAGGGCGGGGGCTATCGGGTGATCACCGCGCCGTCCGGCGCCGAGGCGCTCCGGACGGTGACGGGCATCCGGCCCGACCTGATCCTGCTGGACATCAACATGCCCGGCATGGATGGATGGCAGGTGCTCCGCCTCCTCAAGGTGGACGAGAGGACCTGCGCCATTCCGGTGGCCCTCTTCTCGATCAAGAGCCAGGTTCGAGACCGCGTGCAGGGGCTCCAGGGAGGAGCCTGCGCCTACGTCTCCAAGCCGTTCGCCTGCGACGAGCTCCTGGGCCGCGTGCGGGAGATCCTCGACACCCTGAAGGACGGAGCGGCCACCGCATGAGCGACCCGAACCGTCCCTTCTCCGACGCCGAATGGACGGGCGAGACCGAGCGCCTCCGCGCCGGGCTCCTGCGTCTGCGCGGCGCGCTGCACGATCGCGTCACGGGGCTCTTCTCCTATCATCTTTATCTGGACCAGCTCACCACCCTGGCGGACGACGGCCGCGTCGGGGTCCTGGCGCTCGACTTCCCGACGCTCGCGGGACTGGAGGCCGCCTATGGCTGGGAGATGAGCGACCGCTTCCTGGCGTCGGTGGCGCGCCTGCTCGCGCTCCAGCGCGGCGACCGGCTTCCCGAGTCCGCGCTCATCACGCTCGACAGCGTCCATGGCGACAGTTTCCTGATGTTCCTGCATGAGAACGGGGGCGGCGCGTCGTCTCTCGAATCGCACCTTCCGAATCTCGCCACTGCGCTGCACGCCACGCTCGAGGCGCGGCTGGCGCGGGAGCAGGGCTCCGCCGCGCCGCGCATCGAGAGCTCCATCGGCTGGTCCATGGTCAGCGCCGCGCCCGCGGCCCGTTTCGAGCGCCGGCTGCACCAGGCGATTCGCGAGGCGCGCACCATGACCCTGCGACAGACGGACCGCCTGCAGGACGAGCGCGGCGCCGCAGTGCGCGCCATTCTCGCGGCCGGCCGCCTGACCACGCACTATCAGCCGATCGTCGACATGGAGCCCGGGACCATCATGGGGTACGAGGCGTTGACCCGAAGCCCCGAGAATTCGGTCTTCGAGGGCCCTGACGCGCTGTTCGCCTCCTGTCACGAGGCGCGCCTGCTCCCCGAGCTGGATCGCCTCTGCCGCTGCGAGGCGGTGCGCAACGCGCGCGGCTTCGATCCCCAGAAGAAGCTCTTCCTGAATTCCCTCCCCGAGACCATGGGCGCGCCCGGGTTCACCGGAGGCGGGTTCCTCGAAGCGCTGTCCGAGGTCAACCTGAAGCCCCGCAACCTCGTTCTCGAGATCACCGAGCGGACCTCGATCCAGGATTTCGACAGCTTCAGCCGCGAGCTCGGCGTGCTCCGCCGCCAGGGATTCCTGGTCGCCATCGACGACGTCGGGACCGGCTATTCGTCGCTGCAGACGATCACCGAGGTGGAGCCGGACTTCATCAAGATCGATCTGTCCCTCATCCAGAACATCCACCGCAGCCTGATCAAGCAGGAGCTGGTGCACTCGCTGCTCCAGGTCTCCGCGCGCATCGGCGCGCAGGTGATCGCCGAAGGCATCGAGACCGAGGACGAATACCGCGCCCTGCGCCGCTGCGGCGTCCGGTACGGTCAGGGCTACTGGTTCGCGCGCCCCGCGCCGCCCTTCACCGGGCTCACGCCCCGGGGGCGCTGAGACCGCGCATGGATCCTCTGGCGAACGGCGCGGCGCTCCTGGCCGCCGGGGTCGGGATGGCGCTCGTCTCGGGTCTCCTCCTGCTCGGCGTCGGACTGGCCCGCGCGCGGCGCGGCACCCGACGCTTCGGCGAGCGGCTCGCCGATCTGCGCCGCCATCCGCTGGTCGGGGACCTGCCGATCGACGACGACCCGGCCGTGGCCGCCGCGGCGCGCGAGGTCAACGCCATCGTGGAGAGCCTGCGCTCCCAGGTGGCGCAGGGGCAGCAGCGCGTCGTGGCGCTCCAGGCCCTCGCCGACGGGCCGTCCGACATCGCCTTGATCGGCCTGGATACCGAATGGCTGGTCGCCACCTTCAGCCGCGGCGCGACCCTGCTCACCGGCTGGGCGGCCGACGAGATCGCCGGACAGCACGTCGAGGCGCTGTTCACCCCGGGAGAATGGGAGCGGCTCCTTCCCAAGCTCGCGCGCCGGAGCCTGCGCGAGGAAGGGTTCACCGAGGTCGTGCGCCTGCAGCCCCGCCAAGGCGCGCCGCGCACCTGCCGCGTCTCGGTCGGGCCGGGGGGCGGGGCGCCCGGGGGCACGCTTCTGGTGGCCCGTGATCTCGGCGCCGAGATCGAGCTCGAGCGCAGGCTGCGGGTCTCCGAGGAGCGTCATCGCCGCCTTGTGGAGGAGGTGCAGGACGGCGTCCTGGTCCTCCAGGCGGGGCGCATCGCCTACGCCAATCCCGCGCTGGCGCAGCTCGTCGGACAGGAACGCGAGGCCCTCCAGGGCCGGTCGTTCAAGGAACTCATCGACTCGCACGATCTGCTGCGCGTCCTCGAGCTGTTCGCGCGCGCCGATCAGGGTGTGGAGCCCGCGGGAGAGACCACCTGCCGGCTCGCCGCTCCCGGTCGACCACCCATCGAGGCCCGGCTGACCTGGGCGGCGACCGAGTTCCAGGGACGGCGGGCGGTGTTCGCCACCGTCGCCGATCGCACCGCGCGCGCCGGTTACGAACGGCGCCTGGTCGAGGGCGAAGCGCGTCTGCGGGCCACGCTCGAGGCGGCGGGCGACGGTCTCGTCGTCTTCGGCGACGGCGCGGGGGGCATGACCGTGACCCTGGTGAATCGTGCCTTCGCGCGCCTCCTGGGAGCCGAGGGCGACGATCTGATCGGGGCGACCGCCGGCGCGGTGCTGGGGCGCATGATGGACGCCGCCGCCGCGGGCGAGATGGCGCGGCTCATCGAGTCGGCGCGCGCCGGCCAGGAATCGCGTCGCGAGGGGGTCACGCTCGCCGGCCCGCGCGCCGCCATCGTGGACCTCGGCGCGGG
>DASRAN010000002.1:0-150157 GCA_035638115.1 Patescibacteria group bacterium | reverse complement strand
CGGCCTCCTGATGATGCGTCTTCCGGTTCACCCGCATGCTCTGCCGTCGCGATCGCCGGCGCGCGACGTGATCGAGGGGTTCCGCTACGCGTGGGACACCGTGCCGATCCGCGCCATCCTCCTGCTGATCGGGATCATCAGCCTCTGGGGGATGCCGTACACCGTGCTGATGCCGATCTTCGCCGACCGCGTCCTCAACGGCGGCCCGAGGGCGCTCGGCCTGCTGATGGGCGCGACCGGGGTCGGCGCGCTGCTGGGGGCGCTGACGCTCGCGGCGCGGACGTCGGTACGCGGGCTCGGCCGCTGGGCCGCCTGGGCGGCGGCCTGCTTCGGAGGCACGCTCGTGCTGTTCTCGGTGTCGCGCAGCCTCGTCCTGTCGGAGGCGATCCTGGTCCTGGTCGGCTTCAGCATGATGGTGCAGCTCGCCTCCTCGAACACGCTCATCCAGTCGATGGTCCCCGATCGCCTGCGCGGCCGGATGATGTCGCTCTATTCGATGATGTACATGGGCATGTCGCCGTTCGGCGCGCTTTTGGCGGGAGCGCTCGCGCACCGCATCGGCGCTCCGGGCGCGGTGGCGACGGGCGGGGCGCTCTGCGTCCTGGCGGCGGCGCTCTTCTGGTCGCGCATTCCGGCGATGCGCCACGAGGCGCTGCGGCTGATCTTCGCGCAGGGGATGGCGGGCGGCGAGCCTCCGGAGCTCGGATAGAATGCGCCCCATAATGCGTGCCACGTCGAGGAAGACATTCCGGCGCGGCGTCACGCCGGCCGCGGCAATCATCCTGACGGCCGTGGTCGGTCTGGGCTGCGCCGCGGCCCCGAAGCCGCCGGCGGCGCGCCCCGCGCTGGGCGATCACACCTACAGGATCACCACCTCCTCCGCGCAGGCGCAGGCGGCGTTCGACCGCGGCCTGACGCTGGCCTACGGGTTCAGCCACGAGGCAGCGGTGGACGAGTTCCGCAAGGCGGCGGAGATCGATCCCGGCTGCGCCATGGCCTGGTGGGGGATCGCCCTGGTCAACGGGCCGCACATCAACTTCCCGCTCGTCCCGCCGGACAAGGCGAAGAACGCCTGGGAGGCGCTGGCCCGGGCGCGCGAGCTGGCGCCGCGCGCCGGCGCGGTCGAGCAGGAGCTGATCGCCGCGCTCGCCAAACGCTACGCCTCTCCGCAGCCCGACGATCGCAGGCCCCTCGACGAGGCGTACGCCGCCGCGATGCGCGCCGTCTGGAAGGCCCACCCCAAGGACGCCGACATCGCGACGCTGTTCGCCGAGTCGATGATGGACCTGCGGCCCTGGGACCTGTTCGCACACGACGGCACGCCCCGGCCCGGGACGGAGGAGATCCTCGCGACCCTGGAGGCCGCCCTGGCGCTCGACCCGGGCCACCCCGGCGCCAATCATCTTTATGTCCACGCCGTCGAGGCATCGCCCCATCCGGAGAAGGGGATCGCGGCCGCCGATCGTCTCCGCGACCTGGTTCCCGGCATCAGCCACCTGGTCCACATGCCGTCGCACATCGACGCGCGTGTCGGCCGCTGGAGCCAGGCCACGGAGGCTAACCGGCGCGCCATGACGGCCGACGCGGCCTACCGCGCGGCGCACCCCCGGCCCGGCTTCTACGCCATGTACATGGCGCACAACGATCACTTCTACGCCTTCGCCGCCATGATGCAGGGTCAGAGCGCCCCGGCGATCGAGGCGGCGCACGCCATGGTGAGCGCCATCCCCGCGGAATTCCTGCGCGACTATGCGGAGGTGGCCGACGGCTACATGCCGTTCGTCTCCGAGGTGCTGATGCGCTTCGGGCGCTGGGACGAGGTGCTGGCGCAGGAGGCGCCGGCGCGGAACATGCCGCTGGCGAACGCGCTCTGGCGCTTCACCCGCGCCGTGTCGCTCACGGCCCTCGGCCGCGCCGCCGAGGCGGACCTGGAGCGCGAGGAATTCGGCCGCGCCGCCGCGGCCGTGCCGGCCGCCGCGACCTTCGGGAACAATCCCTCCTCCCTCCTTCTCGACATCGCCACCCGGACGCTCGACGGCGAGCGCGCCGCGAAGAAGGGCGAGTTCGACACCGCCGTCCGGCTGCTGCGCGAGGCGGCGGCGATCGAGGACGGGTTGCGCTACAACGAGCCGCCCGACTGGATCCAGCCGGTGCGGCATACGCTCGGCGCGGTGCTCCTGCGGGCCGGCCGACCGGCCGACGCGGAAGCGACCTATCGCGAAGACCTGGTGCGCTACCCGGAGAACGGCTGGTCGCTGTGGGGACTGGAGCGCGCCCTGCGCCTGCAGAAGAAGGACGGCGAGGCCGACGCTGTCAAAAAGCGCTTCGAGGCGATCTGGAGCCGCGCCGACGTGACGCTCGGCTCCACCTGCTTCTGCCAGCCGGGCGTCTAGAGGCGGGCTTCGCGGGGCCCGCGCGTCAGTTCGCGCGCCTGGCCGGCGGCTCGATCCCGGCGAGTCCCTCGGCGAGCAGCAGGCTGTCGAGCCGGTCCTCGATCGAGTAGACGGCGCGCGACCCGTCGCGCGCGATCCCGAACGACTCCACCAGCGCGCCGGTCTCGAGCGCCGCGAGTGGCCGCCGCGTCGCGCTGGTGTCCCGTCCCGGCACGAACGCCTGCACGAAGATGCCCCGCCCTCCATGGGCGTCGGAGCCGGTGAAGGCCAGGGCCTTCCCGTCCGGCATCCAGCGCGGCCGGCCGTTCTGCGTGTTCCCGGGGACCTCGATGCCGAACGACTGCAGCGCGCCGTCGGAGATCCGCGCCACGTGGACGGTCCGCGGCTCGACCGAGGTGCGGAAGGCGACCCAGGCCCCGTCGGGGGAGACCTCGGGGGTGCTCCAGGTGCCGGGGACGATGCGCGTCGCCTCGCTGCCGTCCGGGTGGATCTTCCAGATGCCGGACTTCTCCGGGTTGCCGGAGTTGTAGACGATGAAGCGGCCGTCCGGCGTCGCGGTCGGGTTCTCGGCGTCGTTGCCGTCGCTGGTCACCTGCCGCGCGCCGGTCCCGTCGGCGGAGCAGGTCCAGATCTCGAAGTGCCCGGAGCGGCTGGTGCTCCAGATGATGCTCTTCCCGTCCGGAGTGAAGGCGGGGTCCCAGTCGTCCGCCGCGTCCTCGGTGATCCGCCGCAGCGCTCCGGTGGTCACCGACAGCTTCCAGAGATCGAGGTTCCCGGTGCGATTGGAGGAGAAGATGATCCACTGGCCGTCGGGCGAGAAGGCCGGCTGCCGGTCGACGCTGCTGCCGCGCGTCAGCCAATGGCCCGGTCCCGCCGCGCCGCCGCTCGCGCCGCCGCCCGGGACGGAGCCGGCGCGCGGGGAAACGATCGGCACTTCGAGGATGTTCTCCCGAGGCGCGCGCGAGCCGATCAGGAGGCGGCCGGGCCCGAGGATGTCGATGACGTCCGCCGAGGCCGGGATCCACATGACGATCTCGGATCGCCCGGACCCGATCTCCTGCCGGATGAGCCGTCCCGAGCCGCCGGCGGCCCCCGACTGCACGATGCTGGCGGCCTCTTCATAGACCAGCGCCGACCCCGAGCCGGACCAGGCGACCGCCGAGAGCCTGCCGGCGGGCGGCGGCGGCGTCAGGGTGGCGGGCGTCCCGCCGTCGGGCGTGATCAGCAGGACCGAGCTCGCAGAGTTCTCCGTCCCGGATTGGACCAGGGCGATGCGGGCGCCGTCGGGCGACCAGCGCGGATGAGCGAAGGCGCCGGTGCTGGTCCGGGCGACCTCCTTGGCGCCCTCGCCGCCGGCGTCCGCGACCCAGAGGCTGGAGATGGCGACGCCCTGCTCGGTGCGGGTGCGCAGGAAGGCGATCTTCCGGCCGTCGGGCGACCAGTCGCCGTTGTCGGCGTCGTCCAGGATCTTGCGCGGCTCGCCGCCGACGACCGGGATCCGGTGCAGGGAGTACCTCCCGCCCTCGCGGCGGGCGAAGAGCACCTGCGATCCGTCCGGCGCGAATCGCGGCAGGGTGTCGTCGGGACCGCCGGTCAGCGCCACCTCGTCGCCGCCCGGGTATTGCTTCAGCCAGATCCGGGTCAGGCCTTCGCGGGTGGAGGCGAAGGCGACGAGACGGCCGTCGGGCGAGGCGGCGGGCTCGAAATCGCGGCCGGAGTAGCTCAGGGCGTGCAGCGCCGGCGGCGCGATGGGCGCCGGACGCCAGAGCCAGCGCACGGCGCCGGCGCCGATCAGCAGGCCCGCGACGAGCGCCGCGACGGCGGTGACCCGCGCCCGCGTCCGGGCGCCGCGCGCGTCGCCGGCGCGCACCGCGTCGATTCGATCCACCGCGGCGCCGGCCGCGGCGAGCGCGACGCCCGACCCCGACGCCGTCATCGCCGCCTCGAGGCTGAACGCCAGGTCTCGCGCCGTCTGGAACCGCTGCGCCGGGTTCTTCTCCAGGCTATGGCGCACGATCCGATCGAGCGCGGGCGGGATCGGGCGGCCCGTCTCGACCAGCTCGGGCGGGTCCTCCCTCAGGATCGCGGTCATGGTATCGGCGGCGGTATCGGCCTGGAAGGCGCGCCGGCCCGCGAGCATCTCGTAGAGCACCGCGCCGAGCGAGAACAGGTCGCTGCGCGCGTCCAGCGGCTGCCCGCGCACCTGCTCCGGCGACATGTAGCCGATCGTCCCGAGGACGGTCCCCGGCTCGGTGGCGGGGCCGAGCGTGGGCGCGTGCGTCAGGTCGCCGCCCTCCGCGGGGGCGACGGCCAGCGCCAGCCCGAAGTCGAGGATCTTCGCCTGCCCGTCATGGGTGACGAAGATGTTGTCCGGCTTCAGGTCGCGATGCACGATGCCGCGGTCGTGCGCCGCCGCGAGGCCGCGCGCCACCTGGAGCCCCAGCTCCACCGCGCGGCGCGGCGCCAGGGGCGCGCCCGCCATCGCCTCGCGCAGCGTCCCGCCGCGCAGCATCTCGGTGACCGAGAACGGCACGCCGCCTTCGACGCCGACGTCGTGGATCGCCAGGATGTTGGGATGCGACAGCGCCGCGACCGCCTTGGTCTCGCGCTCGAACCGGGATCGGAACGCAGGATTGCTCGCGAACCGCTCGGGGAGGATCTTGATCGCCACGTCCCGATCGAGCCGGGTATCGCGGGCGCGATAGACCTCTCCCATCCCGCCCGCCCCGAGCGGGCCGGCGATCTCGTACGGTCCGAATCGCGCTCCAGGCTTCAATGCCACGGGGCGGTAGCGTACCAGAAACGGTCCGTCGTGCTAGCCTTCCCGCCGGCTGCGCGGGGAGGCCGATGCGTCCAGATCATTCAGAGCTCCGTCACCGGCGCGCGTTTCGACGCGGCGCGACGCTTGCCGTCGGGATGGTCGTCGCATGGACCGCCGTCGCGCTGGCCGCCGCCGCAATCGCCGCGGCGCCTGCTGCCACAGCCGCGCCGGCCGCCGGCGCCGCGGCCGATGCCACCAACGCCCAGGCCGCGCCCGACTTCGTGCCCCCCGATCGCGCCGAGGCCGGGTCGATCGAGGCGATCGCCGGATTCACCACCGAGGCGCGCTTCCTGAGTCCCTGGGTCGCCTACGTCCCGGCGTCGGACAGCGTGCCGTCGCCGCGCGCCTTCCTCGGGCACGTCGTGGGAGCGGCGGGGGAGCTGACGCACGCCGCGAAGATCCAGGGGTACATGCGCGCCCTGGCCGCGGCGACGCCGCGCGTCCACGTCGAGAAGCTCGGCACCACCGAGGAAGGCCGCGACATCGTCCTGGTGGCGATCGCCGACGAGGCCGGCATCCGCGATCTCGAGCGGCTCAAAGCCGCGACCGCGGCGCTCGCCGATCCGCGGCGCACCAGCCCCGAGGTCGCCGAGACGATCATCGCCGGCGCGCGGCCAATCTATTACTTCAACTGCGGGCTGCACGCCGACGAGACCGGCAGCGCCGAGATGGGGATGGAGCTGGCCTACCGGCTGGCCGTCTCCGAGCAGCCGATGATCCGCGCCATCCGCGAAAAGATGCTCGTGCTGATCAACCCGGTGGCCGAGCCGGACGGACGCGACAAGATGGCCGACTGGTTCTACCGCTACCTGAAGGGAAAGACCGAGTTCGACGCCCTGCCGCGCACCTCGCCGCCATACTGGAGCAAGTACGTCTACGTCGACATCAACCGCGACGCGCACCAGACCGCGTTCGCGGCGACGCGCGCGGTGCGCGACATGTTCTTCGCGTATCACCCCCAGGTGATCCACGACCTGCACGAGGCGATCGCGCTTCTGCAGACCTGGAACGGCACCGGACCGTACAACCCGCACCTCGACCCGATCGTCACCAGCGCCTTCCTCGAGATGAGCTTCCACGAAGTCACGACCCTGACCTCGATCGGCATGCCCGGGGTCTGGACCTGGAACTTCGGTGAGGGGTTCGGCGAGCACTTCCTGGATTCCGTGGCGATGAACCACAACGCCATCGGGCGCGGCTACGAGACCTTCGGGAACGGCACCCCGGAGACGCTGGCGCGCCGTCTCGGCGGCGGCGGCACCGAGCAGGACGAATACCTGACGCGGGAGTGGTACCGGCCGCTGCCGCCGCCCGACGTCTTCCGCTGGTCGATGCGCGACGACGTCAACTACCAGCAGACCGCCGCCCTCGCCATCCTCGACTGGAGCGCGCGCCACGCGCCGGAGATGCTGCGCAACTTCTATCGCACCGGCCTGAACTCGTGGCGTCGCGGGAAGAGCGAGCCGCCGTATGCCTTCGTCATCCCGGCGGAGCAGCCCGATCGTCTCGCGACCGCGGCTTTGGTGACGCGTCTGCTGAGCCAGGGCGTCGAGGTGGGACGCCTGAGCGCCGACCTCGCGGTCAAGGAAGGAACGTTCCCGAAGGGCGGCTTTGTCGTGAAGATGGACCAGCCCTACCGCAACTTCGCGGTCGACGTCCTCGAGCCGCAGCGATTCCCGGCCGAGACCGAGAACCTGCCGTACGACGACGTGTCGTGGGCCTACCCGATCGGATTCGGCGTCACGGCCACCCGCATCGACGACCCGCGCGCTCTGGCGGCCGCGGCCGAGCCGCTGACCGCGGTCGTGCCGCCGGAAGGCAAGGTCGAGGGCGCCGGCCCCGGCGCCGGCCCCGGAGCCGGCCCTGGAACCGGCGCGGGCGCGGGTGCGAGCCCGGGCACGGCCTATCTCGTGCGCGACACCGGACAGGAGGCGCTCCTCGCCGCGCGGGCGCGCCTGGCGCGGTTCAAGGTCGCCATCGCCGAGCGCCCCTTCGCGGCGGGCGGCGTCGACTACCCCGCCGGATCGTGGATCGTGCCGCGCGCGCAGCCGGGTCTCGACGCGGCGATCGCGGACGTGGTCCGGGAGCTGGCGCTCGACGTGCGCGCCGCGGCGCCGCCCCGGGACGTCGCGCGGCACGACAGCACGCTGCCGCGCATCGGCGTCTGGGTGCCGTGGGCCGACACCGACGCGATGGGCTGGGTGCGCTACACGCTCGATCGGGAGAAGGTCCCGTTCGTCTACCTGCGCGACGAGGACGTGCGCGGAGGCGATCTGCGCCGCAAGGTCGACGTGATCCTGTACGGGCCGTTCTCGCGGCTCGACCTGCAGGGGCAGATCCACGGCATCGCCCCGGCCGACCGGCCGCTGGCGTTCACCGCGACGCGCGAGTTCCCGAGTCTCGGGCAGCCGGTCGCCTCGGACGACATCAGCGGCGGACCGGGGTACGTCGGGCTGGAGTCGATCCGCCGCTTCGTCGACGAAGGCGGCGTCCTGCTGACCCTCGGGAACGGCTCGCTTCTGGCGCTCGAAGGGGGCCTCGTGCGCGGCGTGCGCCGCGCCGCCACGACGCGCGTCTTCACGCCCGGCAGCGAGCTGAAGCTGAGCTTCGAGCGGCCGGGACACCCGATCGCCTACGGCTACGGCTCCGGCACCTCGGTCTTCCGGAACGACGAGCATGTCTACGACCTGCCGCTGCGCTGGGTCACCATGGCCTACTGCACGTCCTGTCTCGACGGCCCGGTCGATCGGCGCTTCGTGGTCGCGACCTGGGGCGGGGAAGGGCCGATGGTGGTGAGCGGCGGCATGCGCGGCGAGTCCGATCTCGCAGGGCGCCCCGCCATCTTCGACGTGCCGCAGGGACGCGGCCACGTCGTCGCCTACAATTTCAGCCCGATCCACCGCGACATGACCCGCTCCGATCACCGCCTGCTCTGGAACGCGATCCTCAACTGGAACGTCGTCCCCGCGCGCTGAGCGTCGCGGCGGCTCTTGACACCCGGCCGGGCGATCCCGATAATTAGACAGCCGTCTAATTAAAGGAATCGTTTCGATGGCCCAGAACCAGGTGTTCAAGGCGCTGGCCGACCCGACGCGCCGCGAGATCCTGCGGCTCCTCGGGAAGGGCGAGATGACGGCCGGCCAGCTCGCCGGCCGCTTCGACATGACCAAGCCGTCCATGTCGCACCATTTCGCGGTGCTCAAGGAAGCCGACCTGGTCTCCACCCGGCGCGAAGGGCAGCAGATCTTCTACGCCCTCAACGCGACGGTGATGCAGGAGATGGCCGCCTGGCTGTGGGACCTGTTCCGGGACGGCGCGAAAGGGAGGAAGAAGCCATGACCCGCACCTACTATGCCGTGACCGTCGTCCTGATCGTCCTGGCGTTCGGGGCCTCGGCGCTGCTCTACCCGAGCCTGCCGCAGACGGTCCCGATCCACTGGAACATCCACGGAGAGGTGGACGGCTATGGCGACAAATCGCTGGGGCTGTTCCTGATGCCGATGGTCATGGTGCTGCTCACGGGGATCTTCCTGGTCCTGCCGCGGGTGTCGCCGCGCAAGTTCGAGGTCGACGGCTTCCGCTCCACCTGGCTGTTCGTGATGGTGACGGTGGTCGGGCTCGTCGGCTACCTCCACGCGATGATGCTCTGGACGCTGTCGCGCGGGCCGATCGACATGCTGCGCGCGTTCATGGCCGGGCTGTTCCTCTTCTTCGCGCTGTGCGGCAACGTCCTGGGACGCGTGAAGCGCAACTTCTGGATGGGGGTTCGCACGCCCTGGACCCTGGCGAGCGAGCGCGTCTGGACCGACACCCACCGGATGACCGCGCGGCTGTTCGTCGCCTCGGGGGTGCTGGGCGTGGCCGCGAGCCTGGCCGGGATGCCGGGCTGGATGTCGATCGTGCTCATCCTGATCGTCAGCATGATCCCGGTCGTCTATTCGCTCGTCCACTACAAGCGCCTGGAGCGCCGGGGCGAGGTGTGATCGCGCCGGCCGCGGTCGGCGCGCTGGCGGCCGCGTTCGCGTTCGCCTCCCCGGCGCCCGCGGCCGCGTCCCCGGCGCCCGTGGCTGCGTCCTCCGCGCCGACGATCGACGAGCTGAAGCGGACCACGTTCCACGGCTTGCAGGTGGCGCCGGGGACGATCACGCTGGTCGACGGGCGATGGGAGGGGAAGCCGGCGGCCGAGGGCGGCGCGTCGCGACCGCGCGTCGAACTGGTCACCGACCTCCGACTGGCCGCCGATCTCGACGGCGACGGGCGGGAGGAGGCCGTCGTGCTCCTGGCCGAGAGCAGCGGCGGGTCAGGCGTGCTGGTCGACCTCGCGGTGGCGGGGCGCGACGGCGACGTGGTCCGAAACGTCGCGACCGTCCTCCTGGGCGATCGGGTCCAGGTGCGCGACCTTCGTCTGGTCGGCGGAACCCTCGTCGCCGACGTGGTTCAGCCGGGGCCGGGGGACGCCGCCTGCTGCCCGGGCCAGATGGTGACGCGCTTCTTCCGCCTGAAGGACGATCGCCTGGACGAGATCCCATCCGCCGCGGAGCCGGCGCGTCTTTCGCTCGAGGCGCTGTCCGGCGTCGAGTGGGTGCTGCGTCGCTGGTCGGCGAGCGAAACGGCCCCCCCGGCGCCGGAGGTGACCCTGTCATACAAGGACGGCCGCATTTCCGGCCGGGCCGGGTGCAACAGCTACTTCGCGAGCGTCACCGGGCGGCTTCCGGGCCAGATCGCCGTCGGCCCGGCCGGGGCGACCCAGATGGCCTGCCCGCCGGAGGTCATGGCCGTCGAGAAGCGATTCCTCGGCCTCCTGCCGCGCATCAACCGGTACGCCTTCCTCGCAGGGCAGCTCGTCCTGTCGTTCGATCAGGACGGGACTCCGGCCTCGATGACCTTCGCCGGCCGGAAGTAGCCCAATCACCAATTCGTGATCCGCGCCCGCATGGTTGATCGTCGCGAGACTCTTCCTATATTGGGATTGGGTCACGGACTGGGATTGGGTCCCGGACTGGGACGGGGTCCCCGGACAGAGACTGGGTCCCGAATTGGGATTGGGTCACGACGATGCCGATGGCAGGCCGCTGGGCGAACGTATCGATGGCGCGACGTGCAGGGCGCACGGCGCTCCGCACGGCGCTCGTCACGACTTTCGCCGGCGTGCTCGCGGCGCGGATTTTCGCGGGCGAGGCGGATCCGGCTTCCGACGCGACGCCGGCCGCGCATCCGAAGGGATCGTCCGCTCCGCGCGGCGCCGCGCAGGTGACCGGCAGCATCGCCGGGAAGGTGATGCTCGGGCCGAAGCTCTCGAGCCGTCAGGTCCGCTTTCATCTCTATCCCGACGCCGTCGCCGTCGCCGCCGACACCAAGCACAAGCCGCCGGCGCCCCCGAACGAGCTGCGCAACGTCGTCGTCTACGTCGAGTACGCGCCCTCCGGCGCGGCCCCGGCGGCGGGGCCGATCCCGGCGATGCGGCAGGAGGACCTCACCTTCGTGCCGCACGTGCTGGCGATCGCCAAGGGGAGCGAGGTCGAGTTCCCGAACACCGACCCGGTGTTCCACAACGTCTTCTCGCTGTCGCGCGCCGAGTCGTTCGACCTGGGACGGTATCCCAAGGGCTCGACCAAGCGCGTCCGCTTCGACAACCCCGGCATCGTGAAGGTCTTCTGCCACATCCACTCCGACATGAGCGCCGTCGTCGTCGTGCTCGACAATCCGTTCTTCGTATCGCCCGACGCCGAGGGGAACTACTCCATCGACGGGCTGCCGCCCGGCGACTACAAGGTGACGGGCTGGCACGAGCGCGCCCATCCGGTGACGCTGCGGGTGCACGTCGACGCCGGGAAGAGCTCGCCCGCCGACTTCAACATCCCCTTCGTCGATGACAACGGCGGATAGCAGCGCCGAAGTCGTCCCACCCGTCTCCAGGCTGCGCGGTCTCGGGCTCGGGGCGAGGCTGGTCCTGACCTGCACCGCCCTCGCCGTCGTCTGCGTCGGCCTGGCCTGCGCCGCGCTCGGTCTCGAGATCCGCCGGCAGACGAGGACGCTGCTCGCGAGGACGCTCGACCGCCACCAGGGCACGCTCCTCGAGGTCCAGACACGCCAGCAGACCGACCTCCTGGCGGTCTCGCGCCTGATGACCGAGAGCCCGACCCTGCGCGCCGCCATGGAGACCTACCGCTCGGAGCGCGTGCTCGAGGCGGCGCCGCGGCGCGATCTCCTGGCCACCGTCCAGGAGGAGCTCGACCGGATCGCCGGCGGGATGGGGCGCGACGCGCTGGTGATCACCGACGACGACGGCCGGGTGCTCGCCGCGAGCCTCAAGGGAGGCGTGGCTCCGGCGCCCGGAACCAGCCTGGCGGGCGCGCCGATCATCCGCCGCTCGCTGCGCGGTGACACGGAGGAGTCCGCGGGGGTCATCGATCTCCTCGATCTCGGCGGCCGGCCGTACCAGGCGGCCTGCGTGCCGATCGTCCTGCAGGGCTACACCATCGGCATGCTCGTGGTCGGCGACGCCGTCGACGCGCAGTTCGCCGCCCGGCTGGGCGCGGCGCTCGACAGCGACGTGGTGCTGGCGTCCGACGGCCATGTCCTGGCGACGACGCTCAGCGGGGTGCGGGACGACGAGGCGCTCGCCGCCCTCTCCGGCGCCGGTGGCGCCTCCAGGGAAGCGCGTCTGGCGACGCTCGACGGCCAGGAATACGTCGTCGCGTCGCTGCCGCTCGGCGGCGACGGCGCCGTGCACGGGTCGAGCCTCTTCCTGCTCGGCTCGCTGACCCGCGCCATCGGCCCGATGAACCGGCTGCTCTTCCGATCGTTCCTGGTCTACGGCGCCCTGTCGGCGGCGCTCGCGGGTCTCGTGGCCTGGCTCCTGTCGCGATCGATCCTCAGCCCGCTGGAGCGCTTCATCGACTTCCTGCGCGAGGTGACGGCGAGCGGCGACCGCGGCCGGCGCTTCGAGAAGGCCGCCGCCAGCCCGGAGATTCGCACCCTGCAGACGTCGTACGGCCGGCTGATGGACTCGCTCGACGACTACGAGCGCCGCCGCCTGCATCAGGCGCGCGACGACATGGAGCGGATGGACCGGCTCAAGGAGTCGGAGAAGCTGGCTGCGCTCGGCCGCATGCTGTCGGGCGCGGCGCACGAGATCAACAACCCGCTCACCGGCGTCCTGGGGAACATCGAACTGATGCTGGGGGACACGCGTCTGGAGCCGCCGGTGCGCGCGCGGCTCGAGAAGGTGCGCCGCGAAGGCCACCGGATCGTAGCCCTGGTGCGCAACCTCCTGAAGACGGCGCACCGCGACGGAGGCCAGCGCGCCATCGTCGACCTCAACGCGCTGCTCACCGAGTGCGCCGCGCTGCGGCAGCACGACTTCACCTCGACCGGGATGCGGCTGGTCCTCGACCTGGCGCACAGCAAGTGCCGCGTGCTCGGGGGCGAGCTGGAGCTGCAGCAGGTCTTCGTCAACATCATCAACAACGCCTACGACGCGCTGCGCGGCTCCGGTCCCGCGCCCGAGCTCTTGATCCGGACCCTGGCCGGCGACGAGGAGATCGGGGTCGAGTTCCTGGACAACGGCCCGGGCATCCGCGAGCCGCACCGCGTCTTCGAGCACTTCTACACCACCAAGGAAGTCGGCAAGGGGACCGGTTTGGGCCTCAGCATCAGCCACGCCATCGTGCAAAGCCACGGCGGCCGCATCGCCGCGTCGAACCGGCCCGAGGGCGGGGCGCGCTTCGCGATCACCCTGCCGGCGCTGGCGCACGGTCTCGCCGCCGGCGCGCCGCCCCGGGCGCCGGAGCCGCGGACAGCGGCCGCGCCTGCGCCGCAATCGTCCGCGATGCAGTCGTCCGCGGCGCAGAAGCCGGGGGCCGAAGCGGCGCCCTCCTCCGGGGCGCCCTCCGGCTTTCCGGAGCTGCGCGCCTCGGTCCTGGTGGTCGACGACGAGCCGAGCGTCCTGGAGCTCGAGCTGACCATCCTCGAGTCGGCGGGGGCGACCGGCATCGGCGCGCGCTCGGGCGCCGAGGCGGTGGCCCAGCTGCAGCGGCGCTCGTTCGATCTGGTGGTGTCGGACCTGAAGATGCCGGGACAGGTGTCGGGCGAGGACCTGTTCCGCTGGGTGCAGGCGAACCGCCCCGAGGCGGCGCGCCGCTTCGTCTTCGTCACCGGCGACACCGTCTCGGAGACGACGCAGCAGTTCCTGGAGAAGACCGGACGGCGGTTCATCCAGAAGCCGTTCTCGATTGACGACTATCTCGCGACACTCAAGGGGGCTCTCGATGAGCGCATGGCGGCGTGACCGTCTGATCGTTTTCGCGTTGCTGCTGTCGGTCGCGGGCGCCGTGGCGCCGGCGACGGCGGCCGACAAGTGGATTCTCCAGGGGCTGCTCGATGCCGAGGTGTGGGGCACGAACGACGGCTCGCCGACCCTGACACGCGACGAAGGGGACACCGGGCCGGTCGGGCGCCTGCGGCTCTGGACCGCGGGTGACATCGCCCCCGGGCTGCAGGGAATGGTGCGCGGCTCGGTGAACGGCGGAGCGGCGACCAACCACGACGGGACCGATACCGATCTCGAGCTGGCGTTCGGACGCTACACCGTGCCGGGCAAGGTCCGGATGATCGTCGAGGCGGGCCGCATCGTGACGCCGATCGGCGACTTCGCGCGCCGCTACCTCTCCAGCTCCAATCCGCTGGTCGGCGATCCCGAGGCCTACGCCATCCACTATCCCGACGGCGTCAAGGTATCGGGCTGGCTCGGCTCGTTCGACTACACGCTCGCCTACGTCAACCAGCCGCTCACCGGCGCGCGCTACAACGTCGACGCCGGGCGCGCCTTCCGTCCCGCGCTGGCGGCGGGGTACACGCCGTTCACCGGGTTCCGCTTCGGCGCCTACGCCACCCAGGGCCCGTATCTCGGCAAGGACTCCGATCCGTTCATGCCGGCCGGGTCGGACTGGCGCGACTACGACGAGAAGACCGCCGGGCTCGACATGCAGTTCAGCCGCGGCTACTTCGAGCTGCACGGCGAGATGACCCGCTCGCACTACGAGATCCCCACCGTCGCCGACTCGGGCCACGCCTGGGTCTGGTACCTCGAGCCCAAGTACACCATCACGCCGCGCCTGTTCACCGCCCTGCGCTTCGAGCGCAACGACTACCAGTGGGTCTTCCCGATCGCCGGCACGAGCTGGATGACCGCCGACCTGTCGGTGTGCGACATCGAGCTCGGAATGGGCTACCGCATCGCCTCGGGGGCGCTGTTCAAGGTCTCCTACCGCCGCGAGAAGTGGAACGTGGCGGAGGCGATCCGCGACTACTACCCGGACGGATACGCCGTCGCAGCGCAGCTCTCCTGGACCTTCGACGCGCTGCAGATGGCCGAGCGGCCGCGGTAGCCGCCCGCCGGCGCCGCCCGCGGCGTTAGTCGCCCGCCCTCGCCGCCCGCCGCACTCGCCGCCCGCCGGCGCTGCTATCATCGGGGCCGTGGAGCGCGCGCGTCCCTCCTACCGGCTGACGCGTTTTCTCATCCTGCGGCTTCTGGGCTTCGTCTATCTCTTCGCCTTCCTGTCGCTCCAGCGCCAGGTCCTGCCTCTCATCGGCGAGCGGGGACTGCTCCCCGCCACCGCCTGGATGGAGCGCGTCGAGGCCCATTTCGGCTCGACCGCCGCGGCCTTCCTCCAGGTGCCGAGCCTCTTCTGGCTGCGCCTCTCGGACGGGATGCTGTCGGGGCTCGCGTGGCTCGGCGTGGGGCTGTCGCTCGTCGTGCTGCTCGGGTTCGCCAACGCGCCGCTCATGGCGATCCTCTGGGCGCTGTACTTCTCGTTCGTCTCGATCGGGCAGGACTGGTACGGCTACGGCTGGGAGATCCAGCTCCTGGAGACCGGCTTTCTCGCGATCTTCCTGTGCCCGCTCGTCGACGCCCGGCCGTTCCCGAAGCGCGCGCCGCCCGAGACGGTGATCTGGCTGTTCCGCTGGCTGGCGTT
Organism: Patescibacteria group bacterium; assembly: GCA_035638115.1. GTDB lineage: Bacteria > Acidobacteriota > Polarisedimenticolia > Gp22-AA2 > Gp22-AA2 > DASRAN01. The sequence continues at coordinate 134,966 of DASRAN010000002.1, read as the reverse complement.
CCGGATCATGCTGGGCGCCGGGCTGATCAAGATCCGCGGCGACGCCTGCTGGCGCGACCTCACCTGTCTCACCACGCACTACGAGACGCAGCCGATCCCGAACCCCCTCAGCCGCACGCTGCACTTCATGCCGCTCTGGTTCCACAAGGGCGGCGTGCTGTTCAATCACCTGGTCGAGCTGGGCTGCCCCGTGTTCCTGTTCTCCCCCCGGATCATGCGGCGCATCGCCGGCGGCCTCATGGTCGGATTCCAGGTCATCCTGATTTCGAGCGGCAACCTGTCGTTCCTGAACTACCTGACGATCGTCCCGGTGCTGGCCGCCTTCGACGACGGGCTGCTGCGCCGCATCCTGCCGCGCTTCCTCGTGGCGCGCGCCGATCGCGCCGCCGCGCCGGCGCCCGGCGCGTTGGCTCCCGACATGCCGACGCCTGACGCGGCGACTCCAGAAGCGCCGGCCCCTGACACGCCGGCGCCCGGCCTCGAGGCGTCGCGGGCGCATCGCGTGACCGCCTGGGCGCTGGCCGGCGTGGTCGCGATCCTGAGCGTCAATCCGGCGCTCAACCTGATGTCGAGCACCCAGATGATGAACACGTCGTTCGATCGGCTGCACCTCGTGAACACCTACGGGGCCTTCGGCAGCGTCGGCCGCGAGCGCCGCGAGATCGTCTTCGAGGGGACCGCCGACGAGACCCCGACCGACGCCAGCGTCTGGAAGGAGTACGACTTCTGGTGCAAGCCGGGAGACCCGATGCGGCGGCCCTGCTTCATCGCGCCGTTCCAGCCGCGGCTCGACTGGCAGATCTGGTTCGCGGCGATGTCGACCCCCGAGCGCTATCCCTGGACCCTGCATTTCGTCTGGAAGCTGCTGCACAACGATCCGGGGCTTCTGGGCCTGCTGGCCACCAATCCCTTCCCCGATGGCCCGCCGCGCCACGTCCGCGCCGTCTACTACACCTACGCCTTCGCGCCGCCGGGGAACCCGGAGCACGCCTGGTGGACCCGGACCAGGCTCGGCCTCTGGCTGCCGCCCCTGGCGGCCGACGACCCGCGTCTTCTGCGCATCATGCGGGCGTACGGCTGGCGCACCGACTGACGGCGGGCCGCACCGACTGACGGCCCGCCGCACCGACTGACGGCCCGCCGCATACAGGCCCGCCGTCCGCCGTCGCGGCCTCGGACGCGTCATTCGAATCGGTTCCGGATGGTAGAATCCCGCCCACCGTGGAAGAATCGCCCCCGCTCCGAGCCGCCGCCGTGGCGGCGCTCCTGGCCTTCGCCGTCGTCCCGCTCGGCGGGGTCGGCTGCGGCTGGCCGGGCCGCTCCGACACGCCCGCCGCGCCGAGCCGCGCCGACCTCGAGGCGATCGGCCGGGTGCGCGCCGAGTTCGTGCAGGCCACCAACGAAGGGGACGTCGACCGGCTGATGGCGCTGTTCGCGGACGACGCGGTCTTCGTGCCGGCCGACGACCCGACCTGCGAGGGCCGGGACGCGATCGCCGACTACTTCGACGACGTGATGCGCAGCGAGCCCGAAACCATCGACCTCGACGTGCAGGAGACGCAGGTCGAGGGGGGGTGGGCCTTCGAGCGCCTCGACGCGACCATCACGTCCACCGACTCCGAGAGCGGGGAGGAGACCGAGACCTGGGCGCGCTACTTCTGGGTGCTCAAGCGGCAGCCGGACGGCGGCTGGAAGATCGCCCGCGCCATCTACAACATCGAGGAGCCGGACGACGAGGACGACGACGGTGGAACCCTCCGCCAGACCTGACGGCCCCGCGCCCGCCTGGGCGCCGCTCGTCCTGCTCGCCAGCGTGAAGTTCCTGCTGCACCACGCGCTGGGGGACAAGTACGGCTATTTCCGCGACGAGCTGTACTTCCTCGACTGCGCCCGGCATCTCGACTGGGGGTACGTCGATCACGCCCCGATGATCGGGCTGTGGGCGAAGATCCCGCTGCTTTTGGGGGCCACGCTGCCGTCGCTGCGCGTGGTGCCGGCGCTGGCCGGCGCCGTCCTCGTCCTGCTGGCCGGTCTCTTGGCGTGGCGGCTGGGCGGCGGACGGTACGCGCAGACCTTCGCGGCGCTGGCCGTCTTCGCCGCGCCGATCTATCTCGGCACCGACAGCCTGCTGACCATGAACGCCTTCGAGCCGCTCTTCTGGATGGGGGCGGTCTGCTTTTTGATCCGGTTCATCGACACCGGTCGCGGGCGGCTCTGGATCGGGGCCGGCGCGATGATCGGTCTGGGGCTGATGAACAAGCACTCGACCGCCTTCTTCGCCATCGCACTGGCCGCGGCGCTGCTCCTGACGCGGGAGCGGCGCGCGCTGCGCACCCCCTGGCCCTGGCTCGGAGCCGCGACGGCGCTCCTGATCTTCGCGCCCAACATCGTCTGGCAGGCGCGCCACGGCTGGCCGACCCTGGAGGATCTCGGCAACGTCGCGCGCAGCGGGAAGAACGTCGTCCTCGGCCCGGTCGCGTTCTTCGGCCAGCAGGTGCTGCTGCTGCACCCGATCCTCCTGCCGCTCTGGATCGGCGGGCTCGGCTGGCTCTTCCTGGCGCGCCGCGGCCGCTACCGCCTGTTCGCCTGGATGTACGCCATCTTCTACGTGATGCTTTTCTTCATGAAGGCCAAGAACTACTACCTGGCGCCGATCTACCCGGTGCTGTTCGCGGCCGGCGCCGTCGGGCTCGAGTCGGCGCTCGGGCGGCTGCGCGCGCCGCGGGTGCGCGGCGTCGTCGCGGCCGCGGCGATCGTGGTGGTGGTGGCGGCCGGCGCGCTCACGGCGCCTCTGGTCGTACCGCTCCTGTCGCCCGAAGGGTACGTCGCCTACGAGGCCGCACTCGGCGTCACCCCGCCCAGGACCGAGGTGGCGCACAGGGGGCCGCTGCCGCAGATGTTCGGCGACCAGTTCGGATGGGAGCCGCTGGTCGCCGACGTGGTCCGCGCCTGGTACGCGCTGACGCCCGAGGAGCGCGCCCGCGCCGGCATCTTCGCCAACAACTATGGCGAGGCGGGGGCCATCAACCTGCTCGGCCCGCGCTTCGGGCTGCCGCCCGCCATCAGCGCGCACCAGACCTACTTCCTCTGGGGGCCGGGCGATTTCCACGGCGACATCCTGATCGTCCTGCAGGACACGCGCGAGTCGCTGCAGCGGCTGTGCGACTCGGTCGAGCTGGGCGGATTGCATTCCAGCCCCTGGGGGATGGCGGAGGAGAACAACCCGATCTGGGTCTGCCGCGGCCTCAAGACTCCGCTCCAGGAGCTCTGGCCGCAACTGAAGCACTGGAACTAGAATCGCGCGCCCTGCGTTGCATGACGCGGGGCCGGTGCCGGGAGGAGTCATGGAATTGCGCGGGACGCTCACGACGTGCTTCACGCTGGCCGCCCTCACCGGGATGGCGCTGACGGATGTTGCCTTCGCCGGCGCGCCGGCGGCGAAGACCGGCGGGCCCGATATCGGGCGGTTCGTCCCCGATTCCAACATGGAGCGGGCCGACGTGCCGGCGCAGTACAAGTGGAGCCTCCAGCCCCTGTTCGCCTCGGACGCGGAGTTCGCGCGCGGGCTCGCGGAGGCGGCCGCCGACCGGACCCGGCTGGCCGGGTTCGAGGGGAAGCTCGGCGATCCGGCCGCGCTGCTCGCCTGCCTCGACCTCTACTTCGAGACGCGGCTGCTCACCAACCGGCTGAGCCTGTACGGCAACCTGCGCTTCGTCGGCGACCAGGCGGCGTCGCCGCTGCAGGCGCTGCACGATCAGGGGCTCGACGCCCTCAATGCCCTGATGGGCGCCTCCTCCTTCATCCGGCGCGAGGTTCTGGCGCTGCCGGACGCGGCGCTCGCGGCCGCCTACGCCGCGCAGCCGAAACTGGCCGCCGACCGGCCGTACATCGACGAGATGCGGCGCCGCAAGGCGCGCGTCTTCGACTCGAAGACGGAGCAGGTTCTGGCGCTCGCCGGCGACAACCTGTGGGCCGAGATCGATCTCAACGAGATCCCGTCGGATCACGAGAAGTCCCACGCCGCGCTCCTGACCGATCTGGTGCTGCCGAAGATCAAGGACGAGGGCAACGGCGAGGTGCAGCTCACGCTGTCGAACTACGGCCGTTACCGCGCCTCGGCCGATCGCCGCGTCCGGCGGGATGCGGTCGCCGGGTTGTTCTCCACGCTCAAGACCTACGAAGACGCCTTCGCCGCCACGCTCTCGGGGCAGATGCGCTACGACGTGTTCATGGCGCGGGCCCGCGGCTACGACACGGCGCTCGACGCCTACCTGGACAAGGACGACATCGACACCGCCGTCTACCGCAACCTGATCGCGGCGGTGCACGACAACCTCGGCCCGCTGCACGACTACGTCGCGATGCGCAGGAAGGTGATGGGCCTCGACGACATCCACATCTACGACCTTTACACGCCGCTCCTGCCGGGCGTGACCATGAGCTTCCCGTACGACGAGGCGCTGCGCATCCTGCCGGAGGCGCTGGCGCCGCTCGGTCCCGACTACGTCACGGTGCTGCGTCGCGGGCTCGACGTGAAGAACGGCTGGATCGATCTCTACCCGAACAGGAACAAGGAGAGCGGCGCCTTCTCGTCCAGCGTCTACCGCATCCATCCCTTCGTGAAGATGAACTACCAGGATCAGTACGACGACCTGTCGACCCTGGCGCACGAGATGGGGCACGCCATGCACTCCTGGTCGTCGTCCGCGAAGCAGCCGTACGTCACCTCGAGCTACGTCCCGTTCCTGGCCGAGATCGCCTCGACGGTGAACGAGAAGCTGCTGTCGGACTACATGCTGTCGCGGGTGAAGAACGACGACGAGCGGCTCTTCCTGCTCAACCGCCTGGTCGAGAGCCTGCGCACGACGATCTACCGCCAGGCGCTGTTCGCCGAGTTCGAGCTGCGGGCCCACGAGGCGGCCGAGAAAGGCACCCCGATGACCGCGGAGTTCCTCGACGCGACCTATCGCGACCTGCTGGCGAGTTACTACGGCCCCGGCCTGGCGATCGACCCGAACGACGCCAGCGAGTGGGGCTATATCCCGCACTTCTTCTACAAGTACTACGTCTACGCCTACGCCACCGGCATGTCGTCCGCGGTGGTGCTGGCCGAGAACGTGCGCTCCGGCGACGCGAAGAAGCGCGACGCCTATCTCGGGATGCTGGCGGCCGGCTCGTCGAAGCCGCCGCTCGACATCCTGCGCGACGCAGGCGTCGATCTCACCCGGCCCGACGCGATCGTGGCCGCGGCGCACCTGATGGACAGGACGATCAAGGAGATGCAGGCCATCCTCGCCAGGAAGGGCGGCCGCTGATCTCCCGCCCCAAGCGGGAGGAGGAAGGGACGGTTCCGATGCGCACGACGAAGAACGGATGCAGGGCGGCGCTGCTCGCCGCGAGTCTCACGGCGGCGGTCGTCATGGCCGCTCCGCCGGCCGCGGCGGCGGATCCGGCCAAGGTGGCTCCGGCCAAGGCGGCGCCCGCGGCGAAGACGCCGGCCGGGTCGTCGACGGCGCCGAAGTGGACCATCCCGACGGCGATCAAGAAGCTGCCGAACGGGCTCCAGGTCGTGGTCTCCGAGGATCACTCCACCCCGACCTTCGGGATCTCCACCGTCTATCACGTCGGCTTCCGTCTCGAGCCGAAAGGGCGCACCGGGTTCGCGCACCTGTTCGAGCACATGATGTTCGAGGGGTCGCCCGACGCCCCGAAGGGCGTCTACTCGAGGGTCGTCGAGGGCGGCGGCGGCATCGACAACGGCTCGACCCGCTTCGACTACACCAACTACATCGCCTCGGCGCCGGTGTCGGCCCTGGAGCCGATCCTCTGGCTCGAGGCGGGCCGCATGAAGACGCTCAACTTCTCACCCGAGAACCTCGCCAACCAGCGCGACGTGGTGAAGGAGGAGATCCGCGTCAACGTGAAGAACCGGCCGTACGGGCTGTTCTTCTGGACCGATCTCGGCGGCCTCGCCTTCGACAAGTGGGAGAACGCCCACGACGGCTACGGCTCGTTCACCGACCTCGACGCCGCCACGCTCGCCGACGTCGAGGCGTTCCACAAGACCTACTACGCCCCCAACAACGCGGCGATCGCCATCGCCGGGGACGTGAAGCCCGAGGAGGCCTTCGCCCTGGTGGAGAAGTACTTCGGCGGCATCCCGTCGCAGACCGTCCCGCCGCTGCCGGACGTCAAGGAGGCGCCCAACACCAAGGAGCGCACCCTCACCCAGACCGATCCGTTCGCGCGCGTGCCCGGTCTCGCCATCGGCTACAAGCTGCCCGGCCCCCACGATCCCGACTACGCCGCGCTCGCGCTGCTCGGCGATCTCCTGGTCAACGGCGACGCCTCGCGTCTCTACCAGGGGCTGGTGAAGCGCGACCAGGTCCTGCTCCAGGTGTCGGGAGGCGTCGGCTGGCCGCTCGGGGACCCGGTCACGATCGACGGGCCGATCATGCTGGTGGTCTTCGGTCTCTACAAGCCGAACACCAGCGCCGCCGCCGTGACCGCCGCGGTGCAGAAGGAGATCGACGCCATCGCGAAGGACGGCGTCCCGGAGGCCGAGCTGGCGCGCACGCGCACCAGCACGCTGTCGGACTTCTACTCGAACCTCGAGCGCCTGATCAACCGCGCCGACCTCCTGGCCATCCGCCAGCTGTTCACCGGCAACGCCGCCACCATCAACGACGTGCCGGGGCAGATCGCGGCCGTCACCTCCGCCGACCTGAAGCGGGTCGCGGCCCGGTGGCTGACCCCCGCGAACCGCTCGTCCGTCGATCGCCAGCCGGCGCCGGCGGAAGGGCCCAAGACGTCCGACGCCGCGAAACCGGGAGGCGCCGCGAAGCCGCCCGACGCCCCGAAGGGAGGGAGCAAGCCATGAAGCCCCGCGACCTGCGTCTCGCCAGTCACCTGCTCGGACTCGCCGCCCCGGCCACGATGCTGGCCATCGCGACGACACTGGCCATCGCAGCGACGCTGGCCGTCGCGCCGGCGCTGGCCAAGGACAAGCTGACGATGCCGAAGGATCTCCCGGCCTACGGCGCCGAGCATCCGATGAACATCCCCCAGGTCACCGAGGCGACGCTGCCGAACGGGCTCGTCGTCTGGATCGTGCCGCGCGCCGGTCTCCCCAGGGTCTCGATGGCGCTCGTCGTCCGCGGCGGCGGCGCGGCCGACGGGCCGGGCATGGACGGGCTCGCCAGCATGCTCGCCGACGCCCTGACCGAGGGCACGCCGACGCGCACCTCGCAGCAGATCGCCGAGCAGATGCAGGCGCTGGGCGGCGAGATCGGGGCGAACGCCGGCGATGACGCCATCTCCGTGAACGCCGGCGGGTTCGCCTCCGGCGCGCCGAAGATCCTGAACCTCATGGCCGACGTCGCGCGCAACGCCTCCTTTCCCGACAAGGAGGTCGAGCTCGTCAAGACCAACACGCTGCAGGGCCTGCAGGCCCGCAAGGCGGCGCCCGAGTTCGCCGTGTCCAAGGCCTTCGCCGGCGCGGTCTTCGCCGACCACCCGTATCACGTCGTGGCGCCGAGCGAGGAGGCGGTGGGCAAGGTCACGCCGGCCCTCCTGAAGGCCGAGTTCACGCGCCGCTTCCGTCCCGACAAGGCGCTCCTCGTCGTATCGGGCGCCGTCGATCCCGTCGCGACCCGCCACGCCATCGACAAGGAGTTCGGCCCGTGGAAGGCGGCGGGCGAGGCGCCGAAGGCCACGCCGCCGGTGCCGGCGGCCGGCGAGCGCCGCATCCTGCTGATCGACCGCCCCGGATCGGTGCAGTCGCAGATCCGCGTCGGCCGGCCAGCGGTGCGCGCCACCGAGGCCGACTACTATCCGCTGCTGGTGGCGAACGCGATCTTCGGCGGCGCCTTCACCAGCCGTCTGACCGAGAACATCCGCGAGGACAAGGGGTACACCTATTCTCCCAGCTCGAGGGTCGTCACCTACGAGATGGGCGGGTTGATCCAGGTCGACGCCGCGGTGCGCAACGACGTCACCGCCGGCACCCTGCTCGAGATCTTCTACGAGCTCGACCGCATGGGCGCGACGCTGCCGACCGACGAGGAGCTGGCGCGCGCCAAGCGCTACCAGACCGGCCTGTTCCTGATACGCAACGAGACGCAGGGCGGCCTGCGCCAGACGCTGGCGTCGAACTGGGTGCGCGGCCTGCCGATCGCGGCGCTCGCCGAGTACGTCCCCAAGATCAGCGCGGTGACCGCCGAGATGACGCGCGACGTGGCGCAGCGCTACATGACGTCGCGCACCCAGACCGTCGTCATCGGCGGTGACGCCAAGACCGTGCGCGGGGAGGTCGAGTCGTTCGGGGCGGTCACCGCGGCCACCCCGTAGCGAACGATTCCGTAATCCGGCTTGCCGGACCCGCCGCCGCGACCTATTTATTGATGCATGAGCCAGGGCATCATATTGAGCCAGGGCATCGCATGAAGAAGGGCGGCGGCGGGTTCGGGTTCGTGATGGCGATCGTCGTGCTGCTGATCGTCATGCTGCTCTCGGCGAAAGCCTGGAACGCGGTCATGCCGACCGCGGCGCAGGCGCTGGCGCCGCCGGGCACCCGCCAGGGCGCCATCCGGCAGGTCGACGACCACGGCCAGACCGAGGTCGGCAAGGAGATTCGCTCCGGGACGCTGCCCGACCTGAACAAGATGCTGCAGAACACCGACCAGCACATCAAGCAGGTCCAGGAAGACTCCAAGAAACAGGACTGAGCCGCCCGCTTGACGACGGGCAGGCGTTTTCGTATCGTCCTGCCGCTCATTTCAAGCGAACGGCCCGTGACGACCGAGAACCTCCGACCCCAGCGCGCGTTCGAGCTCCGTCCCGAACTCGAGTTCCGTCCCGAACTCGAACTCCGTCCCGCGACCGCCCTGCTGATCCTCGCGGTATCGATGGCCTGCGCATCCCTGTCCGCCTGCGCCGGGCATCACGACCCCGGCGTCATCTTCGCGTCGGGGCACGTCGAGGCGACCGACGTGCGCATCGCCACGAAGGTCGCGGGGCACCTCGAGACGTTCACCCTGGAGGAAGGCGACCGCATCGCCGCCGGCCAGGAGCTGGCGCGCATCGACACCACCGACGCGACGCTGGCGCTCGACCAGGCGCGCGCCGATCAGTCGCAGGCCGAGGCCGACCTGAACCTCCGGCTCGCCGGCACGCGCAAGGAGGACATCGCCGAGCAGGAGGCGCGCGTGCAGAAAGAGCAGGCCGACCTCGACGGCGCAGAGCGCGATCTGGGCCGCATGCAGTCGCTCGTCGACCGCGGCTCGGGGACCGTCAAGGCGCGCGACGATGCCCGCACCCGGCGCGATGTCGTCTCCGCCCAGCTCGCAGGGGCGAAGGAGGCGCTCGCCCGGATGAAGGCGGGCAGCCGGCGCGAGGAGATCGACGCCGCGCGCGCCCGCGCCGCGGCCGCCGCGGCACGCGTGGCGCAGCTCGGGCAGCAGGTCAAGGACGCCACCGTGACCAGCCCCGTGGCCGGCGTCGTGACCGAGAAGATCGCCGAGAAAGGGGAGCTGCTCTCCGCCGGCGCCGGTCTGTGCGTCATCACCGATCTCGAGGACGCCTGGCTCACCGTCTACCTCGCCGAGCCCGACCTCGCGCGCGTCCGGATCGGCCAGGAGGCCGAGGTGCGGACCGACGACGGGCAGACGCGGGCGGGGAAGGTGCGCTATGTCGCCTCCGAGGCGGAGTTCACGCCGAAGAACGTGCAGACGCGCGACGAGCGGGTCAAGCTGGTGTTCAAGATGAAGATCGGGCTCGACAACCACGATGGCCTCTTCAAGCCCGGCATGCCGGCCGAAGCGCGGCTCAAGGCCGCCGGCGCATGAACCCGGGAGCCGCCGCATGACGCGCGCAGCCGTGGGCGCATGAAGTCCGCCGCCGCATGACGCCGGCCGCGGTGGGCCAGCCCGCAGACGGGCCGCTCATCCAGGTCGAGGCGCTGGTGCGCCGCTTCGACACGACCGTCGCGGTCGCCGGCGTGTCGTTCGAGGTGAGGCGCGGAGAGATGTTCGGCCTCATCGGCCCGGACGGCGCCGGCAAGACGACGACGATCCGCGTGATCCTCGGCCTGCTGAAGCCCGACGGCGGGCGGGTCCGGCTCGCGGGGCTGGATCCGATCACGCAGGCGCGCAACGTGTCGCGGCGCATCGGCTATCTCGCCCAGCGTTTCTCGCTGTATGGCGACCTGTCGGTCGACGAGAACATCGCCTTCTTCGCCGCCGTCTACGGCGTCCGCGGCTGGCGCGAGCGGCGCACCGAGCTGCTCGACATGCTGCGCATGACGCCGTTCCGGGGCCGCCTCGCCGACCGGTTGTCGGGCGGGATGAAGCAGAAGCTCGCGCTCGCCTGCATCCTGGTGCACACGCCGGAGCTTCTCATCCTCGACGAGCCGACGACCGGCGTCGACCCGGTGTCGCGCCGCGACTTCTGGAAAATCCTGACCCGCCTGCAGGCCGGCGGCCTGACCATCCTGCTCACCACGCCCTATCTCGAGGAGGCGGAGCGCTGCCACCGGGTCGGCCTGATGGCGCGCGGCAAGATGCTCGCGATTGACACGCCGACGGGGCTGCGGACCGGCTCCGGCGACTCGATCGTCGAGCTGCTCGCCACGCCGCGGCGCCGGGCCGCGGAGATCGTCGCGGCGCGCCGGGGCGTCACCGACGTCCAGACCTTCGGGGAGCGGCTGCACGCCACGCTCTCCGGCGTCAGCGTGGCGCAGGCCGCCGACGTGGCGCTCGAGCTGCGCGCCGCGCTCGAAGCCGGCGGCGTCACCGTCCAGGCCGCCCGCGCCACCGAGCCGTCGCTCGAGGACATCTTCATCGCCCGCCTGCGCGCGCTCGACGATGCCGGCGGAGTTCCCACGGCCGGCGGCGGTCCCGCGGCGGGTGGCGGTCCCGCGGCGGGCGGCGGTCCCGCGGTGGGCGGCGGTCCGGCGAGCGTGGGAGCGGCGTCATGAGCCGGCGGATTCGCTCGGCGGCGATCGCAGCGGTGCCCGCTGTGGTGAACGGGGCCGTGCCCGCGGCGGTGATCGCGGCGGTGCTTCTCGGCGCGGGGCGCTCCATGGCGCAGACGGCGGAGCTGCCCGCGGAGCCGCCCGCGCCGCAGCCATCACCGGCAGCGGAGCAAGCGCCGCCGCCGAGCGTCCTTCGGCTGACGCTCGAGGAGACCGTGACGCGGGCGCGCGAGGCGTCGCCGCGGCTGGCGCAGCTGCGATCGATCGAGAGCGCGGCCGAGGCCGGGTCGAAGGGGGCGCGCGCGCAGGGGCTGCCGGTGATCGACCTGTCGGCGGGGTACACGCGCTGGTCGAACGTCCCGGACGTGTCGGTGCCGCTGGCGGGCGGCGGCTCACAGGTCATCTATCCCAACATCCCGGACAACTATCAGTCGCGGCTCGGGCTGCGGATGCCGCTGTACACCGGCGGCCGGGTCTCCGGCACGACCGCGGCGGCGGAGCACGAGCGCACCGCCGCGGCGCACGACGTCCGCAGCGGCACCGGCGACGCGGCGCTCGAGGCGCAGACAGCCTACTGGGACCTGGTGGCGTCGCGCGAGGAAGAGCGCGTGCTGCGCGAGGCGATCAAGTCGTACGAGGCGCACATCAAGGAGACCCGCGACCGCGAGCAGGTCGGCATGGCGGCGCGCAACGACGTCCTGGCGGTGCAGGTCGACCGCGACCGGGCCGAGCTGTCGCGCCTGCGCGCCGCGAACGCGGCGGAGATCGCCAACGCCGACCTGCAGCGCATCCTCGGTCTCGATCCGGCCACGCGGGTCGAGGCCGCCGACCCCCTCGAGCGCCCGGCGATCCCCGAGACCACGATCGACGCGCTGGTGACCGAGGCGCTGACCATGCGCGCCGAGCGGGCGGCGCTTCAAGAGAGGGTCGCCGCGGCGCAGGAGCGGATGAAGGCGCAGAAGGCCGGCTACCTGCCGTCGGTCGGTCTGAGCGCCGGGTACGACTACTCCAATCCCAATCGCCGCATCTTTCCCCCCGCCGCCGAGTGGCAGGACACCTGGGACGCCGGCGTGAGCCTGTCGTTCACGCTGTACGACTCCGGGCGCACCTCGGCGGCCGTCGAGCAGGCGTCGGCGCAGGCCGACGCGGCGCGCCACCAGCTCGAGGACCTCGACCGGCGCATCCGGCTGGAGGTCGCGGCGCGCTTTCTCGACCTGGGAGCGGCGTCGGAGGGGGTCGACGTCGCCACCCGCAACCTCGAAGCCGCCACCGAGAACCAGCGCGTCTCGGGCGATCGCTATCGCGAGGGGCTGATCCCGTCGTCCGACCTGCTCGACGCCGAGACGCAGCTCCTGCGATCCGGTCTCGACCGCGTCGAGGCGCTGGCGCAGTCCCGCCTCGCCGCCGCACGGCTCGACCGCGCCGTCGGGCGGTGAGCATGGGCGAGCCGTCCGGCAACGCCACGCCGTCCGGCAACGCCACGCCGGCACCCGCCGCCGCGCCCGCCGTCGAGGCGTGCTCGCTGTGCAAGCATTTCGGCGCGTTCAAGGCGGTCGACGACCTCAGTCTCTCGGTTGACGCCGGGAGCATCTTCGGACTTTTGGGGAGCAACGGAGCGGGCAAGTCGACCGCCATCCGGATGCTGTGCGGCCTGCTGCGCCCCACGTCCGGAATCGGGAAGGTGCTCGGCATCGACGTCGGCCGCGACCCCGAGCAGGTGAAGCGCAACATCGGCTACATGACGCAGCGCTTCAGCCTGTACGAGGACCTCACCGTCGCGCAGAACCTGGAGTTCTTCGGCGGCGTCTACGGCCTCCACGGCGGCGCGCTGCGCGACCGCATCGCCGAGGTCGTGCAGATGGCGAACCTCGAGGGGCACGACCGGGCGCTGGCGCGGGCGCTGCCCGGCGGGTGGAAGCAGCGGCTGGCGCTCGCCTGCTCCATCCTGCACCGCCCGCGCGTGCTGTTCCTCGACGAGCCGACCGGCGGCGTCGACCCCATCTCGCGGCGCACCTTCTGGGGGCTCATCGACGGCATGGCGGAAGCCGGCGTCACCATCATCGTCACCACCCACTACCTCGACGAGGCGGAGCACTGCGGGAAGATTGCCCTGATGCACGCCGGCCGCCTGGTCGCATTGGGGAACGTCGCCAGCCTGAAGGAGGTCTTCGCCGGCCGCGCCATCCTCGAGGTGCGCTGCCCGCGCTATCTCGAGGCGATCGACCGCCTCGAGAAGGAGTCCTGGGCGCTCGAGGTGTCGGCGTTCGGCACCAGCCTGCACGTCGTCGTCGCCGACCCTGACGACGGACGCCGGCGCGCCCTGGCGCTGCTCGAGGCGGACGCGAACACGCCGGCGGCGGTCGAGAGGATCGTGCCGTCGCTCGAGGATGTCTTCATCCATTACATCGAGAAGGCCGAGGCGGAGCGCGGCAGGCCGGCGGGGACCGCGCCGGGCGTGGGCGCCGCCGCGCCGGCGGGCATCGCATGAGGAAGACGCTCGCGGTCGCGATCAAGGAGCTGCGGCAGGTGGCGCGCGACCCGCTGAGCCTGACGATGCTGCTCGGGGTGCCCGGGCTGATGCTGCTGATGTATGGCTACGCCGTCAACTTCGACGTGCGGCACGTGGCGCTGGCGGTGCAGGACCGCGACCACAGCCAGGCGAGCCGCGAGCTGGTCGCCTCGTTCGTCAACTCGACCTACTTCGACTTCGCCGCCGATCTGCCGCCCGGATCCGATTTCGAGCGCGTCACCGAGAAGCGCGTGGCGCGCGCCATCCTGGTCATCCCCGAGGATTATTCGCGGACGCTGGCCGCCGGGCGCGCCGCCAGCGTGCAGCTGCTGCTCGACGGCGCCGACGCCAGCACCGCCACGACCGTGCTGGGCTATGCCGAGCAGCTCGTGTCGCAGGAGAACGTCGGCATCCGCGGCGCGCTGCTGCGCAGCAATGGTGGCGGCGGGGGCGCGGGGGGCGGCGGGGGCGCGGGGGGCGGCGGGTCGGTCGGACCGGGTGGGTCGGGCGGGCGGGCGCCCATCGATTACCAGCCGCGCGTCTGGTACAACCCCGAGCTCAAATCGACCCAGTTCCTCGTCCCCGGGCTCGTCGGGTTCATCCTGATGCTCACCGCGGTCCTGTCGACCGCGCTGTCGGTGGTGCGCGAGAAGGAGCGCGGCACCATGGAGCAGCTGCGGATCACCGACCTGCGCATCCTCGAGCTGCTGATCGGCAAGACGCTGCCGTACCTGTGCATCTCGCTCCTTGCGACCGTCATCATCCTGGTGGCGGCGAGGTTCCTGTTCGGCGTCGCGGTGCGCGGGCCGTATCTGGACCTGTTCGCCATCACGCTCGTCTACCTCGTCGGCGCGCTCGGGTTCGGCCTGTTCGTGTCGTCGATCTCCGACTCGCAGGCGATGGCGTTCCAGGTCGGAACGCTGACCTCGATGCTGCCGGCCATCTTTCTGTCGGGGTTCATCTTCCCGATCCGCAACATGCCGATGGCGCTGCAGCTCGTGACCTACGTCGTGCCGGCGCGCTACTACCTCGTCATCCTGCGCGGCATCATCTTGAAGGGCGCCGGGCTGCGGTCGTACCCCGCCGACGTGATGTTCCTCGTCGGGTTCGCGGTCCTCATCCTCGGGCTGTCGTACATGCGGCTCGTGGTGCGGGAGAAATAGCGGTGGCTGGGCTCGGGCGATGAGGGAGAAATAGCCGTGCGCGTCTTGTGGTGCATCATCGTGAAGGAGTTCCTGCAGCTCAAGCACGATACCAAGCTGATTCCCGCCCTCATCATCGGGCCGCTCATGCAGCTTCTGGTGCTCGGGTATGCCGCCAACACCGACGTCAACGACATCCCGGCGCTGCTCGTCGACCAGGACCGCAGCGCGGCGAGCCGCGATCTGGTCGACAAGTTCGAAGGCTCCGGCTACTTCAAGATCGTCGGCGGGGAAGACGGCATCGGCGCCATCGACCCGTGGCTCATCGAGGGGCGGGCGCAGATAGCGCTCGTCATCGGCGCCGGGTACGGCGAGGCGCTCGCCGCCGGCCGGCCGCCCAGCGTGCAGGTGATCGCCGACGGGAGCGATTCGAATTCGGCCGTCGTCGGGCTCGGCTACGCCTCGCGCATCATCGCGGGGGTCGGCGCGACCATGCTCGAGGGGCGGCTGGCGGCGCAGGCCGGGGAGGGCGGGACTGCTGGCGCGGGCGGGGCGGGCGCGGCGGCGGGATCGGGCGGCGCGGGCGGCGCGGGCGGGCCAGGTGCCGCGGCCGGATCGATCGAGCTCGTGCCACGCGTTTGGTACAACCCCGACCTCAAGAGCCGCTGGTTCTACGTGCCGTCGATTCTCGCCATGACGCTGATGCTGACCACCATGATCCTGCCGTCCATGGCCGTCGTGCGCGAGAAGGAGATCGGCACGCTCGAGCAGATCAGCGTCACGCCGATCCGCCCGTGGCAGCTCATCGTCGGGAAGCTCGTGCCGTTCGCCGTCATCGGCAACATCACGCTGCTGCTGGTGACCGCGCTCGTCGTCGGGCTGTTCCGGGTGCCGCTCGTCGGATCGTTCGTGACCCTGGTGCTGCTCACGCAGCTTTTCCTGATGTCGACGCTGGGCCTCGGCCTGTTCGCCTCGACGCTGGTGAGCACGCAGCAGCAGGCGATGATGACCGCGACGTTCCTTTTGATGGTGCCGATGATCTACCTGTCCGGGCTGATCTTCCCCATCGAGAACATGCCGGTGGTGTTCCAGTACGGGACCTACGCCATCCCGTTGCGGTACTACTGCATCATCATCCGCGGCATCTTCCTGAAGGGTTCGGGGATCGCGGTGCTGTGGCCCGAGGCGCTGGCGCTGTTCGGGTTCGGGAGCGTGGTGCTGCTGCTCGCGTCGGCCCGTTTCCACAAGGGGCTGGACTGATATTATTTCCGCCATGCCTAACAGCGAGGGGGAGCGGGCTTCGGCGGGCGGCGGGGCGCCGGCCAACGGCGTCGGCGGGGCGGCCGCCGCCGCGGGAGGCGTCGCCGCCGCTCCGGCCAACGGCGTCGCCATCCGCTGCGTCGGGCTGCGCAAGCGGTTCGAGAGCCGGACCGGGGCCGTCGACGCCGTCAACGGGCTCGATCTCGAGGTGCGGGCGGGGGAGTGCTTCGGCCTGCTTGGCCCGAACGGCGCCGGCAAGACGACCACCATCGAGATCCTCGAAGGCCTGCAGGCGCCGACCGCGGGGGAGGTCGAGGTGCTCGGCCGGCGCTGGGACGCGCAGGCCGACACCCTGCGGCAGCGCATCGGCATCTCGCTCCAGGAGACGCGCTTCGCCGAGAAGCTGAGCGTCGCCGAGACGCTGGCGCTTTTCCGGTCGTTCTACCGCCGCGGGCTCGAGCCCGACGAGGTGATGGAGCTCGTCGCGCTCAATGAGAAGCGCCGCGCGTGGGTCGGCAAGCTGTCCGGCGGGCAGAAGCAGCGCCTCGCCGTCGCCTGCGCGCTGGTCGGCGATCCAGATCTACTGTTCCTCGACGAGCCGACCACTGGGCTCGACCCCCAGTCGCGCCGGTCGTTGTGGGACGTCATCCGCGGCTTGCGCGACCGCGGGCGGACGATTCTGCTGACCACGCATTACATGGACGAGGCCGAGCGCCTGTGTGACCGTGTCGCGGTCGTCGACCACGGCAAGGTGATCGCGCTCGGGTCGCCCGCCGACCTCGTGACGCGGCTTGGGGGCGACCACGTCATCGAGTTCGCGGTCAATGGCGGCACGGTGGGCGGTGCGGGCGCGTCGGGCGGTGCGGGCGCTGCGGGTGGCGGCGGCCGGGGCGCGGCGGGCGGCGCGGGGGCTGCGGGCGGTTCGGGGCGGGCCGCGCTCGACGAGGCGACGCTCCTGGCCCTGCCCGGCGTGCGCGGCGCGCGCGTCGAGGCGACCGGAGTCCTGCTGACCGTCACCGAGCCGCACGTCACGCTGCCGGCGTTGTTGCAGCGGCTGCAGGCCGATGGCATCGCGCTCGCGCGGCTGACCACGCGGCACGTCAGCCTCGAGGACGTCTTCGTCGACCTCACCGGGCGCCACCTGCGCGACGAGCACGAGGCCGGCGCGTGAGCGACCGCCAGGGTCCAGGCCTGAGCCGCCACCCCCTTGCCGCGCTGACCGTCAGCCGGCTGCGCGAGTTCTTCCGCGAGCCCGAGGCGATCTTCTGGGTGTACGGCTTCCCGGTGCTGCTGGCGGTCGGGCTCGGGATCGCCTTCCGTGACAAGCCCCCGGAGATGCTGCGGGTCGACGTGCAGGTGAACGGGGGCGCGCAGGGTGGGGGCATCACGGCGGGCGACGAGCTCGTGCGCAGCCTCGCCGCGAACAAGGGATTCCGGGCCACGCCGTGCCGCGGGCAGGAGTGCTCCGACAGGTTGCGGCTCGGGCGGACCGATATCGTCGTGGTGCCCGGCGCGGCCAGCGGGTCGGCTGCGGTCGGGTCGGCTCCGGTCGGGTCGGTCGCCAGCGGGTCGGCGCCCAGTGGATCGGCGGGCAGCGGGTCGGCCGCGATCGGCGAGCCACGCGTGACACTCGAGTACGTCTTCGACCCCACGCGCCCCGAGAGCGTGCTGGCGCGGACGCGGGTCGACGAGGCCTTGCAGCGCGCCGCGGGGCGCAGCGATCCCGTGGCGACCAGGGACCAGCCCGTCACGCAGCCCGGGTCGCGGTACATCGACTTCCTGATCCCGGGGCTGCTCGGGATGAACCTGATGGGAGGCGGGCTGTGGGGCATCGGGTTCGTCATCGTCGACATGCGGGTGCGCAAGCTGCTCAAGCGGCTCGTGGCGACGCCGATGCGGCGGGGCGATTTCCTGATTTCGATGATGACCAGCCGCATCGTCTTCATGCTGCCCGAGGTGGCGCTGCTGTTGCTGGCCGGGGCGCTGCTGTTCAACGTGTCGGTACGCGGGTCGCTCGTGGCGGTCGTCGCCGTCTGCCTGCTCGGGGCCGTGTCGTTCGCGGGGCTCGGGCTGCTGGTCGCCAGCCGGGCGCAGAAGATCGAGACCGTGTCCGGGCTGATGAACGTCGTCATGCTGCCGATGTGGCTGCTGTCGGGCATCTTTTTCTCGTCGGACCGGTTCCCGGACATGCTGCAGCCGGTCATTCGGGCGCTGCCGCTGACCATGCTCATCGACGCGCTGCGCGCCGTCATCCTGGAGGGGGCGACGCTCGGGTCGCAGGGGATGCGGCTGGCCGGGTTGTTCCTGTGGGGCGGCGTGTCGTTCGTGCTGGCGCTGCGCTGGTTCCGGTGGAGCTGAGGCGCGAGGCATCACGCGACCGAGGCGCGCGCGGCGGTCCACTCGACGTCCTCGACGAAACGGGCCAGCGGTTCTTCGTGAAGGTCGGGGGCGAACTCCCAGGCGAGGAGGCCGCCGGGGAGCGGGTGGCAGCGCACGCGGCCGCGGTGAATCCCCTGTAGGTGATGGGCGGCGCAGAGGACGGCGAGGTTCGCGTCTTCGTCGCTGCCGCCCTGCGAGCGGAAGACCACGTGGTGCACCTGCAGGTTGCGGCGTGACGAGCAGCCCGGTACGCGGCAGCGCCAGGCGTCGCGCTCGAAGATGCGATGGTGGCGGCGCCAGGTCGGGTCGGCGCGCACGCTCCATGAGTCGATGAACGCGGTGAGGATGCGTTCGGCGCAGCGCCAGTCCGGGGGAGGGGCGCCGGCGTGGTCGGTGTTCGCGGCTGGGGCGCCGGCGACCGCCGAGCGGTCGTCCTCTGCCGCCAGAATTGCCCGCGCCGCGCGCATCGCCTGATGCCAGAGGGCGGCGATGTCCTGCGGGGCCCAGAAGCGGAGGCGGGTCCAGCCGTCCGCGGCGACCGATGTTTGCACTCCGGCCCCGGCGGCATGGGGGGGCAGGGCGGAGTCGCTGGGCGGGGCGGACTCGAGGGGCGCGCCGGATTCGGGGACCGGGGCGATGCCGGCCCGCGCGGCCGGTACCGACAATTGCACTCGACCGTCCGCGTCGAGACCCGGGGGAGCGGCCTGGCCGAAGGTGGGCGGGCCATCATCTTGTTGTACCAGGGCGACCTCTTCGGCGAGGCGGCGGACGGTGACCGATTGGGCGAGGCGCAGCCAGGCGTCTTCGGTCCTCTCGGTGGCGACGCGGGCGATGGCGGCGGCGCGGACCCAGGAGAGGGCGCCGGAGCGGTAGGCGTCAGCGATGCGCGGCAGGAGCCAGAGACGGCGCTCGAGCGCGATGAGGTCCCAGGCGCGGCGGACGCCGAGGCCGGCGCGCTCGCGGCAGTAGCGCGAGAGCGACAGAAAGCCCAGCTCGCGATACAGGCGCCGGTCCACGAACACGCGCAGGAGGCGGCCCTGGTGCCACGCGATGTTCTGCCGCAGGGCCACGAGCTCGCGCAGGCGGCGGTCGAGCGCGCGCGGCGTGTCGTCGGGGCGCGGCTCGGCCGACTCGGGGAGAAGGACGGCGAGCCCCTCGAGGACCGGCGCGGCGCGCCGGGCGCCGGAGTCCTCTTCGAGGGACCGGATGACTTCCTCGAAGAGGTCGGTGTCGTCGCGGTCCGCTCCATGGAGGGGGACAGCGGCATCGGGGGCGACGGAATAGAGGGCCCCAGGATCGGGAGCGGCGAGATCGGTGGCGGTGGGGTCGGGTGCGGTGAAGTCGGGGACGGGGGCATCGGGGGCGGTCTCGCGCGCCAGGAGCGAGGCGAGGTCGGGCACGCCCGCGAGGAAATCGGCGGCCATGATCTCGACGCAGGACCAGGGCGGGTCGGGCGCTCCGGAAGTGCGGCGCGCCAGCTCGATGGCCTGGTCCCAGAGCGGGCGCAGGCGGCGCGGCACGGGAATGTCGACCCACTCGCCGGGCGGCGGGTCATCGTCGGTCGCGGAGGCGTCATCACTGGGCGCGGCAGTGAAGCGCGTGGCGACGTCGGACGCGGCGCCGTCGGGGGTGGCGGCGTCGAGCGCCGCGCCATCGGCGAGCGCGGCGCGGACCTCGCGGTCGAGGAGGCGGACGTTGAGGGAGCGGGCGCGGGCGAGCCAGGTTGACTCGGTGTCGGGGGTCGCGACGCGCAGGAGGAGGTGGACCTGGGAGCGGGAGACGTCGCCGGCCTCGAACGCGGCGGTGAGGCACGGCAGGGGCGCGAGGCCGCGGGCGAGCGTGACCAGGTCGCGCGCGCGGCGTGCGGGGAGGCCGAGGCGCTCGGCGGCGTAGTCGGCGAGGCGCGCGAAGCCGAGGGTGACGCATCCGGACGCGCGGTCGAGATGCCAGAGCAGGCGGCCGAGGCGCAGGTCGACCGGATTGCGCATCCGTGCCAGGCGGCGCAGGTGGCGGTCGAGCAGCAGCGCCGCCAGGTCGCGCAGGAGACCGCGCCCCTCCTCGCGGAACGGCGGCGTCAGGAGGTCGGCGGGCACGAGCGACTCTCCGGGCGCGAGGCGGACGACCTCGACGGGGCCGCCGCGGCAGTCGTCCTCGCCGGCGCCCGGGCGATCTGCCGCGCTGGCGTCTGCCGCGCTGGCGGCGGTGGTGACGGCAGCGACGCGAGTCGCGGACACAATGCGCGGAGCCAACATCATGAGTCCCTCCGAGGCGCGAGGGGGAGCGGCAGGAGGGTCATCGCGCGAGGTGTAAATTACGGCAATGAGGCCTCGGAGTCAAGAAGATTTTCGCGAGTTTTCGCGTGCGCATCGTCGGCGTGATAATTCGGCGCGCACTGCTGATGCTGTTCATCATCTGATGCTGCTCATCAATCGAGAGCGCGCTGTCGTTCTCGCTGGCGCGATGGTCCGATCGAACATGCCGTCTTGCCAGCCGGACGACTTCACAAGCTGCGGGATAATTGATAGCGTCCGCGAGCAGAACGCCTGGGGATGGTCCATACGTATTTTCGGCAGGCACCGACGACGAGGAGGAACCCCGTGTTGATGAAACGCAGCGGTCTGTTTTTCTCGCTCGCAATACTCCTGCTGTCAGCGGCCCTGCCCGGCACTGCCTGGGCCGTCTGTTGCAATAACGGCGCTGGAAGCTGCTGTACAACATTGGTCGAAGAAACCTGTACTCAGGCCGGGTTGAATCCAACGCTGCTGCCCGTGTGCACTGCGGCCGGCCCCCCAGCCTGCCCTGCCGTGGCTGCGGGACAGTGCCAAGGCGCGGGGACGACCGTCCCGGCGCTTTCCAATTTGGGCACCGTCACGCTCGTTCTCGGTTTACTGACATCCGGGATCATTTTCGTGTGGCGTCGGCGGAGGAGCCAGGCGGATCACCGTAACATGGCGTAGCCGCCGCACGACAAGCGCACGTGATCCGTCGAACCCGGTCTCCGTGTCGAAACTAGTCTGTGTCGAAAGCTAGTCTCCGCGTCGAGAGAGGAGGACGAGCATGGGCCTGATCGAGAACAAGCTGGCTGCCATTCTTCATCGCACCTGGTGGGCGCTGCTGCTGCGGGGCATCGTGGCCATCGCGTTCGGCGTGCTGACCTGGATTCAGCCGGGGATTTCGCTCGCGGCGCTGGTGGTGCTCTTCGGCGCCTACTCGCTCATGGACGGGATTCTGGGGGTCTGGACCGCCTTCGCGGGACGCGATGAGCATGAGCACTGGTGGCTGCCGCTGCTCGGGGGGCTGCTCGGCATCGGGGTCGGGATCCTGACTTTCTGCGCGCCCGGCGTGACCGCGCTCGCGCTCCTGTTCTACATCGCGATCTGGGCGATCGCCACGGGTGTCCTGCAGATCGTGGCCGCGATTCGCCTGCGCAAGGAAATGGAGGGCGAGTGGATGCTCATCCTTGGCGGGCTCGCCTCGGTCACGTTCGGCGTGGTCCTGATGGCGTCGCCGGGGGCGGGCGCGCTCGGCGTGCTCTGGCTCATCGGCACTTACGCGGTCGTGTTCGGGGCGCTTCTGGTGATGCTGGCGCTCAAGGTGCGGGGGTTCGGGAGTCGGATTGGGGGGGCGTGAGAAGGTAATCGAGGGCAAGGCCCCGGTGAGGCTGCGCAATGCTCCACCGTGGCCGATGTGCGGCTACATTGTCGGCCATCCCTGGCCTCCGATATCAAGTCTCGAAGCATTCGCGTTCAGAGCTACACCTGTCGCCTGGGACAAGTTGATCCGCAGGTGCAGCGCGAGTGCCGCGAGGTGGTGGACGCGTACGAGGTGGCGCGCGCCTGGACGGCCATCCTCGAATACGAACTGCCGCGCGAGTCGCGACGGCCGGAGGTCATCGTCCTCGAGAACGGGGTCGTCGTGGTGCTGGAGTTGAAGGGGGAGGCGGTCCCCTCGCAGGCCGACATCGACCAGGTGTTCGCCTACGCCCGCGACCTCAGGGCGTACCACCACGAATGCGCCGACCTGCCGGTGCACGCCGTCCTGGTGCCGAGCCGCGGCCTGGCCGAGGCGCGCGACCGCGACGGCGTGCGCATCGTCGGCGTCGACCGGCTACTCCTCGACTGCACGCGCACCGCTGCGCCGGGCTCGCTGACGGCGGAGGCGTTCCTCGATCGCGATGCTTAGGCGCCGCTGCCGAGCCTCCTGCGCGGCGCGCGTGACCTGTTCGCGCGCCAACTTACGAAACGTGGGCCATGTACACGATGGGCTGGAGCATGCAGGTCCGCTCGAGGGCGCCGGTCAGGGAATACAGACGTGGGTCCCGCCGGAAGTTGAACACGCGGTAGAGGTGATAGTCCTCGCCGCGGGTGCCGGACATGCTGACCTCGTTCCGTGTTACATAGAAAGGGGTCGCCTTCCCATAGGCGGTCGTCTTCACCTCGATGTACCGCTCCCGTCCGGATTCCTCAAATGACAGTACGTCGAACCCGGCGCAATCACCGAGCGTGACCGCCACGTGCTCGACCCGGTCGGCGAGTAACGCCTTCCCCGCCCGGATAAGCCGTGCCCTCTCGAAGTTGAGCGTGAACTCCTCCCCGGCGCGTCCCAGCGAAGCGTTGTTCGCCTCGCGCGCTAGGTAATCCACTGGCGGGTGCGCGCTCTTCTCGGTTCCCCGCCGCTGGGCGACTCGGCCGTAGGTCGTGGATGGCGGTTCAGGTGGCGCTTCGAGCCGCGAGAGGATGTCTGCAACGGTCGGGACAGCCGCCGGCAGCCCGACATCGTCGGCCACTAGCTTATCGAGCCACTTCGCGGTCATCAACCTCTCTGCGACCACCTGATACAGCAGCGCCTGGTAGTTGCGGAGCGGTTTGTAGCCAGGAATGTACGGATAGCCAAGCTCGATAAAGATGGCGCTGATATTCTGGTGTTTGCGCTCGATGGACCCATCGGAGCGGCGGTTCAGCAATCGGGCCAACGCCCGACGGTGTGCCGTCTTGCCATACGACTCCCCCCGCAACTCACGGCCGAGCATGTCGAAGTAGTCCGCGACGATTGCCTCGACCTCTACCCGCGACCAGCCGGCTTTCATTCCAGTCACTTCTTGGGAATTCGCTCCGAAGGCTCAACCTTGACATTGAGTTCGGCGAGCTTACGAATCTGGATGGAATGCAGGTTGGTCTTCGTCGGCTTGCGATTGATGACGGCCTTTCGAGCGACGAGGCCGGGACCATTGAAGATCTCAGTGACCGACCCATCGCCGTGGATCTTGAGAGCCACAAGGTAGTCGGGCGTGTGGTCCACCGGGAACGTCACCGCATTCTGCATTGTTGCTTTGATCTGAACCGACCGCCCGTCCCGCGCCGTGGCGTCGTGGTGTCTTGTCTGGCCGTCATGCAGTGTGATGTCGTACATCTGCCCGGCGAGGACCTCTCCGATGTCGCCGACGAGACGGCCATCGAGCGTAAAGCGCCTTCTCGAGCTCGGATACTCAGTTCTCAACCGCTCGACGATCGCCAGGAGTTGCTGAACCGCCTCCGGTATGGCCATCTTCCCTCCGGTCCGCGATCGCCACGTGTCACCAGGCGGTGCCGCCACTGCTTAGCGGGATTGTACCGCCGATCCTGGACCCTCGGTCCAAAATGCTGCGCAGTGGCATGGCACGCTTGTTGAGAAGCTCGCGTCGCCACTCTTGAGTAAGCGAGGCTCCGCCTTCGGAGCGAGACTCCCCAGCCACCGCCGTGTCATCAGCGCCGAGCGCAAGATCCTACCTGCAGTCGCGTATCCATTGTGTCGGCCGCTTCAACCTGCCCACCCGGTGCCGATTAGTCGCGTTGGCCATCCGAATCCTCTTGGCGACAGCAACCGCGTCTCGCCGGACGTCAGACTCCCAGACGCGAATGACCTGCCACCCCATGGCCTCGAGCTGACGGGTCACTCGCCGATCACGCGCACGGTTTGAAAGGAGCTTTGCTATCCAATATGAAGAATTGGATCCCCTCTGTAGCTGGGTGCGTCTTGTCTGCCAGTTGCGGCCGTGCCAGAAGTCCCCATCGCAAAAGACGACGAGACGGGTGGATGGCACGACAAGGTCAGGGCGACCCGGAAGCGTATTCACATGGAGCCGGTATCGGACACCGAGGCTCCAGAGCGCTTGCTGGAGTAGCCTTTCAGGGCGGGTGTTCCGCGCCCAGTTCCGGCGCTTCACCCGCGAGGCCGCCGGAGACGAAGAGTGGAACTTAGCGAACGAGGGTGAATTCATGGCCGGGTCAACGCTCCGGGGGCCGGGAGACACTCGAGTAGCTCGTCGCCTCCGTATCGCGTAATCGCCCGGGGCATCGCGGGTGCCACCGAACTGAGGTCGGAGCGAAAGTGCACGTCGGATACCGTGTGCGGCAGTGGCTCCCGAACACTGGGCACGTCCTCAACCCGGAAGTATGCGAGCGATTCACGGGCGGCTTCTCGGTCAAAGCGTTCTACAATCGCCACCCGGAACGTTGAGCCGAGTGTAGTGGCTACTATTGTCTCAACCCGCAAGAGGAGGTCCGGCTGGTCCGAAAGGGCGACGCGGATCTCGTCAAGCAGTTCGTCAATCGATACCCCACCACCTGCGTGCTCTACGCGAATAGACGCAACGATTCCGTGGGCACCAGCAGGGGGACGTAACTGCTCGAGCGAGAAGTAATGCACGCGATCGACACCCCTTGTGCTCTTGACTTCGATGCGGACCGCCGACGTGCTGAAGTCAAAGCGGTCGTCGAGCGACACACGCCAGGCCCGCGCGAGATCCGCAGGGCGGCGCGACTCAGCAATGAGGAATAGTTCCGACCACAGTCCTTGGACCGAGGATCGTGCTGGCGCCTCCAAAGCCCGAAACAACTCCGCCATGGTCTCGACCGCCTGCGCAACCATTCCGGAATGCGGCTCCTTCGGCATGGTCGCGATCAGGGCGCCGGCGACCATGAGGAAATGTTCCTGGAGCACCACCTCACCACTTGTGCAAGCGAAGATAGTGAATATGCCCGAATGAAGCGAGCCGCCCGGCAACTGCACCCGACAAGGTCGAGCGTGCTCGATCCGCACGTGCTCTAGCGCCAGCGGCGGCATCGCTGGCGGAGCCCCCACGCTCTCTAGGAGCACAAGCGGGTGATGGGCGGCGTTTCGGGCCAGCCTGAAGCTAGGGTTCTCTGGCACGGGCACCGCGGCAAGCACGGGCGCTTCAGGCGGAGAAGCTGGTGGGCAAGGCAGGCTTCGAAACAGCTCTCGTAGGTCAGGCATGACTCACACCGGTACGTTGGTTTGGACGACCCACTCCTCCGCCATCGCGTGGGGCACCCAAATAGCAATTGCCGGCACATCACGGGTCGCCGCAGCGGCTGCTTCGGTCTTGAGTGTCAGCCGATGGACCTGGACCGTGAGCATCCCGCGGTCGCACATCTCGCGGTCACCCGGATAGATAACCGGCCCCGTCCGCGGGTTCTTACCTTGGAAAAGTTGGAGGATCTCCCCGTGCGCGTTTACTGTGCGCTCACGCTGCTCTCCCTTGCTCATGACGTAGAGCATGCTCCGGCTCTCAGGATACCGCGCAAGGTGGTCCTCGACCTGAAGTTGCAGCCCTAGGTAGCTGTACCGGTCGATCTGGCTCGTTACATGAAACGGCACGAGCAATCCCTCGTAGAGGGCGCGGAGCGGCACAGTACCGCAGAGGTGCCGCTGGGTTGGCGTTCGCTCTGCATGACCGTCGCTCTCGTGGAGTGTCAAGGGGGCAAGGAAGCGCTGCAGCACGTCACGATTGTTTGCAACGGCCTCGTCCGAGTGCTGCGGGTTCTTGGACTCAAACCACCGGTCCGAGAAGCAGCCCTGCTCATGGACGAGGTCGAGGACCTCGACCCGAGTCGGGCGGAACGCTGCGTCGAGAAAGAATCGTCTCCTCCATTCCGAGAGGGCCACGCCGCGCTGCTCGAGATCCTCAAGCTGTCGTCGCACGTCCTCCTCGTGCCTCACATAGCGCTCGTACATACGGGCCACGTTCGCTTCAAGAAACACTCGACAATAGCCGATGTAGGGACGCTTATGGCCGAAGAACCGGGCACGCTGCTGAATGGTGTCGGCATTGCCAACACCCAGCGACCGCGGCATGTATGTCACCGTCAGACCTTCAACCGTGAACCCGCGGTCCATGGCCTGGCCGCCCACAAGTATGAATGGGTAACCCTGTCGCCAATCCACATGCGGCGTTACGCCGCCCCGTGCGTTGACCTCCTGAACGATTGTGCTCCGTAGCACGCGCGGAAGCAGCCGGCAGAGGTCCTCAAAAGGAGGCAAGCCAGCGACCGTTTCTCTCAGGTCATCAGCGGCGCGAACGAAGCGTGCCACAAGATCGCGCCGGTCCGGATCTCCCTCCGGCAACCTCAAGATGTTCTCCCAGGAAAGCTTGGCCTGCGTCACCCAGTGGGCGTACTCGCCATGTGGAAGCACCTGCTGGGATGGATGTACCAACATTGTGCGATTACCCCACGGCGGTCCCGGGATGTGTCCTGCAGCGGCGCCGAGGAAGAATAGTTGCATGGCGTACAACAGGCTCTGAGGCGGGTCGCGGAGGGGGGATTGCGGCGTGGGAATTTCGGTCAATGGGATATGTCGAATCTGGCTAGGACGCTCGATGAAGAGCTCTCTCCCACCAATATAGTCCGGACCCGGAGAGAGAACCTTAGCGAAACGAGGCGAGAGTACATCGATCAGGTTGATGAGAAGCGGCGCCTGTGGCGTAGCCGTGTATTGCAGGTATGAGTGCTCAGGAAGCACCGCGCGCAGGGCCAACAACTGCCGGTATGTTGTGCTCTTGGCCGACTGACGAACCCGCGTGTTAAGCCCCGCTTGGTCCGCCTCGTCGTCGATCACGAGAGCCGGCACGCCTTTTAGATCCAACCTACCGAGTAGATTGATGAGATTGGACAGGTGTCGGTGGTTCTTCATCACTGCCACGAGTATGGTCTGGCATTCGGTCCGAGGAATGGTTGTGTCATTCCACTCGGCCAGTCGGGCCCCCATGACCTGTAGCTCGACGCCACGCGGTCCCGGATTAGCAAAAAGCTGCCACTGACGATCTGGGCGCGTATCGAGCCGGAGGTCGCCTCGCAATCGATCTGTCGACTGACGGAATAGGGGCACCGAGACGCCCGTGATCACTATCACTAGCCGAAAGCCGTTGTCTCGTGCTAGAGCGGCGACGGTCGTGAACGACATCGTCTTGCCGCTTTGGATGTGGCCGATGACTAGCCCAATCTGAGGCTCAGCTCCATTCCTGGGCGGCGCACATTTACCCAGCGTGCTCGCCGCCTCCGTGAGTAACCGTCGCTTGCTCTCTTTGGACACCATCGTTAGGTGGTGCAGCAACTCTTGAGTCTCGCGCCCCTGAGATGGCTGCCATCGACAACCCGACTGGACTTCCCGGCACAACTCAATTAACTCGGTCTGGACCTGATCGTGGGGCGCTGCTTCTTGCATAGGGAGGCTCCAATCTTACGTTCATGGCTGCGATAGGGCATGCCGCAGAAGCTCGTTGATATTGCGGCGGAACGTGCCGGCCATCTGGACGCCACTGTCACGCGCAGCGACCTCAGCAAGGCCGACAGCCGCTCCCAGACGGATGAGTGGCTCCAGCATCTCCGCATCGGCTCCAGCGAAGCGCAGCATGAACGGATGGTTTAGCGCCAGGCGCAGCGATAGCCGACGGCGAACGGGTGGCATGCCCGTCGACGGTAACACCGAAGTATCCGAGATCACGACCCACTCGTCCATGGCCGGATCGGTCGTCATCTCCAGGTGGATCTCCCATGGCACATTATTGAGCTCGACATTGATCTGCCGGCGACTAACCAGTTGCACCGAGGCGAGCGTATTGGGGGGCGCTGCGGACTCCGGAGCGGCCTCAAGGTGTGTCAGCACGGGCGGCGCGTGTTCTTGTAGGGCGTTCGCCGTACGCTCCGTCGCGGCCTCGGCCGCGCTTTGAAGTTCCGCGCGTGCCTTGTGAACGCGGAAATGCTCTGCCTGCTCAAGAAGCGGGAGTGGTTCTGAATCGAGGTGCTCGCGTAGGATCGTGAGGAATGTCTCCTCGCTATCGTCCCATGCGAAGCCGTCTTTTGTGTGCGAGACCTCGAACCCCTCTAACTCCAACTCGCCGAATAGACGTTGGTAGCGGTAGCTGTTGGACCGCCCAAAAATTTGCTCAGGTCGGTACCCTTCGTCCGCACTGCCCTGGATCAGGCGGCGTCGCCTGAATAGCGCAAATCCCGCCTCCGATGTGCTGGCGGTCTCCCGGAGTGCGGCGAAGCCACGGACGCGCAGGCCCGCTCCAAAATCAAAGTCGATCTCCTTGCGCCAGACATGCGTGGGCCCATGGACGTCGGCATGGTGCGGCGCAATGAGAACCCGTGGATCGGTATAGCTTAGTGACTCACCATTGAACGAGAGATGCAGCAACCTATCGCGGGTAAACATGCGATACATCCCCGCCAAGTGGTCCTTGATCTTCCCCAGCGTGCGGCCGTGAAGTGGCCGGTAGAGGCCCTCGAGTATAACTTCGGTATAGTGCTCCTCGCGGGCTACGGGTCGGACACCAACAACCAACTCTTCTATGCTATCGCGTACGATCGAATCGATGTCGAAGGCCACAGTCTTCTCAAGTGTCTCATTCAGTGCCGAACTTCTCACCCGCCAACGGGGTGCGAACCAGCAGGCCGCGCTCTTCATGCCCATGCCGAATTCCGACAGTCCCGAGCGATCTCGCGGGATTTCCGCAGGACGGAAGGCTCGCGGGTAAACGGCCTCCTCGATTCCAGCAGCGTTATCGCGGACGATTAGGCGTCCCGGTGGCTCGGGGTCGAGAACGATCTCCACGGTCAGCACTGCACTCTCGCTGCCCAACTCGTCGCGGCGAGAGAGATAACTCTGAACGGCATTGTCCACGAACTCCGCCAGTGCGTACCACGGCTTGTAGTTGAGATGACGCAGGACCGAGAGTACGCTCACGCCAGGACGAATGCTGACAGTCGTCCTCGCGTTTGTATCCGTCATTGTGCGGCCCTGCTTGTAACTCCGGCCTTCTTATCAGAGCTCGCCAGGTCGAACTCCATCGGATGTGGGTTCCGGTATATCAGCCGATGAGCGATCGCGAGCACCACACCCGTGTGCACCGCGTTACCAAGGGCGGCGAAAGCATTTTGGCGGGACTTCGGTAGTTGATGAGTATCAGGAAAACCCTGGAGTCGCAGGCCTTCGCGCCGCGTGAGAAAGCGACGCTCTGGGCCGAGGATGGGTATCTGAGTCACTGTCATAGCAACCATCGCTGGCACGCTCGTGTATCTCTTCGCCCGCAGGCCGGACGGTCGGAATTGCAGTACGCACTGCCAGAGGTCGCGCTTCTCACCATTACAGTTCCACTCGAGCTTGCGGAGCGATGGTGGGAACTTGCCCAGCTTGTCGCGCCAGCCGCTCGGCAGGAAGTGATTAACCCTGCGGTAATACCTCCGGTTGTGATAGATGAATTGGATCTTCCATCGAGGGAAAGGCTCATCAGAACGATTAGCGTAGGCAGGCAGCAGGCTGAGCAACTGGTCGCGCCCAGGGTTTGGGCCGAACTGCTTGTGCGGGATCGACTGGCGGAGCCTGGGGAGCTCAGCTTTCGCAGGTGGTACATCCTCGAAGGGATAGCGGGCTCCAAACTCATCACCCCACAATGGGAACGACGGCAAGTCGATCGTTGTTGGAATGGTCCGCACGAAAGCATTCCAGTGGTCGATGCATGCGATCTGCTGCGCCGATAGCGCAGTCTCGTTCCGATCGGAAGCCGACAGTCCCGCCGTATTCTCGACGACATCCGTTAATCTGGTGATGCGAGTGCGCTGTGTCGAAGGGAACGGATCCGGGGGCAACGGACCTGTGCTTGCAACGATGAAGAACCGTTCCCGCGCCTGGGGGAAGCCAAGGTGATGTGGAGAGATTAGTCCGTGGCCTCCAGATGCGACATGGGTGGTGCCGCGCACGTTGTAGCGGAGCCGCTCAAGGCTCTCTCGCACCACTCTCCACGTGTTCCCCGCGTCGTGTCGCTCGAAGTTCCCGACGTTCTCGAGAATCACAAACTGGGGCCGGTGCTTCCGAAGGATCTTGACGACCTCGGCGAAAAGCGTGCCGCGCACCTCGTCGGCGAGCCCACGCTGCTTTCCAGACTTCGAGAAGGGTTGACACGGAAAGCCTGCCGCGAGGATGTCGTGCGGAGGGACCTGCTTGCGCGCCTGACGGATGTCACCGTGGATGAACTTCTTCGTTCCGGGGAAGTTTTTCGCGTACAACTCCCGCAACCCGTCGTTCAACTCGGACACGAAGATGCACTCGTGCCCCAAGGCCGCCAGAGCATGGTGGAAACCGCCGAGACCTGCAAAGAGATCAACGAATTTCACGGTCTTAGCCCGTTACGACAAGTCCGTCCTTTCCAGCGTACCGATCCTTCATCGTCCGGTTGGTAGAATAACGAACAACGTGGCAACTTGCTTTGTGCGGCAGGATGAATTCGAGGTCTCCTGCCGAGTGTGTTTAAGACGCAACCATTTGGATATGTACGCATCCACTCAGGTTGTCCTCCTACATAAGTCGCGTAGGTCTCCGAAGCCGTATCACCCGGCCTGACTCCTGTGATGGCGGCCGGGGCTCTGGATAGGGCCTGCGAGGTCCGCGATATTGTGGTTGATCGTCAGGATTATCTCTTCTTCTGAAGCCAACTCCAGACAGTTTCATTGGACTGGCCGTGTCTAACACTGATATCGATCTTGAATATTAGTACGCCATCCTTGGCAGTCATGTACGGCTTCAGTCGTTCAAACCATTTTGCCGGTGTGCTTGTCGTATAGACGATCCAGCAATTGTCTGCAAATCGCAGCCAGTCAATAGCCGTATTGAACACTGAGATCAACTCTGCTGTTTTGGGTTTCTCTGACCAGCGAAATGATATCTGAAGATACTGCCCGTTCATTCGTCTTGGCCTCTAGCCACTTCTCCGGGAAGCATAGGGACACCTTGAGGATCTGCAATCACAGGTGTCTGGGGAGGATTCGGAACTCCCTTGAGAGCGATGGAAACTTGTTGATCGCTCCAGTTTTTCCACTCAGCGCCCTCAAGTAGAACCGCTTGAGGGTGCTTTCTTGCATAGTGAAGGATCGGGAATAACCAGATCATCAGAATCAGGACGCCTATTCCGAGCACCGAGATGATGGCGAGATTTCCAGAAACCCGGCTAACGCCGACCAGCACGGACAGCAAGAGAACGCCAACAACGATCGCGGATTTACCCACGATGCCCTTGCCAAATCGGAACATGCCGCCGACAGAGGAAGTAACCCTCTGCCAGAGTTCCTCTAGGGATGGGCCCCCATTGCTCATAAGCTCCGGCATCGTAGCATTTTGCAGGCAGATTGTGCGTTCTCGAAACTAACATACCAATATCGACACCGCGCCGCGTAGCCTTCCTGGATGGCCTTCTTTTCTTTCAATTCTGAGTAGAATCCCCTCAGTTCGCCGCGCCGCGAACCCGGATGACGAAGCCATGAGCCCCGAAGGCGACCGATCGCTCTCGCACTACCGCCTGATCGAAAAGATCGGGGCTGGCGGCATGGGGGTGGTCTGGAAGGCGCAGGACATGGTGCTGGGCCGGACGGTCGCCATCAAGGTGCTGCCCGCGGACGTTTCCAGGGACGAGAACCGGCGCCGGATGTTCCTCGAGGAGGCGCGGCTGGCTTCGTCGGTCAGCGACGCGCACATCGCCCAGGTCTACGACTTCGGCCGCGAGGGCGACCTGGACTTCATCGTTATGGAGCACGTGGAGGGCGAGGCCCTCAGCCAGATGCTGCGCGGCCGGCCGCTGGCGCCAGAGAGGGTCGCGCTGCTGGGGCACCAGGTGGCGCACGCGGTGTCGCGGGCGCATCGCAAGGGCCTGCTGCACCGCGATCTGAAGCCGGGCAACATCCTGGTGACGCCGGAGGGCGAAGCGAAGGTTGTCGACTTCGGCCTCGCGACTCTCTTCGAGCGCGGCGACACGACCCTGGCCTCGATGGCCACGACCGAAACCATTTCGAGCGCCGGCGACGCGGACGAGAAGCGGGCCGCCATCGCCGGCACGCTGCTGTACATGTCTCCCGAGCAGGCACGCGCCGAGAAGCTCGACGCGCGCAGTGACATCTTCTCGATGGGTGTCGTGCTTTACGAGATGACAACCGGCCAGCGGCCGTTCTCGGGAGCCACCAGCCTCGAGCTGCTCAAGGATATCGTCCGCGCCCGCCCGACGCCGCCGCACGAGCTGGCGCCGAAAATGCCGCTCGATCTCGAGCGTATCATCCAGAAAGCCCTCGCCCCGGCTAAGGCCGACCGCTACCAGACGATGGATGACCTGGCGGTCGATCTCAAGCGCCTTGGCCGCGACCTGGAGTCGGGCTCGTCTCCTTCCTTCGACGAGATCAAGGGCGTGCTGAAGTCGTCGCGCCGCCGCTGGCTCCGGGCGGGCGCGGGGCTCGCCGCGATCGCCGCCCTGGCCGTCGGCGGCTGGCGTATCGCGCAACGCGGCGCGGCTGCGGACGGCCGCACCATCCTCCTGCTGCCGATGGAGGTCCACGGGCAGGACGAAGACGCGCAGTTCCTGGGCCGCTCGTTCGCGGAGGCGATCGCCATGAATCTCGCCCAGGCCGAAGGGCTCCACGTACTTCCGGTGCCGAGCGATGACGAGCTGCACAAGGGAGCCGGCCTGACGCGCGCGAGTCTGGCGCGCGAGTTCGGTGCGGGGCGGCTGCTGACGGGCGCGCTGACGCGCGACGGCAGCGGGCTCTTCGCCAGCGTCAGCCTCGTGGACGCGGGACAGAACCGGGTCATCTGGGGCGAAGAAAGAAAGTCGGGCGACGAGCCGCTGCCCGCCCTCGCAGCGGCCTTCGCGAAGGAAATAGCGGTCAAGCTGGGCATCACCCCGGCGAAGCGCTATGACCACCTGCTCTACCCGACTGTGAATGCGAAGCTGGCGGCCGCCGCTGACTACAGCGAATCGGTCGGAGCGCTGCGCCGCATGGACGTGCAACCGTCGCTCGCGTCGACCGAGCGCCTGGTAGCCGCCTTCCCCGACGATCCGGAGGCGCACGCCCTGCGCGTCTTCGCCCTCGCGATCGCGGCGCAAGGGCGTGGGCCGTCTGCGCCCGAGCGCCAGGCTTACGAGCGGGAGTGCGACGTTCTCAATCGGCTCGATCCGGGTTCGCCCGTGGTCGAGTTCTTCTCGATCGGCTTCGTCGCGGAAGATGGGCGCTTGCAGGAAGCGGCCGATCGATACACGCGTCTGCTCTCACGGCATGACGTCACTCCGGCTGCCCTGGCCGACGTCGTCGCCTCGCGTGCCACCGTTCGCGTCGGTCTGAAAAACTACGATGGCGCCCTCGCCGACATGAAAGAGGCCATTCGTCTCGATCCGGCGAACGACGGTCATCTCGCTAACTACTGCTCGATCCTCGTGGAGACCGGCCACCTCGAGGAAGCGCTGACCACCATTCGCCACGCGCGCGCCCTCAATCCCGACGTCTTCGGCCACGACTGGATGCTCGGCTGGGTGCTTCTCAACATGAAGCGCTGGGACGAGGCGATTCCGCCGCTCGCCAAGTCCTGCCAGGAGACCCCGGATCAGTGGATCTGCGCCATGCTTTCCAAGGCCCTGCTTCATTCCGGTCGTGGCGAGGAAGCAAGCGAGGTCGCCAAGCGAGCGAAAGCGTTGCGCGAGACCAACAGTTCTCTCTACGCACTCGCCGCATATTCGGCCCTGGCCGGTGACAGGACCGCTGCCCTCGATCTCCTGCGACGCTCGTTCGACCAAGGCGGGTTCACCGCGCCTCGCGACATCGACGGCCTGGCTGCCGATCCCGATTTCGCCTCGCTGAGCGCGGACCCCGCATTCCAGGCCGTCCTCTCGGAGGCGCGCAAGCGCCTTCCCAGGAATTGATGCCTGCGAGCATGTGGCGTTCACGCAAGGTTGTTCTCGCGCTGTCGTTCCTGCTCTCGACGCCGATCGCGTCCGCCCCGAATTTGCCGGAACCCCCGGACGGCATGTCCTGGACGCGCATCGAGGAGATACACGCCAGCTTCCTGCTGCCGGACAAGTGGCACCTCAGCAGCAAAGCGGATGGTGGAACGCTGGCCTATTTCATCAGCCTGGAGAAAGTTAAGAAGGGTGGCCGGTTCGAAACCGGGCTCACGATCAACGTATTCAAGAACGCCAAGGATAAGGATGCCGTGGCCTATGCGGAGGCATTCACGGCCTCGGCAGCGAAGCACTACGAGTTCGTCGACGGGTGGAAGTTCACGGTGAGCGCGTTTCATGGGTTCGGCGTCATCACGCGACTGCCAGCGCATGACGAAGTCCCTCCGCTCGAGATGGCCTGGCTGGCGATCGGCAACGATCGCACGAATACCCTGTATCTCATCTTTTTCGAGAGCCGCGAGTCGAACTGGGAGAGTGCCTGGAAGATAGGTGAACCGATGATCCACAAGTTCAGCCTCGACGATGAATTCTAGGCGCCCTCTGCTTTCCAACCGCCGTATCTACCCGAGGGTAACCTGCGTGATGAAACTGGGCCTGACACTCGCCAGCGCGTCGTTCCTGCTCTCCACAGTGGCGTCCGGCCAGCAGTCCTCGGAGTCGGTCACGCTGAAGATCGCGGAGGACGCCACTAACTTTGTTATGACGGTGCCGGTCAGCCGTCTCGTCATGACGATCCCGAAAGGCGGCTTCCAGGTTCAGCGTGGCGCCGAGGGCGGGGCGGGGAACAGTCCAAGGTATTTCTACCTGGAAGACCCGTCCGGCCCGCTCATCATCTCCGGGTGGTTCGAGTCCGCGGGTGGCTTCTCGGACATCCAGTCGTTCTGGAAGAAGGAGACGGCTGCGTGGAAGCGGCAAGGGATCGCGAAGCCGCACGATGTCTCGTTCGAACACATCGGCACGTGGAATGCGGTTCTCTACGACATGACAGGGTCAGACGCAACGAACACGGACATCCGGGCGCACTGGGTTCAGGCCGGCACCTGGATTGACATTCATCTGTCACTCGCCGGGCATCAGGCTGGATCGCGAGAAAAGCTGCGCGGTGTGCTCCAGTCCATCAAGGTGACGGAGCGGGCGCCGTGAAGCGGCCACAACTCTCAAGGTGCGGTGATGGCGCTGCCTGACACGAAACACAGAATTCTGGAACGACTCAGGAAGGTCGAGAGTGAGGAGTCCGTCCGCGCGCTCTTCGCCTGTGAATCGGGCAGCCGCGCGTGGGGGTTCCCGTCCGAAGACAGCGACTACGACGTCCGCTTCATCTACGTCCATCCGCAGGAGTGGTACCTGTCGATCGACCTCGAGCAGCGGAGGGATGTGATCGAGAGGCCCATCGTCGACACCCTCGACGTGAGCGGGTGGGACGTCCGCAAGGCGTTGCAGCTTCTGCACAAGTCGAACCCGCCGCTCCTGGAGTGGCTGGTGTCGCCGATCGTGTACATCGACAGGGGCGGCCTGGCCGACAGGCTGAGGCAGTTCGCCGATCGTTTCTACTCGCCGACCGCGTGCACCTATCACTACCTCCACATGGCCCGGGGGAACGTCCGTGAGTATCTCAAGGGCGATGAAGTGTGGCTGAAGAAGTATTTCTACGTCCTGCGGCCGCTCCTGGCCATCCGATGGATCGAGACGCATGACGAGCGCGTGCCGATGGAGTTCGGGACGCTTCTCGACGGGGCCAGGGTCGATGCGAAGGTACGGGCGCGCATCGACGACCTTCTCGTTCGCAAGCGCGCGGGAGTCGAACTCGACAGGGGTCCGAAGATCCCGGAGATCAGCGAGTTCATCGAAACTGAGCTCCTGCGGCTCGAGAGCGTCACCCTGGAGAAGGCAGGTTCGCCAGGGGCGCATGAGGAGCTCAACAAGTTGTTCCGTGAGGTTGTCTCCAGTCGCGAGAACACATGAACCAGTACGCTGGGTTCTGGAAGCGGGTGTGGGCCCGGGTGATCGACGCTCTGGTCCTTCTTCCATTCGGTCTGCTCAACTACTGGGCCTGGTCCGACTCGCGGAGGCTGACGATTCTTGCCGCCCTTCCGATGGGCGCCCTCATGCCGGCGTACCTCATCATCACCCACGGGTTCCTCGGGCAAAGCCTGGGCAAGAGGGCTCTTCATCTCAGGGTCGAGTCGCAGAGCGGGGGACGCCTGTCCTGGGGCGGAGTCGTGGCGCGGTTCAGTCCGCTCGCTCTATACGAGGTGACCTGGGCGCTCGGTGTGATGTCCTCCGTCCATGGTCTGTCCGACGTGCAATTCCAGGCAGCATCACTACTCCAGAAGTATCACCTCATACTCACGGGCACGCCCGGATGGGTGCATCTCTGCAACACCTTCTTTTCGTGTTGGGTGCTGGCCGACGTGATCGTTCTCGTCAGCAGGCCCGACAAGCGCGCGCTCCACGATTTCCTGGGCGGAAGCGTGGTCAGGCGGGTCGACGTGGGACCAGTCGCTGAAGCTGAGCAAATGCCATGGAAGTGACGACGACACGCTTCATACAACGGCCGACGTGAAAGGAAGATAGGCGGCGTCTACTCCGGCCGCGTCAGCGTTCGGCGGTCCCTCGTCGGACTGCACGCCAGGTCGACTTCGACGCAACGGTCGAAGTCGCCGCCTGAATCGAAGCCGTGCCAACGCGTTGGCCGTGGCGCAGTCATCACGTTCACTGCTCGTTGCTCAGGTGGTCGCCTTTGCCCGCCGGCGTCGGGACTCCAAGCCGCGGCGAAATGCGGTCCACCGGAGCGCCAGCCGGTCAGGATCGGTCCATCCGGCGGGCGCGTGCCGGGCCATCCGTGCCAGGGTCGACAGGCGATCTTCGGGATCGGCGATCGCGTTCGCGAACTTCTGGACGAGCCGCCGTTCCGAGGCGTCGGCCACGCCACCGATTTCGCGACCAAGCAGATATGGCCCGACGTCCTCGTATTCCAGGCCAAGCTCGACGACCTGGTCGCTCCAGCGTGCAGGGGCATCGCCCGGAAGAAACCCGGACAAGATCTGGGCGAGGTCCTCGAGATCGCTGTCACGCTCCCAAGGCCTGTCGACGTACGCCGCCATCTTGAGCAGCACCAGCGACCGCAGTGAGGCGATGCGAACCTTGAATCGGCGCCCGATGGCCAGCGGGACAGCATCGGCGAAGGCGAGTCGGAAGCCTACCAGGCTCATGGCCGCGCCACCGTCCGGCCACTCGAACCCTCCCCGGCGTATCTGGGTGCGAGCGGCTGGCACGACGTCAACCATGGCTCCCGTTGGCGTCGTCCACCTCTGGGGTGCTCCCGGCCCCCGATGCCAGCCCAGGCCCTCGAGCCTCCTGTCGCATACCCGGAGCGCGGCGGCGATCGAGAGATCGAGATCGATCGTTCCACGCCACGAGAGTCCGATATGGCAGGCGACCGCGGAGGCGCCGATGACGATGATGTGGCGCTCGGGCCACAGACGCTGTACCTGGCGCAGCACCGCGATGTGATGCTCAGGGAGCGGATTCAAGCGTCGCCCTCA
Organism: Patescibacteria group bacterium; assembly: GCA_035638115.1. Classification (GTDB taxonomy): domain Bacteria; phylum Acidobacteriota; class Polarisedimenticolia; order Gp22-AA2; family Gp22-AA2; genus DASRAN01. The sequence goes on along the minus strand of DASRAN010000002.1, from coordinate 97,108 downwards.
AGTACTTGCGTTCGATTTCGGTGGCCGCTTCCCGGGCCCGTTTGTCGCCGGCGAGGATGAGCTCGGTATAGACGAGCAGCGGAGCCACGGTGTGCGGCACGACGCTTTCGAACGCCACCGGACCAGGCGCCTGAATGAGAGTCAATGGCCCATCCTCCGCACGAAGCGCATGCAGCCGCTTCGCAACGTCGATGTTCGCGTGCTGCACGTGGACGACCGTTTCCGGCCCTCGATAGTAGCCGGTCATCCGGTGTGCCGCAGCTCCGGCTCCGAACGCCCATTTCGTGTCTCGCCTGAGAGCCTTCTCGACGAGATGTTCGGTCGCCCTCGGATTCTGCTCCTCGGTGCGAAATCGTCCGATGAGCAGCTTTGGCCGGACGAGCGTCTCGTATCCCTTGAGCCACAGATCGAGCATTCTCCGTGGCGCTGTCAGGACCCTCACATTCGGCCGCTGGTCGACCAACCCGTCCTTTCTTAGCTGGGTGAGTCGATTGGCAGCAGTTGCAGTCGCCACACCAGCGGCCTCAGCCACCTGCCGGACAGGTGCGTCCAGCAGGCCTGGCTTGACGAGCAGCGCAAACAGGATCCTGAAGCCTGGCGCTCCGATCCCGCGACCCTGGCCGGCCGCGCGCTCTGGCGGGCGCCCTTCGATCAGCGCCATGTGTCGCCGATCGATCTGCAGGCGGCAATTCCCGGCCACGTCCACATAGTTGACCCTTTGCTCGTTCAGGTACTGCCCTAGCGGGCGGCCGACGTGGGGAGCGAACAGAATCCAGGGTCTCTGGCCACGACGGGCAGCTTGCGCCAGAACGCCGTCGACCGTGCCGCGGGTCAGGTGGGTGCGCTTCACCTCGAGGTCGAATTCCCGGGTGGTGAACGGCGTGATGATCCGGATCCGTCCGTCGCGGCCGCGCGCGTCCGGTTCGCTTCCCGGAAGCAGCAAGGCTTTGTCTACGAATGGCAAATCCCGAAGCCGCTCGAGACAATGCCGAACCAGGCCCTCCTCGATGAGCATCATGTACGTAATAATATAGATTCTATTAGTAATAGACAAGAGATAATAATGAGCAGCAGACCCTGCTACGGGCAGGGCGGCGGGTCGCCCGGCTGGCAGATACCGCCAGGGCAGGGCGGCAGAGGACCGGTGCTCGCGCCGATGTTCGTGACGTGCAGGAGCGGCAGGTTGCAGTCGGTGAACTCCATCGTGCCGCGCAGCCGGACGTTGCGCCCGACCCAGCGGTCGACGTTCTTGTTTCCCGGGAAGTCGAGATAGAGCGACGGGAGGACGACGCCGTCGTCCAGGAACGGGCAGAAGGCCGCGAGCGCGTACTGGGCCTTCGGGCAGGTCGTGTCCTGGACCAGGAACCCGAACGTGATCTCGACCTTCGGCGGCTGGACGTCGCTGTGAAGCGCCGGGGAGGCGAGAAGCGCGAGCGGAAGGACGGAGACGAGAAGCCGTCTGGTCGTCATGATCCCTCCTCAAGATTTGGGCTGTTGAAGCCTATTCTGCACCCAAGGGGGGACGGGTGTGAAGGCTATTTCGACGCGCGCGGCGTCCCTCAAGGGCACGCGCGATTTCGACGCATCCTCACCCCGGGCGGTGCTAATCTCAGCGGCGCTGGATTCTCCACTCCAGGGGGGTGATCGATGAGCCTGACTGGCAATCCATTCACATCGACTGTTGATCTCCAGACCGAGATGCAGAAGCAGGCGCTCGAACGACGCCGGAAAAACGGCGCGTCATGGTTCTACTGGGTGGCGGGGCTCTCCGTGATCAATTCCGCGATTCTGATGTCGGGCGGAGGGATGGCGTTCATGTTCGGCCTCGGGATCACTCAGCTCGTCGACGCCTTCGCACTGCGGGGAGCGGGAGGCCAGCCGGGCGTGCTGCCGATCGGCGCTCTCGCCGTCGACGTGCTGCTCGCCGGAGCGATCGCGATCGTCGGATACTTCGCGTTCCGCGGTCACACGTCCGCCTATATCTCCGGCATGGTCCTGTACACCCTGGACGGCCTGGTCGTTCTCCTGGCGGGGGCCTATCTCTCGGCCGGGTTCCATCTCTTCGTGCTGTGGGGCATGTGGCGCGGGCTAGAAGCCCACCGGGCGCTCTCGAGATTGAGCCCCGCAGACCAGGCGCCCGCCAGCCTCGCTGGGGGCGCCGCGTGAAGACGATCGAAATCCACTACTGCTCCACCTGACTCATCAAGACGCGGGTCGCTGCCCGGGTGGCGGCGGAGCTGGAAGGGCCGGATACGAGCGTGCAGAAAATCCGGGGCGGGCTGGGGGAGCTGCGAATCACGGTGGACGGACAAGAGGTGTACCGGGGGAACCGGCTCCTGTATCCGCGCACCAAGACGGTGCTCGCCGCGGTGCGCGCTCACCTGGGCGGGTCGGCGGGCGCAAAGTAGACTCTGGCCCCTGGCGGTACACGCAGCGGGCGGCACACGACACCTGGAAGGGAGCGAGGGGTTCCATGTCGAGCACACCTGAGAATCCGAACAAGGCGCTGTGGGAGAAGGGCGATTTCACGCGGATTGCCGACACGATGCGCGAGAGCGGTGAAGCGCTGGTGCAGCGGATCGGCATCACCCGGGGACTCAAGGTCCTCGATCTCGGCTGCGGCGACGGGACGACGGCGTTGCCGGCGGCGAAGCTGGGGGCCGAGGTTCTCGGCGTCGACATCGCGCGCAACCTGGTCGAGGCCGGGAACCGGCGGGCCGCGAAGCAGGGGCTGACGAACTGCACCTTCCGCGAAGGGGACGCGACGAACTTGCAGCCGATTGCGGACCAATCCTTCGACGCGGTCGTCAGCATCTTCGGCGCGATGTTCGCGCCCAGGCCGAACGACGTCGCGAAGGAGATGGTGCGCGTGACGCGGCCGGGAGGCCGGATCGTGATGGGCAACTGGATCCCCAACGATCCCACGCTCGTGGCGCAGATTCTGAAGATCAGCTCCGCCTACACGCCGCCGCCACCGGAGGGGTTCGTCAGTCCGATGACCTGGGGCGTCGAGAGCCACGTGCGCGAGCGGTTCACCGGCGCGGGCATCCCGGAGGAAAAGATTTCCTTCGCCCGGGACACGTTCACCTTCAGCTACGACGGCCCGCCGGCGCGCTACGTGGACGAGTTCAAGAACTACTACGGGCCGACGATGAACGCGTTCGCGGCGGCCGAGAAGAACGGCCGGGGCGCCGACTTGCAGAAGGAGCTGGTCGACCTGTTCACCGCCCAGAACACCAGCACGCACGCCACGAAGATTCCGGCGACCTTCCTCCGGGTGATCGTCACCCGCTGAGGGCGAGACGAGGTCACGATGACACTTGGAGCGGCGGAGTTCCTGTGCGTGCGTCCCGGCGGCGAGCGGATCGAGGTCGTGGTCGCCATCGGGCATCCGTATCCGACCAGCGAGGGTGACTGGGCCTGTCCGGTCGAGATCGACGGGCTGCATGGAGACCTCGCAGAGATCCACGGCATCGACTCTCTCCAGGTGATCTGTCTGGCCATCCGGGTGGTTCGCGAGCGCCTCGAGGCGTTCGTGGCGGAGGGAGGCCGGATCCTGCATCCTTCGACCGAGGAGAACGTCGCGCTCGAGAGCTACTTCCAGGAGTCGTGATGCGCGCGGCCCGGGTCCTGACGGCGGCGGCATGCTGAAGACGGTGGCGTTCGCCGCACTGGCGATCGTCTGGTGCGCCCGCGCGGCGGCCGCGGCGGCGCCGACGGTGGGGGCGCCGGCGGCGGCCGAGGCGCCGGGCGGTCCATCCATCGCCCCGCTCTGGACCGTGCACATCGACGAGGTCCGGCCCGAGAAGGCGGCGGAGTTCGAGCGGCTGAACATCGCCGAGAACAAGGGCGTGCACGCGGTCCTGCGCGAGCACGGGCAGCCGATCACGCCGGTCTACGAGCTGGTGATGACCGGCTCGGTCTACATGAGCATGCGGCCGAAGCTCTCCTTCGAGGAGCTCGACGCGCCGTCGGCCGTTCCCGAAGAGGTCGCGAAGCTTCTCTCCGCCGTGACGGACCCGCTCGACGAGCCGATCCACGCCGCGCTGAAGTTCCACCACAACGAGATCTGGCGCTACCGCCCGGCGGGCTCCTACATCCCGGCAGCGCCTGGATACACGCTGCCGACGCCCGGCTACATCCAGATCGTCAGCGAGCGCGTCGTTCCGGGCATGGAGGAGAAGTACAGCGCGCTGGCCGACGCGCAGAACGCCGCGCTGAAGAAGAGCGGCTATCCCTGGTCCGTCCTGCTGTTCACGTCGTCGTACGGCGACGGCGCGTACAAGTATCTCTGGCAAGCGGACTCGAAGGCGGCCTTCCTCAAGGCGGGGGATCGCGCCGCCGTCCTGACCGCCGCGCTCGGCAAGGAGGCGGCGGGCCGGATGCTGGACGACCTGAAGCGCTGCCTGGCCGGCACCGAGACCGTCGAGGCCGCGGCGCGGCGCGACTTCACCGACCTGCCGGACTCGGCGCCATGGCCGGGGCTGCCGCCACGCGCGGCCCTTCCGGCTCCGGCCGCCGCGCCGGACGACACCGACGCGCCGGAGCAGGTGGCCGCGTCGGCCGCAGCGTGGAAGGCCACAGTCGAGTGCCCGGCGGGCAAGGAGTATCGCGACGTCCGGAGAGATGCCGGACGCGAGGAGTCGTGCGAGCGCCGGCTGCCTGGCGCGCTAGTCGTCCGGGACGGGCCGGCCAGGTCCTGGTACAGCCAGGGACATCCCGGCGAGGAAGGCCGGTACCAGGACGGGCGCAAGGTGGGGCGCTGGAAGGAGTGCGATCGCTTCGACCGCTGCCACGAGATCGAGCACGCGCTGGTGGAGCCTTACGAGCGGACGCACGCGGTCAAGGCGGAGATACCCATTTCGTTCGTCGACGGGAAGTACTTGTTCGACTTCGGCTCCTGCTGGTCCACCACGGTTTCGCGGCGGGCCGAGGATTCGTACCTGGACATCATCATCAACGCCGGCGACCGCGCATGCGACATCGCATTCGAGAGCGAGGAGCATTACTACTGCGAGGTGCCGTACTCGGCCGGGATTCGCCGGTTCGGCTCGCTCGATCTGATGCGCGAGCTGCCGAAGGCCGGGCTGCCGCAGTACTGCCGGCAGGGTCAGGGGTCGCGGGACAAGCCATGACAACCCGGAGCAGGCGGCGTTTTGGCTCGCCGTGGCCGCTGCTGTTCGCGATTGCGTCGCTCGGCCAGCCCCTTGTGGCAGCCGAGGCGCTCAAGGCCGACGTCCCCAAGCTGGTGCCCGGCGTCGAGCTCCCTCTTTTGGAAGCGAAGGCGCTCAGTGGTGATGAGGCGGCCCTGCCGCGCGATGCCCGAGGCCACGCCGCAGTGCTCGTGATCGGATTCAGCAAAGCCGCCGCCAAGGTCAGTCAGGGGTGGCTGGAAAGCTGCCGGTCCGCGGCCGTGGCTAGGTCGGCCGAGCCTGGGATCGATTGCTACGACGTCAGGATGCTCGAGGATGTTCCGCGATTCTTCCGCGGCTCGATGGAGCACGGCATGCGAAGCGGTTTTCCGGATGATCTTCAGCGCCACACGCTTCTCGCTTACACGGAGAATGCGGCGTGGCGTGCACGCGTCGGCGTCGCGGACGAGAAGACGGCCTATGTCGTCGGTTGTGACAGGGAAGGCCTCGTCCGAGCGACCGCGGCCGGCGGGTTCGCGGAAGCCGAGATGAAAAAGATACTCGAAGCCATTGTGACCGTTTCGGATTCGGCGCCGTGACTGGTGCGGAGGACTCAATGGGTGATGATCGGATCTCTCGGACAGGCTGGGTGGCCATCGGCCTCGCCCTTCTCGGCAGTCTCGTCGCCCTCGTGATGGAGGCGGTCAGATATAGCCGCTCGGGGCTTGTCGACTGGGGACATGTCGCGCTGGGGTTCGGCGTGCCGATTCTCATGTATGCCATCGTCAGGGGCGCCTCGCGGAAACTGCGCTGAGGCGGTCGCTCCGACATCGAAATGTGAGAGGATGCCCCCACCGGGCCAGCCAGACCACGGAACCGACGCGCGAAACAAGCGCGCGCGGCGGATGCGCGCGGTTCGGCGGGCTCATCAACGCCGGATCAAGGGGGGGCATGGTCATGAATCGAACCGCAGTGCTGTTGCTGGCAGCGATCGCGATGCTCCTGTCGCCGGGCGCGGCGTACGCGCAGGCGAGCAAGCCGAACATCGTCATCATCTGGGGTGACGACATCGGCCAGTCCGACATCAGCGCCTACTCGATGGGGGTGATGGGCTTTCACACGCCCAACATCGACCGCGTTGCCAAAGAAGGGATGATCTTCACCGACTACTATGCCGAGCAGAGCTGCACCGCCGGCCGCGCGTCGTTCATCACCGGCCAGTCGGGATTGCGCACCGGCATGACGAAGGTCGGCCTGCCGGGCGCCACGCTCGGGCTGCAGAAGCAAGACCCGACGATCGCCGAGATGCTGAAGGCGCAGGGATACGCGACCGGCCAGTTCGGCAAGAACCACCTGGGCGACCGCAACGAGTACCTGCCCACCGTCCACGGCTTCGACGAGTTCTACGGCAACCTGTACCACCTCAACGCCGAGGAGGAGCCGGAGTTGCCGGACTACCCCAAGGACCCCGCTTTCCGCGCCAAGTTCGGGCCGCGCGGCGTGATGGACTGCAAAGCCTCGGCCACGGACGACGCGACGGTCGACCCGCGCTTCGGCAAGGTCGGCAAGCAGGTGTGCAAGGACACCGGCGCGCTGACGAAGAAGCGGATGGAGACCATCGACGACGACATCGCCGCACGGGCGGTGGACTTCATCCAGCGGATGAACAAGGCCGGCAAGCCGGCGTTTGTCTGGGTGAACTTCACCCACATGCACTTCCGTACTCACACCAAGCCGGAGAGCCTCGGCCAGGCCGGGCGCTGGCAGGGCCCGTACCATGACACCATGATCGACCACGACAAGAACGTCGGACAGGTGCTCAAGGTGCTCGACGACCTGCACATCGCGGACAACACCTTCGTCATGTACTCGACCGACAACGTGCCGCACATGAACTCGTGGCCGGACGGGGCGATGACGCCGTTCCGCAACGAGAAGAACTCGAACTGGGAGGGGGCCTACCGCGTCCCCGCGATGGTGCGCTGGCCGGGGCATATCAAGCCGGGCAGCGTGTCGAACGAGATCGTCGCCCACCTCGACTGGCTGCCGACGCTCGTGGCGATCGGCGGCAACACGCACGTCAAAGAGGACCTGCTCAAGGGGTACAAGGTGGGAGATATGACCTACAAGGTCCACCTCGACGGCGACAATCTCGTTCCGTACCTGACCGGGCAGGCCAAGAGCAGCCCGCGCGATTCGTTCTTCTACATCAACGACGATCAGCAACTCACCGGCCTGCGCTACGACAACTGGAAGCTCGTGTTCATGGGGCAGCGCGCCGAGGGAACTCTCCGCATCTGGGCGGAGCCGTTCGTCAGCCTGCGCCTGCCGAAGATCTTCAACCTCCGCATGGATCCGTACGAGCGCGCCGACATCACTTCGAACACCTACTACGACTGGCTCATCGACCACGCCTTCCAGCTGGTGCCGGCGCAGGCCTACGTGGGGCAGTTCCTGATGACGTTCAAGGACTATCCGCAGCGTCAGAAGGCGGCCTCGTTCAACATGGACGAGATCTTCGCCAAGCTGAAGGACGCGAGCGCGTCGAAGTAAGGCGCACGCGGTCATCGTCCGCCGGCGGCAGGTCCCGCCGGCGGACTCAGCCCAGCAGCTTGCGAAGCGACGCCAGGTCGGGTTGCGCCGCGCGGCGACTGCGCGTCTCGATGCGCCGGTAGAGTCGCAGCACCAGGCGGCCGTCGGCCGTAAGCGCCGCGCCCCGGGCGCGGTGGGCCGAAGTGGCGACCAGCGGACGCAGGAAACTCTCGTTCATGGTTGCCACGAGCACCCAGGCGCGGCGGTAGGACATTCCCAGCGCGACCGCCGCCGCCGAGATCGATCCGGTGCTGTCGATCGCTTCCAGCAGGTCGACCTTTCCCGGGCCGAGGGCAATCTCCTGGCCACGCGTGATCCGCCAGCGCGGGCGCGCGCTCCACGTCGCCGATCGTATCGCCCGGCCCGCTCTGGCGGGTCCATTATGTTTCATGCTATACAATCCGCCGCTCCGTCACGGACGGACCCAGTCTACTCCCGGGAGGGCGCGCGCGATGAGGTGGAGATCCAGAAGACAGGCGGGCCGGACGGCGTCATGGCTCGGCGGCGCCGGCCTCGCGCTTGCGATCGTGGCCGTGCCCTCAGCCGCCGCCGGGCCGGCCCCGGAGTCCCCCGAGATCGTGGTCGATGCCGCCGCCAGCCTGCGCAACGCGCTGCAGGCGATCGGCCCCGCGTGCGAGAAACAGGCGGGGGTCCGGCTGGTCTTCAACTTCGGAGCCTCGAACGACCTGGCGCGGCAGATCCTGGCCGCCAACAAGGCCGACGTCTTCTTCTCGGCCGACGAACCCTTGATGGACAAGGTGGCCGGGGAGGGGCTGGTCGACGCCGCGTCACGACGGTCGCTGCTGTCGAACCGGCTGGTCGTCATCGTCCCGCTCGACTCGCACCTTTCGGTCGCCGGACCCGCCGACCTGGCGGCGCCCGCGGTGAAGAGGATCGCGCTGGCCGATCCGAACGCGGTTCCGGCCGGCAAGTATGCCCGCGCCTGGCTCGAGAAGGCCCACCAGTGGGAGGCCGTCCAGGATCGGGTCGTCCCGACCGTCGACGTGCGGGCCGCGCTGGCGGCGGTCGAGGCGGGCGGCGTGGAGGTCGGCGTCGTCTACAGCACCGACGCGGCGATCTCCAAGAAGGTGCGGGTCGAGTACCAGGTCCCCGATGGCGACGCGCCGCTCATCTCCTATCCCGTGGCGGCTCTCAAAGGCCGCCCGCAGCAGGACGCGGCCCGCCGCGTGGTCGATTGCCTGGCCGGCGCCGAGGCCGTGAAGACCTTCGAAGCGTTCGGCTTCATCGTGAGGCACCCATGAGTCGCGAGGCATCCATGACGAGAGCAGGTGCGATGACGCGGAAGCTCGGTCTGCTGACGGCGCTTCTGGCGACGCTCTGGATCGCCGGCGACGCACGAGCGGCGGTCACCCTGGTCGAGGGCGAGAAGGGCAAGCTCGACATGGAGATGCGCTTCATGTTCTGGGCGGTGGACAGCGGACCGGAGCTGCTGCCCGGGACCAACACCACTCCGCCCCCGGCGCAGGAGGAGAACATCGAAGACTTCTTCGTGCGCCGCGCGCGTCTCCTTTTCCACGGGCAGATCTCGAGCTCCCTCGACATCTACTTCCAGGTCGGCCAGGACAACATCAACAGCAAGGTGCTCAAGGACGACGCCGGATTCCGCATCAAGGACGCCTTCATCAACTACAAGCACAACGAGGCGCTGCAGCTCGTGGTCGGACAGTTCAAGGTTCCCTTCCTGAGGCAGAACCTGCAATCCGGGTTCAACCAGCTCCTCGTCGATCGCTCGCTGGTCACGCAGCTTCGGCCGGCGGTCGAGGGCTCGCGCGACGACGGCGGGATGATCTGGGGCAACCATGGCGGACTGCAGTACCGCGTGGCGGTGTTCGACGGCGCTGATCAGGAGGACACGGCGACCAAGAGCAGCCTGCGCGAATCGGCGCGGGTCTCCTGGAACTGGTTCACGCCCGAACCGACCTACGGTCTCACCGGCACGACCTTCGGGCAGAAGAGAATCCTGCAGGTCGGTCTCCAGGGCGACGCCCAGGACGGCCGTCTCGATGCGCGCGACGACCCCGGCTTCACCACCGAGACGCGCGCCTACCGCAACTGGGCCGCGGACATTTTCTATGACCAGCCGTTCCACGACGGATCGTCGGCCCTGACCTTCGAGGGCGCCTGGCTGGAGCGCACCGACAACTACGACACGGACGGTCTCGACACCCGGTACATCGATGGCTGGTACGCGCAGGCGGGGTACCTGATTCCGGGGCATCTCGGACCGGGGCGGGTGCAGGTCGACGGGCGCTACGAGCGGATCCACTCCGACCGCGGCTCCGTCGACACCGACCTCCACGCGCGCACCTTCGGCTTCACCTGGTTCACCAAGGGGCACGATCGCAAGATCCAGGTCGACCACATCGACAGCAAGGAATCGCCGACCGATCTCGACGACAACATCTACCGCGCCTCCTTCGTGGTCGTCTTCTAGCGGCGCGACCTGGGGCGGCGCGCCGCGGGGAATAACCAGGGCGCGCGCCTTCCTAGGGAGCGCCCGTCTTCTCCAGCTCGCGGCCTGCCAGTGTCCCGATCCGCACGAGATCGTCGGGGCTGTAGCCGACCGACTGGAACAGGATGCGGCCGTCGGCGCCGATGAGGTAGGTGCGCGGGATCCCCTCGGTGGCGTACTTGGCGTAGATGGCGTTCTGCGGATCGGCGGCGAACGGCAGCGTCAGCTTGTGCTGCCTCACCCAGCCGCCGATCTCCGCCTCGCTCTGCTTGCGCGCGATGGCGACCAGCGCCAGGCCGCGGGCGCGATACTTCTGCCAGACCAGGCGCTCGAGCTCGGGCAGCTCGACCTGGCACGGCCCGCACCAGGTGGCCCAGAAGTTGAGGACCAGCGGCTTCCCGTGGAGCGCTCCCACGTCGACGGTCCCGCCCGTGAGCGTCTTCACCTTGAACGCAGGCGCCGGGTCGCCGACGCGCGTGAGCGTCGAGCCGGGCGCGACGAGCTGGCTCGGATCGGCGGGCGGTGCTGTCGGCGGCGGGGGCACCGGCTCGGGCACCGTGACCGCGCAGCGCGCCGGCCGTGGCGGCAGGATCGACGCGGCGGCGGCGAGGACCGCGGTGGCGAGCACGATCGGGAGACGGCGCGTCACGGTCAGGGAAGCAGGAGCGAGCAGCCGGTCGTCTCGCGCGCCTGCAGCGCGCGATGGGCCGCGGCGGCCTCGGCGAGCGGCCAGGTCCGCCCGATGGCGATCTTGACGGCGCCCTTGCGCACCACGTCGAAGAGCGCGGCGGCGCTCGCCAGCAGCTCCTCGCGGGTGATGGTGTAATCCATCAGCGTCGGCCGGGTCAGGTAGAGCGAGCCCTTGCGCGACAGCAGGAGCGGATCGACCGGCGCCGCCGCCCCCGAGGCGTTGCCGAAGCCGACCAGCATGCCGCGCCGCGCCAGGCAGTCGAGCGAGATCTCGAAGGTCGAGCGCCCGACGCCGTCGTAGACCACCGGCACGCCCCGGCCGCCGGTCAGGGCGCGCACCTTCTCGACGACGTTCTCGCGCGTGTAATTGATCGGATGGTCGCAGCCGTGCGCCCGCGCCAACTGCGCCTTTGCGTCGCTGCCGACGGTGCCGATGACCGTGGCGCCGAGGTGCTTGAGCCACTGGCAGGCGATCGACCCGACGCCGCCCGCCGCGGCATGGAACAGCACCGTCATTCCGGCCTCGACCTTGAACGTGCGCCGGATCAGGTACTCGACCGTCATCCCCTTGAGCAACATCGCGGCGGCGGTGCGCTCGTCGATGCCGTCCGGCAGCGGCACCAGCCGGTCGGCCGCCAGCAGCCGCGCCTCGGCATACGACCCCGGCACGACCCCCGCGTAGGCGACCCGGTCGCCCGGCTTCACGAGCGTGACCCCGGTCCCGACCGCCTCGACCACGCCCGCCGCCTCCCCGCCGATGCCGTGCGGCAGCGACGGCAGGGGATAGAGCCCCGAGCGGTGATAGGTGTCGATGAAGTTGACGCCGATCGCCGTGTGGCGCACCAGGGCCTGGCCCGGCCCCGGCTTCCCGGGGTCGACGTCGTCGAGCTGCAGGACCTCCGGCCCTCCGGTCTTGTGGATGCGTATCGCGCGGCTCATGGTGATCTCCCCGGTCGCCTTCCGAAGGCCTGAGTATACTGGCGCGGCACGCGGAGGGCACGTCGCTCACCCCGATGCCTCCCCGATCCGTTTCCGTCGCCGCATCCGTCCTCGTCGCCGGGCTGGTCTACGCCTGCGCCTGGGCGGTCCTGCCGCACGACGGGCTGTTCATCAACGACAACGGCTGCAAGCTGATCCAGACCGAGGGGCTGGTGCGCAACGGCGGCGCCGACTTCTCCGTCCCCTGGCCCGGCCGCGACGTCGACCCGGGGCTGTCGTTCCGCCCGCTCGGCGATCCGTTCGGGACCGTGGCGCGGGGGAAGCTGTTCGTCTCCTTCCCGATCCCGTTCGCGCTGATCACCTCGCTGCCGTACCGCCTGTTCGGGACTGGCGGGCTGACCCTCCTGCCGTTTCTCTCGGGACTGCTGCTCCTGCCGGCGCTCGCGGCGCTCGCGGGACTGCTGGGCGCCGGCCGCCGGGGGACCTGGTGCGCCGTCCTCGGCACGGCGCTCGGGACGCCGGTCTGGTTCTACGCCTACACGCTCTGGGAGCATCTCCCCGCGGTCTGCCTGCTGACCTGGGGGCTGGTGCTGCTGCTGCGGGCGCAGGCGGGCCGGGGCGGAGGCGGCGTGGTGGCGCTGGCGGCCCTGCTCTGCGGTCTCGCCGTATGGCTGCGCGACGACGCCGTCCTGTTCGCGCTGGCGATGGCGGTCATCCCGCTCGCGGCCCGGGGACCCGGTCCGCCGCTCCCGCGGCAGCGGCGCGACACGATCCTGTTCGTCGCGGTCCTTTTGGCGACGCTCGTCCCGCTCGGCATCGGGCAGTGGATCGTCCTCGGCACGCCGCTCGGATTCCACGCCACCACGCACGGACCGTTCGAGCATGGCGCCGCCGGCTACGTGATCGAACGCTGGACCGTCTTCCGCGATCTCGTCATCGACAGCCACCAGACCGAATGGGTGAGCCTGCTCGGCGGCATCCCGTACGTCCTCCTGCTGCTCCTCCACCCGGCGCTCGCGCCGCGGCGGTTCGCGCTCGCCGGCGAGCTGCTGCTGCTCTGGGCAGTCGGCTGGGGAGCGGTCGCCTACGCCGGTCACCTGTCGAGCCGCGCGCCGATCTGGTACCTGCCGTCGGCCAACGGCCTGTTCGCGGTGTCGCCGTTCCTCATCCTCGCCTGTCTGCGGGTGAGCGAGCCGGCCGAGGCCGTCGGCCGGGACGGCGCCGCGGTCGATGACCGGCTGCGCACGGCGCTCTGGCTCGTCGTCCTGATCGACCTCGGGCTCTACGTCCTGCTGGCGCCGCCGCTGCACGTGGCGGGCATCCACTGGGGATCGCGCCTCCTGATGCCGCTCTTCCCGGTGCTCGGCGTGCTGGCGGGCGCGACCGCCGGCCGCCTGGTCAGGCTGCGGCAGGGCGCGGCGCGGGCGCGCGCCGTGGCGCTGGTCGTCCTGGCCCTCGTCCTCTCGGCCGCGTTCCAGCTTCACGGCCTGCGGCTGCTCGACGCCGAGGAGCGCTTCGAGGCGCGGCTGGTCGAGGAGGTCATGCGGCGGCCGGAGAAGACCGTGATCGCCACCTCGTGGGTCGTGCCGCAGGAGCTGGCGCGCTGCTTCTACGACAAGCGGATCTTCCTCGTGCGGACGCCCGTCGATCTCCAGCGGCTGGTGCCGATGCTGCAAGGCGCGGGTGTCGGCGGCGGCGAGACGCGGGTCCTGATCATCGACGCCGCGCCGAGCGTCGCGGGAGCGCCGGCCACGGACCAGCTCTTCTCGGACGGCCTGGACTTCATGACCTACAGGCTCACCGAGGTCGACCTGCGCTAGGCGCGCCCGCCGCCCGCGTTGCGCCTCCCGGCGTCGCGCCCGCGGGCGCGTTGCGCCGGCGGCCCATCATGCCCATACTGTGCGGGCTCTTTGGAGGCCGGCCGCATGCTGCACCAGTTCATCGACCTCTTCCTGCACCTCGACGTCCATCTCGGCGGCGTCATCCAGGACTACGGCGCCTGGACCTATCTCATCCTGTTCGCGGTGATCTTCCTCGAGACCGGCGTCGTCGTGACCCCGTTCCTGCCGGGCGACTCGCTGCTGTTCGCGGCCGGCTCGTTCGCCGCGCTCGGGTCGCTCGACGTGACGCGGCTCTTCCTGCTGCTGGCGACGGCGGCGATCGTCGGCGACAACACCAACTACTGGATCGGGCGCAAGGTCGGGCCGAGGGTCTTTCGCGAGAACGTGCGCTACCTGAACCGGCGGCATCTCGATCGCACCGCCGCGTTCTACGAGAAGCATGGCGGCAAGACGATCGTCATGGCGCGCTTCGTGCCGATCGTGCGGACCTTCGCGCCGTTCGTCGCCGGCATCGGGGCGATGCGCTACCGCCGCTTCCTGCCGATCGACGTCTTCGGCGGGATTCTGTGGGTCGGCCTGTTCGTGTTCGGCGGCTACTTCTTCGGCAACCTGCCGATCGTGAAGCGCAACTTCTCGGTCGTCATCCTGGCGATCATCGTCATCTCGGTGATGCCGATCGCCTGGGAGTACGTCCGGCACCGGCTCTCGGGACCGCAACCCGAGCGTTGACAACAGGATCCATGGCGCGTGGCGCGGCGCCGGCCAGCGCCGCTTATCTCATGGTCAATACAGCGGTTACAGGCGAATCAGCCCCGCGTCTCTATCATTATTAGTGCGGTCGATTAGTGCGGTCGGGATTAGGGCGGCCGGGCGCCTTGCTCCCCGGCGGCCGGGACACTAGATTTCGAATTCGTGGCACCCATGACGCAGCCGAACCAGGTCGAGCAGGCCGTCGAGAGCGAGGCGGAGTACACCCTCGAGTCGCCGGCGAAGTGTCCGGCGTGCAAGGCCAGCATCTCGAGCGTCCAGGTGATCCGGCTGCTGCGGACGAAGGTGAACTTCACCTCGTCGCTGCCGCGCCGCGGCTACACGGTCATCTGCCCGTCGTGCCGCACGTTCGTGCCCGCCACCGTCGGCGGGATCCTCGGCTAGACCAACCAGACTCAGCGATCGCCCTTCGGCAGGACCACCTTGCGCGGCGCGTGCCCGTGTGTCCCTTCGTGCACCTGACCTTCGTCGCGCGAGCTCTGGCCGTGACGCTCTCCCTCGCCGACCACCTCGACGGCGCCGGCCTTGACGAGCTTCAGGAAGGCTGGTCGCGACGCGGCCTCGTCCGAGATCTGGCCGCTCTTCGAGGGGCCGAGGTAGAGGACCTTGTTGCCGGGGAGCTGGATCCTGACGGAACCTTTGCTCCGGTTGACGATCGTCTTCATGGCGGCGGCTCCGGAAGGATGGATTGACTCGCACATCTTACATGGTGACGCGCAGGTTGTGGTGTTCGGCCGGGAGAGGTGTGGGAATCGGGGTGTACGGGGATGGACGGGCGCGGTTGGGAAACGGTTGAATTTCCAGATAGTTCCGCGGGAGCGGAGGTGGCACGCGGCGTGGTGTGGTCGCTGGGGTGGATTGGCCCAGGACGCCCGTTGAACGCATTCAACTGTTTCGGCCGCCATTTTGTCCCTGGCGGAACTGCTCGGAGCACCGGCGCGAGGGGCGCGGATATCGGTTCTGGCGCCACGGCGTCTATCGGACGCTTCGGCGAACGGTGCCGCGGTTTCTCTGTGCGACCTGCGGGCGAACGTTTTCGCGGCAGACCTTCTCGACATCCTATTACTTGAAACGTCCCGAGCTGCTGGCGCCGACGGCCGCGGCCCTGGAGGCCGGCGGAGCCCTGCGCCAGATCGCGCGAACGCTTGCGTGCGCTCCATCCACTCCCACCCGGCTTGCGGCCCGGCTCGGGCGTCACGCGATGCTCCTGCACGCCCGCGCCCTGGAGCACCTGCGGGGGCGGCTGTCGGAGCCCGTCGTGCTCGACCACTTCGAGACCTTCGAGTTCTCGCAGGACTGTCCGTTCGGAGTGGCGACCACGGTGGGGGCGCGTTCCTGGTTCATCTACGGCCTCGACCCGGCCCCGCATGCGCGTGCCGGCCGGCTCTCTCCGCGGCAGGCGCATCGCCTGGCGGGCCGCCCGCGACGGGAGCTTCGGGGCGGCTACCGCGGCTCCGCGCGCAGAGCCCTGACCGGCCTTCTCCCTCTACTCCCCGCGGAGAGACGCCTGCATCTCATCGGCGACGGGCACCTGGCGTATGTCCAGGCCGCCGCCGCGCAGCTACGCGTCTTTCTCCGGTCGTTCCCGAACCCGCGGCGTGGTCCGAAGGGGAGCCCGCGCTCGCCGGCGGCGCGGGCGCGGGACCGTGCGATGTTCCCGGTCGATCTGTTGCACGGCCTGCTGCGGCACTCCCTGGCGCACCATCGGCGCGAAACCATCGCGTTCGGACGGCGCCTGAACGCGCTTCTCGAACGCCTGTTCCTGGCCGCCGTGTGGCGCAACTTCGTGAAGAAGCGGTCCGAGCGCCGGCCGGCGCCGGTATCACCCGCGATGCAGGTCGGTCTGGCGCGGGAACTCTGGACCTGGAACCGAGTCCTGTCGCGCCGCCTGTTCCCCGAGCGGCACCCCATGAGCACCATCCAGCGCCTGCTCTACAACCGCGACTGGAAGACCACCCTGCTGCCGCGCAACCTCCGTCACGACCGCATCCACGCCTACTGAACCAACCCGCTCCCGCGGTGCGAATAGACTCTCCTCATTCCGGACAGTCGCCCCCGGGCGTTGCCCTCAGCACAACAAGCTGCGCGCCACCATGCATGCTATTCTCCCCGGATGCCTTCCTGTCTGCCCTCGGTGGAAGTCGAGACCGGCGGCTCCGTCCGCAGCAGCGTCATCTGGCTGCACGGTTTGGGCGCCAACGGCCACGATTTCGAGCCGATCGTGCCGCATCTGCGGCTCCAGGGACTGGGCGTGCGCTTCATCTTCCCGCACGCGCCGAAGCGCGCCGTGACCATCAACATGGGGCTGATCATGCCGGCCTGGTACGACGTCGGCTCGGCGGAGATCGGACATGACACGGACGAGCGCGGTCTCCAGGAATCGGCGGCGGAGGTCGAGGCGCTCATCGCGCGCGAGCGGGAGCGGAGCGTCGGGTCCAATCGCATCCTGCTCGCCGGCTTCTCGCAGGGCGGCGTCGTGGCGCTGCACACGGGTCTGCGGCACAACGAGACCCTCGCCGGGATCATGGCGCTGTCGTGCTACCTCCCCGGGATCTCCGGCGAGAAGGAGGAGCAGGCGCCGGCGAACGCGTCGATCCCGATCTTCGCGGCGCACGGCACGGACGACCCGATGATCCCGATCGAGATGGGGGAGGCGGCGCGCGATCGTCTCCAGGAGCTGGGGCATCCGGTCATCTGGCGCCCGTACGAGATGCAGCACGAGGTCTGCCCCGAAGAGGTCGCCGACATCGGCGTCTGGCTGCGCGCCCGCCTCGCCGACGACTGAGCGCGTCCCCGGCGATGGCCGCGCCACTCTATGACCTGCTGCCCACCGGCGAGCCCGACGCCGACGAGCTCCTCGGCCGCTTCCTCGACTTCGTCGACTTCCGCGGGCTGACCCTCTATCCGGCGCAGGAGGAGGCGGTCCTGGCCCTGTTCGAGGGCAAGAACGTCATCCTCAACACGCCGACCGGCTCCGGCAAATCGCTCGTCGCCTCGGCGCTGCACTTCTCCGCCCTGGCGCACCGCCATCGCTCGGTCTACACCTGCCCCATCAAGGCGCTGGTCAACGAGAAGTGGATGGCGCTGTGCCGCGAGCTCGGGCCGGAAAACGTCGGTCTGTCGACCGGGGACGCCACCGTGAACCGCGACGCGCCGGTGCTCTGCTGCACCGCCGAGGTGCTCGCCAACATCGCGCTGCGCGAGGGCGCGGACAGCGGCGTGGACGAGGTGGTGATGGACGAGTTCCACTGGTACGCCGACCGCGACCGGGGCGTCGCCTGGCAGGTGCCGCTGCTCGCGCTGCCGAAGACCCGCTTCCTGCTGATGTCGGCGACGCTGGGCGACATGACCTTCTTCGCGGAGGCGCTGACGCGCCTCAACGGCCTGCCCACCGCCACCATCCGCTCCGTCGATCGGCCGGTGCCGCTCGAATACGCCTATTCCGAGATCGCGCTGGCCCAGATGGTCGAGACGCTCGTCGTGGAGGGGAAGGCGCCGGTCTACGTCGTCCACTTCACGCAGAAGGACGCGGCCGACAGCGCGCAGGACTTCACCAGCCTCAACCTCTCGAGCCGCGAGGAGAAGAACGCGGTGGCGGCCGCCATCTCCGACGTCCGCTTCTCGAGCCCGTACGGCCCGACCATCCGCAAGTGGCTGAAGCAGGGGATCGGCGTGCACCACGCCGGGCTGCTGCCGCGCTATCGCGTCCTCATCGAGCAGCTCGCGCAGCGCGGGCTGCTCAAGGTGATCTGCGGCACCGACACGCTCGGGGTCGGGATCAACGTGCCGATCCGCACGGTGCTCTTCTCGCGTCTGTGCAAGTACGACGGGCAGAAGACCGCGGTCGTCTCGGCGCGCGACTTCCACCAGATCGCCGGGCGCGCCGGGCGCAAGGGGTTCGACGATCGCGGCTACGTCGTGGCGCAGGCGCCCGAGCACGCCATCGAGAACCTCCGGCTGGCCGAGAAGGCCAGCACAGGAAAGAAAATCGTCAAGCGCAAGCCGCCCGAGCACAACTTCGCCAACTGGGACAAGGAGACCTTCAAGCGGCTCATCGGCGCCCCGCCCGAGCGTCTCGCCTCGCGCTTCGACGTCTCGCACGGCATGCTCCTGAACGTCCTGTCGCGCCGCAGCGACGGCTGCCGCGCCATGCAGGCGCTCATCCGCGACAGCCACGAGACCGACCGCGCGAAGACGGCCCACTTCCGGCGCGGCTGGCAGCTCTTCCGGGCGCTCCTGACGCGCGGCATCGTCGAGGTCGTGCCGCGGACCGCCGAAGGCTCGCGGGTGCGCGTGAACGTCGACCTTCAGGATGAATTCTCGATGAACCAGGCGCTGTCGCTGTATCTCCTGGAGACCATCCCGCTCCTCGACGCCGCCGCCGAGACCTACGCGCTCGATCTTCTGACCCTGGTCGAGAGCATCCTCGAGAATCCAGAGCTGATCCTCAGACGCCAGCTCGACAAGATCAAGGACCGGGCGATCGCCGAGATGAAGGCCGAGGGGCTCGATTACGACCAGCGCATGGAGAAGCTCGAGAAGCTCGAGCACCCCAAGCCGCTGCGCGAGTTCGTCTACGCGACCTTCAACGCCTTCGCCGACCGCCATCCCTGGGTCGGGGAGGAGGCGATCCGGCCCAAGTCGATAGCCAGAGAGATGTTCGAGGGATTCCGGTCGTTCGCCGACTACGTGCAGGAGTACGACCTCGAGCGGGCGGAGGGGCTGCTTCTGCGCCACCTCAACAGCGTCTACAAGGTGCTCGTCCAGACCGTGCCCGACCAGACGAAGAGCGACGCCGTTTTCGAGGCCGAGCTCTACCTGCGCGACCTGCTGCGCCGCGTCGACTCGAGCCTGATGGAGGAATGGCAGCGGATGCTCGACCCGGCGCGCGCGATCCCCCCCGGCGGCGCGGCCGCGGAGCAGGCGCCCCGTCCCGAGGAGCCGCCCGACGTCACCCGCGACGTGCGGTCATTCACCGCCGCGATCCGCACGCGCGCCTTCGCCTTCCTGCGCTCCTGGTCGATCGAGAAGGACGAGGCGGCGCTCGAGACCCTCGACGTCCCGGACGACGCCGACGGCCGGCCCTGGACGCCGGAGCGGCTTACAGCGGCGCGCGATGAGTTCCGCGCCGAGCATGGGGTCGTCCGTCTCGACCCCGAGGCCCGCAACCTCCGCCACACGAACGTCGCGCCGGCGGACGACGGCGCCCGCTGGATCGTCCAGCAGACTCTCGTCGACCCGGACGGGTTCAACGACTGGGTCCTGGAGCTCGACATCGACCTCGCCGCGTCACGCGCCGCCGGCGAGCCGGTCCTTCGATTGCGGTGGATCGGCAGCCTGGTGGGCTGACTCCCGAAGTAGAATCGCCGCTCGCGTGGCTCGACCACTGCTCAAGGTTCATCCACCGGGGAGGGCCGTCTCGTGCCAGTGAATCGCTACGACGCCGTCGTGATCGGCGGCGGCCACAACGGGCTGGTGGCCGCGGCCTACCTCGCCAAGCACGGCAGGAAGGTCGTGGTCCTCGAGGCGCGCCACAAGACGGGCGGCGCGTCGGACACGTCGCAGCCCTGGCCCGAGGCCCCCGAGTTCAAGGTCACGACGCTGTCGTACACCATGAGCCTCATGCCGCCGTACATCGTCGACGACCTCGGTCTCCGCAAGCACGGCTACAAGATCAACCCGCTCGGCATGGGGTACCTGCCGCACCCCGACGGCCGCGCGATCATCGACAGCGGCACGAATCCCGCGACCTACGCGTCGTACGGCCAGTACTCGAAGAAGGACGGCGAGCGGATCGGCCCCTATTACGAATGGATCGGGCGGATCGCGTCGATCATGCATCCGATGCTCGACGACACGCCGCCGCGCCTGGGCTCGCTGAAGCTGCGCGACATCAAGGACGTCGCCCGTCTCGCCTGGACGATGAAGAAGCGCGGCGCGGTCAACGAGCGCACCATCGCCGACATCACGCGCCTGTTCACCATGAGCTGCGCCGACCTGCTCGACCGCTGGTTCGAGAGCCCCGTGGTCAAGGGGATGCTGTCGATCAACGGCATCATCGGCACCTGGGCGGGGCCGTTCGCGCCCGGCACCGCCTACGTGCTGATGCACCACTCGACCGGGCAGGAGACCGAGGGGCAGGTGGCGTCGTGGGGGATGCCCGAGGGTGGAATGGGCGCGGTCGCCGACGCCATCCGCAAGGCGGCGGAGGGGTTCGGCGCCGAGGTCCGCGTGAACGCGCCGGTGGAGAAGGTGCTGATCAAGGAGGGCCGCGTCACCGGGGCGGTGATCAAGGGAGGCGAGGAGTTCGCGGCGCCGCTCGTGGTCACCACCTGTCATCCACAGATCACCTTCCTGCGACAGATCGACCGGCGCGACCTGCCGCCCGAGTTCGTCGCCGACATGGAGAGCTGGCGGTCACGATCGGGGACGGTGAAGATCAACCTGGCGCTGGCGGAGCTGCCGGAGTTCACTGCCAACCCCGGGTTCAATCCCGAGGTCCACGGCGGTGCTATCTCGATCCTCGACGACATCGAGTACCTCGAGCGCGCCTTCCAGGAGGCACGCTCGGGCAAGGCGGCGACGATGCCGTTCTCGGACTGCGAGATCCCGACGGTGTTCGACAGGACGCTCGCGCCCCCGGGGAGGCACATCATGTCGATGTTCACCCAGTGGGTGCCCGAGACCTGGAGCCGCGAGCCGCACCGCGCCGAGCTGGAGGCGTACGCCGACCGCCTCATCGATCGATTCGACCAGGTGGCGCCGAACTTCAAGCGCTCGATCCTGCACCGCCAGGTCATCGGCCCGTACGACATGGAGCACGAGTACCACCTGCTCGGGGGCAACATCTTCCACGGCGAGCTGACGGTGGATCAGCTCTTCCACATGCGCCCGGCCGTCGGCTACGCCGACTACCGGACCCCGATCCGCGGGCTGTACCAGGCCTCGTCGGCCACCCACGCCGGCGGCGGCGTCAACGGTCTTCCCGCCCATCACGCCGTGCGCGAGATGCGCAAGGACGGCGTGCTGCGTTAGCTGAGGGCGACGCGCGCCGCGGGCCCCGCGGGAGCGTCTACCCGCCCCAGTTCAGCGGTCCTTCACGATAGATGAACCCGATCGCCACGCCATAGGCGTTGACCGGACCCGACAGCTCCTTGAAGGCGCCGCCGTAGATCGAGTAGCCGTTGCGGAACGGGTGATCGTAGCCGGTGGTCACGGTCCAGACCGGGTCGGCGTCCTCGACCAGGCCGGATCCGTGCGTCCCCGCGAAGGTGAGACCCGACACCGCGCCGACGCGGATGCGGCCGGCGCCCGTCAACGCCAGCGTGTTGGTGTAGTCGACGTACTGCGTGTCGCCGCGCACGTCATAGAACGCGCTCCCGAGCAGCAGCAGCCGGGAGTTGACCACGCCCATGATGCCGGCGTCGGGCCCGTAGTCGTACTTGCCCGTGCCCAGGTACTTGTCGCTGTCGGCAGTCGGCACCTTGACCCGTGCTCCGACCCAGACCCAGGGCCGGCTGAGCCCACCCTCGACGATGGCGAAGCTCGGCGAGACGACGACGTCGCCCGGGCCGTCCTCGTCGATCACCTGTCCGCCGACCGGGATGCGGAAGATCGGCCCGCCGATGTAGGTGACCGGAACCTCGGCGTGCATCTGGACGTACGGGAAGGTCGCGTGCAGCGCGAAGCGGTTCGAGAAGAGCCCGACGGTCACGGGGAACGACGACATGTCCATCTTCAGACCGTTGTCGGCCTCGCTGGTGAGGTAGGTCGGCACCACGCGCACCGTGCCGACGACCTGCGCGACGGCGCTCGAAGAGACGAATGCGACGGCCACGAAAAGGAGCGCGGACTTCCAGATGGCTCTCTTCCAGGCGGATCTCATGGCACACCTCCTCCGGAGCCTCCCGATGGTCGATGTGGGGACTCTTCAGGCAGCGGGCGCGGAAGGCGTCCGGTGGGAACTCATCGCCTTCCGGAAAATCATGCGCGCTGCATGTGCGACGAACGTGGCGGAGAAGAGCAAGCACGGTGCCAGATCCGCGATCGGGGCGCGAGGAAATCCTCAACACACCCCGTGGCAACGACTTAGGGCGTGGTGATCGAACTCGATCCGACTCCGCGCGGCGCACGGAGTGTCGTTCGATCGGGGCAGAGTGCTACGAGCGTCCCTGACCCGGCCCGCGCGAACCGAGGCGCCGCCCGCTCTCGGAGAACAGGCGGCTGCGGCCGATGCCCCAGCGGTTCAGGCGGAACGTGGCGGCGGTGCGCAAAACGCCGAAGCCGTAACGCACGCTCGAAGAGAACCCGATCGACGACGCCTCGGCGAAATAGCGGCACGGGCTCGACACCTCGCCGATCGAATAGCCGAGCCAGATCGCCTGGCAGAGCATCTGGTTGTCGAACAGGAAGCCGTCGGAGTTCTCTTCGAGCGGCAGCGACTCGAGCACGCGCCGCGTGAAAGCCCGGAAGCCGGTGTGGTACTCGGAGAGCTTGCAGCCGAGGAGCATGTTCTCGATCAGGGTCAGGGCGCGGTTCCCGGCGTACTTGTAGAGCGGCATCCCGCCGGCGAGAGCGCCGCGCACCAGGATGCGCGAGCCGAGGGCGACGTCGAACAGCCCCGACCGGAGCAACGCCACCATCGCCGGGATCACCTGAGGCGGGTACTGGTAGTCGGGGTGGAGCATCACGACGATGCCGGCGCCGCGATCGAGCGCCGCCTTGTAGCAGGACTTCTGGTTGCCGCCGTAGCCGCGATTCTCCGGGTGGACGATGACGGCCAGCCCGAGCCGGCGGGCGAGGGCGACGGTGCCGTCGCGGCTGGCGTCGTCCACCAGGATCACCTCGTCGACCACGTCGCGCGGGATCTCGGCGCAGGTCCGCTCGAGGGTCCGCTCGGCGTTGTAGGCCGGCAGGACGACGATCACCTTCTCACGCGACGCCACGTTCCTCCCCCCGCGCTCCGGACGCGGCGCGCGACTCCTGCGGGCGCCCGAATCGAGCGTGTTATTCTAAGCCGATGCCGTCGCCGCGGCCCCGGTTCTGGCCCTATCTGATCGTCGCGCTGGTCGCCGTGGCGGTTCACCTCCAGACCCTCTGGTTCCCGTTCGTCTTCGACGACGAGTGGCTGGTCGCCGGCAACGCGTTCCTGCGCGAGCCGTGGAGCGCGCTCACCGCCTTCGCGCACCACTTCTGGCACGGAACGCCGTTCGGCGCCGGCTACTACCGCCCGATCGTCAACTCGAGCTTCGCGCTCAACGGCCGCGTCCTGGGATGGGGACCGGCGGGGTTCCATCTCGTCAACGTGCTGCTGCACGCGGTCAACGCGATGCTGGTGCTGCGGCTCCTGCGGCGCTACTCGGTCGGGATCGGCGCGGCGACGTTCGGGGCGCTGCTCTTTGCCGTCCATCCCGCCGCGGCCTGGCCGGTCGGGTCGATCGTGGCGCGCGTCGACCTGCTGCCGGCGCTGTTCATCCTGCTGGCCTGGGGCGCGCTGGCGGGCGGGGAGTCCTGGGGTACCGGACTCTTCTTCGCCGCGGCGCTGCTGTGCAAGGAGTCGGCGATCGCCTTCCTGGGCGTCCCGTTCCTGGCGCTGCGGACGATGCGCAATGGGACTGCGCGCGACGCAACGCGTCGCACCGTGGCGATCGCCGCGGTGGCGTGCGTGGCGGGTCTGGCGCTGGCGCTCGCCGCCCGCCGGCTCGCGGGCGTGCCGCTGGCGCCGCCGCCGTCGGAGATCGATCCGCTCATCAACCCGCTCGCCGGGATGCCGCAGCCGGGGCGGCTGCTTGCGGCGCTCGCTCTCTCGGGACGCTATCTGCTGTATCTCTTCCTGCCGGTGCGTTTCACCGACCCCGCGGCCTACGGGCCCGGCGCCGCGGGTCCCGGGCCGCTCTCCGCGGGCGTGATCTTCGGCGCCCTGTTGCTGCTGGCGTGGGGCCTGACGGTCGTCCTGCTCTGGCTCCGGCGCGATCGGCTCAGCCTGTTCCTCGGGTTCTCGCTCGCCTCGTTCCTGCCGGCCTCGAACCTGATCGTGCCGGTCGCCTCGCTCTATGCGCAGAATTTCCTGTACCTGCCGCTCCTCGGCCTGAGCCTCGCGGCCGGTGACGTCGCCGGCCGGCTGCTCGAGCGCTTGAGGGTCCCGCGGCTCCCGGCCGCCATCGCGGCCGTGGTGCTGGCGCTTCTGGCGGCGGCGAGCGTCGCCGAGGCGCGCGTCTGGAGCGACGCGACGTCGTTGTTCACCGCCTGGACCGAGCGCTTCCCGCAATACCCGCTCGGGTGGAGCCGTCTCGGGGTGGCGCGTCTCGGGCAGGGGGACGCGGCGGGCGCCGAGCCGCTGCTGCGCGAAGCGCTGCGGCTCTATGAGCCGAACGCCGAGGGTCACTACAACCTCGGCCTGGCGCTCCTGATGACGGCGGGAGCGGACCAGCCGCAGCGCCTCGAGGAAGGGATCAAGGAGTCGCGGCGCGCCCTCGAGCTGTCGCCCGATCTCGTGCAGGCGCGCGTCAACGCCAGCAACGCGCTTCTCCTGCTCGGCCGGTCGGCGGAGGCGGAGCCGGAGGCGCGCGCGGCGCTCGCGGCCGCTCCCGGGCTCAGGCCGGCGCGGCACATCCTGGCCGAGGCGCTCTTCCAGCAGAAGCGCTACGCCGACGCGGCGCCGCTGTTCCGCGACCTGGTGGCGGAATCGCCGCACGATGCCAATCTGCGCTCGCCCCTGGTCGTGTCGCTCATCGACGCCGGCCTGCTCGACGAGGCGCGCACCGAGGCCGAGGCGGCGCGACGGGAGTTCCCCGACATGGCCTGGTTCGACTTCTGCCTGGCGCGCGTCGAGGCGCGCTCCGGACATCGCCAGGCGGCCCTCGATCTCCTCGGACGGGCCGTGGAGCGCGACCCCCAGACCCGCGACTGGATCGGGAAGGTCCCCGACTTCGCCGGATACCCCGAACCCAGGCCTTCCGCGGCGGGGCCCTCCCGGTAGCCCCGCGCTCGCGATAAAATCACCCGTTTCCTCAACGCTCCGGAATGTGAAACGTCGCGGTCCGCCCCAGGCGCGACCCGAGAGGTGAGTCGATGAAGGTTCGCCGCGTTCCCCGCCGCATCCAGGAATCGATCCCGTCCCGCCACGCGGGCTTCTCCCGACTCGCCGCGCTCCTCATCGCGCTGCTGGCGATCGCCGCCGTCGGCGGCAGGACCGCCTGGGCGGCCGACGATGACGAGAAATCCGACAAGCCGACCAAGGGCCCGGTGGAGTTCAAGGGGCTGAAGTACCGCAACGTCGGCCCGTCGGTCGGCGGCCGCGTAGCGCGCGTCTCCGGGGTGCCGGGCGATCCGCTCACCTACTGGGCGGCCACCGCCTCCGGCGGCGTCTGGAAGTCGGACGACGGCGGCGTGACCTGGAGCTCGGTCTGGGACGATCAGCCGGTCGCGTCGATCGGATCGATCGCGGTCTCCCCGTCGAACCCGGGCGTCGTCTACGTCGGCACCGGCGAGGCGAACATCCGCGGCAACGTCGCGGCGGGGGACGGCATCTATCGCAGCACCGACGGTGGCCGCACCTGGCAGCACGTCTGGAAGCAGGTGGGACAGATCGGGACGATGGTGGTCCATCCGTCCAACCCCGACATCGCCTTCGCCGCCGTTCTCGGGCACGCCTTCGGGCCGAACCCGGAGCGCGGCGTCTACCGGACGAAAGACGGGGGAAAGACCTGGCAGCAGGTCCTGAAGAAGGACGCCGACACCGGCGCCTCGGACGTCTGCATGGATCCGTCCAACCCGAACATCCTGTTCGCCGGCTTCTGGCAGGCGCGCCGCTTCCCCTGGGGTCTGAACACGGCGGGACCCGGGAGCGGTCTCTACATGTCGCGCGACGGCGGCGACACCTGGAAGCAGCTCAAGGGCCACGGGCTGCCGGACGCGCCCTGGGGCAAGGTCGGATGCGGCGTGGCGGCGTCCGACGGGCTGCGGGTCTACGCGCTGATCGAGGCGGAGAAGGGCGGTCTGTTCCGCTCCGACGACGGCGGCGATTCCTGGGACCAGGTGAGCGACCACCGCGCCGTCCGCCAGCGTCCCTGGTACTACTCGACGCTGACCGTCGACCCGACCAACCCCGACGTCGTCTGGTTCCCGCAGGTGCCGCTCCTCAAGACGATCGACGGCGGCAAGACCATCACCCGGGTCAAGGGCGCGCACCACGGCGACCATCACGACATCTGGATCGATCCGAAGAACCCGAAGCGGATGATCGGCGGCAACGACGGCGGGGTCGATCTGTCGTGGAACGGCGGCGAGAGCTGGTACGCCCCGCCGCTGCCGATCGCCCAGTTCTACCACGTGTCGGCCGACACGTCGCAGCCCTACCGCGTCATGGGCGCGATGCAGGATCTCGGCACCGCCTCGGGCCCGAGCAACAGCCTGCGGCACGGCGGCATCGCGGCCGGCGACTGGTACGACGTCGGCGGGGGCGAGGCGGGGTTCGCGATGGCGGTCCCCAACGACCCGGAGACCGTCTTCGCCGGCGAGTACCTCGGCATCATCACCCGCTTCGATCACCGCACCGGGATGGAGCGCAACGTCGCGGCCTATCCGGAGAACGGCTCGGGGCACGGCGCCGAGGACCTGAAATACCGCTTCCAGTGGACCGCGCCGATCGCCGTCTCGCCGCACGACCCCAAGGTGATCTACCACGGCGGCAACGTGCTGTTCAAAACCTCCGACGGCGGCCAGACCTGGACCCCGATCAGTCCCGACCTGACGCGCAACGACAAGAGCAAGCAGAAGTGGACCGGCGGTCCGATCACCGGCGACAACACCGGCGCCGAGTACTACTGCACCATCTTCGCGGTCGCCGAGTCGCCGAAGGAGAAGGGGCTCATCTGGGTCGGCTCCGACGACGGTCTGGTGCACGTGACGCGCGACGGCGGCGCCCACTGGACCGACGTCACGTCGGGGGTGCACGGGCTGCCGGAGTGGGGCACGGTCGACATGATCGAGCCGTCGCCGTTCGACGCGGCGACCGCCTACCTGGTGGTCGACGCGCACCGGCTGGACGACACGCGCCCCTACCTCTGGAAGACCACCGACTACGGCAAGACCTGGAAGAGCCTTGCGGGGAACCTGCCGGCCGACGTCTACCTGCACTCGGTGCGCGAGGATCCGGCGAAGCGAGGGATGCTCTACGCCGGCACCGAGCGCGGCGTGTCGTTCTCGCGCGACGACGGCGCCACCTGGCAGGTGCTCGGCATGAACCTGCCGACCGTCGCGGTGCACGATCTCGTGGTCAAGGAGGACGACCTGGTCCTGGCGACCCACGGCCGCTCGATCTGGATCTTCGACGACCTGACGCCGGTGCGGCAGTTCTCGAAGGAGATCTCCGAGAAGCCCGCCTTCCTGTTCCCGGCGCGTCCCGCGGTGCGCTGGGAGGAGCGCGCCGGCTTCCACGTCAAGAGCCCTGGCGAGAACCCGCCCTACGGCGCGATCATCAATTACTACCTGAAAGCCAAGGCCGAAGGCGACCTGACGCTCGAGATCCTCGACGCCTCGGGCAAGCTGGTCCGCACCCTGACCAGCAAGAAGCCGCCGCAGGAGTTCGCGGAGGACGACCCGGACGGGGGCGAGGAGAAGAAGGCCGATCTGAAGAACGAGCCCGGGGTGCAGCGCGTCGCGTGGGACCTGGAGTTCCAGCCCGGCAAGAAGATCTGGAAGGCCAAGTCGGAAGGGAACCCCGAAGGAGCGCCGCGCGTCGCGCCGGGCGTCTACACGCTGCGGCTGCACGCCGGCAAGGAGATCGTCAACGGCACCGTCGAGGTGAAGCCCGACCCGCGTCTCGGTCTCACGCCGCAAGACCTGCAGGCGCAGGTGCAGTTCGCCCGCCAGGTCTCCGACCAGATGACCCGCATCACCACGCTCGTCGGTCAGATCCGCTCCGTCAAGGAGCAGATTCGCATCAAGGTCGACGCGCTCACGGGCAACGACCAGGCCGCCGACTGGATCAAGGCGGCGAAGGCGCTGATGGACCGCTGCGACGTCATCGAGCAGAAGCTGCACAACCCCGCGGCCCAGGTCGAGTACGACATCCTGGCCAAGGGGGCGCGGCTCTACTCGCGCGTCGGGCCGCTTCTGAGCGGCGTCCTCGACGGCACCGGTCCGCCGACCGAGGGGCAGAAGAGCGTCTTCGCCGACCAGGTGAAGGAGCTCGACGCCGTCGAGGCGGAGTGGCGGGCGCTCCTGACCGAGGATCTGGCGGCGCTCGAGAAGCGCGGCCATGACGCAGGCGTGTCGGGCGTCGTGGTGCCGGGCCGGACGCGCTAGTTCCGGGGAGCGCCGCCTCGTAGCTTGGTGGTTCGTGAGACTGGAGGCGACGTGTGCCTGGTGGCCTCCTCGAGAGGTCGTCTCGCTCGTCGCGCCGCGGCCTCTCCCCGGAGTCTCCGTGGAAACACGGAGACCGAGTTGGAAGGAAAATAAACGTCCCCACCTCTTGACGAAAGAATCGTCGGCTCGCTAGCGTAGCCTCCAGGTCGCCGCGCGTTTCCATCCAGCCGACGAGGTAAAACAGATGAGAACGATTGACGAGCACGACTCACCGTCGTGGAGCGGGAGAGTTCTTCATTGTTCATTGATAAAGATCTTTGTACCTGCGGCGATGGCCATCCTCGCCGCGCTCCGGCCAGCTGAAGCCTGTGATGTGCTGTCTGCCGTGCAAACCACATCGCAGTTCGCGATTGCGGGACAGTCAGCCCAGCTCAATGCAACCGGTGACTTTACCGGTTGTGGCGGCGGGACGATCCAGTACAGATTCCTGGCTGGAGCCACGCTGTTGAGGGACTGGTCAGATAACCCTCTCCTTGCTATTGCGCCGGCGTCAACCACCGTGTATGCGGTTCAGGCGCGGTGCTCCACCCAGATTGACTGCACGGCCAGTGTGGTCGCTGACGTCCTTGTCGTCGCCGCTGACGGAGCAGCAACGCTGACGATCGGGCCCCAGAACAGCCTCACTGTGTCAAATATCGGGTCGACTGGAAATGATGGGTTCACGCTCGCAACTGCGGGAGCTGCAGGGGTCGATCTGGTCACCAATGGTTCGTTGGATCCAGCAGCACTGCCCGACGGCGCATTCCTGCGGGTGATCGCCACGAACGGCTCCGAGTCGTGGGGAGTGAAGCAGCTCGTCGCCTCGGGACAGGTTCAAGTCTTCTTCGACTTTTCCTGGTCGATCTCGCGCGCCACGGAGGCGTACTGCAACGGCGTCGAAACGGGGTCTGGTGTCACTTCGTCCGGTCCGGACATCGTGATTGCTTCCGCTTCGGCGGGCAAGCATGAGGTCATCACTACGGGGCAGGACGGCACGAGAATCGTTCGATGGATCAAGGGCGGCACGTGAGTCTCCTACACATTGGCCGGGGGTCTCCCGGTCATGACGAACTACACGGAGACAGGTGCCCAACTGCCTCCGAGGACCAATACTCCCGCGACCCAGGTTTCGATGAGATTCAAGGACACCGGGACGTATCAATTGATGGATGCCTCCCTGGTGTTCGTGCCAGCGTCAGTCCCCACGCTGTCTGCGAAGGGGCTGATGGCGTTGGCGACCTTGCTCATCGTCACGGGAGCGTGGCTGCTGCGTCGCATGAGAGCGTAGAATGCCGTCGCGGTGCGTCCACCCATCCCGGTGGGCGTCCGGTTGCGGTGAGGTAGGCACTGCGGAGGGGGAGCCTGACAGTGAGGAGCCAGCGTAAAGACAAGCGCGGGAGAGCGCCGGGGTCGCCGTCGGGGATTCCGGCCGCCGGCGCCGACCGGCCGGCGATCTCCTCGACGCGCGTCACGTGGAGATTCGGAGGTCTGTTTCTTGTTCTGGTCTGCCTCTTCTCGTGGCTGGCATCCTCCCGCCCGTCTGCCGCCATCGTGCACGAACCCCTGACACGGCTGCTGGCGTCGCTCTCGGTCCCCATCCTCGCGCTGTTCGGCAATGCGGCGGCGTTCGGCCACGACCTCGTTTTCAACGGCTTCCGCGCGACGATCGAGGGCGCGTGCGATGGCGTGCAGCCGACCTATATCTACATGGCCGCCGTCCTGGCTTTCCCGAGCCAGTGGCGCGCCAAGATGTGGGGCATCCTTTTCGGGATACCGGCCATCTTCCTGATAAACTTCGTCCGCATTGCGACCATGATGCTCTGCGGAGCCTTCTCCCCGGAGTTGTTCGAGCGGATGCACATCTATGGCTGGCAAGCGCTCGTCATCGCCCTCACGCTCGCCATCTGGCTCTTCTGGGCTGAGCTCTTCGTTCGCCAGAGCGATCCGTCGCCCGCTTAGCTTCGTCCTGCGGATCGGGGTCTTCTTCGGCCTGAGCTATCTGCTCTGGCTTCCGCTGCAGGGGTTGTTCATCCGCCTGCTGTCGGCGGCCGCGGAGCGGATGCTGGCGCTCGTCGAGAATCCTCCCGTCGTGACCGCGCTGACGACTCACGGCAACAGCGTCACTCTTCACAGTTACGTCACCGGGGTGGCACAGCCGCTGACGCAGGTGAACTTTGCGGACGTGCATGTCTCGGTCGTGCTGTCCCTGGCGCTGGCTCTCGCCGTTCCCGGGCAGCGCTGGTTGGGACGCGTGAGACTCTGCGGGCTCGCCCTGGCGCTGATTTTCCTCGTCCTGCTCGTCGTCTGCGTCGTGCAGGTCGAAGTGGCGGCCGAAGAGTACGCTTCGACCCACCTGGGACTGACGCTTCACACGGCGCATGAGAAGGTGATTCTGGATTGGGCGCTCCGGAAATCGAGCTTCGCGACGGTTTTCCTGGTCCCCGCGTTCCTCTTCTTCACTGCCTTTGTCTCCACCTGGGCTGGTGCCGCTGCCTCCGAACCAACCAGCCGGGCACGATGGAGAACTGTTTCGGTGACGGCGGTGGGGGCCCTCATCGCCGGGTTCCTTCTCATCCCGAGGCATGCCGACCGGGCGGAGCGGGTCAGTTTGGAGGGACTGAAGCAGATTGCGGCCCTGAACCCTGGTTCCGGAACCGCCCGTCTGAACCTGGCATTCAACCAGGAGAAGGAGGGGCGGCTGGACGATGCGCTCACGTCTTACAGGAGGGCGCTGGAGCTCCAGCCCGACCTCGTCCCTGCGCGCTTCGGTGAGGGAAATGTATTGTTCAGCAAAGGCGCCTACGACGAAGCGGCGGATTGCTATCAGGACGTTCTCAAGCACCGTCCAGTCGACCGGCTGGCACGGTACAACCTTGGCACCGCGTATCTGAACCGGGGGCGCTTCGATCTCGCCAGGACAAACTATGAAGAAGTCCTGCGCTCGACCCCTGATGATCCCGCCGCCCTCAAGAATCTGGGCCAGGCGCTCATCGGTCTCGACCGGCGCTGCGACGCCGTCGTCCCGCTACAACGAAGCGCCGCGCTGGATCCGAAAATGATGATGGACGCGACCCTGCGCGAGCAGATGCAGATCCTGAACGCCGAATGCGGGTCTCGCTAGTCTCATTCGTGCCGTCGGCTCCGCAGAAAATACCCTCTTGACACTTTTCAGTTAGCAGAGTATCTCTGACGTACTGACTCGCTCGACCAAGAACGGAAGGCATGAAGTGCGACACCGGGCGCAGGTGAGACTCCGGCATCCGGGGCTATGGGGCGCGTGTGTCTGATCAAGTCCGCGCGCGACTGAGAGTGCCCGACGTGTGTCGACTGATGGGTTGCCTGAGGTGAAGTGTGCAACGTCCCTGGGGAGGGTGAATCGATGAGCCGAGCCGCGTTCCGATGTGTGGCGATGTTGCTACTCCTGGTCGGTATAGGCGCCGGAGCGAGCCTTGCCAGGGCGCAAGTCGTTCAGTTGGTCCACGGCCCGACATATCCGAGTTGTGCGGATCCGCTCGAAGCTGACGGATCGCTGAACCCACCTTGTACTGGTCAAAGGGGTGTCAACGCCATCACGCTGTACCCTCATAACCCCGCCCTCACAGCCGAGGACTTGTGCGCGATAGCGGGGCCGCACGCCGGCTATGTACGGCAGCGATCCTCAAATGACATCTGGACCTATATCTGTCCCGGATCCTGGCCAGCAGCGGGCACGTGTATTGCCCAATCTGGTGCCTCCGGCCCGAAGCAAGCGAACTGCTCCTCGAGCTGCTTCTGTGTCGAATGCTCCGAGGGTGTCGAAATCAGGATGGACATCGATGAGACGGTCGATTTCCTGGGGACGCCGGCCGCTTGTTCGGCTTCCCTCGGTCAGGCGGGTGCTGGTCCCATCGGGAGTTGGTTGGTGTCGACGCCCGATAATTTTTCCACTTACCAGGCCTTCGCGAATGCCACCTGTCTCGTGAACACTGGCCTGCAGAGGGGGAGCATCACTTGTCTGAATCCGGTGACTGGAGCTACGACAGTCTTCACAGCGGGAACATCGTCGGCCAGTCTGCCGTTCCCGAACGACGCTCGTGCGTGCATTCTGAGGAATCCCAATGTCAATATCTGCTATGGCAATCAAGGGACGCCGGTCCTGGCCCCCAAGAGCCCCAACGACTACTGCCTTGTCGGAACTGGAAATGGATCCGGGTATGCGTGGTGGATCGACCTGGGCGGTGACAACGACCCGACGATTCCCATTTCTCCAGGCGATCCAAGTGAACCGAATCTCGCAACGGCCGTCAACGAAACCGCGGTGACCATGGCGGCTAACTTAGTCGCCAGTATCAAGGCGAATCCCACGAGCCAAAGCACCCAGGTCTCCGCCAAGCTGAATTTTCTCGGTTCGAACTGCTTTGAGATCACCACGAACTCTGTTCAGTTCAACTTGTGGGTGGCTCCGGCGACTACCGTACCCCCGGCAGGAGGGTGGTGCGCCGTCACCGGAATCGGGTGCACGGTCAATCCCACTATCACACTGATGCCAGGCCCAAGCACCGGCGTTCCAACCCTTGGAATTGCAGGAAAGATCACGCTCGTCGCCCTATTCATGCTTATGACTGCTGTCCTCGTTCGCCGTCGGCTGCGTGGTCCCCTCATCCAGCGAACCCGAGCACTCTAGTTCTGGGAACCTGTCCGACCACCTGATGGACACGCTGGTCCCAGCGAGATCACTTTGACGACGCTCACGCTGAATCGGGCGCCTTCCCCCACGAAAAGATGTTTGTCTGGTCCATTGCTCGATCGGCCTCCTGGCGTGGAGCCAAGGCCGGGGCGAGGAAGGAGGCACACGGCATGGCGAATCGATCGTGCGAGAGCCGAGGCCACGCTTTCGGAATCTTCCTGGTGAGACTGGTGCTCGCGGGATTATTGAGCCTCGCCTGCTCGGCCGGAATGACCCGTGCGGCGACAATCGTCAACGGCTCCATGAACGACACGGGTAACAACTACAATTCATTCAACGCGCTGACTCCCAGTGGGTGGACTCAGAACTTCGCAAACGATCCAAATGCCAGCGCGGATATTTTCAACAGTGCGACGACGTTCCAACACTTCGCGTGGTCGCCTAGCTCCGATGGGGGGACTTTCGTTCACGGGCTTAGTCAGCAAAATGGCGTCGGCGGCCTGAGCGGGGAAGGCGTCGTGCAGGCCGTCTCGGGGCTGACGATCGGCGCGCCATGCACGATCACGTTCGAGCAGGCCATTTCGAATGCGTTTGGCGGGGAATCGGCCGCCACAGGTTTTTGGCGGGTCACGTTCGGGTCGACGCTCGATTCTGCACCGATGGCTATCCCGGCACTGGATGTGCCTTCCGGGTGGCAAGGCCAGAGCATGGTGTTCGTCCCCTCGTCAACGACCCAGCAATTGAGCTTCCTTGCAGTTGTGACGTCGCCCGGCCTGCGGGTTGACTTGGGGCTGGACGGTGTGTCGATCGCTTGCCAGGGCGCTTCTTCCGTTGGAGTGAACAAGGATTTCAAGAACACCACCGGTCAGAACGCCAATGATATTGAGATCCTGCTGAAGGGCACTTTCTCTGTCCTGCAGCACTACGACGGCTACCCTGCCAACCACTTCGCCACGTTTGCGGTCACGACCGAAGCCCCGGGCAATACTCGCCTGCACTGGTCGAATCCGAACAATCCGGTGCTGCCGAATCAAGTGGCCCATGTCGGCTTTCTTATTCCGGGAACCGACTCCCACGTCATCATGGGTGTCTTCTGGACCCTCGACGGGAATGTCACCGGGTGCGCGCATCAGGTGAACACCCCGCACGCGGCCTGGGGCATCAATCCTGGCAACCTCGTCACCTATATCAACAACTGCGTCGCTTGCGAATCTGTCCCACTCTATGCTGGCGGCGCGACCGTCAGATGGTACGCGGACTGGGTGCCGCTCGAGAGTCTGAACGCCGCTTCGCTCGGCAGCACGACACCTATGAGGATCGACACCATCGCCGGCGCCCCGATCCTGCTGGCTCCGAATGAGTCTGTACGCGTGAGCATTCCGGCGGCGCCGGTGGGTGCGAAGTTCGCGGTTCTGAGCCACAAGGTGGGAACCGACCCGGGCCTGGCGACCGGGAATGAAACTGACGACTTCATCGAGACCACAGCCGGGAGCGCCATCGTCCCCGCACTCTCAAGCTGGGGGCTGTTTGCGCTTACAGCGATCCTCGTGGCGTCGGGATTCGTGCTGCTCGGCCGAAAAAGGAGCACGGCCGCCGGATGAGTCAGCTGCCGCGGACGGGTGACTACGTGCTGCTGCTCTTCGGGCGCTCCGCCGCCACCGCGGCGTCGATCCAGCGGCGCGCCAGGGGATGCAGCGGAGCGTAGGCCTGCCAGGTCGAGCGGGCCCAGGCCTCGACCGCGCGGCCGTACGACTCGGGATCGCGCGTCGCGATCGTGCCGGCGATGGTCAGCTCGCCGCGCAGGGCGGGGAGCTCCGGCTTCTCGATCTCCGGCTTGCCGTTCAGCCAGCGCCGCAGCGCCTCGCCGCCCACGGCGCGGCTGCCGCCGTGCTCGAGCAGCCAGCAGAGCCCGGTCAGGTGCGCCGCCAGCGACTTGGCCGAGGCGCAGTACCGCTCCGGGTGCTGCAGGGCGTAGGTGTCGACCAGCATCCGGTGCGATCGGAAGTAGAGAACGTTGCCGAAGTCCCGCGCCAGGAGCTCCTCGAAGATTGCCTGGCAGCCGGTCTCGCCGCCCTTGGCCTGCATCCCGCACGCGGCGCATCGTTCTTCAGTCATGGGCCTCGAGGGTACGATCAGCGCGGATCAAAAGCCAGAGGCCGGCACCCACGATCGCGAACAGGGCGCCGCTCGAGATGGCGGCCGGCCAGCCGAACCTGCCTGCCAGGAACGGCACCATGAGCGAGCCGAAGCCGCCGACGATGTTGCCACCGGTGTTCATGACCCCGCAGACGGCCGCCGACTGGTCACCGCCGATGCGCATCGAGGCGACCCAGTAGGCGCCGTCGGTCAGTTGCGTGGCGCCGAAGGCGAGCGCCAGCAGGGCGACCGCGAGCACGGGGTGCGACACCAGCGACCCCACGACGAGCAGAGGCGCGCACAGGAGGAGCCCGCCGGCCGCCGTCAGCCGCACGCCGGCGCGCGCGCCGAAGCGCACCGAGAAGCGGTCGCACAGCCAGCCGCCCAGGCTCGCCGCGGCGGCACCCACCATCCACTGCGCGCCGGTGAACCAGCCGCCGGCCTGCGCCGGCAGGTGGCGGATCTCGACGAGGTAGTAGTAGAACCAGTTGAAGAAGAGATAGAAGACGTAGTTCATGCAGAAGTAGCTGGCCGCCAGCGCCAGCGAGTCGCGGTGCCGCAGCACCTCGAGCCAGGCGCCTTTCCGGGGTGCTTTGGGCGCGGTCTGCCGCCCGGTGCGGATCAGGTCGCGTTCCTGTGCGTTGACGCCGCGATGCGCCGCGGGGTCGTCGCGATAGATCCACCACCAGAGGGCGGCCGTCACGAACGCGAGCGGCGCCGTGACGAGGAACGACATCCGCCAGCCAAGGTTGATCGCCAGCCAGGCGATCCCCGGTCCCACCGCCGCGGCGCCGAGCGTCATGGCGGTGGTGATGAAGCCGTTGACGATCCCCCAGACGCGCACCGGGAACCATTCGATGATCACGACGCCGCTGGTGATGGGGTAGATCGGCGCCTGGGTGACGCCGATGAGAAAGCGCAGCACGACGAGGCCGCCGACGAGGGTGGCGACCGGGAGGAGCGTCGTTCCGGGAACGAGACCGATCAGGAGGTTCAGGATTCCCCAGGCGACGACGATGAGCGTCACCGACGATCGCCCGCCCAGCCGGTCGCCGAACAGGCCGCCCGGGAGCTGGAAGAGCCCGTAGCCCCATGCGAAAGCGCCGAGGATCATGCCGAGCTGCAGCTCGGAGAGGCCGAGCTCGCGCATCATCGGCTCGCCGGCGACCGACATGTTGAAGTGCAGCAGGTACGCCATGAAGCTGACGAGGCTCAAGAGCGCCAGCACCATCCAGCGCACGCGCGTCGGCGACGGCACGGAGGGCGGCGCGGGGGACGGCACGGGGGACGGCACGAGGGGTGGCGTGCTCAGCCCCGGTCGACGCGGGCGACGATCTGCCCCTGCCGGTCGAGACCGATGCCGGAACCCGGGTGGGCGAAAGCGACGGAGACGAACGACGCCACGGCCAGAGCCGTCAGCGCGCGGCGGGTCGCGTCGCTCGGGGTCATGCGCTCTCCCGCGGCACCAGGCCGGCGATGTGCAGCAGGGCGTCTCCCAGGTTGACGAGCGGATTGCGGGTGATCCCGATGACGATCCCGGAGCGCGGCGCGCGCACCAGGCGGTGCGTCTCGGGAACGTGCTCGCGGTGGACGTGGAAATGGAGCGCGCCGAGCACCTGGCCCTTCTTGACGCGATCGCCGAGGTCGACGTCGAGCAGCAGGAACCCGCTGCGGGAGGCGCGCACCCAGGTGGTGTCGCGCGACTCGCGCACCCGGCGCGTCGAGCGGGCGTGACCCAGGCGGCTCGCCACCGACGACGCGCCGAGCATGCCGAGCTCCGACATGACCCGCAGCACGCCGGCGGTTCCGATGCGCACGCTCCTCCGGTTGTAGCGCAGCGCCTCGCCCGCCTCGTAGAGCAGGGACACGACCCCGCTGCTCATGGCCGCCTGGCGCAGCGAGCCGTCGCGCATGTCGGCGTGGATCATGACGCGCGCCCCGAACGCCCGCGCTAGGCGGCGCGTCTCGGGGTCGTCCAGGTTGGCGCGGATCTGCGGCAGGTTGTCGTGGTGCACCGCGCCGGTGTGCAGGTCGATGCCGTGGGTGCAGCGCGCCACGATCTCCTTCATGAACAGGCGCGCCAGGCGCGAGGCCAGCGAGCCGGTGCTGGTGCCCGGAAAGGAACGGTTCAGATCGCGGCGGTCGGGCAGGTAGCGCGACTGCTGCAGGAGACCGAACGCGTTGACCACCGGGACGGCGACCAGCGTGCCGCTGAGCGCCTGCGGCTCGACCGCCTCGAGCACCTGGCGGACCACCCAGATGCCGTTCAGCTCGTCGCCGTGGATGCCGGCGCTCAGCCAGAGCGCCGGCCCGGGCCGCACGCCGTGCACGACCACCGCATCGATGTGCACCATCGCCTGGACGTAGAGCGGGGCGACGGGGATCGGAACGCGCGCCCGGGTCCCCGGGCGGATGGTTTCGCCGCCGAGGACGAAGGGCGGAGTCGGCTTCGGCATTCGTTCCGGGCCCGACCCGGGCGGGCCTAGCCGCCCGCCTGCATGGCGGCCAGCGACTCCTTGATCGTCGGGCGCCGTCCGGACTCGACGTCGCGGCGGCGTTGCGTGTGGAAGGCGGTCAGGATGCTGTTGGCGCGGGCCAGGGCCGCGACCCGCTCGGTGAAGGCGGAGACCCGCGCGCCCGGGACGGCGTACAGAGCCACGTCGGGCGTCAGGACGTCGAGGTAGGCGCGCGCGCCGCAGCACCCGAGGCTGAGCGCGGTGCGGCCGGTGTTCATCGCCTGCGGCACGATGGCGCAGGCCGGCCGTCCCATCGCCGGCGGCAGACCGCCCTCCATCTGCTGCGACGCCTCGGAGAGGACGAGCGACTGGTCCGACCGGACGAACAGCAGGACGACGTCCGGCGCCACGGGGATGCTGGCCAGCGGCCCGTAGACCACGTACGGCCACCGCTCGCGCACCACCGGGATCAGCGGGATGTCCGCCTCGCGCACGTAGCCGAGATGCGCGAACACCTTGAGCGCCTCGGCGCGCTCGCTCTCGTGGGCGCCGTCGACTTCAAGGTTGTGCGTGTAGGTGCCGAGGGTGCACAGGCCGTGGTGCTCGGAGGTGGTCGCGAAGGTGGAGCGCGCCGCCTCCTGCCAGAAGCGACAGCCGGCCGGGACCTGGCCGTCCCAGGTGCGGACGCCGTCGGGGATCCGGTCCGTGAAGGTGATGGCCACCGGCGGCTGAGTGAGCTGCAGGGCGTCGGTCAGCGTGGCGGCCAGGGAAGCGCGATCGGTCATGGTGTTTCCTTATGCCCGGGACGGGGCGTTGTGGCGGCGATTCTCCCTGCGCAGCGACTCGAAATGCTCCAGCGCCTCGCGCGGCTTCATCCGCTCGTGCACCACCTTGCGCACCGCCTGGAGCATCGCCGCCGGCGCGTCCGACTGGAAGATATTGCGTCCCATGTCGACCCCCGCGGCGCCCTGCGCCACGGCGTCGTGCGCCATGGTCAGCGCCTCGATCTCGGGGAGCTTCTTGCCGCCGGCCATCACGATCGGCACCGGACACGCCGCGGTCACCGTGTCGAACCCCTCGGGGACGAAATAGGTCTTCACGAAGTGGGCCCCCAGCTCGGCGCAGATCCGGGTGGCGAGCCGGAAGTACTTGGCGTCGCGCACCATCTCTTTGCCGACCGCGGTGACCGCGAAGACCGGGATGCCGAAGCGGTTCCCCATGTCCACCAGCCGCGTCAGGTTGTGGATCGACTTGGTCTCGTGCTCGCCGCCGATGAACACCTGCACCGCCAGCGCCGCCACGTTCAGCCGCGTCACGTCGTCGGCGTCGACCGCCACCACCTCGTGCGACAGCTCCTTCAGGATGCTCGGCCCGCCGCTGGCGCGCAGCACAATCCCCTTGGTGAACGACGACGGGATCATGGTGCGCAGCACGCCGCGCGTCACCATCAGCGCGTCGCAGTAGGGCAAAAGCGGCACGATGTTCACGTCGACCCGCTCGAGACCGGTGGTCGGCCCCTGGAAGTATCCATGGTCGATCGCCAGCATCACCGTCCGCCCCGACACCGGGTCGAAGATGCGGCTCAGCCGGTTCTGCATCCCCCAGTCGAGCGCCCCCGAACCCTTCAGGAAGAAGGGCCGGTTCGCCGCCGGGACGTCGAGATGGAATTCCTTCGCTTCTTTGCCGTGATCGGCCTCGGGCATGCCCGCGGACCTCGCTTTTCAAGAGGCGCAGCCCCTGTTTCTATCACCACCGGAGGCGCGATGACAAGCGCGACGGCCGGTGGGCGGCTCGCCCCTGGGACCTCTCGCCGAGCGGCGGCGACCGCCTTGCCGCGGTGCGAGCGAGGGTGGGCAACGCCGGGATCGTGAAGTATCCTGCCGGGCTTCATGGATCAGCGTCTGACGATCCGCTCGAGTTTGGGATCGTCGGACGCGAACCAATTTTGCAAATGGACTGAAATCGTGCGGTCCCACGCATCAGCACGATGAAGTCCCTTTCCAAAGGAGGATTCCATGCGATCGTGGAGAATCGGTCTCGCAGTCCTGGTTTTGTTTGGGGTTGTGGCGTCACCGTTGTCTGCTTCGACCCTCGCGGACAAACAACAAGAGACGAGTTTCTCGGCTTCTTATGTGGACACGGACGACGTCGGCAAGACGATGCAGGCCGATGGGCAATGGCAGTGGATTTTCGGCAAGGGATACAGTGAGTTTGGCGCCGGCCTGTCCTACCTGAAGGTGGACCCCGACGCTGGCTCGAGCAGCGATGCAACCATCCTGGGCCCCGTCTACACCTTCAACTGGACGCCGGGCAGTCAGAAGGCGACTGGATTCGTGGAAGCTTCGTACGGATTCGTGAGCGGCGACCTGGGAGATTTTTTCGACGATGCCCTGCAGGCCAGCGTCGGCGCAAAGATCTTCGTGGGGAATTCCGCGGCCGTACGGTTCGATTATTTCGTTCAAAAGCTTCAGGGAGCCGACAATTTCGACGATCAGGACAGTAACGGTCTTCGGGTCGGCATCAGCATCTTTGGGGGCAAGAAGTAGGCCCGCTCGCCTGCGCTTGCTTGCCGTGACACGCACCTGGGGCCCTGGCATGGGCCCCAGGTGTTTTTCGTTTCAACCGTCCGCACCGTTCGCCGGCCGGTGATTACTTGAAGACCCCGGCGAAGAAGCTGGTCGCCTCGGCCATCGACTTCTTGTCGGCATCGGCGTTGTAGGCGATCGGAATGCCGAACTTCTTGCCGAGCTCGGTCGCCTCGGGGTTGGTGAACGCGTGGACCGCGCCCGGATAGCTCAGGTAGCGATAGTCCACCTTCGCGGCGTCCATCTCTTTCTTGAACGCCTCGACGTCCTCGGACTTGATGAACGGATCGTCGGCGCCGTTCTGCACCAGGAGCTTCGCCTTCACCTTGCCCGGCTCCGCCGGCGGGCCGGCCGCGCCGAGGCCGGCGTGGAAGGCGGCCACCCCCTTCAAATCGGTGCCGACGCGCGCCATGTCGAGCACGACCGAGCCGCCGAAACAGAATCCCATGGCCCCGATCCTGGTCGCGTCGACGGTCGGATGTTTTTCCAGCGTGGCCATCGCGGCGTCGAAGCGCGACTGCATCACGGCCGGGTCCTTGCGCACGGCGCCGGACAGGGCGCCAGCATCCTTCGGATTGTCCGCGGTCTTCGCGTCGCCATACATGTCGGCGATGAAGGCGGTATAGCCCAGGGACGCCATCCGGTGCGCCTCGGAATGGATGTGCCGGGTGATACCCCACCACTCGTGAACGACGATGATCCCCGGGTGCTTGCCCTTCAGCGCGTCGTCGAACACGACGAAGCCTTTCATGGTGGTCGCGCCGTCCTTGTAGACCACGGGCTCTTCCTTGATTGCGGCGAGCGCCGTGCCGGTGACCGAGAGCGCGAGCAGCGCTCCGAGAAGCTGGGTCTTCATGGATTCTCCTTTTTCGAAACGGGTTGGGCGATCAGTACCCCTCGCCGTCCGCGGCGGCGACCGCACGGCCGCGGTGCAGCCGGAACAGGAAGACAAGGTATCCGAGCGCCAGCGGGAAGGCGACGATCCACCAGAGAAGCGCGGTGCGCAGCGCCGCGGCGGGGACGGCGGTCGCGGGGGCGGTGAGCGACAGGGACGGATCGCCGCTGCTGCGCAGCATGACGGGATAGAGCCCGGCGGCGGCCGAGCCGAGAAGCCCGAGCAGGAAGGCGCAGGAGCCGGCGAACGACTGGCCGTCGCGCCCGCGGCGCCGGCCGATGAAGACCGCCGCGAGACCGGCGAGGGCGAGCAGCGCCGCGAGGAAGGCGATCGGCCGGCCCGGGAAAGCGGAGAACAGCGCGCCGTTCACGCGCCAGGTCGCCAGCGTGACCAGCGGCCAGAGGATCGCCACCGCGACGAACAGGCGCGTCATGAGGGTCCGGCTGCGCGCCTGCACCGGCCCGTCGGTCCGCAGCGCCAGGAAGGACGCGCCGTGACCGGCCAGCGCCGCCGCGGCGAAGACGCCGATCAGCACCGTGTACCAGTCGAGGATGCCGACCGGCTCGCCGGCGCTCCAGTCGGTGAACAGCTCGAGCGAGAACCATCCCTGCGCGTCGAGCGGCACGCCGCGCAACACGTTGCCGAGCGCCGCGCCCAGGAAGATCGCCAGAAGCGCGCTGGCGCCGCAGAAAACGACGTCCCACGCCTGCCGCCACATGGTCGACGCGACGTGGCTGCGGAACTCGATGGCGATGCCGCGCAGGATGAGCGACCAGAGCACCAGCATGATGGCGAAGTAGAACCCCGACAGGCCCGAGGCCAGGACTTTCGGGAAGGCGAGGAACAGGATCCCGCCGGTCGCCAGCAGCCAGACCTCGTTGCCGTCCCAGAACGGGCCGATGGCCGCCAGCACCTGGCGGCGCTCGGGGTCGGTGCGCGCGACGAAAAGATGCAGCGCCCCTGCGCCCAGGTCGAACCCGTCGGTGATCACGTAGAGCGTGACCGTGATCGCGGCGATGCCGAACCAGAGCTCAACCATGCGCCGCCTCCACGGCCCCGCTCGCGCCGCCGGCGTGGCCTTCGAGCGGCGTCGGGCCGTGGTGCAGCTCGCGCCCGACCAGGAACAGGAAGAGCAGGCCGAGGACGAGATAGAGGCCGCAGAAGCCGATCAACGTGAACAGCGCCGTGCCGGCGTGCACCGTCGGGCTGGAGCCGTCGCGGGTGCGCAGCAGGCCGTAGATGAGCCACGGCTGGCGCCCGAGCTCGGCGGTCATCCAGCCGGTGGTGTTGGCGATGTACGGGAACGGCGCCATCAGCATCAGCGTCCAGAGCATGGCGCGGCTGCGCTCCAGCCGCCCGCGCCACAGGAGCAGCAGCGCCGCGCCCATGACCACGATGAAGATCGTCCCGAGGCCGGCCATGATGTGGAAGGAGTAGTAGAGCAGCTCGATGTTGTCGGGCCAGGTGTCGGGCGGGAAGGCGTCGAGACCCGGCACGTCGGCGCGGACCGAGCCGTGCGCCAGGAAGCTGAGAAGCCCCGGCATCTCGATCGGATTGTCGAGCCGCTTTTCGGCGACGTTGGGCTGCCCGATGAACGCCAGGCCGGCGCGCGGGCCGCTCTCGAACCGCCCCTCCATCGCCGCCAGCGCCACCGGCTGGTAGAGGCCGACCAGCTTCGCCTGCCGGTCGCCGGTCGGGAAGGCGGCCAGAAGCGACGCCGTGAATCCCGCCGCCACGCCGAGGCGCAGGAAGAGCCTCGCCGTGTCGCGATGCAGGCTCTGCAACAGGTACCAGGCGCCGGTGGCGGCGACCACGAACGACGCGGTCACCACCGCCGCCAGCATCGTGTGGGCGTAGGCGGCGAGCGCCCAGGGGTTGAACACCAGCGCCCGGAAGTCGACCAGGCGCAGGACGCCGTCCGCGCCCAGCTCGTGTCCGGCGGGATGCTGCATGAAGGAGTTGGTCGCGATGATGAAGTAGCCCGACAGCCAGGAGCCGGCGAACAGCGCCAGCGCCGCCAGGAAGTGTCCGACCCGCCCGACCTTCCGCTCGCCCCAGACAAGGAGCGCCAGGAACGACGACTCGAGGAAGAAGGCGAACATCCCCTCCATCGCCAGCGTCTGGCCGATGACGCCGCCCGCGAACGAGGTGAAGCGCGCCCAGTTGGTGCCGAACTGGAACTCCATCGGGATGCCGGTCACGACGCCGACCGCGAAGTTGAGGCCGAAGATCCGGATCCAGAAGCGCGCCGCGTCGTTCCAGCGCGCGCCGCCCGGCCGCAGCCCGAGCCCCTTCATGACCGCGATGAGCAGCGCTAGACCCATCGTCAATTGCGGGAAGAGATAGTGATAGACGATGGTGAAGGCGAACTGCAGCCGGTGCCAGAGGAGCGGGTCGGTCGCGGCGGTGGCCGGTTCACCCATGTCGTCTCCCGTCGATCAGGCGTGACGCAGCGCGGCGAGGGCCAGGGCGCACCAGCCGGCGATGAGCAGCAATCCGCCCAGCGGCGTGACCGCGCCGAGCCAGCGCGCGCCGGTGAGCACCATGACGTAGAGCGAGCCGCTGAAGATCACGATACCGGCCGCGAACGACCAGCCGGCCGCCGCGCTCCAGAACCCCGGCCAGCGCTCGGCCGCCCAGGCCACGGCCAGAAGCGCCACCGCGTGCGTCAGGTGGTAACGCACGCCGGTGTCGAACACGGCGAGCATCGCGGGGTCGACGCGCGTCTTCAGGGCGTGGGCGCCGAACGCGCCGAGCGCGACGCCGCAGGCGCCGAGGAACGAGCCGAGGACCATCCAGCCGGAAGACGACATCGGGGCGCTCCACCTCGGTGAGGCGCGGCGATTCTAGACGAGAACCGCCATCGCCTCCATCTCGCACAGCCACTCGGGGCGGCAGACGTCGGCGATGCAGACGGTGTGCGGCGTCCGGTCGGGGAGCCCCGCCTCGCGGCAGGCCCGGAGCAGGTCGGCCCGGTCGGCCCCCGACTTGAGATAGGTGACCGCGCTGACCACCTGCTCGAGCCCCGCGCCCTGGCTCTCGAGCAGCCGCCGGACGTTCAGCAGCATGCGCGCCGCCTGCGCGGCGGGGTTGCCCGGATGGACGACCGAGCCCCCGGCGTCGATGCTGGCGGTGCCGGAGACGTGGAGCAGGGTGCGATCCGGCAGGTCGACACGCATGCCGCGCGAGAAAT
Organism: Patescibacteria group bacterium; assembly: GCA_035638115.1. Classification (GTDB taxonomy): domain Bacteria; phylum Acidobacteriota; class Polarisedimenticolia; order Gp22-AA2; family Gp22-AA2; genus DASRAN01. The sequence continues at coordinate 52,396 of DASRAN010000002.1, read as the reverse complement.
CGGAGCCATAGGAGGCCGCCTCGTTCATGGTCTCGGCGTTGAAGGGACGGAGCACCGTGCGTGCCCCTTCGTCGTGGGCCACGAGGTCGAGGGAGCAGAGCCGGCCGAGGCGGTGCGGGCGGCCGCGGATACCGGTGCTGGCGGGCGCCGGCGTCACGCCGTGCACCTCGAAGAAATCGTGCCGCGCCCGGTTCAGGGCGGCGTAATCGCGATCGATGTCGTCGAGGAAAATCCAGGTGCGCGCCACGCGGCGGAACGTCAGACCGGCGCCGCGCAGGCAGGCCTCGCCGCGCGCGAACATCCGCTCCGCCTGCGGCGCGAAGCCGAGCTCGTCGTCCGGCTCGCCGCCGGTCACGCCGGCGATCAGCACGCGGCGCGCCCCACCGGCCTCGACCGAGGCGCCGGACACGCCGCCGGTGAGCGCCGCGAGCGGGCGCACGGCGGGGGCGCCGGCCGTTCCCGCGGTGACCGCCCAGGCCTGGATCTCGATCTTCTGCGAGCCGCCGGCGGGCGGCTGCTCGACCTGCGAAGCGACCGGCGGCCGCGAGGCGCCCGCGTCGCGATAGAAGGCGGCGCGGATCGCCGTCGCTTCGTCGATCTGCGTGGTGATGTCGGAATAGAACAGCCGCTCGGCGACGACGTCGCGCGGGTCCGCCCCCTGCCCCTCGAGCGCGCGCCGCAGCGCGTCGTAGGCGCCGCGCATCTGGTCCGCGAAGTCGGACTCTTCGGGCGCCGGGCGCGCGGCGATCCAGATCTCGCCGAGCGTGGCGCCGACGGCGCGGGCGGACTGGTGGCGCTGACGCGGCTCGGCCTGCATCCGGGGTCCGTCGGCGCTCATGCGCGTATTCTGCGCCAGCGGGGGGCTTCAGGTCGATTGGGGGATGGAAGCGACCCGGCTACGGGCAGAGCCCGGCCGGGGTCGCCTGGCGGACGAGCCGGGTGGCGGAACCGGCGGGCGGGCACTCGGACGTGACGCCGCCTGGAGACACCTGCTCGTTCGGACCGGCCGCGTTCATGCAGATCGAGCCTTCCGTCGTCACGTTCGAGCCAGGCAGCTGGCAGAGCGAGCCTGGGCAAACGGAGTCGTCGCTGCACAGATGTCCGATGCCCGACCCGGCCAGGCAGACGGCATGGCGCCCGCAGCCGCCGGCCCCTGCCGGCCCCGCGCTCCTCGCGCAGAAGGCGCGCGGCCCGAGACAGGTCCCACCGGGGCAGTCGGCGTTGACGTCGCAGGGCGCGCCGGCGCTCCCGCCCAGGTCGCAGAAGCCCGCCTTGCTGCAGAGGCCCGGATTGGCGCAGCCGATCGCGTTGGTGCTGCCGGCGCCCGGCGCGTCGACGGCCACCACGTAGTAGACGCTCACGCCGATCGCCGGATTCGGATCGTCCGCCTGGCCGATCGGTCCGGTCGTGCCGCGCGTGCCGCCGGGGCCGGCCGGCGGCGCCGACTCCGGCGTCCCGCCGACGTCGTTGCGCAGGCAGGCGGCCTGCGATCCCGCGGCGCCGCTGGTGTCGAGACGCCAGAACGGCGGCGCGTAGGTCCCTTTCGTGATGCCGAGGCCGATGAGACCGCGGTAGACGTCGGCCGGCGACGCGCCGGGCAACCACCAGCGCAGCGTCGTCGTGGCCGACGCGATGTCGTAGCTCACGCCGAGGCCGGGATTGAACGGGCTGCCCCAGGCGCCGAGAGCCACGTCACCGCCATCGCCGCTGGACACACCGACGTCGCGCGCCGCGCCGAGGACGCTCGTGCAGGCGTGGTCCGCGCTGCAGCGCACGCGCGCCGTGTAATGGGCCGAGGCGTCCGGCGCGTCGAGGACGAACGGCTTCGGGCTGAAGTCCTGGATGACGGCGCCGTTCCTGCGGATCTCGTACTCGGCGACGCCGCCGGAGCAGCCGCCCGGCAGGCTCGAGCCGGCGGCGCTGATGCGCAGCGTCTGTCCGGCGGTCGGGACGAAGCTCGAGCCGTCGACCACCCGGCCGGCGAGGTCCGTGATGCCGAGGACGGCGTTCGTGCCGGCGTCGCCTGTCGCCGGATTGCACGCCGTGGCGGGGCACGACCCGGTGCGCGGGATCGTGTCGGGCAAAGGCGTCACCTGCGAACGGATGGCGCCCGTCAGGATGACGTCGTCGATCCACCAGCCGTCGTCGAAGGTCTCGTCGCTAAAGCCCGCGCCGATCTCGTAGTAGGAGCCCCGGACTGATCCGAAATTCCAAGTGCTGCCAATCCAGCGGATCCGGATCCGTTGGCCGAAATAGGCCGTCAGATTGAATTTGGTATTGAGCCAGGTTCCGGTTCCGCTGGCGTCCATGACGCCCGGCCCGGTGCATCTGTGGACGTTGGTCGTGACCGTGCCGTTCTGGGCGCCGCAGTTGGCCCACCCGCCCTGTGCGAAGCACATGGTCTCGTGGAATCCGCGCGGGTTCGGTGGCGCGGTGCCGGCATCCGTCGGCGTGAAGATGCAGTAATAGCTGCTGAAGGCCGACCATGCGACGAATTTGTTGTCGTAGACGTTCTCGAACGGCACCAGCTTGGTCCAGAACCCCCAGTTGTCGATGTTCGGGTCGGGGTTCTGGTCGACCTGGACCTGCACGTCGCCGCAGTCGAAGCACTGGCCTGCCTGTTTGCCGCCACCGACGCCGCCGTTCCCCTCGCCGGAGTCGCGCGCGAAATCGGCGATCTGGTAGAAGCTCATCGTCATCATCCCGCCGGTGGCCGGGATGGCGCCCGGATTGATCGCCATGTTGATCGGCGCCGACTGGAACCCCTGCAACGAGCGGAAGTGGGTCGTGTCGCCCTTCGTATAGTCGTTCGGGTCGAAGTGGGCCCCCATGTGCAGCGACTGCGTGCCGCTGATCGAGTGCCGGCCGTTGAGCGGCGTGTTGTAGCTGCACGGCGTCGCGATACCGGAGATGCAGGACCTCGGCGTGCCAGTGCCGGGGAGCGTCTCGTTGTTCGGGCACTGGGTCGAACCCGGCGCGCAATGGAAATGCCAGTCCATCGGGAAGTCCGGGTCGAGCTCGCATTGGCTGTTGGTGGCGAGCGTGTCGTATCCGCCGCAGCTGACCCCCGACACGTGGTTCGCCGTGTTCGAGCCATAGGTGCCCTGGATGTACGAGCCTGAATAACAGACCCCGGGGTTCGAAGCGCCGTCGAGGGGACAGTCGGCGTCGGCGTGGCAGGTGGTCTGTGGCGCCGTCGAGCAGTATCCGCGATAGACGCCCGGCGCTGTCGGATCGAGGAAGGTGTCGGCCACGGTGAAGACCAGGTCGGCGTTCTTGTCGACGTCGAAGTTCTCGACGACGGTGCCGTCGTCGGCGGTGCCGGCCAGGCCGTCCGGTCCGAGGACGGGGACCTGGACGGCGCCGGGCGGGATGGAGACGTCGGCGAAGAGATCGAACTTGATCGGCGCGGCGACGCCGAGCGCCTCGTGCGAGGCCACGTCCAGGCTGAGGCTGACGAATGCGAAGGACGGAAAGGGCGCGCTCTGGAGCGAGTTGCTGGCGGTGAAGGTGAATCCCGGCTGCGCCGGATCAAGGCTCCCCAGCGTCACCGTGGCGCCCGAGGGGATGCTGGCCACGGGGAGCGTGCCCTGGGTGATGCAGGCGACGTCCGGGTCGATCGAGCTCAGGGTCAGGACGACTCCGCTGAGGGAAGGGCCGTCGTTGCGCAGCGTGACCATGACGCGGCCGGTCTCGCCGGTGTCGGGGAACGGGTCATGGTCTCCGTCGAGGTCCTGGTACACGGCGTTGACGAAGGTCAGCTTCGCGAGCGGCAGGGCGCTGCAGGCGAGGGTGGCGTTGAACACGGCCACGTCGTCCGGGATTCCGTCCCGGTTGTCGTCGAGCGTCGAAACCGGATCGCAGGCGTCGCCCAGGCCGTCGCGGTCCGCGTCGGCCTGGATGTATGAGCCGGCGGCCACCGGCGGGTTCGGGATGGTCGGACAGTTGTCGATCGGGTCCGGGACGCCGTCGGCGTCCTTGTCGTCGTCGGCCGTCGAGCAGGAGCCGCTGTTGACGATGTACCACTGGCAACTGTTGACGTACCCATAGGGGTTGTTGCACGCGGTGTTCGACGGCGTGCAGGTGGTCGTGCCCGCGCCCCCGCCGCCCCGGCAGATACGCGAGAACGTCGTCCCGGCGCAGTCCGGGTCGCAGGCGTCACCCATGTGGTCGCCGTCGCTGTCGGTCTGCGCGGGGTTGGCCGTGAGCGGGCAGTTGTCCAGCGCGTCGACGATGCCGTCGCCATCCCGGTCGTTGTCGGCGTAGCAGTCGGCGCTCACGTTGCACGATCGTCCGACCGAGGTGGGCGGCGAGGTGTACGCGATGACGCAGCCACTGCTCGGGTTCGTGTTCAGGAGCGACGGCAGGCTGCAGTCGGCGTCGACCGCGCAGGCATGACCGACGTCGCCGGCGCTGCACGCGTGGGTCGAGGTGTTGCACGTCCCGGCGACGGCGGGGCAGGGGCCGACGAGCGTGTTGAGCCCGGTGTCGATCGTGAACTGGCAGGGAGGGGCGATGTGTCCCGCTCCATAGTTGCAGGTGCCGCTCAACTGGCACTGGTGGGTTGTGGCGTTGCAGTTGTTGATGGTGCCGGGAGTTATGGAAGAACCGACGGCGTTGGCGCCGTTCGGGTAGTAGCTCTTCTGCGTGTCGCACAGGTCGCCGCGGCCGTCGTTGTCGATGTCGCCCTGGTTCGGGTTGCGGACGCCGGGGCAGTTGTCGCCGGCGTTGTCCGGGAAGCCGTCGCCGAACCCCGGGGTCGCTCCCGTCCCGTCATAGTCGGTGAACTCGCAGATGTCACCGACGCCGTCGCCGTTGCTGTCGATCTGGATGAACCCGGGAAATGGCGACGCATTGGGTCCGTCAGCGAACGCCGGACAGTCGTCGCACGGGTCGCCGACGCCGTCGTTGTCGGCATCGGCCTGCGTCGGGTTGTAGATCTGCGGGCAGTTGTCGTTGCAGCCCGCCACGGCGCCGCCGTGGCAGTTGGCCGCGAATCCCGACGTCGGGATGCCGTCGCCGTCGAGATTGTCGAAGCTCGCCTCGCCCGCCTGGCCATCCCGGTCGCCGTCGCACAGCGGATCGAAGTAGTAGACGGTCAGCCGCTTGTCGGTGGCCGGCGTCACGAACAGGTGCGTCGCGTCGTTGACCAGCGTCGACATCGCGATGGTGCCGCGATAGAGCCCCGGGCTGCCGGCGACCGCGGGCAGCGTGAACCGCTTCGCTCCCGGCGCCACGATCGAGTATTGATTGGTGACCACCGGCACGCCGTCGCTGTCGGTCGTGACCGCGACGTCGACGGACGGGCGCGCCGCGCTGCACTGGCCCCCCGCCCCGCAGTCGGCGTCGCTCAGGCAGGCGCCGCCGAGCGGCACGCCCGCCCCCGCCCCGACGACGACGCACTTGGCGTCGTACACCGTCACGACGAAGGTGCCGTCGCACTCATAGAAGGTCGCGCGGTCTACGGTGACAGTGGCGCACTGGCCGCCGGCCGGCTGGCCCGGCTGGCCGAACCGGGAGCAGGCGGGAGTGTGCCCCATCGCCGCCTCGTCCTGCGGGTGCCACTCCTGCCACTCGAACACCACGTCGTCGATCGACTTGCCGTAGTCCGTGAACCCCGATGCGCTCTCGATGACGAAGAAGCCGATGCCGATCTGCCAGCGGTTCCCAGCCTTGCCCGGCTTCGCGGACATGAAATTCTCGACGTCGAAGAGGCTGTGCAGCGTGCTGGCGAACCCGCCCTCGAAGCCGATGAGGGTCGTGTCGAAATTGCGCACCGGTCCGGCGCCGGTGTCGTCCTGCGCGTGGCAGGTTCCGCCGCCCGCGACGCAGGGATCCGACGGGTTCGCGGGGGCGCATGGACCACCGGCGGCCGTCCCTGCATCGCAGACGCCGGCGAGCGCGGTCCCGGGCGTCGGATAGGGCAGGAAGTCCGGAGGCGCCGTGGGGATCGGGCTGCTGCTGCCCGGATTGTTGTTCAACGTGAACCCGGTGAAGCCGGTCTCGTCGCCATCCAGGCCGGCCGAGTTGTTCGGGTTGGTGAATGGGCCGAAAGTCCTCTGGTTCGGCAAGAAGGAATTCACCGGGAAGCCGGGAAAGATACCCGGCCCCGGCCAGTAGAAGTTCGAATCCCGGAAGGTGCTGGTCGGCCAGCCGCCGGAGTGCCGCGTGTAGTAAACGTCCATCACCTCGCCGAGGAGGCTGCCGGCGTTGGCGCTGTCGATGTCGTTGTCGACCAGGATGCCGCCGCCGGCGTAGCCGTCGATCGTCTGGTAGTTCTCGTTCAGGCCCAGGCGCTGGAATTCGACGGCGTACGGGAAACCGCGTGCGTCGGAGAGCTGGTTCACCTTGGCGACGATCGGCGTCTCCAGGACGTCCATGACGATCTCGACGTGGGCGGGGGTCGCGGGATCGGATGGCATCGGGTAGTTGTCGCACGCGGTCGCGCCGGCCACCGGCGTCGCGGGGTTCCCGTCCCCCGCGTGCCAGATGCCGAACTTGCCGGCCCCGCCCGTCGTCTGGAAGCCGCAGAGCCCCGAGGTCTTGTACTCCCAGACCGGATTCGAGCTGACGTTGTTCGACGGGATGCTGTCGGGATGACGGAACGGGTTGAAGCCGCCGTTGTTCGCGTCGAACGACCACGGAATCTTGTCCGCGGCTGAAGGCGCGTTCGACGCCAGGATGCCGCGATCGACGACGCCGTCCGGGACGACGTCGCGTTCCGTTCCGCTGAACGTGCCGCTGAGATCGAGATCCTCCCCGAGCTCGTTGGTGTAGTGGCCGGCAGGCGCTCCCGAGCCGCTGAACAGGCTCGAGAAAAGCACGTCCTCGCGCGGCACGATGAAGCCGAGATACGGGTCGACGACGTCCGGCGCGTCGATCACCCCGTTGCGGTTCAGGTCGCGCACCTCGCGCCCGCCGCCCGGATGATCCGTGGAATAGAAAAACGCCTCCTTGTCGGAGTTCAGGGCGTGGTGAAAGGTGTACGACTGTCGCGACAGGCGCGCCCCGTGCGCCGTCGAGTCGAGCGTCAGGGTGAGATCGACGACACGACTGGCGACCGGGAGGGCATTGGCGGCGATCGGGTCGACGAAGACGTGGAAGAAGACGCCGTTCGCGAGGCCGGCCGGGATGCGGCCCAGGGCGTGCGGCGAATCCAGGACGCGGATGGCGGAGGCGCCCGGCCCGGAGGGCGTGAGCGTCGCAACCACGCCGTCATAGTCGTCGCCGCGCGAGCGGTTCTGCAGCGCTACCCCGTAGACCACGGTCTCGCCGGCGTCGAGGAAGGCATCGCTGTCGCAGCCGGCCGAGACCGACACCTGATCCCCGACCGCGTGTCCGCCGGCGCCGAGAAAAAAGGCGTTGACCAGATCGGGCTGGCAGTCGACCCTGGCCCGGGCCTCGACGGCGCGCTGGCCCGAAGGCGCGTAGGTCGCCACGATCGTCGAGCCGCTGTCGGCTTCCAGGATCCCGTCGCCCGGCACCACCGGCGCGGCCAGACGCACCGGGATGCCCGCCGACACGGTCTGGAACGGCGAGCCCGCCGAGAAGCCGATGCCGGATTCGGTGTCGAGCACGGCGCCCGCCGCGCTGAGCACCTGGAGCGTCGTATTCGCTTTCGACTTCAGAGTGTCGGCCGGCCCCACGCTGTCGAGGATTCGAAGCACCGCGCTGGAGGCGCAGTTGTAACGCACGGCGTCCCACGAGACCCGGCTCGCCGGGTAGGAGGCGGGACCCGCCGGCGGCGCCGCCTCCGCCAGGATCACCGGGCCCGACACCACCAGGGCGTAGTCCTGTCCGGGCAGGTCGAGCAGGCCGTTGGTCGTCCCGTTGACGCCGTCCTCGCCCGCGTCGAGGCGGAAGTTGTGGTTCGCGTCCTCGCCCGCAGGGCCCGTCCCGAGGATCGTCAGGCTTCCCGGCACCGCCCCGGCGGCGCCGCGCTTAACCGTCACCTGCCAGTGACCGACGAACAACTGCGAATCGCTGGAGTCGTGGTTGGCGTTCCTGTCGGACGTCAGGTGCACCGCTTCGATCGGGTTGTAGAGGTCGTGCACCTCCGCGCCGGAGGTCGACGTGCGCGCCAGCGACCACTGGTCGGTGACGGCGTTGTTGTGGCCGCCGTCGTAATTGTTGCCGTCGAAGATCTGGTTGTCGTCCGCCGCGTTGCCAGGACAGACCGAGCCGTCGGGCTTGGTGTCCGCGGGCGACAGGCAGTTGTCCGGACCGGGGCTGGTCACCATCAGATCGAGATCGTTGACCAGGGGCCCGCCGCTTCCCGCCGACGAAGGCCTGTCCGGCCAGGCGAGCGCGATCCGCAGCTGCGCGTTGGCGAGGACGATCGCGCCGCCCGGCAGCGTCTGCGTGTGGTTGCCGAGGACGCGGAAGTCGTGCGTCTTCGACGTGTTGTTCGTGTTGTTGAGGAGCGGCTCGCCGGTGACCATGGCATCGAACGCCAGGAGGCCGGACGATGGCCACTCAGGCTGGTTGCCGGTCGCCGGGTGCAGCGTGAAGTCGCTCGACCAGCTCGACAGCGGCAGGACGTCGGTCAGGACGGCGCGCCCGAATCCCTGCTCGCCGTTTCCCATGATGCCGACGCCGATCCCGCCCACCACCCCGAGGTTCAGCGCGCGGGTGCGGCGCAGGTTCCTCGTGGTCGCGTCCTCGCCGGAATTGTTGAGGTTCTCGCCGAAGTCGGCCGAGGCGACGAGCGCGGCCTTGACGAGGGCGCCGGAGACGCTCGCCACGCGGTCGCCCGTGCTGCGCGAGCCAGTCGGGTAGAAGCCCTGCGCGAAGTAGTCGCGGATGATCGCGCCTGCGCCCGTCATGTAGCCGGCGGCATAGGAGGTCCCGAAGTTCCCCTCGCTCAGCTGCGCGTCGATCGGCTCGAGCAGGTCGTTGTCGTTGGAGCGAAAGACGGCCACCGCACCGGTGTAAGGCGCGCCGTCGCCCTGGAGATCGAACTGCGGCGCGACGACGATCGGCGCCATGCGCAGTCTCGAGGTGGCGGGCCCTTTCGACGAGTAGGCGGAAGGCGCGCTCTCGCAGTCGTCCTGGCCGAACAGGGTGAAGCAGTCCGCGTTCGAGCCGCCGACCGACACGACGTTCTTGGCCGTCGCGGGCGAGGTGACCTGGAAGCCGCTGGGGACGTTCGGATTGTTGTCGGCCGCCGTCCCGTTGAACAGGTCGGGGAAGATCGCGCTGGAGCGGCCCATATTGTGCTGGTCGACCAGCTTGCCGTTGTTGCCGACCGGGGCGAAGACCATGAAGTCGCGATGGTTGTAGAGGAAGGTGTCGACGTCGGCCGCGCCCTGGTCGTACTGGCCGTTGGTGGACGCGAACTGGTCGGTCGACCAGTTCGGAACGCCGAACGGGAGGACCGCGAGGTGAGTGTCGTTCCCTCCACCGGTGATTCCCGTGCAGGCGCCGGTGCCGCCGCTGGCGGGGCAGATGGCCAGGTTGAGCCGGTCGATCAGCGCGCCCGGCGAAACGTTCCCGCCATGCTCGACGAGGGAGTTGATGAGACAGACCGCCGAGGTCGCCGCGTCCTCCATGATGATCCGGGAGCCGCGCGCCACGCCGTCGAGGTTCATCGACCGCGGCTCGCTCGGCCCGCCGATGCCGCCACGCGTGGCATAGATGCCGAAGAAGCTCGGCCAGGCGGCGATGACCGACGCCACCACGTTGCCGTGCGTGCTCCCGCCCGACAGCTGGGCGTCGCAGCCGGTTCCGAAATCAGCCACGACCTGGATCGCCTGGATCTTCCGGTGCCTCGGGCCGAACTGCATCAGACCGGGACGCACCTGGGTCGCGGTCTGCGAGAAGCTCGGCGTGTCGGCCGAGATGCCGTTGTCGACGATGGCGACGATCTGCGGCGCCACCGTGTCGGTGCCGTCGTTGATCCGCATCCCGTCGCCGTTGGTGTCGATCCCGCCGCCGTCGACTCCCGCGTCGTCGAACGGCCGGGCGAAGCTCGAGTCCTCCGCGGAGCCCGCCTGGACCGTCGGGACGTTCTCGGCGTTCGACAGCAGGAACTCGGGCACGGGGGCGATGAAGCGAACCTCGTCGAGCCGCGCCAGCCCGCGCACCGACCTGTAGTTCACCCGCAGCTGGTATCCCGCGCCCTGGGTGGCGAACGGCGTCACCTCGCTCACCCCGGGCAACGACTCGAGACGGTGGCGGAAACCAGGGCCGTCGAGACCGGGCACCACCGTCACGGTGGCCAGCAGATCGGGATTGGCGGCTTCCTTGCGGCTCAGGCGCGGCAGGGCTCCGAGGTCGAGATCGATCTTGTGATACGGCTCGACCGCGCGGGTCCTGGCCACGAACGGGTCGCCCGCGAGAGCGGCCAGGTCGTTCGCCTCGACCCAGACCAGAAGCGCCGAGCCGGGCAGGACCTCGACGATGCGCGCATGCTCCTGCACCGCCCGCATCGCCTCGTCGGCGCCTTGCGCCTGGATTTGTCGCGCGTCGAGGAGGACGAAATCCAGGCCGGGATGCAGCGTCCCGCGCCCGCCCGCCTGGACCTCGCCAGGTCCGAAGCGCAGCGCCGACGGAACGGCCGCCGCCAGGTCGTCGCGCGCGGCGTCCCAGTCGACGTCGCCGAGGTTCGTCGTGAGGAGCCCATCCGCCGCCTGACCCTGCACGACGCGTTGCGCGCGCGGCCGGCCGAGCGGAGCGAACTCCGCCGGGGGCGCCACCGGCTCCGGAAGAGCCAGGCCCTCGAGCCGGACGTTCTCCACGGCATCGAGCTGGTCCAGAAAGCCCCGGCCGGGGCCCTCACCGCGCATCTCCGGCCGGGCGCCGCGCAGCAGAACCGCCGGCGCTGCGAGGGCGAGCGACAGCAGGCCGAACAGAAGGACGCGCGCGGAGCGGGAGTTACGTCGTGGAGCGGGGAAGGGCTTCATGGCACACCTCACGCGCCCGACGGCGGGGGAGCAATCCTCATGGACATCTGTCGTTCCCGCGGCGATGAGGTTTCGGGAAAAACCGGCCCTTTGGAGCCTTCGGCAATCTATGGATTACGACGAACGGCTCGTTCTGTCAAGCGATTGCGCCGCGCGACGCCCCGTCACTTGAGCCCCGGCGCGGGTCCGGTATAAGCTCCCGCCCCACACGGACCAAGACAGCAGCATCGGCACGGAGGGGAAGCCATGGGTATTCTCAAGAAGGCGCTCGTCTTTCTCGGAATCCTGGTCGCCATCCTGATCGTGGTCGGCTTCCTCCTGCCGCGCAAGGTGCACGTGGAGCGCAGCGTGACGATCGCCGCGCCGCGATCGACGGTGTTCACGATCGTCAACGGGTTCCGGCTGTTCCGGAAGTGGTCGCCCTGGGAAGCGGTCGACCCGACCATGAAGGTCACGATCGAAGGACCCGAGTGGGGCGTCGGCGCGAAGCAGAGCTGGGTGGGCGACCCGAAGAAGGTCGGCTCGGGCAGCGAGACGATCACCGAGAGCGTGCCGTACGACAGCCTGACCGTCGCCCTCGATTTCGGAGATCAGGGCCAGCCCATCTCCCGCTGGACGTTCACGACCGAGGGAGACAACACGAAGGTCGTCTGGGGGATGGACGCCGACATGGGCAAGGGTCCCGTCGGACGCTACTTCGGTCTGATGATGGACAAGATGGTCGGCAACGATTTCGCGAAGGGGCTGGAGGGGCTCAAGAAGCTGGCGGAGGGGATGCCGAAGGCCGACTTCGACGATCTCAAGGTCGAGATCGTCGACACCACGGCGGTGCCGATCGCCTTCGCGTCGTCCACCAGCGGCAAGGGCGAGACCGAGATCGCCGCGGCCATCGGCGCGGCGTTCGGGCAGGTCGGCCGGTTCATGGCGGCGGCGAAGCTCAAGCAGGCCGGGCCGGTGATGACCATCAACACCAAGTGGGACGAGACCGGCTACGCCTTCGAGGCCGCCGTCCCGATCGACCGCATGCCCGAGGCGCTGCCCGCCTCCGCGGCGCCGGTCGGGGTGAAGCAGAGTTACGCCGGCCGCGTCCTCAAGGTCGTGCACAAGGGCGCCTACCGCACCTTGCAGAAGGACTACGACCAGCTCGACGCCTACGCGGCGGCGCACGGCTACGAGCGGCCGGCGCCGACCTGGGACGAGTACGTCACCGATCCGGGCAAGACGCCGGAGCCCGACCTGATCACCAACATCTACATGCCGGTGAAATAACGTGGGCCGCCCCGATCCCCACTCGCACTTCGACACCGATCAGCCGCGCGTCCGGCGGCTGCACCTGACATGGACGGTCGACTTCGAGGCGAAGCGTCTGACGGGGTCCGTGGTCCTCGACCTGGCCGCGCCCGGCTCGGGCGCGCTCGACCTCGACACCAAGGGTCTCGACGTCAAAGCGGTTCGCACCGCGGCGGGCGAGGCCTGTCGCTTCGAGCTGGGGGACGACGACGCCATCCTCGGGCGGCGTCTGCGGCTGCAGCTGCCGGCCGGCACGCCCTCCGTCGTCATCGACTACGCCACCTCGCCCGAGGCGGTGGCGCTGCAATGGCTGACGCCGGCGATGACCGAGGGGAAGAAGCATCCGTTCCTGTTCAGCCAGTGCCAGGCGATCCACGCGCGCACCGTCGTGCCGGTGCAGGACAGCCCCGCCGTCCGCGTCAGCTACGCGGCCGAGGTGACGGTTCCGGAGGCGCTGGCGGCGGTGATGTCGGCCGGCCCGAGCGGCGTCCGTCCGGGCAAGACGCCCGGGACCCGCACCTGGCTGTTCGAGATGCCGCAGCCGATCCCGCCCTACCTGCTGGCGCTGGCGGTCGGCGACCTGAAGTCGAAGGATCTCAGCCCGCGCTCGCGCGTCTGGGCGGAGCCGGCGACCGTCGACAAGGCGGCGTGGGAGTTCGCCGACATCGAGAAGATGATCGTCAAGGCGGAGGGGTTGTTCGGCCCGTACGAGTGGGAGCGCTACGACATGCTGGTGCTGCCGCCCGCCTTCCCTTACGGCGGCATGGAGAATCCCCGCATGACCTTCCTGACGCCGACGCTCCTGGCGGGGGACCGGTCGCTGGTCGACGTGGTGGCGCACGAGCTGGCCCATTCGTGGACCGGCAACCTGGTGACCAACTCGACCATGGAGCATTTCTGGCTCAACGAGGGGACCACGGTCTACGCCGAGCGCCGCATCCAGGAGGCGCTGCACGGCGAGGCGGCCGCGGTGCTGTCGTGGGCCATCGGCCAGACGGCGCTCGACCAGGAGCTGGAGCGCTTCGGACCGTCGTCACCCCTGACCTGCCTGCGGATGAACCTGAAGGGGATCGATCCGGACGACGCCTTCTCGTCGGTGCCGTACGAGAAGGGGGCGCGTCTCTGGGCTCTGGTGGAACGCACCGCGGGACGCGAGCGCTTCGACAAGGTGCTGCGCGAGTACATCGCGGCGTTTCGCTTCACCTCGATCACCTCCGACGACTGGCTGCGGTTCATCGACGAGAAGCTGCCGGGCGTGACGGCGAAGGTCGACGCGAAGGCCTGGCTCGACTCGCCCGGCGTCCCGGCGAATGCGCCGGTCTTCCGCTCGAAGGCGCTCGAGGACCTGACCGCGCTGGCGGAGGGCTTCCGCCCGGGCGCGCGCCCGGCGAAGGAGCAGATCGCGGCCTGGAAACCGAGCGAGATGCTGATCTACCTCCAGCACCTGCCGCGCGAAATGGATGGCAAAGCGTGCGACTGGCTGGAGAAGAACCTCGCCCTCACCGGCCGGGGGAACTACGAGCTCCTGGTCGAGTGGCTGACGATCGCCGTCGGCTCCGATTACGAGCCGGTCTTCCCGCGCGTGCGCGAGGTGCTGACCCGGGTCGGGCGGATGAAGTACCTGCGCCCGCTCTACTCGGCGCTCGGGCGGCACGCCCGCACCCGCGCCCTGGCCGCGGAGATCTTCGCCGCGGCGAGCCCCGGGTACCATGCGTTGTCGCGCCGCGTGGTCGAGTCGGTGATGCAGAAGTACCCGCGCTGATCGAGTCGCCGCGCGGGCGGCCTGTCCGGGTCTGAATCGGAGGATCGACCGATGGCGGTGACGCAGGACTCCCCGAAAGGGGAGCCGGAGGACATCCGGCTTCCCGAGAACGCCTTCCGCGAGCTCAAGCCCGGCGAGACCTACCAGCCGGTCGTCCCCGCCTCCCAGGACGTCCCCGAGGTCACGACCCGCTCGATCGTCCAGGGGTTCTTCTGGTCGATCGTCTTCTCGGCGGCGGCGACCTACATCGCGCTCAAGCTGGGGCAGGGGATCGAGTCGGCGATCCCGATCTCGATCCTGGCGGTCGGCTTCTCCGTCTTCGCCGTGAAGTTCCTCAAGGCGCGCGGCTCGTCCTTGCTGGAGAACGTCAACGTCCTGGCCATCGGCGCCACCTCCGGGATCGTCGCCGGCGGATCGGTGTTCACCATGCCGGCGATCTACATCCTCGGTCTCGAGGGTCGCTCGTCGTTCTTCCAGATCTTCCTCGTGCCGCTGCTCGGCGCGGTCCTCGGCGTGCTGCTGCTGGCGCCGTTCCGCGGCTATTTCGTGCGCGACCTGCACGGCAAGATGCCGTTCCCCGAGGCGCACGCCACGACCGAGATCCTGGTGGCCGGCAAGCGCGGCGGCCAGAGCGCCGTCGTGCTGACCTATTCGGCCCTGGGCGCCGCGGCGTTCGACTTCCTGAGCAGCACGATGCACGCCTGGTCGGACACCTTCTCCACCGAGGCGATCCCGGCGCTCGCGGCGTTCACCACGCGCGTCAAGGCGGTGTTCACCATGAACACCTCCGCGGCGGTGATGGGACTCGGCTACATCATGGGGATCCGCTACGCGTCGATCATCATGGCCGGGTCGATGGTCTCGTTCTTCGTCCTGGTGCCGATGTTCGGATACGTCGGCCAGTACGTCACCACCGCCATCCCGCCGGCCACGGCGGCGATCGCCGGCATGGCGCCGGATCAGATCTTCCGGCTCTACGTGCGGCCGATCGGCATCGGCGGGATCTTCGCGGCCGGCCTGCTGTCGATTATCAAGATGTCGCCGGTCATCGCGCAGGCGACGAAGCAGGCGTTCGGCGAGGCGGCCCGGCTGGTGCGCGGCGGCGCGGCGGTGCGCGAGGAGATCCGCACCGAGCGCTCGATGCCGATGTCGCTCAACCTCCTCGGCATCGTGGCCGTGATCCTCGCCGTGTTCCTCTACTTCCGGTTCTCGGTTCTGGCCGGCGAGCCGCGCGCCCTGATGATCGCCGCCGTCGCGGCGCTGATGACGCTGGTCATCACCTTCCTGTTCGCCTCGGTGTCCGCCTGGGCGATCGCCATGATCTCGATCACGCCGATCTCCGGGATGACGCTCACCACGCTCATCGTGACGGCGGTGGCGCTCTCGGCCATGGGTCTCTCGGGCCAGGGCGGGATGCTCCAGGTGCTATTGATCGGCGGCGTGGTCTGCACGGCCCTGTCGATGTCCGGGTCGCTGGTGACGCAGTACAAGATCGCCTACTGGCTGGGCGCCACGCCGCGCCGCATCGAGATCTCGAACCTGGTCGGCGCGGTCGCGGCGTCGGCGGCGACCACGGCGGTCATCCTGCTGATGGCGCGGGTCTACGGCTTCTCGCCCGACGCGGCGCATCTCCATCCGCTGCCCGCCCCGCAGCCCAACGCCATGGCCGCCGTCCTGCGCGGCGTCATGGGCGAAGCCGGCACGCCATGGTTCCTGTACGGCATCGGCGCGGTCTTCGCAGTGACCAGCCAGATGTGCGGCTTCTCCGGGCTCGCCTTCGCTCTCGGCATGTACCTGCCGATGGAGCTGAACTCGCCGCTCGTGCTCGGCGCGGCGATCGCGTGGCTGCTCGAGCATTCCTCCAAGGTGGCGCCGCTGGCCAAGGCGCGTCACGAGAAGGGGACGCTCATCGCCTCCGGGTTCATCGCCGGAGGCGCGCTCGTCGGCGTGCTCGCGGCGCTGCTCCGGTTCCTCGACGACACCACCGGGACGACGATCGTGAGCCACCTCGATCTCACCGCGGGCGGCGCTTTCGGCGGCTGGCTTGGCGCCTGGGGGAACTGGCTCGGGCTCCTGGCGTTCGTGGCTCTCGGGACCCTGGTCTACCTGGACGGGCGGCGCGAAGAAGCCGCCTGAGCGGTGAATACGAATCCGTCATCGCGCGCCAGCGCGGGCCGGGCGGCCGGGGTCCGCGCGGCGGCCGCGGGTTTGCCTTGCTGGGGACGTGGTGATAGCATCCCGGCTCAATGAGCGAGAACCGCTCAGATCCCTGAGGAGGGGAACATTATATGAGGAAGGCGTCACTGCTGTTGGGGGTCCTGGCGATCGTGGCTCTCGTGGCCGCTCCGGTCTCCGCTCTGGCGACCACGACCACGAAGACTCATGATGTCAAGGTCACCGTCGTCTCCACGGATGCCACCGCGAAGACCATGACCGTGAAGATGGACAACGGCGAGGAAAAGACGGTGCCGGTCATCGGCGCCGCCATCAACAAGATGAAGAACGTGAAGCCGGGCCAGCAGATCACCTGCGTCTGCACCGACAACGCCGCGGGCGAGCACCAGGGAATCAGCGACATCAAGGCCGAGCACAAGGCCAAGAGCAGCGGCGCCAAGAAGTAACCTTCGAGCACGCAACGTCACGACGGGGCGCCCCCTCACCCGGGGCGCCCCGTTTTTTTGTGCCCCTCCGCTATACTCTGCGCCGATTGTTGGGGGGGTGCATGACACCGAGGAAGGGCAGACGCGTTCGGTTCGCGACCGCCGGCCTGATCGTTCTGGTCTGGCTCGTTTCCGGGATCCCGGTTCCGGCGCAGGAGTCGGGAACGCAGCCGGCCGGCGACAGCCAGACCGACAAGGAGCGCATCCGGGCGCTCGAGCAGCCTGCCGACAAGGCCGCCGCGCAGCAGTCGGCGGTCAACGAAGCCGATCGGGCCCGCATCCGCATCCTGGAGGAGGAGGTCGCCCGCCTCATCGCCGAGATCGCGGCGCTGCAGGCGCGGATGGACGAGCAGGGGAAGAGCTCCCGGGGCGTCACCATCGAGGAGCTGCAGAAGCAGGTCGAGGCGCTGACGCAGGAGGTCGCGCGGCTCAGCGCGCCGGCCGAGACGCCCGGGGGCGAGCGCCAGACGTACGGCGGGATGAGCGCCGGCGCCAGCCGGGTCTATTTCGCGAAAAAGGGACTGACGTTCGGCGGCTACGGCTCGGGGCTGTTCGAGAGCTTCACCAGCTACAACGACAACAACACGGTCACCGCCGAGCCGAACCGCGCCGACCTGACCGAGGCGTTCTTCTACGTCGGGTACCGGTTCGACGATCGGTTCGTGTTCAACTCGTCCCTCGGCATCGAGCATGCCGTCGTCGAGGACGGCGGGAACGGCAAGGCGGCGGTCGAGTTCGCCTACCTCGACTACAAGGTGAACGAGCACATAGGCGCGCGCGGCGGCCTCGTGCTCATGCCGATCGGGTTCCTGAACGAGCGGCACGAGCCGGGCGACTATCTCGGCGCCCGCCGCCCGGAGGTCGAGACGCGCCTGCTGCCTTCAACCTGGCGGGAGCTGGGCGGCGGCGTCTACGGCGACGCCGGGCCGGTGCAGTGGCGCGGGTATCTCGTCACCAGCCTCGACGCCGCCGGGTTCTCTCCCGACACCGGCGTGGCGGGCGGGCGCCAGCAGGGCAGCGAAGCGGAGGCGACCGATCTCGGCTGGACGGCGCGCGTCGACTGGTGGGTCTTCAAGGAGAAGTCGTTCGGCACCCTCGTCGCCGGAAGCTCCGCGTTCACCGGCGAGACCGGGCAGAGGAATCCCGGCTTCCCGCCCGGCCGGTTCAGCCTCTGGGAGATGCACGCCGACTACCGCTGGAAGGCGCTGCAGGCGCGGGCCCTCTGGGCGCGCGGCATCCAGAGCGACGCGGGGGAGCTGAGCCTGGCGCTCGATCCCTCGGGCAACACGGCGATTGGCGAGCGGATGGAGGGTTGGTACCTCGAAGGCGGATTCAACGTCCTGTCGTGGGTGCCGTCGACGCATCAGGAGCTGATCGCGTTCGCGCGCTACGAGGACGTCGACACGCAGGAGCGGGTGGCGCCGGGGATGTCGGCCGATCCGGCCAACGATCTGACCTTGAAGACCATCGGTCTTCAGTATCAGCCGATCCCGCCGATCGTTATCAAGCTCGAGGCACAGAACTTCGACGAGCGGTCCCACACCAAGGCGGACCAGATCAATCTCGGGTTCGGCTGGTCGTTCTGAACGAACGTCAGCGGGGACGCGGCGTGCGCAGGACGTGCTCGGGGACCGGCTTCAGGTCCCACACCAGCCCCAGCCACGACATCATCACCAGCAGGTACCAGGAGAGATCGATCTGCCACCAGTGGTGACCCTGGCGCACCGACGCCTGGTAGAAGTGATGGTTGTTGTGCCAGCCCTCGCCGAACGTCAGAAGCGACAGGATGAATGAGTTGCGGCTGCTGTCGGTGGTGGGGTAGCGCCGGCGTCCGAAGACGTGCGCGATCGAGTTGATGGTCACGGCCGAGTGCAGCAGGAAGACGGTCGAGATGATGCTCCAGACGAGAAGCTGCAGGCCGCTGGTGTGCAGTCCGGGCGCCACGTGCTTCAGCAGCTCGCCCAGCCCGAACATCGATGCCCCGCCCAGGACCGGCACCAGGGTGTCGAACCGATCGAGGAAGCGCAGCTCCGGGTAGGCCACGAGGTCCTTCACCAGCTCGAGCCGCGGCGCGAAGTTGTTGCGCGACAGGAACCAGCCCATGTGGCTCCAGAACAGGCCGTACTGCACCGGGGAATGCGGATCGGGCTGCTGGTCCGAGTAGCGGTGATGCCAGCGGTGGTGCGACGCCCACCAGATCGGCCCGCGCTGCACCGTGGTGTTCCCGAACACGCCCATCACGAATTGCATGAGACGCGAGGTGCGGAACGACTTGTGCGAGAAATAGCGATGGTAGAAGGCGGTGACGGCGAACATCCGCACCAGGAACAGCCCGACCGCCATCCAGACCGCGAACGGGCTCCAGCCGACCCAGATCGGGGCGAAGCAGACCAGGTGCAGGAGCAGGAACGGCGTGACGCGGACCCAGTCGACGCTGAACGGCTTGAAGGTCGGCGCCCCCTCGATGCCGTGCCAGGAATCGAACCATCGGATGACCGCCTGGATCGGGCCTGGCAAGCGAACGGGGGTGCTCAGGGTGTCGCTTTGCATGTCGTCCTCTCTCTTCTTTAGGTACACGGGGCGCCGGGGTCGGGCCTGGACATCACCGGATCGGCGTCGCGGAGCAGGGCGACCGGGGCATTCGAGGCGACAGGTTTCGCATCCCGGTCAGGCGGCCGCCCGCGTCAAGAATGTAGATGTTAGCACACCGTCTGTCCACCCCGGCCCCGGATTCCCTCCCGTCAGGGCTTGATCGGGACGAGCGGGCGCGGTGTGATCGGCGGCGCCGGCGGCAAGTCCTTTGGATCCTTCGCGATCTTCCCCATGAGGTCCTGGATGGCGTAATCGAGCTGCTCGTCCTTGCCATCCAGAAAACCGTCCGGGCTGAGGTCCAATACCACGTCGGGATCGACGCCGTGCCCCTCGATCTGCCAGCCGCGGCCGCGCGGATCCCAGCCGCCGAACTCCGGCTGGGTGACGTTGCCGCCGTCGCGCAGCGGCTTGTCGGCCCGGATGCCGACCCAGCCTCCCCAGGTGCGGGTGCCGATCACGGGGCCCATGTTGAAGTCCTTCACCTCCTGCGCCAGCGTCTCGCAGTCGGAGCCGCCCTGACGGTTGATCAGCACGTCGAGGTAGCCGTGGAAGGCGCGGTCGGGCGTCGTCTGCAGGTAGTGGCCGTAGCGCGTGCCGGCGACCGAGAACACCTTCCGATCGAGGTGCTGGATGATCATCGCGGCCACGAAGCCGCCGTGGTTCCAGCGATCGTCGATGACCAGGCCGCGCTTGTTCCACTGCGGCGGGAAGTCGCGGGCGAACTGCTGCAGGCCGAATCCCCCCATGTCGTAGAGGTGGATGTAGCCGATCTGGCCCTTGCTGGCGCGGTCGACGTAGTCGCGGTTCTCCCGGATCCAGGTGGCGTAGCGGATGCGCGTGTCGTTCGCGACCGGCTTGACGACGATCCGCTTCGCGCCGTCGACCTTGGCGGCGTCGTTGATCGACAGCTCGACCTCCTGACCGGCGCGGTTCGCCAGGCGGCGCAGGTAGTCCTCCCCCTTGGCGAGCGGCCGGCCGTCGATCGCCACCAGCCACGAGCCCGGCTTCACGCCCAGGTCGGGACGGGAGAGGGGCGACGAGGTGGCGGGATCGGGATAGTCGCCCTTGTAGACCTTGGTGATCTGCCAGAAGCCGCTGCCGGCGTCGTACTTGAGGTCGGCGGCCAAAAGTCCGGTGCCGACCGGCTTGCCGCGGCGCAGATCGCCCGGCCAGTGGTAGGCGTGCCCGACGTTCAGCTCGCCGAACATCTCGCCCAGCAGGTCCTCGAGGTCGTCGCGGCTGGCCATGCGCGGGGCGAGCGAGCCGTACTGTGCCCAGACTCCGTTCCAGTCGACGCCGTGCATCTTCGGGTCGTAGAAGAAGTCGCGCTCCATCTTCCAGGCCTCGTGCAGCATCTGCTGCCACTCGTCGCGCGGGTTGACGCGCAGCGTCCAGCCGCCGAGATCGATCCGGCTGTCGTCGCCGCCCCCGCCTTCGCCGCCCGGCTTCGGAGCGCTCATCGCGCCGGCCTCGACCCGGAAGAAGCCGCCCTTGGTGCGGTAGACGAGGACCTTGCCGTTCATCGAGACGTCGTAACCGCGCACCCCGCCCGCGAGCGTCGCGGACTTCTCGTTCTCGATGTCGTAGGTCATCAGCGAGCCGGTCTGGCGGTCGTCGTCATCGTCGCTGTTCGGATCGTTCCAGGGGTCCATGCCCTGCGGCTCGAAGGCGATCCAATGCAGCTTCCCTTCCACAGCCTTGAGGCCGAAGTAGAGGCCCGGCGCGACCGGCACCTGGACCGTCCGGCCCATCAGGCCGTCGAAGTCGATCTTGATCGGCTCGACCTTCTCCTCTTTCTTGTCCTTGTCTTTGTCCTTGGCGTCCTTCTTCTCGTCTTTCTTGTCGCCGTCCTTTTTGTCGGCGTCCCCCTTCTTGTCGTCGCTCTTCGGATCGACGTCGCCGCGCGGCGCGAACGGCAGCTTGCCGTCGGCCTGCAGCGCCACCACGATCGGCACCGCCGACTTCTGCACCACGAAACGGGCCTCGAAGCGATCCAGGTACGGGTTGATCCAGCGGTCGGAAAGGAAGAAGAGGAACTTGCCCTTCGGGTCCCAGGTGGGGGAGTAGGCGTTGTAGATCGGATCGCTGACGTCCGTGGTCTTCTTCGACGTCTCGTCCCAGACGCGCACCTGGCTGAAGCCGTTGGGGATCGGCAGGTCGTACGCCAGGTAACGGCTGTCGGGCGACCACTCGTAGTTGGTGATCTCGAACTCGCCGGTGTCGGCGACCGTCACGGCACCGCTCGCCACGTCGGCGACGTTCAGGCGGTAGCGCCAGTCGCCCCACGCGAGACGCTTGCCGTCCGGCGACCAGACCGGCGGCTCGTGCCAGCCGGGCTCCTGCCGGCCGATCTGCCGCGGCGCCGCGCCGTTGTCGGCCGCGTGCAGCAGGAGCTGCTCCTCGCCGTCGACCTCCGTCCAGGCGGCGACCGTCTTGCCGTCGGGCGAGAAGACCGGCCCGCGCGTGCGCATAGCACTGCTCTCGGTGATCCTCCGCACCAGACCCTTCTTCTTGGTGCGCGTCACGAACAGGTCGCCGCGGCTCTCGAGCACGATCCGCTCGCCGTCCTTCGACAGGCCCCATCCGTTCAGGTTGGCCATCGGGTCGACGAAGCGCTCTCTCACTTGAAGCCGATCGCTCGGCAGCGTGACGTTGAGCATCTCGTTCCTGCCCGAGGCCAGGTCGTAGACCCAGATGTCCATCTTGTGCTGGTAGACGATCTTGCCGTCGCCCATCGACGGCCAGCGGACGTCGTAGTCCTCGAAAGTCGTCAGGCGCTTCACGTCGCCGCCGTCCGGCTTCATCGAGGCGAGGTTGGGGCGTCCCCAGCGGTCGGTGACGAAGTAGACCCGGCCGTCGGCGGCCCACATCGGGAAGGCGTCCTTGCCGTCCCAGCTCGTCGCCTCCTTGAACGACATCGGGTCGGTGGTGCCGATGTAGATCTGCTCCGCCTCGCCGCCCTTGTAGCGCTTCCAGTTGTGCGTCTCGAGGCCGATCTTCTGGTAGGCGATCCGCTTGCCACCCGGCTCGAAGGAGAGCCAGGCCGCCGGCTCGAGCGGCACCATCGCCGGGATGCCGCCTTCGGGGGAGATGGTGTAGACGCGGAAGTCGTTGTGCGGCGTGTCGCGCCGGCTGCGGAAGACGATCTTCCCGTCCGCCGTCCAGCCGATGACCTGGTCCGGCATCGGGTGCCAGGTGAGCCGCACCGGCTCCCCGCCGGCCGCCGCCATGACGTAGACGTCGTCGTTCCCCTCGTACTGCGCGGTGAAGGCGATGAACCGGCCGTCGGGAGAGATGGAGGACCACTTCTCCTCGCCTTCATAGGCGGTCAGGCGCATCGCCACCCCGCCCGTGACGGGGACCTTCCAGAGATCCCCTTCGGACGCGAACACGACCGTCCCCTTCGTGGTGCTCGGATAGCGATAGAAGCCGTCGGGCGGCGTGTCGGCGCCGCGTGCGGCGGGCGCCGCGATCGCGGACGAAAGCAGCAAGCCCGCGGCGGCGGACAGGACGGCGGCGACACGGCGCGACGGTCTCGACATGATCCTCACCTCTCCCTTGGGAAGCGGGCATTCTATATGAGCGGGGTCGCCGCCGAAACCGGTGAGAGGAGGACTCCGGAGACCGGAGGGCACTGCGACGACCCCGCCCGACCGTCCTACGCAACGGGCCCGAAGAAGGTTCCTGCCGGCTCATGCAGCGTCGTGGTATGTTTGCGACACGCCGTCGCTGCGAACAGGGTCCGTCAGTCCTATGGAAACGTCCGTCGCCGCCCTCATCGTCCACGCAGAGAACGGGGACAAGTCCGCCGCCGACGCGCTTTTCACGCTCCTCTACACCGAGCTGCGGCGACTGGCCCGGATTCAGCTGGCCCGATCCTCCGGCGAGTCGACGCTCGGCACGACGACCTTGCTGCACGAGGCCTACCTCAGCATGTCCGCCGGCGGACCGGCCGACTTTCCCGATCGCGCCCGGTTCATGGCCTACGCCGCGCGCGCGATGCGCGGGCTGATCCTCAACCACGCGCGCGACCGGCGGGCCCGGAAGCGGGGCGGCGACGTCACCTTCCTGCCGCTCGACGACGCGCCGGAGGACCCGGCCCTGCAACGCCTCGACCTCGAGCAGGTCGGACCGGCACTGGACGAGCTGGCCGCGCTCGAGCCGCGTCTGGCCCAGGTGGTCGACCTGAAGTTCTTCTGCGGCTTCTCGTTCGCGGAGATCGCGGCGATGTGGGGTGTCTCGGAGCGCACGGTGCAGCGCGACTGGGAAAGCGCCCGCATCTATCTTCACAGCGCGATCGCCGGGGTGACGGGGTGAGCGACGGACCGCGACCCTCCTTCACCCGGGACCGCTGGCGCCGCCTCATCCCGCTCCTCGATCAGGCGTTGGAGCTTCAGGGCGCCGCGCGTCTCGACTGGCTCGAGCGACTGCGCGCCGGGGAACCCGCTCTGGCCGACGACGTGGCCGCTCTCCTCGCGCGGCACGCCGACCTGCAACGCGATCGATTCCTCGACGAGCCGGCGTCGATCCGTCCGGCGGCGGGCTCCCTCGCGGGGCTCGTCGTCGGCGATTACACGCTGCGCGTGCCGCTCGGTCAGGGCGGCATGGGGAGCGTCTGGCTCGCCGACAGGAGCGACGGACGGTTCACCGGCCAGGCCGCGGTGAAGCTCCTGAACGCCAGCCTCGTCGGCCGCGAGGGGGAGGCGCGGTTCCGGCGCGAGGCGAGCATCCTGGCGCGGCTGCGACACCCGCACATCGCCCGCCTGCTCGACGCCGGGGTCTCGGCGCTGGGACAGCCGTACATCGTGCTCGAGCACGTCGACGGGGAGCGCATCGACAGCGCCTGCGACGCCGGCGACCTGGATCTGCGCGGACGGATCCGGGTCTTCCTGGAGGTCCTGGACGCGGTCGCCCACGCGCACGCCAACCTGATCGTGCATCGCGATCTCAAGCCGCAGAATGTCCTCGTCGATCGCGAAGGGCGGGCTCGTCTTCTCGATTTCGGCATCGCCAGGCTGATCGACGCGTCGCCGGACGGATCCGCGAGCGTCACGCGCGAGGGCGAATCGGCCCTGACACCGGAGTACGCCGCGCCCGAGCAGGTGACCGGCGGCGACCTCACGACCGCCACCGACATCTACAGCCTCGGGGTTCTCCTGTGCGTGCTGCTGACGGGGCGTCACCCGGCCGGCGTCGCCCGCGGCACGCCGGCGGAATGGGTCAGGACCGTCGTCGACGTCGAGGCCCGTCCGATGTCCCATCTGGTGACGGGGACGCCGCGCGCGGGTCTGCGGGCCGCCCTGCGCGGCGACCTGGACAACATCGTCGCCAGGGCCCTGCGCAAGGCCCCGCACGAGCGCTACCCTTCGGCCGAGGCGTTCGCGTCCGACCTGCGCCGGCACCTGAATCACGAGCCGGTGAGCGCGCGCCCGGACACGCTGGCCTATCGGACGGCGAAATTCGTGCGCCGCCGCCCCGTCGGCGTCGCCGCCGCCGCGCTCGCCGTCGCCGGCACGGTCCTGTTCACCGCCGGGATCGCATGGCAGGCGCGCGAGGCCCGGCGCCAGCGCGACGAGGCGAGCCTCCAGATGGCGCGCGCCACCGCCGCCCGGGAGTTCATGGGGTTCCTGCTGAGCGCGGCCTCCACGCCCGGCACGAAGCCCTCGTCCGGCGACCTGCTGGCGCAATCGGAGGCGCTGATCGACAAGGAATACGCCGGCAGCGAGCCGCTCCAGGCGGAGATGCTCGCGTCGGTCGGGGAGCAGTACATCGGGTCGGAGCGGCTGGAGAAAGCCGCGCCGATCCTGGAGCGCGCCGCCGCGATCGCCGGACGGAGCGGCGATCCCGCGCTCCAGGCCCGGGCGCTGTGCCCGCTCGCGATGCTGCGCATGATGAACGGCGCCCAGGGCGAGGCGAACGCTCTCATGCAGCAGGCCCTCGATGGATTGCCCGACGACCGCCTGCACGACTGGCAGCGCGTCGAGTGCCTCGTCTATCGCGGGGAGTTCGGATTCTTCACCGACCAGGGTGAGCCGATGAAGCGCGACGGGACGGCCGCCCTCGCCCTGCTCGACCGCATTCCGATCCCGGCCACCGCGAAGCGGATCGAGGCCCAGGCGGTTGTGGCCTACGGGCACTACCTGGTCAAGGAGAACCGCGCGGCCGACGTCCTGTACGCCGAAGTGATGCGCGGACTGGAGCAGTCCGGCAGGGACAAGACCCTCATGGCCGCCGACACCTGCAACAACTGGGCGCTGGTGCACTACCGGGGGAACATCTCCCGGGCGGAGCCGTTGTGCCGCCGCTCCGTCGAGCTGCGACGCGCGATCGAAGGGGCCGACGCCATTGCACCCTCCGTGACCTTCAATCATGCCGGCGTCCTGTTGCAGCTGGCGCGCTACGACGAAGCCGAGCGGCTCTACCAGGAGTCGATCCGGACGGCGCGCGTGCGCAAGGAAGCGCTCATCGAGACCGATGCCATGCTCGAGCTGTCCGAGCTCTACATGGAGAAAGGCGACCTGGAGCGGGCGGCGGCGCAGCTGCGGACCCTGGGCCCGCTTCTGACCGGTCCCCATCCCGACCCTTATCGCAAGGTGCAGATGGCGTACTTTCAGGGGCGGCTGCTCCTGGCGCGGGGCGAGGCCGCCGCGGCGCGTGATCAGTTCGCCGCTGCGGTCGAGGTGCTCGAGAAACGGAAGTCACAGCTCAGCCTTTTCGTGTTCGCTCTCGTCGGCCTGGCGCGGGCCCACCTGGCGCTGGGCGACAGCGCCGCCGCGGTCGCGATGGCGGGGCGCGCGATCGAGGTGGCCAACGGTTTCGTGGAGCCGGACGAGCCCTCCTATCTGGTCGGCCTGTCGCAGGCCGCCCTCGCCGAAGCGAGCCTGGCCGCCGGGGATCGTGACCGGGCGAGGGCCGCCTTTGGCAAGGCGATCGAGCACCTGACGATCACGCTCGGCGAGGCACACCCCGCGACCGTCGCCGCGCGGCGCGGCCTGGTGACGCTGGGCACGTAGGCGCCGGCCTGCGGTGCGTTCTCCGCCTCGAAGCGGCGGAATGGTGTTCTTCCCAAAGCACCGGGCCTCGTCCCGTCGTACCTTCCGCGCGCCGGTGCATGGGGGATCTCGATGACGGGACGGGTCTCTGTGCGCCTTCTCGCGGGCGGCATCCTTTTGATAGGCGGTGCGGTGTCGCTTCGGGCCGGCGGCGCCCCGCCGGCGCCGAACGGACCGGCGCCGAACGGGCCGGCGCTGAACGGGCAGGCGCTCACCGCCGGCGCGACTTTCACGCCGCTCGACGATCTTCCCGGTGGCATCTTCGACAGCACGGCGTTCGGGGTCTCGGCCGACGGCCGCGTGGTGGTCGGGCAGGGGACCTCCAGTCTCGGGCGCGAGGCGGTCGTCTGGATGCCGGGCGCGGGGCCTTTGAGCCTCGGTCCGTCGCCCGGGGGATTCTTCGGGGCCATCGCCGAGGCCGCCTCCGACGACGGGGTGTTCGTCGCCGGTTTCCTCCAGCGCACGGGCAGCGTCTTCGCGGGCTTCCGCTGGAGCGCCGCGACCGGTCTGCAGTTCGTCGACGACATTCCGGGAGGCCTCACCAGCAACAGCGCCGTCGATCTGTCGTCCGACGGGAGCGTGGTGGTCGGCCTGGGGAACAGCGTCAACGGCATCGAAGCGTACCGCTGGACCGCCGCCACGGGAGCGGTCGGACTCGGAGACCTGCCGGGACTTCCGTTCACGAGCCACTCCACCGGCGTCTCCGGCGACGGGACGATCGTCGTCGGTCACGGCAACGTCCTCTTCGGCGACGCGGGAGGAGGAGCGTGGCGCTGGACCGCGGAGAGCGGCCTGGTCGGGCTGGGCGATCTGCCTGGAGGCGCGCTCGAAAGCTCGGCCGAAACGATCTCGCGCAACGGAAAGTATGTCTCGGGCTACGGCACCGTGGCGGAAGGACGCATGGCGTTCCGCTGGTCCGTGGACGAAGGGATGCGGCCTCTCGGCGAGATCCCCGGCGGCGCATTCATGAGCTGGGGCAGGGCGGTCAGCGACGGCGGCGACGTCGCGGGAGTGTCCTCCGGTCCGGGAGGCGACGAAGCGATGCTGTGGACGCCCGACCTCGGCATGGTTCCGGTCGCTCCGCTCCTGCGATTGTTCGGCGCCACCGGTCTCGACGGCTGGCGGCTGAGCTCGGTCGAGGGGATCGCCGCGGACGGCCGGACGCTGGTGGGAAGCGGCACCGACCCGGACGGCCGCAATCACGCCTGGGTCGCGACCCTCCCTGCGTCGCTCGTCTGCCAGCCGGGGGAGTGCAACCCCTGCGTGGACGCGGACGGCGACGGCCGGGGGGATCCCGGGGTGCCGACGAACATCTGCCCCGACGACAACTGTCCCGCGACGCCCAATCCGGACCAGCAGGATCTCGACGGCGACGGGCTTGGCGACGCGTGCGACGTGTGCCCGCGGGATCGCTTCGACGACGCCGACCACGACGGCGTCTGTGCCGACGCCGACAATTGCCCCGCCATCTTCAACCCGGATCAAAGGGACCCCGACGGGGACGGTCTCGGCGACGCGTGCGACAACTGCCCGGAGGTCGGGAATCCGGCGCAAACGGACGGCGACCGCGACGGCGTGGGCGACGCCTGCGATGTCTGCCCGGCGCTCGCCAATCCGGGCCAGGCGGATCAGGACGGGGACGGTCGCGGCGACGCGTGCGACAACTGTCCTCTCGCCCCGAACCCCGACCAGGCCGACGCGAACGGCGACGGAGCCGGTGACGCCTGCCAGCCGCACGTCGCCATCGCCTCGATCGACGGCGCCCAGGGCACGCTCTTCCTGCGCGCCGGAGCGGCCGACCCGCAGGGGGAGCCGATTCAGGGGCGGCTGGATCTGTTCGCCGCGAGCGTGCTGGACGTGAACATCGAGGACCGCGGCACCTCCGATCTGTGCGGCGCCGGGTTTTCGATCGACGGTGTCGCGGGGGAGGGGATCGGCTACCTGTCGGACTCGGTCGGGGGGCCGATGATCTACGATCTCGACAGCACGGCCATCTGCGGCGACGGACATCCCGATTTTTCCCTGGCGATCGGCCGCTGCGATCACCCGGACTCGGATTTCCTGACCATCCTCGATCTGAGCTGGGCCTCGCCCGGCGACGTCGTGTGCGTGAAGCCGAAAGCCGCCGCCTCGGGTTACGACATGACGCTCGACGCGATCGCACCGGATCGCCTGCGCGCGCACCTGACGCACTACAGTGCCGCGGTCCTCTCGACGCCCTTCGCGCCGGGGCTGCCGCGGCGCACCGACATCTCCGGACTCGCTCCGGACGTGTCGCATCGGGTCGTTCTCACCGTGACGGACGGTCACACGCCGCCGGTGCAGGCGGAGGGGTTCTTCGTGCCGCACGGCGAGAGCGCTCTCGTGATCAACCGGCCGCCGAACGCCGCAGCCGCGACTCCCGCCACGGCGGAATGCGCCAGCCCGTCGGGTGGCCCGGTCCGCCTCGACGGGTCCTCCTCCTTCGATCCGGACGACCTGGACATCGCCTCGGGGGATCCGCTGTCTTTCGAGTGGATCGCCGATCCGGGGGATGCGGGGGAGAGGGTCGTCGCCACGGACGCCGTGACGACGGCGACGCTCCCGCTCGGAACGACGCCGCTGCTCCTGCGGGTCACCGACTCCGCGGGGGAGTCGGCGACGACCTCTCTTGTCGCGACGGTGCGGGACACGGTTCCTCCCGACCTGTCGCTGACCGTGTCGCCGAGCGTGCTGTGGCCGCCGAACCACCGGCGTGTCGAGGTCCGCTTCGCATGGCAGGTTTCGGATCGCTGCGACGGGCGGCCGGCCGTGACGCTCGTCGAGGCTTCGAGCAGCGAGCCGGACGACGCGCCCGGCGATGGGGACGGGCACACCACTCAGGACATCTACGGCGCCGCTCTCGGCACGCCCGACGCCGGTCTCTGGCTGCGCGCGGAGCGCGCGTCCTCCGGCTCCGGACGCACGTACACGCTGCGGTATCGCGCCGCCGACGCCTCGGGAAACGTACGGGACGCGAGCGCCGTGGTCCGCGTGCCGCTCGACCAGGACCCCGGCTCAGAACGACGACGCGCGAACGAACAGGCTTCGCAGGGACCGGCCCCGGGCGCTCGACGCGCTGGATCGCTTGCCCGCGGCGGCGATTTCGCTCATCAGGCGGTCCCGGTCGCCGTCCCAGCTGTAGGCGGGGAAGTCGACGCCCACCGGCACGATCGGCTTCAGACCCTGGGTGGGGGTGCGTCCCTTCTCGTCCTTCATGTGACCGATGTAGATGCCGAGCAGACCGTTCCTCTGCTCGATCGACTGGTCGATCGCGTACTTGACCCAGGCGAGGTTCGCCGTCTGGGCGCCGATCAGGACGACGGTGACCGAGGTGTTCTGGAGGTGTGCGTGGATCAGGCGCTGCAGTCCTTCGTGTCCCTGCCGCATCGCCGCATCGAGCTCCGCGCGGGTGAAAAACCCTTCCGTGTCCGCTTCGGCCACGGCGCCGGTTCCGCGAATCCGCTCGGCCCGGCCGGCGTCGCCGTCAGGGTCGAAGATGAAGAACACTCTTCTTGCCACGATGGATGATTCCCTCCGCGCCGATCAGCGGCGCGCTCAGGTCGGTTCCACAGCCCGACCATCCATTCATACGCCCGCATCTCAGGGACCCCCATCGGGTCTTCACCTGAGTCGACGGTGGGAGAGACCCGGATGCCGGACGGCAAACGGCTCGACGGCTAGCGAGGAATGGAGCCCGGCCCCGGACCGCGCCCGACCGAGGGGTCGTCCTCCCAGTAGTCGTCCCGGCGATCCGCGACGCGGTACTGCTCGCGCCGTTCGCTCACCATGATCTTGCCGGTGTCGGGATAGTAGGCGAGGCTCTGCGGCCGGTTCACGCTGAGACAGAAAAAGTCGCACGGCTCGTTCCCGTCGTTGACGAACTGGTGGGCGTGCGCCGGGCCGACGGGCATCGCGACCAGCTCGCCCGGCTTCACGGGAAAGAGCCCCTGCGGCGTGCGCACCTTCATCGATCCCTTCCAGACGAGGAACAGCTCCTCTTCTCCCGTCTCGTAGTGATAGGCGGGCCAGACGTTGCCGGGCAGGAGCCGGCGCATGTGGTAGCCGAGCTGGCGGCACGTCATGTGGCGCGAGACCTGCGCCATCTCGGTCTCGGCGCCTTTCTGGTGGCGGGGGCCGCGAGCGAACTCCAGGGCGTTCAGGTCGATCCTGTTGAAAAGCGTTCCCGGCAGATCGTCCAGCATCCGGAAGAATGTCTCCCGGGCGTCGTGGAAGACCGGGTCGCCGTCACCGACCAGGATTGCCTCGAAGTCGAGGGGTATGACGCGCCGGAGCGATTCGAGGACGGCGCCTTTGTCGGACAGCTTCGCGTCGGGCAGGAGCGTCAGACGTCCCGAGGCGTGCGAGCGGACCACGTCGCCGAACAGCAGAGCGCGGATCGGTTTCAGGTAGAGCGCCGCTTCACCCGGCGTTTTCGCGCCGCGGATCGGGAGCAGGTCGATCGCGTCGCGCAGCGCCTCCGGAAGGCCGGCGCCCGGCTCGTACATGTGGTCGGCACGGCGGCCGTCGCGCGCGAGCCGCTCGCCATCGCCCGCCGGGGCGCAGACCTCCGCCCGGAACGCCTCGCGCGCCGCGTCGGTCCCGCGCCAGTGGTCGGCGTTCGTGAGAACGATGAAGCGCGCGCCGCCCTTCTCGCGGATGAAGGCGGCGTCGGCCGCCGTCAGCGGAAGTGGGTCGAACAGCACGTTGCCGTCCTGCCGTGCCCAGAAGAACCCGTTGAAGTCGATGCCGTGGTCGGGCTGAAACGCGCTCCAGAGATGCAGACCGTCCAGATTCGTTCGCTTCATGATGTCCTCGTCGAGGTGTGGGTCGCGCCGTGAGTATAGCGTCGGGCCGCGGCATATACTCCAGCTCGCCGACAGGTCCGAACACAGAGGAGATCAACATGACGAGAGGTCCGGCAGTGACCCTGATCCTCCTGCTGGCTGCCATCAGCATGGGGACGAACCCTTCGAGCGCAGGCCCTCCGAGCACGAGTCCTCCGGGCACGATCGCGCCCGACCCCCACAAGGCGGCGGAGGAGCTGATCGCCCTCACGAGCGGCGACCAGACCGTGTCCGAGGTACGGGACCAGATGCGGGCGATGATGTCGGCCCAGATGGGTGCGGCCAACGTCCCCGACGACGCGCGCGCGCTGACGCTGCATTACCAGCAGCAGATGGTCGACCTCCTGTTCTCCGAGCTGAGCTCCGAGAGGCTCAAGCCGGAATACGTCGAGGCCTATGCCACGACGTTCACTCCGGACGAGCTCGCGGGCCTGGTCGCGTTCTTCAAGACCGCGCCCGGCCGTGCCTACGTGGACAAGATGCCGATCGTCACCCGGAAGGTGATGGAGCTGTCTTCTGCGCGCGTCCAGTCGCTGTCGCCGCAGCTCCTGCGGATGCAGGATCAACTGCTGAACGAGCTGAAGGCGGCGGCCGCCGCGGCCGACGGCGATTAGCCCGCGGATCGCCTCGAGATCCCGCAGGCTGGCGACGCGGACCAGCAGAAGGTTGACGTGTCCCGGCGTGCAGCGTCACCGAGAGGTACCAGGCGGGCCTGCTTCTTGCCCCCAAAGAGGCTGATACCGACCCGAAGGCCGTTACAGACTTAGTGGCCGCTCTGGGAGTACAGAATCCGGGCGAGCGCGATCGGCCCCCCGGTGCCGCCGACGTTGGTGAGATCGATTCGCTTGATGCCGTTGCCGCTGGCTCGCATGCCAAGGAGTGTCCGTCCAAAGAGGACGCCCTGGCTGCTCACGACGAGGGTGTCTCCGTTGCCTCCGGTCACCAAGAGCTCGAACGAGTTGTCGCCGATCCCCTGGACATCAAGCACGACGAGCTTGGGGTTGGGTCGGTCGAAGGCTATGGAGCCGCCTCCGCTCAGGAACAGCTCGTTGTTGACGCCGTCAGGGTTGTCCGGATCCGGGGAGCAGGTAGGAGACGAGCAGAGGCCTGTCTGCAATGAGTACGGATTGCTGAACGTGACGCGGTCAATCCGAATGCTCGTGATCGAGGTCCCCGGAAGCGGCAGTAGACAATCGCTGTCGAGGTGCAGGTTCTCGAAATCGATTTCGGTGTACGAGCCGAAGCTCGGCTCAAGTGGAGTCGCGTCGAACGACTCGATCGCGGCCAGCGCCGGCGTCGTGATGAGTGCTGTCGCCATGACGACGAAGAGTGTGAAGGTCGCTCTTCCACTCATAGATCCTCCTCTTTCCCATGACAGGGGATTTGATTGGCGCCAATGTACGACCGCCTATCAAAGGAGGTTCGATGACACAGGCGAAGGTGCGGTCAGGACACAGCGTCGCAAGAGGATGGAAACGGGTGACCCAGTGACGCATGGCAGGTCTTCGTGCTGCAGAGGGAGTCGAAGCCGACGCTGTCGGACGTCACCGCGGGCGGCGTCGAGCCGGAGGCCATCACGCTCGATCTCTGCCGATCGATTCCTTTCCTCGGACAGGGGACAGCTTCAGGGGCAGGCCGCCAGCGCGCTGAGCGCATCCCTGGGGTCGGGGACGAGGCTCGATTCTCCGTAACCTTGAGGGATGCAGTTGTCGAGGCCGCGCCCCATGTAGTAGTAGCCATCGTCCATCGGGGGATTCGGAGCGGAATCCATGCCGGGTGTATCGAAAAAGTGCCCGAGACAGGTGGCGCGTGAAAAATTCCGATCGACCATCAGCTCGGAGAGCAGACCGTATCGCACGTCGAACTCCGGATGCGTCCCCGCGACCTCGGGGTCGTGGCTGATCCAGTTGAGCGTCGTCGGCGAATTCCCGGCCGGCCATATCCCGCAGTCGCTCACGAGATAGAGTGCCGTGTGCCCGTAGATCGCCCGGTCCGTGTCCAGGAGATCGACCTGAACGGCGCTCACCCCGGTGGGAACGATACTGGTCCCGAGCGCGGGCCCCGCGAGTGGCACCAGGTCGCTCTCGATCGGCGTATAGAGAAGGACGGGGGGAACGCCCGGCTGATAGCTGTAGGGCCCCGGACCGGGATCGATTCCGTTGACGTGAATCCGATCGTCGGCGACAAGCGGCGTGAATACAGGTCCCATCACATCGCCAGCGCGCACTCCGCCCGTGGAGGCGAGAAAGAACCTGTCGCGCGACCCGCGCTGCAGAACGGTCTGCGTCGTGGCGTAGACGTCGGTCGAAAGGAATGCGGCATCGTGAGCGCAGTAGGCAGGGAAGAGGAGCTGACCGTAGGGCGCCACCTGGCTGGTGACGGGGCAGGAGCGTCCGAACCTGGAAATGAAGGCATCCGTGCGTCCCAATGCCGTGAGGGAATACGTTCCCGGACCGGGATCGATGTCGGCCGTGCCGGAGAACAATCCGACAAGATAGAGATCTCCCCTGGCGGAAACCGTCGATCCCAGGACGGACGTGTTGCCGAGTATCTCGATCGAGACGAAGCTGCCTCCGGCGTCGAGTTTCCAGATGTAGTTGCCGGCGCCCTGCAGATAGCGCCGACCCGGACCGGGAAGGAAATCGACGACGCTGGTGCAGAACCCGGTCGTGACGACCCCGCCGTCGGAGTCCCGGGACAAGGTGATGCCGTATTGCGATCCCTTGCCTCCCATTTGCGCGGCCCAGAGGAGCTGTCCCGCGCTGGAATATTCGGCGACGAAGGCATCCTGATCGCTCAGCCCCGGCGTTGTCATCAGGAAGGTGCCGGGGCCCGGGTCGAGGTCCACGGTCCCCTCGAATCGACCCGTGACATAGAGGTTACCGCTGCCGTCGAGCGCGCCACCCGCCACGATGTCATCGTTGCCGCCGCCCCCCAATCGACCGGCCCAGATGAAATTCCCCGCCGCGCTCCACTTGGCGATGAAACCGTCACTGCCCACAGCGGTCATCGGGAACGTGCCAGGACCGGGGTCGAAATCGACAGTGTCGAAGAACCAGCCGGTCATGTAGACATCCCCTGCGGCATTCACCAGAAGGTTGGCGATGTTGGCGGTTCCGGTCGCCCCGCCAATCTGCCTGGCCCAGACGAACTGCCCCGCGCTGTCCAGCTTGGAGACGTAGGTCGAGTCCGACGCCGCGCTCAGGTTGAAGATGCCGGGTCCGGGGTCGACATCGACGGTACCTCGGAAGCTGCCCGAGACGTAGACATGGGCGCTCGCATCGACGGCGACCTGGCGGCCGTAGGAGAAGTCGCTGATAGAGGTCGCACGCGCGGGCCGCAGCGCCCAGACAAGATGGTCTGCGTCATCCAGCTTGGAGAGGAAGGCCTGCGGGACGGAGACAGAGGAAAGCGTGAAGGTGCCGGGACCGGGATCGGCGTCGAACGTCGGGCCGCCAAAATCGCCCACGACCAGAAGATTCCCGGCTGGGTCCAGGACAGCTCCCCGCGCGTAGTCGGAACCGCCGACGCTGCCCATGGTCCCGACCCGGACGAGATTCCCATGGCGGTCGACCTTGACGACGTAGATATCGCCGAAGGCGTCGCCAGGCGTCAGGAGATACACCCCCGGACCCGGGTCGAGATCGGCGGTCGCTCCAAAGCCCCCAACGACATAAATGTTGCCCGAATTGTCCGCCGCGACGGCGGTCGCCCCGTCGTTGGCTGCATTGTCGAGGCCCCCCATCTGTCCCGCGCTGATGAATTCCTCATGTTCCGCCGCCGCTGCCCACGCGAACAGACAGAGACACCCAATGAAAATCGGGAACGATGCGCGCATGGATCACCTCCGGTCGCGGCTTTCCTGCATTATAGGACGGGACCGGAGCCAAGCCGCCACGCGGGGCCGAGAATGCATCGAGGGTCTGGGGTGGGAGCAGCCGGGCTCCTTGGAGTCCACGCCCCACGGTCCCCCGCGAACACCCGTTCCAGCCTGGCGCGCTATCATGCCGACATGCCGGAGTCTGGATTCGAATTCCGCGCCGCAGTCGAGGCGGCCCACGCCCGCATCCGTCCCCAGGCGCTCGAGACGCCCATCGAGCCGTCGCCCGAGCTGTCGGCGCGCGGTGTCGCCGAGGTCTTCCTCAAGATGGAAAACCTTCAACGGACCGGCTCGTTCAAGCTGCGCGGGGCGATGAACAAGCTGCAGGCGCTCGGTCCGGAGGCGCGGGCGCGCGGCATCGTGACGGCGTCGTCGGGGAACCACGGTGCTGCGATCTCGTGGGCGCTCGCGGCCCTCGGCGGCCGCGGCGTCATCTTCGTCCCCGAAAACGTCTCGCCCGCCAAGCTGGCCGCCATCCGCGACCACGCCGCCGAGGTGCGGCCGTTCGGGACCGACAGCGGTCTGTGCGAGATCGAGGCGCGGCGCTTCGCCGGCGAGCAGGGCCTGCCGTACATCTCGCCCTACAACGACCCCGACATCATCGCCGGGCAGGGGACCGTCGGCCTGGAGATCGCGCGCCAGATCGATCGCGCCGACGCGGTGTTCGTGGCGCTCGGCGGCGGCGGGCTGATCGCGGGGATCGGCGGCTACCTCAAGGCGATCGGGCGGCGTGTCGAGATGGTCGCCTGCTCGCCGGAGAACTCCGCCGTCATGCACCACTCGATCGCGGCCGGCCGCGTCCTGGAGATGGAGTCGAAGCCGACCCTCTCCGACGGCACCGCGGGCGGCGTCGAGCCGGGCGCCATCACGCTCGATCTCTGCCGCGCGCTCGTCGACCATCGCGTGCTGGTGAGCGAGGACGAGATCGCCGCCGCGATGCGCCTGGTCATCGGCCGGCATCACACCTTGATCGAGGGCGCCGCCGGTGTCGCCGTCGCCGCCTATCTCAAGGAGAAGGAGCGCTATGGCGGCCGCCGCGTCGTCATCGTCCTGTGCGGCGCCAACATCGGTCTCGACCGGCTCGGTGAGGTCCTCAGGGCCTCGTGAGATCGAGCTCCAGGTAGGCAGCTCCGGCGATCGGGTTGGGACGGTAGGGCGGGATGGGGCGGAAGCCGAGCGCGGCGTAGAGCGCGCGGGCGCGCTCCATGCTCGGGAGCGTGTCGAGCCGCATCTTCGCGTAGCCGAGCGTGCGCGCGTGCGCGATGACCGCCTCGGCCAGAAGGCGGCCGATCCCCGCGCCCCGCACTTCCCGGCGCGCGAACAACCGCTTCATCTCACAGATGCCGGGCTCGAGCGGCCGGAGAGCGATGCAGCCGACCGCCCGCGCGGCCGTCGCGCCGGCTGTCCCGGGCATCTCGAACGCCAGCAGCAGACAGCCGCGCGGCGGCGCGTAGTCGCCCGGAAGCCCGGCCAGCTCGGCCGCGAATCCCTGGAAGCAGAGGTCGACGCCGATCGATGCGGCGTACTCCTCGAACAGGGAGTGCACGGCGCGGATGTCCTCCGCCGTCAACGCGGGCCTGATGGTCAGCATCGCCTCACCCGAGCCTGCCGGGAGCGCCAGTCGGGAACGCCGGACCCGCCGGCCGCGCCTCGTCAGGACCTGTCGAGCGCCTGCCGGAAGTCGTCGACCAGATCCTCGGCCGCCTCGATGCCGACCGAGACGCGCACCAGGTCGTCGGTGATCCCGATGGCGTCGCGCTCCGCCTTGGTCATCCCGGCGTGCGACGTGACGGCGGGCCGGACGACGAGGGTCTCGACGCTGCCGAGGCTCGGGGCGTGGAACGGGATGGCGAGGGCGGGGATGAACTTTTCCACCGCCGCCACGCCGCCCTTGAGCCGCAGGCTGAGCATGCCGCCAAAGCCCGACAGGATCTCTCTCGCGTGCTTGTGGTCGGGATGCGTCTCGAGCCCCGGGTAGTTGACCCCGGCGACTTTCGGGTGCGAGGCCAGCATGCGCGCCAGCGCCGTGGCGTTGGCGTTCTGGGCCTTCACGCGCAGCGCCAGCGTCTTGATGCCGCGCGCCAGCAGGAACCCGGCGTGCGGGTCGAGCGTGCCGCCGTAGTGGTTCAGCCGGTGACGCGTGTTCTCGACCAGCGCGCTCTTGCCCACGATACAGCCGGCGACGAGATCCGAGTGGCCGTTGAGGTACTTCGTGGCGCTGTGGAACGCCAGGTCGTAGCCCAGGGCGAGCGGCCGGAAGTTCACCGGGCTGGCGAAGGTGTTGTCGATGATCGTCGTCAGCTTGTGCTCCTTGGCGAAGCGGACGACGTCCTTGTGCGGAGCGACGCGCATCATCGGATTGGTGATCGACTCGACCAGGAAGACCTTGGTGTTGGCGCGCACCGCCGCCTTCCAGGTCTCCGGCTGGTGCGGATCGACGAAGGTGCAGCCGATCCCGAGTCCCGGCGCGTCGCCGGTCAGAAAGGTGTGCGTGCCGCCGTACAGCGTGTCGCCGGCGAGCATGTGATCGCCGGCCTTGAGCAGCGACATCAGACAGGCGGTCACCGCCGCCATCCCCGACGAGGTCGCCAGCGCCGCCTCGGCCCCTTCGAGCGTTGCGAGGACGTCGTGCAGGTGGCGCTGCGACGGCGTGCTGTTCAGGCGGATGTACTGGATGTCGTGGTAGTCGGCCCCTTCCTGGAAGGCGTAGATGGTCGACTGGTAGATCGGGAAGACGATCGATCCTTCCGGCCCCGGACGTCGCTCCCCGGCGTGGACGGCGAGGGTCTCGATGCGCGACGACGGGGGTTTCTTCTCCATGGGCTCCTCCGCGCGGGCCGCGGGCGCGGCCGGCATGAAGCCCATTCTAACCGAGGCCGCCTGCGAGTCAGTGGCGCGGGACGACCGACCCGCTCGCCGGAGGGGATCCGCCACGAGCTCAGGAACAATGTCGTAATCCGGCGGCGACGCTGGCACGGTGTCATCGGCAGCACTACATATATGTCGGACACACGAGGTGTCGGGGCGGTCCGATCCGCCCGCGCCTCTGCCGGGGAGGACAGGATGGACCGCGACCGGGTCACGTTGTTCGGCGGCACGACCGGCCGCGTGCTGTGCGACGCGATGTCGCTCGGCACGGCGGTCACGGGCCTGGTTCTCGGGATCGCCATCGTGGCGGAGTCGTTCGTCCTGGGATTCGTGGGAGCGCGCATGCTGTCGCAGGTGGTGGCGCAGGTGATCTTCGCCATCGTCCTGGCGCGCTTCACGCTCAACGGCATGTCGGGCGAGAGCCGGGGCTCGATCTTCTCCAGCGCCGGCGGCTCGTGGTTCCTCGCGCTGGCGGTGGCGGGACGATATCTCGTGCTCAACGCCATCTGGACGATCCCGCTGGCGTTCGTCGCCTGGCAGTCGATCGGTGCGGCGCTCGGCGGCGGAGCGTCCGCGTCGGGCGCCGCCGGCATGCAGTCCGGAGCCGGCGCCACGGTCGTGTGGCCGATCTTCGCGCTCCTGCTGTCCAAGCAGCTCTGGGCGTCGGTCGGCCTGCTGGTGTTCGGCATGGCGCTCCTGCCGCCGGTCTTCCTGATCGTCTCGGTGCGCTCCGAGTCGTTCGCCGACATCTTTTCGCCGCCGCACTGGCAGGCGACGTTTAGCGGCCGCGGTGGCGACCTCTACTCCATCTACGCGACCTACGCCGGCGGGCTGGGGATGATGATCGTGCTCTCCATCCCCGTCGTCCTGCTCGGCTTCGCGACCGCGCCGGGGTTCGGCTATTTCTTCGTCTTTCTCGCCTTCGCGTTCGCCATGGGTCTCGCGGTCACGCTCCTCGGGCGTCTGTGCGGCTTCTTCGCTTTCGGCGACACGGCGGGTGGTCCGGCGAACGTCGGCGGCTTCGCGCCGGACTCCCCGGAGGCGCCGGCCCCGCGGCGGTTCGCGGGGTCGAACGTCGTGCCGCATCCGGCCCTCGCGACGGCCGGTGGCGTTTCGGCCGACGCGCCCCATGCGGCCGACGCCGAGCCGCCGGTCGCCGAAGCGGCCGACGATTCGGGCCTGCCGCCGCTTCCCGACGCGGCCGAGCGTGTTGCCGGGGCGATGAAGCGCTTCGAGACCGACCCCGCCGGTGCGATCGGCGAGCTGGACGAGCTGCGCGGCGCGCACGCGCCGAGCCCGCTGGTCCTGCACGCCCGGACCCTCTGCCTGCTTCGGGCCGGGCGCGCCGACGAAGCGGTCGCGGCGGCGCGCGAG
This sequence comes from Patescibacteria group bacterium, assembly GCA_035638115.1. Lineage (GTDB taxonomy): Bacteria > Acidobacteriota > Polarisedimenticolia > Gp22-AA2 > Gp22-AA2 > DASRAN01. Next base: position 13,149 of record DASRAN010000002.1, on the reverse strand, counting down.
GCGATGCCGCTCTGCCTGGCGCGCGGCAGCGTCGCTCTGGCGGCGGAGATCTTCGCCGCGCTCTGGAAGCGCGCCAAGGAGCTGGGTCTGGAACGCGAGCAGATCGACGTCATCGGCGCGGCCCTGTACAAGAGCGGCGATCTCGCCCGGTCGGCCTCGGCCTACGGAATGGCCCTGACGATGGACCGCGGCGATCGCAAGGCGATCAAAGGCCTGATGCAGATCGCCGACCAGCGCATGCACCGCGAGGGGCGTCCGAAGGATGCCGCCCGGATCTACACCTTCCTCCTGCAATACGCCCCGAACACCCCGTTCGCCGAGGACATGAAGCAGGGGCTCGCCGAAGCCGAGGCGCGCGCCGCACGTACCGGCACCTGATCCCGCCCGGGCTGGGGGATAATCCCGGGTCCATGACGAACAGCCTGCGACAGGCCGCGGCGTGGCGCCGCCGATCCGTCCGGCGCGCGGTGGCGATCGCGTCGGTCCTGGCGCTGGCGGCCTGCGCCCGCGGCGGTCAGGAGCCGGCGCGCGTCGAAGCGCCGGGGGCCGCCCGGCCGGGGGCCGCCCGGCCGGCGCCCGCTCCGGGGCCGTCGGCGCGCGGGCTGCTCGACCCGGGCCCCGATCGTCAGGCCTCGTCCCCCTACACCGCCGACCCGGCGCCGCGCATCGCGCCGCTGCCGCACGGCGAAGGGGCGAGGAGGATGGGGGCCCGGCTCGACGGGATCATCCGCGCGCTCGAGCCGCGGCAGAACATCTTCCTCAACGCCGGACGGGTGGAGCGTCTCAAGATCGAGCTCGCCACCGACCTCGACCCGCCGCAGCGGGTCTTCGGGCTGTCATACCTGGCCGACGAGCAGCTCAAGTCGGGACAGGTCGCCGAGGCGATCGCCACGACCACCCGGATGCTCGACCCGCCCCCCGAGCTGAAGCCGGTGGCCCCGCCCGACAGCGTCACGCGCGAGTTCCTGGCCCTCTGCGACCTGCGGCTGGGGGAGACGCAGAACTGCATCGCGACGCACGCCTCCGAGTCGTGCCTCATCCCGATCCGGGGCTCGGGCGTCCACGGCCGCCAGGAAGGCTCGCGCGCCGCGATCGCGCAGTACCTGAAGATCCTCGCGGCCGACCCGCAGGCGCTCGGGGCGCGGTGGCTGCTGAACATCGCCGCCATGACGCTCGGCGAGTACCCCGACAAGGTGCCGCCGCAGTGGCGCCTGCCGGCGGACTTCTTCCGTCCGGAAGCCGACATCGGGCGATTCACCGACGTGGCGGCGAAGGCCGGGCTGATCGTCGTGGGCCACGCGGGGGGCGCCGTGGTCGACGATTTCGACGGCGACGGCAACCTCGACCTGTTCGTCTCGTCGATGGGGGTCTACGACCAGCTCCGCTTCTTCCACAACGCCGGCGACGGCACGTTCAAGGATCGCACCCGCGCGGCGGGGCTCACCGGCCTGACCGGCGGGCTGAACATCGTCCACGCCGACTACAACAACGACGGGCATCCCGATCTCCTGGTGCTGCGCGGCGGCTGGATGAACAAGGGGGGCCGCTTTCCGAACTCGCTTTTGCGCAACAACGGCGACGGCACCTTCGACGACGTCACCGAGGAGGCCGGGATCCTGACGCTGCATCCGACGCAGACCGGCGCGTGGGCCGACTACGACGGCGACGGCTGGCTCGACCTGGTGGTCGGCAACGAGTCGACGCCAGGCGATCCGCACACCAGCGAGCTGTGGCACAACGAGCGCGACGGCACGTTCCGGGAGACGACGGCGGACATCGGGCCGGCCGACTTCGGCTACGTGAAGGGGGTCGTCTGGGGCGACTATAACAATGATGGGCGGCCCGACCTGTACGTCTCGGTCCTGGGCGAGGCGCCGAACCGCCTGTTCAGAAACGACGGACCGCGGCCGTCGCCCGGGCCGCACGGCGAGGACTGGATCTTCACCGAGGTCGGGCGCGAGGCCGGCGTGCAGGGGCCGAAGGACTCGTTCCCCGCCTGGTGGTGGGACTTCGACAACGACGGCTGGCTCGACCTGATGGCGGCGGGGTTCCGGTTCGTCGACATCAACGACCTGGCGGCGTTCGAGATGGGCCTGCCGAGCCAGACCGAGCTGCCGCGTCTCTATCACAACAACCACGACGGCACCTTCACCGACGTCGCCCACGCGATGCGCATCGACCGCGTGGCGCTGCCGATGGGATCGAACTTCGGCGACTTCGACAACGACGGCTGGCAGGACTGCTGGTTCGGCACCGGGGAGCCGTCGTTCCGCTCGCTCATCCCGAACCGCTTCTTCCGGCTCGCCGACGGCAAGGTGTTCCAGGAGATCACCTACTCGGCCGGCGTCGGCAACATCCAGAAGGGCCACGGCGTGGCGCCCGCCGACATCGACAACGACGGCGACCTCGACGCCTTCGTCGAGATGGGCGGCTGGTACGAGGCCGACATCGCGCACTCGAACCTGTTCCGCAATCCCGGCAATCACAACCACTGGGTCACGCTGCGCGTCGAGGGCCGGAAGTCGAACCGCTCCGCGATTGGGGCGCGCGTCCGGGTGCGCGTGCGCACGCCCGCGGGCCCGCGCGACATCACCGCGACGGTCGCGTCGGGCGGATCGTTCGGCGGCGGCAGCCTGCAGCGGCAGATCGGCCTCGGCCAGGCCGGGGCGATCGAGCTGATCGAGGTGCGCTGGCCGACGACCGGCGCCGTGCAGACCTTCAAGGACGTGCCGATGGACCGCTTCTACCGCGTCGTCGAAGGGGACGACCGGATCACGCCGCTCAGCCTGAAGCGCATCCCGCTTTAGGAGCCTGTCCTGGCGCTCATCGCCTCGTGCCGCCGCCCGGCGCCGCCTTCGGGGAGCGCGCCGCGATGGCGGCTTTCTGTTCGCGTCCCGCCGTCGCCGACTGGGCGAAGAACCGGGTCTTCAGCGCCGAGAAGCGCGTGCGCGCCTCCTGCGCCCCCGGCTCGACCAGCATTCGCGCGGCGCGATGGTCGTCCAGCGAGTACGGGTGCTCGAGCGGAATGTTGACGCGTTCGTACTGGCCCGGCGGCAGCAGCCGGCTCGCCACCTCGTGCGCGATACGCGCCTGGGCGATCAGCATGTGCTCGTACATGGCCGTTCTCCAGTGCCACAGACCCATCCGGCGGGCGCGCTCGTAGGGGATGCGCTCGGCGCGCTCGCCGGCGCCGACCGACAGGATGCGGATCCGGTCGAGCGGCTGGCGGAACGACTGGACCGCTTCCGTGAGGCCGACCAGGGTCGGGTTGTTCGCGAACAGACCTCCGTCGACATGGCTGTCGCCCGAGATGATCTGGATGCCCGGGAGGTAGAGCGGCGCCGCTGAGGTCGCGAGGGCGATCTTCCAGGCCGGTTGATCGCCCCACGAGACCAGGTCGTCGGCGTGCTGGTCCTTCCAGATGCGCGGATAGGAATTGGTCAGCTCGTAGCTCGGGATGCAGACCGGTGTCAGGGCCTCGTTGAGGACTCGTTCGCCGAAGATGTCACGTAGCGATCGGGCGAGCTGCGCGTTGCGGTACTTGGGACGCAGGATCATGCCGAGGGTGCGGCCGCGGCCGAAAATGCGCGGGCCCCGTTCGAGGTAGAGATTCAGGACCCGGCGGGCGGGGATTCCAAAGGCGATCGCCAGGCCGATGATGCCGCCGGTCGAGGTGCCGACGATCAGGTCGAAGTAGTCACAGATTCGTCCAGGAAGGAGGTCCTCCACGGTCGCCAGGTACGACGCCGTGAAGATCCCCCGGATGCCGCCGCCGTCCAGGGCGAGGATCCGGAACTGTCTCCCCTGGGTCTCGTCCCTGCCATGCATCGTGTGCCTGCCTGAGAGTCATTCGAATGGGCACCTTTCGGATCGAACGCCGGCCGTTCTCGAGGATTGCCGCGCGCCGGAACTCTCTGCCTTTCAATATGCAGCCCGCGAGCCACGTGGGCCACGGTCGCCGCCGGCCGGGGAGAAGGGCATGATGAAAATCCGCGCATCGCGGCGGGCGGCCGGCGTCGGGATTCCGGCGCCGCGACACTACTTCTTCGCTTCGAGCTCGGCGGGCCAGTTGAGCAGGAGATGGATCGGCGCGGCGGCGTCGGTGGGAACGATGGGCGCGATGAACCGGCTGCCGTCCGGCATCGCGTCGAAGACCCGGCCGTTCGCGATGGCGTTGCCGAGGTGAGCGATGGTCTGCGGCGTGCCCGGATTGAACTGGCCCCCGATCGACGCGACCGGCGCCGCCTGCAGCTCGCTGACGCTCGCGAAGTAGATCTCCTTCCCGTCCTTCCGCCAGGCCGGCATGTCGCCGCTGGCGTTCGAGACCTGCCACTTGCCCGCGCCGCCCGGGAAGGAGGTCACGTAGACCTGGGTGCGCCCGCTCTCGTTGGAGGAGTAGGCGAGCCAGCGTCCGTCGGGCGAGACGCGCGGGTAATTGAGCAGAGTCTGCGGGGACGGGGAGGGGACCACGACCCGCGGCGTCTGATCGCCGGTCAGGGGCATCGCGTAGACCCCGTTGACCGAAGGACCGATCGCCCGAAGATAGATGAGGAACCGGCCGTCCGGGGAGAACGACGGCGCCTGCAGCGTGGCGTCCTTCTCCTGGAGGAGCAGCTCGTCGGGGGTGCTGCCGTCCACAGCCTTGCGGTGGATGGTGGCGCCCGGCGCGCTGCCGGACGTGAAGGCGACGTACCGGCCGTCGGGCGACCAGGCGGGATTGATGTGGATGGCGGTGTCGAAGGTCAGGCGCGTGCGCGTGCCCTGCGCGAGATCGAGGATCCAGATGGTGCGCAGCGGATCGCCGAGGGCGACGGCGAGCTTCCGGCCGTCGGGGGAGACGCTCGGATCCCGGTAGCTGTCGCGCGCCAGTCGCGCCCCGACTTCCTTGCCGGCGCGATCGAACCAGGCGAGCTCGGAGCCCAGGACGGCCGAGCCGCGGATGTAGACCATCGCTCCGGTCTCGGAGACGCTGGCGACTGCCCGCCAGATGCCGGTGTCGAACTGCACCCCGTCGACGAGGGCGGTCGGGTCGCCGAGGAATCGCCCGCTGAAAGGATCGAACGGCTGCGCCATGAGCGCCGTCTGGGCGTGGAACAGGAGCTGGCCGTTGGCGTACAGGGCGTTCGAGTCGCACGCCGTCAGAAGCCGCGGCTCGCCGCCGTCGATCGATCCGTAGTAGATGCCGTTCGACTGCGGATCGCCGCCGGAGTGGCTGGTGGCGAGGTAGAGGAAGTGCTTGCCGTCGGGCAGGAAGAACGGCCAGCGGTGCGTGGAGTGCTTGTGCGAGTCGATTTGCGTCGCGGACGTCGCGGCGCCCCCGGAGGCGGGGACGCGCAGGAGCCCGCCCTGATAATCCGGCGCGAAGACGATGACGTTCTCCCGGCTCCAGGTGCCGCCTCGGGCGTTGGGCGCGTCCGCGACGATGGCGGTCGGTCCGCCCGCGGCGGGGATCCGCCGGAGCTTGCCGTCGGCGAAGAACCCGATCTGCCGGCTGTCGGCGGACCAGAACGGGAACGAGGAGTTCTCCGTGTCGTCGAGACGATGCGCCGCCAGCGCGTTGAGCGGGCGCACCCAGATCGCCTTGACCCCGTCGGCGCGGGCCACGAACGCGACCTGCGTGCCGTCGGGCGAGATCACCGGCGGTCCGGAGAAATCGCCGGTGAGATCGAGGGCGACCTTCTCCGGAGGCAGCAGGACCGCGCGCAGGACCGGCTGCGGAGCGGGGGCGGGGCGCAGCGTCACCGCCGCGCCGGCCACGATGAGCGCCACCGCGGCGACCCCCCACGCCAGCCACGGGGCGCTCCACGCACGCCCGCGCCGGCCGGCGACCGCGGCGACCCCCGCCGCGCTCGAGCTGTCGACGGCGATGAAGCGCAGCTGCAGGAGCAGGTCGTGCGCCGACTGGAAGCGCTCCTCGGGATCCTTCGCGAGACAGGTGCGGATGACGTGGTCGAGCGCCGCCGGCGCCGCGGTGCGCAGCGTCGTGATCGGCGGCGGCTCCGCCGCGAGGATCGAGGCCATGAGGCTGGCCTGCGTCTTCCCCTCGAACGGCCGCCGGCCGGTCGCCATCTCGTAGAGGACGGCGCCGAAGGCGAAGATGTCGGCGCGCGCGTCGGCCTCGGCGCCCTCGATCTGCTCCGGCGCCATGTACTGGAACGTGCCGACGATGGTGCCCTGCGCGGTGAGCGGCTGCGCCTGCGTCGGCAGCGCGGTCATCGAATCGACGGTCACCGCGGAGCGCCGTTCCTTCGCCAGCCCGAAATCGAGGAGTTTCGCCCCGCCCTTGGTCAGGATGATGTTGCCCGGCTTGAGGTCGCGGTGCACGACGCCCTGGCGGTGCGCTTTGTCGAGGGCGTCGGCGACCGCGATGGCGATGCGCAGCAGCTCCGGCGTCGGAATCGCTCCGCGCTCGAGCCGCGCCGCGAGGGTGTCCCCCTCGAGATATTCCATGACCAGGAAGTCGACCGGGCCGCCGGCGTCCTCCTGCCGCCCGACGTCGTACAGGCTGCAGATGTGGGGGTGCTGGAATCCCGAGAGCGCCCTGGCCTCGCGCTCGAAGCGCGCCTTGAGGTCGGGGTTCGCGGAGACGTGCGCCGGCAGGACCTTGATGGCGACGACGCGGTCGAGGCGTGTGTCGCGCGCCTTGTAGACCTCGCCCATGCCGCCCGCCCCGATGGGAGCGAGGATCTCGTAGGGCCCGAGCCTGGTGCCTGGGGTGAGCGCCATGGAAGCGGTGATTATAGATGCTTGCGGGTCGGCTTCCGCCGCGACGGGGGAGCGGCCGGGGGCAGACCGCGGCTTCCGAGCCATCCCTTGCGCGCGAAGTAGACCACCATCCCCGCCGCCATCGCCCCCATCAGGAGCATCACCAGCGGATAGCCGTAGCGCCACTCCAGCTCGGGCATGTGGCGGAAGTTCATGCCGTAGACGCCGGCGACGAAGGTGAGCGGGATGAAGATGGTGGCGATGATGGTGAGCACCTTCATCACCTCGTTGAGCCGCTGGCTCAGGGTCGAGATGTAGATGTCCATCAGCCCGGCCGCCAGCTCGCGATAGGTCTCCACCATGTCGAGACCCTGCACCGCGTGGTCGTAGCAGTCGCGCAAATAGACGCGGGTGGGATGGGCGACGAGCTCGTGCTCCTCGCGGGTGAGGCCGTTGATGGCGTCGCGCAGCGGCCAGATGGCGCGCCGCAGGGTGAGCAGGTCGCGCTTCGCCCGGTGGATCTTCTCCAGGCTGGAGCGGCCCGGCCGCGTCACCACCTCGGTCTCGAGCGTCTCCAGCCGCTCGCCGAGCGACTCGAGGACCGGGAAGAAGCCGTCGGTGATGGCGTCGAGGATCGCGTAGGCGAGGTAATCGGGCCCCGAGCGCCGCATGATCCCCTTCCCCTTGCGCAGCCGCTCGCGCACCCCGTCCAGGCAGTCGCCGTAATGCTCCTGGAAGGTGAGGACCAGGTCGCGGCGCAGGAACAGGCTCGTCTGATCGGTCGTGATCGTGTCGCCCTGCTCGGGCATGCGCGCGATCACGAAGAGGTGCGTGTCGTAGTCCTCGACCTTGGGGCGCTGGCCGAAGCTGACCACGTCCTCGAGCGCCAGAGGGTGGAGGCCGAGCCCCGCGCCGAGGGCCCGCAGCAGATCGAGATCCGCCAGACCCTGCACGTCGATCCAGGCGACGGCGTCTCCGCCGACCAGCGCCAGGCAGGCGGCGGCGTCCTTCGGGTCGTGCTCCTCGATGGCGCCGGCGTTGTAACGGATGACGTGGATGCGGGGCGGCAGCGCCTCGCCGGTCAGCACCGGCACGCCTGGCGCCGATCCGGGTGGCTTTCGACTGCGGCTGGGGCGCGACATCGGGCGACAGGATAGCGCATCGCGGCGGCCGCGCCGCCGGAGAGGGCGGCGCCGTCGGGCGAAGTCAGCCGCGGCGATCGGAGTGGATCTGCCGGCGACGCCCCGCGACCGCCAGGGCCAGGAGAACGAACCCGGCGGCCGCGAAGCGGAACGGGGTGCCGGCCGCCAGGCCTGCGGCGGTGAACCCGCCGTAATCCAGCGGCGGCGCCTGGTTGATCGGGCCGACGTACCAGAGAAGGAGGTAGAGGACCTCGAACAGCTTCCCGGTCCCGCTCCAGACGCCGCACGCCAGCGCGAACGACGACACGAAGCCGGCGCCTCCCAGCCAGGCGAGAGCGGCCGCGGTGTTCCCCTCCATCAGGGCGCGCAGCGGGACGCCGAACGCGGCGGCGCCGGCGATCGCCACGCCGACCAGCCAGACGCTCGCCAGCTGCCGGGCGATCGGGCGCGGCGCCGAGAACAGCAGGTCGGCGGTGCCGTGCAGGCGCTCGCGCGCCCCCATCGACGACCAGAGGAAGAGCGGCCAGATCCAGGCGAACCCCTGCACCATGCCGCGTCCCACGCCGGCCGGGACGAGCGCGCTCGTGACCGCCAGCCCGATGGCGACCAGCCACCACCAGCGGCTCCGGCCGCGCAGCTGGATCGCCGCCTCGGCGCGCAGGAGCGGCAGGATGCCGAAGCCACGCGTCGCGGGAGGGAGATCGGCCGCATGGACCGCGCGCCCCGCGGGGGCCGGCGCCGCGCCGGCCGACGTCGCGGCGGCCACCACGGGCGGCGCATCGCCGGCCGCGCGCTCCGGCGTCCCGCGTCGCGCCCCGGCCCGCGCGCGGTCCTCGTCGAAGCGGTCGAACCAGAGCGCCGCCAGAAGCGGCATCACGCAGGCCGCCAGGATCCATGCGAGCCGCGACGCGAGAATCGCCGGCGTCCAGCGGATGCCGCGATAGTCGAAGGTCGTCAGGTTCCACATCCCCGCTTCCTTGACGTTGATCCCGACGCTGACGTCCTCTTCCCTGAGCGCGAGACCGAGGCCGCGGCCGCGCTCGACGGCGCTCTCGACGACGAGGCCGGCGCCGGTCGCGTCGGTCAGCGAGTGCGCCGGACCGCCGGCGCCCTGGGCAATCGCCGCGATCCAGAGAAAGAAGAAGACCACGTTCCCGAAGCCGCCGCGCAGCCAGGGGATGGTCTCGAAGACGACCGCGGTCGCGGCGGAAAGCGCCAGCATCGGCAGGCTGACGAGCAGAAGCGGGCTCAGGATGGCGAGCGGATCGACGTGCCGGTCCTCGCCGCGCACCAGCTGGACGATCGCCGCCGCGACCGCCAGCACCAGGAGCATGCCGGCGAGCGCCGCGAGATTGCTGAGAAACTTGCCGAACAGGTAGACCGGCGCCGGCACCCGCGTCGCGGCGACGATGGCGCCGACGCCGGTGCGGCGGTCGCGTTCGACGGCGTTCTTTACCAGATAGAACCCGGCGAAGCCGAGGAAGACGCTCGCCAGCACGGCGCTGACGATTCCGACCCAGTGCGAGTTGTAGACGCCCCGGTAGCCGCTGAGGTGAAACGTGGCGTAACGGGACGGGTTGGGCGGCAGGAACAGGTTCGCGGCCCAGACCATGACGCCGAGGGTCACGAGGTATCCCGGCCGTCGCACGCGCTCGAGGAAATCGGCGCGCGCCACCGCGACCAGGGTCAGGGCGGAGGATCGCACGCCGCCGTCACGCCCCCGGCGCGGCGGGCGACCCACCCGGCGCGGCGGGCGAAGCGGCCGGCGGGGCGGGCGACGCGGCGGGCGCGGGCGCGGCGCGGTGCTCGGCGAGCGCGTGCAGGTAGGCGTCCTCGAGCGTCGGCACGACCTGACGCGCGCCCGCCACCGGCGCCTCGGCGCCGACGGTGCGGATCAGCACGCCCTCGCGGCGGCGGCTGGTGCCGCTGATCAGGACGCGCGCCTTGATCGACGCGAAGTCGCCGGCCGGGATCAGCGACTCCCAGACGCGCCCGTCGACCGCGGACAGGAGCGTCTCGGGCGCGCCGTGCGCCAGGAGACGGCCGGACGCGATCAGCGCGATCGACGTGGCGCTCGCCTCGACGTCGGAGACGATGTGGGTCGACAGGATGACGATGCGCTCCCCCGACAGCTCGGCGAGCAGGTTGCGGAAGCGGACGCGCTCCTCCGGGTCGAGCCCGGCGGTCGGCTCGTCGACGATCAGGAGGCGCGGGTCGTTGAGCAGCGCCTGCGCGATCCCGATCCGCTGGCGCATCCCGCCCGAGTACCCTCCGAGCGGCCGGCGCGCCTGATCGGTCAGGTTGACGAGCTCGAGGAGCGCCGCGATCCGGGCGCGCGCGGGGCGCGCCTCCAGGCCCTTCATCGCCGCGACGTACTCGAGGAACTCCAGCGCGGTGAGGTTCGGATAGACCCCGAAGTCCTGCGGGAGGTAGCCGAGCAGGTCGCGCAGCATGTCCGGCTGCCGGGCGACGTCGGCGCCGTCCCACAGGACGCGCCCCGCGGTCGGCCGGGTCACGGTGGCCAGGATGCGCATCAGCGTGCTCTTGCCGGCGCCGTTCGGCCCGAGCAGCCCGAGCACGCCGGGCCCCAGCGTCAGCGTGAAATCGACGAGCGCCTGCACGCCGCCCCGATAGCGCTTCCCGACCGCTTCGACCTTGAGCTCCATGACCTGCGACTCTACTCCGCCCGCCGCCCATCGGTTCCGGTCCATCGTGGTGCATCGCCCGTCGCCGCCATTCTTCGGCGCGGCTCTGGACGACGGCGCGACGGCGGCGGTAGGCTGACGCAACGATGCCGACCTCGACCGAAGGACCTCCCGTGTCCCGCACGCGCATCGCGTCGATCGACGTCATCCGTGGCGCGGTCATGGTGCTGATGGCGATCGACCACGTACGGGTCTATTCCGGCCTTCCGGCCGGAGGCCCCACCCTCGGGATCTTCTTCACCCGGTGGGTCACCCACTTCTGCGCACCCGCATTCATCTTCCTCGCCGGGACCAGCGCCTTCTTCTACGGCCGCGGGCATGCCGGCCTCCCGCGGCATCTCGTGACCCGCGGCGCCTGGCTCGTGCTCCTCGAGCTCACGTACGTGCGCGTGGCCTGGACGTTCAATCTCGACTTCATGCATTACGAGCTGGCGGGGGTCATCTGGGTGATCGGCTGGTGCATGATTCTCCTGGCGGCGCTGGTGCGGCTGCCGCGCGGCTGGCTGGCGGCGTCCGGTCTGATCGTCATCGCCGGCCACAACCTGCTCGATCCCCACCTCGATGCGCTGATCGCGGCGGCGGGCGCCAGCCGCTTCGGCGGCCTGTGGAAGATTCTCTATCTCGGTTTCTTCGCGGGGCCGGTCCGCCTGGGCGCCGACGGTCCCAACCTGATGGTGCTCTACTCGATCGTCCCCTGGATCGGCGTCATGGCGGTGGGATACGCGTTCGGAGGGATTCTGTCGCTCGAGCCGGCGCGGCGGAACAGGGCCTGCCTGACGATCGGCCTCGGCGCCGTCGCTCTTTTCCTATTGCTGCGCGGCTTCAATCTCTACGGCGACCCCCGGCCATGGAGCGCCGCGGCGACGTCCGCTCCCGGCGCGCCGCCGATGCCGGCGCTCTTCTCCTTCCTGAACACCAACAAGTATCCGGCGTCGCTCGATTTCCTGCTGATGACCCTCGGCCCGCTCATCGCGCTGATCCCGCTCCTGGAGCGGGCGCGCGGCCCGCTGGCTCGAGGGATCGCGCTGTTCGGCCGGGTGCCGTTCTTCTTCTACATGCTGCACATTCCGCTGATCCACGCGCTGGCGCTGGTCGTCTCCGGGATCCGCCTCGGCTTCGTGAGCCCCTGGCTGTTCGCCAACCACCCGATGGGCAATCCGCCTCCGCCCGAGGGTTACACCTGGAGTCTGCCTTGGCTCTATCTCGTGTGGCTGGCGGCGATCGTGCTGCTCTTTGTCGCCTGCCGCTGGTTCGCGGACTTCAAGGCGAAGCGGAGGGCCTGGTGGCTGGGCTACCTGTGACCACGCGAATGCCCCGGCCGGCGGAGCGAGGGGCGGGCAGAGGAGCGAGGGGCGGGTAGAATGGGGTTCCTTTCGAGCGGGGAGCCATCACGATGAGCGCGGCAGGGAAGGAAGCGGTCCAGAACGTCTCGGCGGAGGCGGCACAGCCGTTGATTGCCGCGGGGGAAGTGCGCGTCCTCGACGTGCGCAATCCGGACGAGTGGGCGACGCTCGGGACGATCCCCGGCGCGATCCTGCTGCCCACCGACCTCATCGCCTGCGCCGCGGCGACGCTTCCGAAGGATGGTGCGCCGATCCTGGTCTGCTGCGAGCACGGCGTCCGCAGCCGGATGGCGGCGCGCTTCCTGGCCGACGTCGGCTTCCCGCGCATCCTGAACATGACCGGCGGGATGTCGACCTGGACCGGCGCGCGCCAGTTCGAAGCGCACGACATCGATCCCGTCGTCGGCCCGTCTTCGTGGCTCCTGGCCAACGCCGATCTCCTGAAGCCCGAATCGACCTGCGCACAGGGAGAGCCGGCCTCCCCGCGGATGCGCGCCCTCGACGTCGCCTGCGGCCGCGGCCGGCACGCGCTGCTCCTGGCGCTGGCCGGTCTCGAGGTACGCGCCGTCGATCGGGGCGCGGAGGCGGTGGCCGGCCTGCGCTGGGCGGCGGGGCGCCTCGGCGTGGCGATTTCCGCCGAGGTCGTCGATCTCGAAACGGCGGCGGCCGACCTGGGGGACGCGCTCTACGACGTGATCGTCTGCGTCCACTACCTGCACCGGCCGCTCTTCCCGGCGCTGCGCCGGGCCCTGAAGCCGGGCGGCGTGCTGATTTACGAGACCTTCACGACGGCGCAGGCGGCGCGCGGCAAGCCGACGAATCCCGAATTTCTCCTCCAGCCGGGCGAGCTGAAGCGGCTGGTCGCGCCGCTTCTGATCCTGCGCGAGCGAGAGGGGGATTTCGAGGGGCGCTTCGTGGCGTCGGTCGCGGCGCGCCGCGTCGACTGATCAGCCTTCCAGCTGCGCGTCGAGCTCGAAAGCGACATTTCCCTTCAGCGCGTTGCTGATCGGGCAGCCGTCCTTGGCCTTCTCCGCCGTCTCCTTGAAGGCGGCGGCCGATACGCCCGGGACGCGGCCGCGCACCTCGAGACGCATCTTGGTGATCCGGAACGCGTCGCCGACCTTCTCGAGGGTGGCGGAGGCGCGCGTCGTCACGCTCTCGGCCGGCGTGCCGGCGCGTTCGAGCGCGGCCGCCAGCGCCATGCTCAGGCAGCCGGCGTGGGCCGCCGCGATCAGCTCCTCGGGATTGGTGCCG
>DASRAN010000001.1:0-5781 GCA_035638115.1 Patescibacteria group bacterium | reverse complement strand
TGGAAGAACTGGCCGTTGGCGAACACGATGTCCGAGTTGAAGTCGGAGGTCGTGCCACCCGTGTTGGTACCCTGCGTCCCGTCCTTCGCGTACGACGTGATGGTGTACTGCGCGCCGTTGGCCGTCGAATCGACGTCCCACGCACCCTGCCAACCATCGGTCGTCGGCACGGTCTTCATGTAGATCGGCGACACGTAGCCACCGACCACAGCCGCACCGGCGTTGGCCATGCTCTTCGGGTAGAAGTTGTTGTCGACAGCGTACGACTCGATCGAGGTGCCGATCGAACGCATGTCGGCCATCGTCCTCTTCTGCTTGCCGCGGTCGATCGCGTTGAGCAGGTTCGGGATGGCGATCGCCGCGATGATACCGATGATCGCGACGACGATGAGCAGCTCGATCAGCGTGAAGCCCTTCTGTGTTCTCATCTGTGGATCCCCCTTTCGGCTCCCTTGGGAGAGCAAGTGGGATGCCACGTAGACGCGCCGCCAGGACCCCCTCCTGAACCCCTTGATTCATCGGCTGTTGCGGCGCCCGTCACGAGAGCGTGATCGGCGCGCACCGCGCCCGGAGCCCCGGGAGTAACAGTGATCGTCAGGCCGATTCCGCCGGGCTGACATTGCGCGTCACCGTCCGGAAGCGCGGCCCGCGGCGGCCCCGTCGGAGGGGGGGGCGAACCGCGCGAAGCGCTGCAGGAGGTCGCGCGCCCGGACGCAGCCCGGGTCCTCGGCCAGCTTGCGCTGCAGCTCGTCGAGGATCCGCCCGACCGGGATGCGGCCGATCAGCACGCCGGCGAAGGCGTACTGCCAGTCGTCCGGGTTCAGGGCGACGGACTCGCGGCGCTGGATGAGATCCGCGTGCTCCGGGGTCCGCCGGACGAAGATCATGGCGTCGTCGTCCCAGTAGACCAGCGCCCAGTCGGTGGCCGGGAAGTAGGCCGCGGAAAAAGCCCGCTCGCCGGTCTTCTTCGCCCCGTTCATCCCCGCGTAGACCACCTTCTGGAGCGTCGGAGGATAGCGCAGGAAGGCGGCGTCGATCTTCTCGCGGTCGATGAGCGCGCGCCAGGCGTCCGGCGTCGCCATCGCTCCCGCGATGTCACGCAAAAGGTCGCCGTAGATCTCGTTGCGGCTGTCGATGAACACCTGCGTGCCCGGAAAGCGGCGCCAGATGAGGTAGCCGCCGAAGCGGACGTCGTTGTAGACGCGGCCATCCAGGTGCTCGCGTTCCAGGAAGGAGGCGGCCGCCTCCGGCTCGTTCCCGGCCGCCACGCCCAGACCGATCGCCGGACGCGGCGGCAGGAAGAGCAGGAGCGGCACGCCGGCGATCAGCAGCACGGCGGCCACGATGAATCCTGGCCGGAAGGCTTCGCGGCGGGTGGCGCGGTCGTAGAGATCGGTTCCCTTGAGCCGGCCGATGAGCGCGCGCGCCGGACGACCGACGCCCCACGGCAGGAGCATGAAGAACAGGCCCACGTTGCGCGCATGCAGGAGCGCCAGCGCCGCCGAGAGCAGCCAGGCTGGCGTCGCCACGGGGTCGGCGTCTTTCAGACCGGCGATCACGATGAGCAGTCCGAGACCCAGGACGACGAAGAAGAGCGGCAGCGCGCCGAACTGCGGCGCCGCCCACTCGAGATTCGGCCAGGGCAGGCCCGCCAGGAGACGCCGCAGCTCGAATGGCACCTCGTAGAGCTTGAAGCCGTAGGGATTGATCCCGACCGCCAGAGCCGAGCCGAGCGCCGTCCACGCCAGGCGGCGCGCGAACCGCGCGCCACCGGACCGCTCCGCCGGCTGGCGCAGGAGTCCCGCCGCCGCGGTGCCGGCCGCCCCGGCCGCCAGCATCACCGGCAGCAGGACGATGCCGACGTGCATGTTGGCCCCGAGAGCGGTCAGGGCCACGACGGCCAGAAGCGGCGCGCGCATGCCGCGCCTCCGGGCGCGCAGGACGAGATCGATCGACAGCGGCAGGAGGATGAGGGTCACCAGCTCGGGGCGCACGTCGATGCGGAACGCCGCCCCGACCAGAGTCGCCGTGAGGAAGACCGCCACACCGGCCGGTCCGTGCCCTTCGAGCCGCAGGTGACGGGTCATCACGGCGCACAGCCCGATGACCAGCAGGACCTTGAGGAGCACGAGCGCCGACGGGCCGAGCCGCGTGTGACCCAGGTAGGCGGCGACCTGGAAGAGCCACTCGTGATCCACCCACGGCGTCCCCGCGGCGGTGAACGAGAACGGATCGGCGCGCGGCACGCTCCCCTGCTCCAGGATCAGCGCGCCGGTCTTGAGGTGCCACCAGTAGTCGTAGTTGCGGATCGGGCTGATGGTCGCGAGCAGCGCCAGAACGAGGAGGAGCGCGCCGAGCAGAAAGCGGTCGCCCCGGGTCGGCGCCGCGCCGGCGACGCTCACGCGCCCGCGCTTCCGGGCCGCGCCACCCAGGCCCCCAGGATGAGGAATCCGCACAGGGTCAGGGCGGCGCCGGCATAAAGGCTGATCGGTGCGTAGGCCATCTCGATCACGTGACGTCCGTGAGGCACCTCGACGGCGCGGAACAGGAGGTTCGCGCGCCGGATCTCCGCCGGCAGGCCGTCGACCGTGGCCCGCCATCCCGGCGCGAAGGCGTCGGCCAGGACCACCCACCCGTGCCGCGGCGCCTCGACGCTGATTCTGACCCTCTCCGGATCGTCCTGCAACAGCCGCGCCTCGGCGGTGGCCGCCGGACCGGCGTCGTCCCCTTCGACCGCGCCGTCGATCAGGACCACCTGGTCCGGGTCGAACGACCGATCGCACAGGCTGCGCACCGAGTCGGCCGAATCGATCGGCGGCCGCGCCCGCGCCACGAAGCGCGCCCGGGGCAGGACGTCGCGCACCTCGTAGACCCGCAGCGGCGGGCGGCTCAGGCCCTCGAGGACCGGTCCCGGCGACAGACCCGGGGCGTCGATCGCGTCCCACGACAGCAGGAACCCGGCATGGGCGATCCGCATGACCCGCACCTGGTCCTCGATCGGCAGCGACGGAAGCCGGGCGCCGAGCGCCGCCGAGCCGGCCAGGTCCATCCGGTCGGTGGCCGGATCGAACATGGTCGGAACCCGGTCGGGATGCCCGGTCATGAGGGAGTAGCTGAAGCGGTCGAATCGGAAGCCCCAGACCTGCTCGTCGGTCTTCGCCCAGACGCTCAGGTCGTCCGGCCGCTCGCGGTGATGGATGCGTGGCGCGTCGTCGCCGTGGCCGACGACCTCGCGCAGCGGGGACGGGTCGGCGATCCAGCCGGGCGCCGCGGTCGACCGCGCCGGCGCCGCCGCCCAGGCCATCGACAGGCCGCACGCCGCGGCGAGCGCCCAGGCGGAGAGGTCCGCGGTGCGCCTGCTGCCGCGCGCGATCGCCAGCGCGGCGACCGTCAGGGCGGCGGTCTCCGCGAGACACCACAGGATCGATCGCAGCGCCCCGCCGCGCACGACCGCCATCATGTCGCTGTCGATGAAGGCGCCCGGCAGCCGGAGAAGGGTCCCGAGCGCACCGTCCACCAGCGCCGGCCAGGCGGCGATCGCGGTGGCGGCGAGGAACGCGACGACGGCCGCCGCGCCGAAGCCGGCCGCGGCGCGCGAGCCGGAGCGCCGGCGCAGCAGGCGCTCGAGACCGAGGGCCGCCAAGAGAGCCACCGACAGCACGGCGCCGAGGAGGAAGCGCTCCGGGTAGCGCACCTGCCGCAGCGGCGGCAGCCAGAGATGCAGCAGCCGGAAGATCGGATCGTGCGCACCCAGCGCGAGCGCGACGAACAACCCTCCCGCCGAGGCGAGGGCGATGGCGCGCCGGCGCTGCCGGCCGGTGGCGAGCGCGGCGGCGGCGAGCAGGCAGGGGATCGCCCCGACGTAGATCGACAGGAGGAACGGATAGCCGCCCTCGAACAGCCACCGTCCCCACCAGGCGTTCGGGGCGAGCCGGGTCGGATCGCCGAGGAGGCCCGGCAGCATCATCTCCGCCAGCCGGCCGGGGGCGAGCGACCACTTGAGCGTTTCGCCGTCGGGCAGACCGGCGCCCCGCGGCGAAAGACGCAGCAGGGCCGCGGCGGGGACCGTCTGCACCGCCGCGAGAAGGGACGCGAGCGCCAGCACGGAGATCAGGAGGACCGCCACCGTGCGCGGCCGCGCCGGCATCTTCTCGCCGTCGGGACTGGCGGGACGCGCCACCGCGAGCGCGACCGCGAATCCCACCAGCGCCAGCGCGCTGGCCGCCTCGCCGGTGGCGAGGACCACGGCGGCGGGGAGGACCGCCAGCACGCGATCGAGGCGCCGTCCCGATTCGGGCAGCCGGTTCCATCCCCACAACGCGAGCGGCACCCAGGCCCAGGCGGAGAGGACGTTCTGCTGGCTCGCGAGCGAGGCGGCGGGTCCTGACACCGCCAGCACCAGCGCCGCGAGCGTGGCCGGGGCGCGCCCGACGGGAAGCGTGCGCGCCAGGAGGTATCCGCCCAGCGCCAGGAGGGCGAACTGCCCGACGATCGACGCCGTGAAGGCGACGTCGAACGGCAGGGCCAGAAACAGCAGGGTGATCGGGTGCAGGACCAGGTGATCGGGGTTCGCGAGGAGCGGCGTTCCCCCGCCGTGCAGCGGATCCCACAGCGGCAGCGAACCGGCGGCGAGGCGGTCGGTCACCAGGCGACGGACCGGCATGTGGTTCTGGGAGACGTCGCGCAGGTAGAAGAGCCGGCCCGCGAGCGCGCCCTGGAACGCCAGGGCCAGGATCGCGGCGATCAGGGCGGCGGGCGCCCACGCCACCGGCTCCCGCCGGGTCGTCTCCGCGCTCATCCCGTCACTTGCGTCAGCCCGCGCTGGCGCGCGGCTCGCCGACCACGGCGCGCAGCTCCCGCCGGCCTTCGATCAGGTCGTACTTCTTCGCGAAGTAGCGGAAGGAGCGAAAGCTCATCCCCAGGAGCTCGGCGGCGCGCGTCTGGACGCCGTGCGCCCGCTGCAGCGCCAGCTGCATGAAATGCTCCCGCAGCCCCTCGAGCTCGCGCTCCAGATCGATCCCCTCGTCGGTCAGCTCGGCCGGCAGCTCGCGCGCCGGCTTCTGCGCGGCGCCGAGGTTACGCGACAGCTCGGCGCGCGTGACGATCTCCCCCTGCGCCAGCGCGACCGCCCGCTCGATGACGTTCTCCAGCTCGCGCACGTTGCCCGGCCAGTCGTGCTCCTGGAGCTGCCGCAGGGCGTCGGCGTCGAGGCTGGTGACGCGCTTCGACATCAGCGCGCCGTACTTCTGCAGGAAGTGCGCCGCGAGACGCGGGATGTCCTCGCGCTTCTCCCGCAGCGGCGGCATCTTGATCTGGATCACGTTGATCCGGTAGTAGAGGTCCTCCCGGAACCGCCGCTCGCGCACCAGCTGCTCGAGATCCTGGTTGGTGGCGGCGAGCACCCGCACGTTCACCTCGGTCTCGTCGGTCCCGCCGACGCGGCGGATGCGCCGCTCCTGCAGAACGCGCAGCATCTTCACCTGCATCGCGGGCGTGGTGTCGCCGATCTCGTCCAGGAACAGGGTGCCGCCGTCGGCCACCTCGAACAGCCCCTTCTTCGCCGTGACAGCACCCGTGAACGAGCCGCGGGCATGGCCGAACAGCTCGCTTTCCAGGAGCTCGTCCGGCATGGCGCCGCAGTTGATCGACACGAACGGCCGGTCGTGACGCGGGCTGCGGGCGTGGATGGCGCGCGCCGCCAGCTCCTTGCCGGTCCCCGACTCGCCGCACACCAGCACGGTGCTGTGGGTCGGGGCGATCCGCTCGATCAGCTCCATCACC